>DASZVL010000038.1:0-31321 GCA_035547035.1 Mycobacteriales bacterium | reverse complement strand
CACCACCGGCGAAATCCTCAGCCGGCACACCATCGACCCCGACCGGGCCTACTGGCGCAACCAAGACCGACAGCCCGGCCGATGGCCGGGCTCTCAACGATGACGCGACTCATCTGTCAACGATGTCGCGACTCATCACATGTGCGGAGGGCGTGGGATTCGAACCCACGAAGCGAGTCACCCCGCTTAGCGGTTTTCAAGACCGCCGCCATCGTCCACTAGGCGAGCCCTCCTGGTGTGAACAGGCTAGGCGACGCCTCCAATCCGTTCGGAGGAGCACACAAGTCCCGCGCGAGCCGACGGCGAATCGGACGGTCCGGCATGGAACGTCCGCCGCGAGGGGCGCTCGTGTGCTCCTTCGAAGAGGGCCGGGCCGGCGACGGGTCCGCGGAAAGGGCGGCGGAGCGCCTCAGATTCCGTGGACCTCGAGAGCGTCGAGGACCAGGTCGTGTCGCCACTCCTGAGTGAGGACTGCGGCAAGGACCGGGTCGGCGCTGTCCACGCAGTACGGCGTGTGCTCGCGCCTTCGCGCGGCCGCCGTCACCGGCGTTCCCAGCAGGCCCCATCCCGGCAGCGAGTTGGCCAGCCAACCGTCGATGGTCAGGTCCAGGTACGCCGGCTGGTTCCAGATCTTTGAGGCGCGCTGCAGGTCATCGGGATCGACCAGCAGCCAGACGCCGAACGTCACCGTGAACCCGCCGGTCAGCGCAACCGGAACCAGCGCGCGCAGGAAGGGACCTACGTCGGGGATCTGCATCATCACCGAGGTCTGCGCATCCGCGTGACTCATCCACGCGCCTGGCGCGTTCTCCTGCTCGATCGTCTCCTGCACCGGGTCGGGCAGCCGGAACCGGATGTTGCGGTTGTGACGTTCGAGCGGGCGACCACAGGTCGGGCAGCCGCCCCCGTCCGTCGTCGTCACAGGTTGCGAGGCTAAACGACGCATCAGTAGAGAGATCGGACATGTTGTGCTGTCCTTGGTCGATGCGCGTCCCAGCCGTCGCAGTGCGATTCCTTGCTGTCGCCGCACTGCTCGCCCTGCCGAGTATCTCGGCCGCTCCTGCCGTCGCGACGACCCCGACGGCGGCCGGCGTGCACGGCGCGGACATCTCGTGGCCCAACTGCCCGAAGGGCATGGGAATCCCCAAGCGGCGTACCGAAGGCCAGCCGATGCCCACCCGCGGCGCGAGCTTCGTCATCGTCGGCCTCACCAACGGGCCGGGCTTCTACCCCAACCCGTGCCTCGGCGACCAGCTGTCATGGGTGAGCGCCCATCAGCGCCTGCTCGCCGCATACGCGATGACCACCTACCCCCGGAAGTGGCAGATCCGTCGGTACGGCACAACGGGCCCGTACGACGCCACGGCGTCCCGAGGCGCGTTGCGCAACGCGGCGTACGCCGAGGCCGGCTTCAACCTGTCGACGATGACGGCAGCGGCGATGACGGTCCCGATGATCTGGGTCGACGTCGAGCCCTACCCGACCTTCCCGTGGACCAAGAGCCATGCCGCCAACCGCGCCGTCGTGCGTTCGGTGATCCGCGCGTATCGAGACGCCGGCTACCGCGTCGGCATCTACACCTACCCGAACGGGTGGAAGGACGTCGTCGGGTCGTGGCGCCTGCCGAGCCTGCCGACGTGGTCGACGATCGGCGGCGGCCGGGCGGCGCACGCAGAGCGCGCCTGCGGTCACGGGCCATCAGGCGGCGAGGACTGGATCATGCAGTGGTGGACCAACCACCGGGACAAGGACCTGATCTGCCCCGCGGGCGCCGAGCAAGGCGCCACGATCTTCGCTAGCGCGTCCGCCTAGCGCGGCGCGCGGCGATCACGAGGTGCTCGCGGCGAGCGACGCGGCGCAGGTGGTCGCGGTGAGCGGCTGCCACCTCTGACATCAGCTGCGGGTACACGGTGGGCTCCCCCTTTCCAGGATCGGTAATGGCTGTCTAACGATCTAGACCATTACATTGTGCACCCGATAGGTAATATGTGCAAACGGTCCGCGACCATTACCGACAAGGACGCTGATGGACTCCGACAGGTACGCGCAGTGGGCGGCCGAGCTGGTCAACGCAGACCTGACGTCGACCGAGTCCCTCGCCGAAGCGCTGGCCGACCGGGAGTGGCTGAGCGGCCGGGTCACCGCCGCTGACGTCCGCGCTCTGCGGCGTACCCAGAGCGAGCTCCGCGCTGTGGTTGCCGATTCATCGGCAGGGGACGAGGTGGCGGTGGTCACCCGCCTCAACGAGCTGCTCGAGCGGCACCCGGTCCGGCCCCGGATCTCCGGACACGATGCGCAGACCTGGCACCTGCACATCAACGACAGCACCGACTCGGTCGCCGCGATCCTCACCGGTGAGGCCCTGTTCGGGATGGCCCTCGCGATCACCGAGGTCGGTGCCAGCCGGTTCGGCTGGTGCGCCGCCGCGGGGTGCGACAACGCCTTCTACGACGGCAGCGCCAACCACTCGAAGCGGTTCTGCAGCACGCGCTGCGCCACCCGCACCAACGTCGCCGCCTACCGCCAGAGAAAGACTTCTTCCTGAGTCGTTACGCAATGAAAGAATCGGTGGACCGTGACGACTCTCACCGCTGACTCCGAGGCTGACGCCAGGGACCGCAGCGACGGCTGGCTGCGGCTGGTGTGGGGGTTCGTCGGACCGGCCCGCCGGATGCTCATCGTCAGCATCGCGGCGGCGATCCTCACGACCGCGATCATCACCGCCACTCCACTGGTCTCGCGGGTCGTGGTCGACCGCGGTCTCGATCCGCGGCACCCCGGCGTCCGCGACTGGCTGGTCGCACTGTTCGTCCTCGGCTTCGTCCGCTTCTTTGCGACCCGCGCACGACGCTGGCGGGCGGGGCGGGTCAGCTATGACGTGCAGTTCCGGCTGCGAGCCCGCCTGTTCGCCCATCTGACGTCGCTGGATCCGCACGCCGCCGAGCAGCTGCGCACCGGGCAGCTCGTCTCCCGCGCCAGCGCCGACCTCGCGCTGGTCCAGCAGTTCCTCGCCTGGGGCCCGCAGGTGCTGGCCAGCGTCCTTCAGCTGGCCGCCAGTGTCGTCGCGATCTTCGTCATGTCCTGGCCGCTCGGGATCGTCGCGAGCGTCATCGTGCCGCTGACCGCCTACCTCGGATCGCACACCCGCGCCGGCGTCTTCGCCTCGAGCTGGGACGCGTCGCAACGCGAGGCCGAGATGACCAACGCCGTCGAGGAGTCGATCAGCGGCGTTCGCGTCGTGAAGGGGTTCGGTCAGGAAGACGCCGAGATCAGCCGCGTCATGACCGCGGTCCGCAGCATGTACGCCGGCCGGATGCGCGCCGCTCGTCAGCGAGCCTCGTTCACCGCGACGCTGCAGAGCGTCCCGACCCTCGGCCAGCTCGGCGTCCTTGTCATCGGTGGCTGGCTCGCCCTCCATCACCGGCTGAGCCTCGGCACCTTCCTCGCATGCACGACGTACCTCGTCCAGCTCGCTGCGCCGGCACGAATGATCGGCGCGATCATGGCGCTGTCACAGCAGGCCCGCGCCGGCGTCGAGCGCATCGTCGCGATTCTCGAGACCGAGCCCGCGATCGTCGATGCCGCGGACGCGCAGCCGCTCCCCGACGGACCCGGTGCGGTCAGCATCCGCGACGTCTCGTTCAAGTACGGCGAGCGCGCGGCAGTCGTGCTCGACGGCATCTCGCTCGACATCGCACCCGGCGAGGTGGTCGCGCTCGTCGGACCATCCGGATCCGGCAAGTCGACTCTCGCGATGCTGCTGCCGCGGTTCTACGACCCGACATCCGGCGCGGTCCGCGTCGACGACGCCGACATCCGTCACGCGACGCTCGCCTCGGTGCACACGCGTGTCGGCATCGCGTTCGAAGAGGCGTTCCTCTTCTCGGACACGATCCGCGCCAACATCGCCTACGGCCGGGCCGACGCCACCGACGAGGAGATCCGTTCGGCGGCCGCGGCCGCCCAGGCGACGGAGTTCATCGACGAGCTCGCGGATGGCTTCGACACCGTCGTCGGCGAGCGCGGGATGACGCTGTCGGGCGGGCAGCGTCAACGCATCGCGCTCGCCCGACTGCTCCTCGCCGACCCCGACGTCGCGGTGCTCGACGACGCGACGAGCGCGGTGGACGCCGCGGTCGAGGCCCAGATCCACGACGCCCTGCGCGACTGGCACGTCGACCGCACGACGATCCTCGTCGCGCACCGCGAGTCGACCGCCCGCCTCGCCGACCGCGTCGTACTGCTCGAGTCCGGTCGCATCACCGCCGTCGGCACGCACGACGAGCTGATGGCAGGCAACGCGCGCTACCGCGAGCTGCTCGACGCCGCGCCCACTCCGCAACCACTCCTCAGCCCGGTCACGACGCGAGCGGACACCGCGCCGAAGCAGCGGCAGCCTGCTGTGCCGACGAGGCAGGCGTGGGTGCCCGGTTCCGGCAACGGTGGCGGCGGCGGCCGGTTCGGCGGCCTGCTGTCGCTCAACCCGCGGCTCGTCGCACAGCTCGAAGCGCTTCCGCCGGCCGACGACACGCTCCCCGAGGGAATGATCGAAGAGGCCTCGCGCGATGAAGGCGCGGTGACGCTGCGCCGGTTGCTGCATCGCCAACGGCTGATCTTGTTCGTGAGCCTGTGTCTGGTGATCGGTGATGCACTCGCGACCCTCGCGCAGCCCGACCTGATCCGCGCCGGCGTCGACCACGGCGTCGTCAACGGCTCCACCTCGGCACTGCTGGTGGTGGCCGCGATCTTCGCGGCGATCTCGCTGTTCGACTGGTGGGACATGTGGGCGTCGGCGGTGACGACCGGCCAGGCGTCCGAGCGTCTGCTCGCCGCGCTGCGGGTCCGGGTCTTCGCGCACCTGCAGCGGCTCGGCATGGACTTCTACGAGACCGAGCTGTCCGGCCGCATCCTCACCAGGGTCACCAGCGACGTGGACACCTTGTCGACCTTGGTGCAGAACGGTCTGCTCAACGCGGTCGTGTCACTCGCGACGCTGATCGGCATCGCCGTGTTCCTGCTCGCCACCGACCTGACGCTCGGTCTTGCCGCGATGAGCGTGCTTCCGCTGATGGTCGTCGCGACGATCGTGTACCAGCGGAAGTCGACGGTCGCCTACGACCACCAGCGCGACACCATCGCGACGGTCAACGCGGCCTTCGCCGAGTCCATCGCCGGCGTGCGGGTGACCCAGGCGCACGGCCGCGAGATGCGCGACCTCGCCAACTACGAGCTTCTGTGCGATGCCAGTCGCGAAGCCGGGATGTCCGCGCTGTCGATCCAGATCTGGTACGTCGCCTCCACCGAGCTCATGCAGCAGATCGCGACGGCCGTCGTGCTCGGGCTCGGGGTCAGCCGGCTGCACCACGATCCGGCGTTCGCCGGCGTGCTCATCGCGTTCGTCCTGTGGCTGTCGCAGTTCTTCGCCCCGATTCAGCAGCTGTCACAGGTGTTCGACTCCTACCAGCAAGCGCGCGCCGGGATGCGAAAGATCCGCACGCTGCTGTCCGAGTCGACGTCCACGCCGACGCCGGCCCACCCGTTGGGGCTCGCCGAGGTCAGAGGCGAGGTGCGGTTCGAGGGCGTGACCTATCGCTACCGGCGCGCGAGCACCGACGCCCTTCGCGGAGTCGACGTCACGATAGAAGCCGGCCAGCGGGTCGCTCTGGTCGGACGCACCGGCGCCGGCAAGAGCACGATGATGAAGCTCGCCGCCCGCTTCTACGACCCGACCGGCGGCGCCGTCACGATCGACGGCCACGATCTGCGCGAGCTCGACCCGACGCGCTACCGGCAGCGGCTCGGCTACGTGCCGCAGGAGCCGTTCCTCTTCTCCGGCACGGTTCGCGACAACGTCGCCTACGGCAAGCCCGACGCAACGCTCGAGGAGGTCGAGCAGGTCTGCCGCGAGGTCGGCCTGTCGACCTGGGTCGAGTCCCAGCCGGATGCCTACGCCACCGAGATCGCCGAGCGTGGTCGCTCGTTGTCGGCGGGCCAGCGACAGCTGGTGTGCCTGGCGCGGGCCCTGCTCGTCGACCCAACGGTGCTTCTCCTCGACGAAGCGACTGCCACTCTCGACCTCGCGGCCGAGGCAGTCGTCACGCGGGCCATCGACGTCGTCGCCCGAGGACGGACGTCGATCGTGATCGCCCACCGGCTGCAGACCGCGCGCAGCGCCGACCGCATCCTCGTCGTCGACGCCGGTCGGGTCGTCGAGGACGGAGACCACCGGACCCTGCTCGACGCCGGCGGTTCCTACGCGATGATGTGGGCAGCGTTCAGCTCAACGGCCCGCGTCTCCTGAGGCGCGACCAACCACCCGCCAAGGAGACCCGCCGTGCCGCTCGACCCGCAGATCGCCAGCATCTTGAAGTTCCTCGCCGACTCCGGTGCGCCCGCGATCTCCTCCGGCACCGTCGAGCATGCCCGCAACGGCTTTCGCGCCGGCACGGTCGGGGTGCGCAACATGGCGACGCTCGCCCAGGTTCGATCGGTCGAGGACACGACCGTCGCGGGTGGCGCCGGCGACCGGCCGGCGCGGGTCTACCGCCCGGACGTCGAGGGTCCGGTGCCGACGATGGTCTTCTTCCACGGCGGCGGGTTCGTGATCGGCGACATCGAGACCCACGACGACCAGGCGCGGCTGATCTGCCGCGACGGCGAGATGGTCGTGGTCAGCGTCGACTACCGGCTGGCGCCGGAAGACCCGTTCCCGGCCGGCTACGACGACTGCCTCGCCGCGACGCGGTGGGCCGCCGACCACATCGGCGAGCTCGGCGGTGACGCAAGCCGCCTGCTGGTCGGCGGCGACAGCGCGGGCGGCAACCTCGCCGCCAACGTCGCACTCGCCTGCCGCGGCGAGGGCCCGGCACTTGCCGCGCAGTTCCTCATCTATCCCGGGCTCGACTTCACCGAGGACGCGGACTACCCGTCACGGGTCGAGAACGCGGAGGGCTACTTCCTCACCGCCGACGACATGCTCTGGTTCCGCGACAAGTACCTGCCGGCCGGTATCGATCCCGCCGCGCCCGGCCTGTCACCGGCACAGGTCACCGACCTGTCCGGCCTGCCGCCGGCGGTCATCGGCGTCGGCGAGTTCGACCCGCTGCGCGACGAGGATCTCGCCTACGGCAAGGCGCTGGCAGACGCCGGAGTCGACGTCCAGGTGCGCCGATATGACGGGCTGATCCACGGCTTCTTCGGCTTCACGCAGCTCAGTGCCGCCGCCGCGGACGCGACTGCCGACATGATCGCCGGGCTGAAGCAGATGCTCGCGTCGTAACCGCTGCGAGGCAGTCAGCCACCTGCGGAAGTGCGCAGTCGTCGCGCGGCAAGAGCGGCACCGACGAGCTGCAGTCCGCGGGTCGTCGCCGGGTCGATTCCGGTGAGCTCGACGACGCGGCGCAGCCGGTAGTCGAGCGTGTTCGGATGCACGTGCAGTGCGGCAGCCGTGCCGCGGCGGTCGAGGTCGTGCGCCAGGTAGGTCTCCAGCGTCAGCACCAGATCCGGGTTGCGTTCGAGCGGCTCGAGCAGCAGGCCCAGCGCCGGCAGCGCGTCGCTCGGCCGCGACAGCTGGTACTCGAGCAGCACGTCGCTCAACGTGTAGGCGCCGGCCCCGCGGCCCAGCCCGGCCGCGAGCGCGAGCACGTCGCCCGCCTGGCGGGTAGCGCCTGACAGCTCGCCGATGGTCGCGGCGAACGCGACACCGGCGCTCACCGCCGCGCCGGCGGCGTCGGTCAGCTCGCTCACCAGGTCCGGCAACGCACCGATCACCTTGTCGGAGTCCTCGACAGTGGTCGCGATCAGGACCGGGCCGCCCATCGGCTCGAGCAACCCGACGACGGGCTGCCCGGCCCATCGCTCGAGCCGCCCCTGGACGCGACGCAGCTTGCGTCGAGCGGCAACCGCTCCGCCGACTCCGTGCTCGTGCTCGTCCGGATGGTCGCCGATGCTGATCTCGAGCACGACGTACGACGGCGCGATCGTGAGCCCGACCCGGGAAGCGAGCTTGTCGGCGGGCTCCCCGGCGAGCAGCGCAGAGGCAACCGCACGAAGCGCATCGCGTTCCTCGCCGTAGATGCTCTGCCGCTCTTCGAGGTAGGCCGAGGCAACGGCACCTGTCACCTGTTGGACGAACTCCAGGACGCGGCCGGCGACGACGATCAGCACACCCTGCTCGTCGGGCTCGGCTGCCTCGACCAGCGCCTCCCAGCCCATGCGGCCCCCGATGTGGTACGCCGCGAGAACCGCGTCGAGCGGCACCCGCTCTTCGGCCCGGCGGGCCGCGGAGCTGCGGATCTCGACCAGGTCCTCGTCGGGGATCGGACCCTCGGTCCGCAGCGAGGCGAAGAACAGGCGCAGGTTCAAGGCGGTGATCGAGGAGATCTCGCCTTCGAGCTGCTCTCGCGGAAGCATGCTGTAGAGCGGAACCTCCGCGACGAAGCGGTCCAGCATCTTCCGGGCAAGCTTGGGGATCTCGCGCTCCACGCGGGCGAAAAGCGGCGAGTCCTGCGGGCTCATAGGTCGGATCATCCCGCTTTGTGACCTCTCTATACAGAGGAATCTCCGCGAAACCGGCATTTCGCTGCCAGGAGGAACGCAGCCGCCTAACGTGGGGTTCATGCGAGCCGTGCGCTGCAGCGGAGACGGCGACCTCGACGTCCTGCAGTGGACGGAGATCGATGACCCCGCGGCCGGCCCGGGCGAGGTCGTCATCGAAGTCGCAGCAAGTGCGGTCAACCGCGCCGACCTGCTGCAGCGGATGGGTTTCTACCCGCCGCCGCCAGGAGTCAGCGACACGCTCGGGCTCGAGTGCAGCGGCCGGATCGCATCAATCGGGGACGGCGTCACCGGCTGCTCGGTGGGCGACGAGGTCTGTGCGCTGCTGGCCGGCGGCGGCCAGGCCGACGACGCACTCTGCCCGGCTGGACAGCTGATGCCGATCCCGTCCGGCATCGAGCTCGTCGCGGCGGCGGCGCTCCCCGAGGTTGCGTGCACGGTGTGGTCGAACGTCGTCCAGCGTGCGGCACTCCAGCCGGGCGAGACGCTCCTCGTCCACGGCGGTGGGAGCGGGATCGGGACGATGGCGATCCAGGTCGGCAAGGCCATCGGTGCCACCGTGGTCACCACTGCGGGCTCGGCGGAGAAGCTCGACCGGTGCCGCGCGCTCGGCGCGGACGTGGGCGTCAACTACACCTCCGACGACTTCGCCGCCGCGACGATGGCGGCGACGAACCAGCGCGGCGCCGACGTGATCCTCGACCTGATGGGCGCGGCGTACCTCGAGCGCAATGTCGCCACGCTGGCCACGAATGGACGGCTGGTCATCATCGGGATGCAGGGCGGCACCCGCGCCGAGCTCGACATCGCCGCGTTGCTGTCGAAGGGCGCCGCCGTGCATGCGACGTCGCTGCGCGCCCGGCCACTGGCGGAGAAGGCGGCGATCTGTCGGGCCGTCGTCGACGGCCTCTGGCCCCTCGTGGCCGACGGCAAGGTCCGGCCGGTCGTCCACACCACGATGCCGATGAGTGAGGTCGCGGAGGCGCACCGGCTCGTCGCCGACGGCGAACACATCGGCAAGGTCCTGCTCACGCCTGGATGACCCCGGAGATCTCAGCACCAACCGCTCAACCATCTCGGGCGTCTGACGATTGTGAGCGCCGCTGTCCCGGTGATCGATACTGGGCTTTCTCGGGGCGTGGGGGAGGCTGCGCAAGTGGAGGTCGCACCTACTGGTGAAGCGATCTTCCGACTGCACTATGCACCCCTCGCCGGATGGTGCCGGCGAATGGTCGGCGACGACCACGTCGCCCACGACATCGCCGCCGAGGCTTTCGTCAGGTTGCTGGGCCGGTGGAGCACCGTCAGCGATCCGCGCGCCTACCTCTACACGACCGCCCTCAACCTGATCCGCGACCGCTGGCGGCGCAGCGAGCGGGAGCGGGTCGCGCTGCGCAAGACCGCGACTACGGTCGCCACTGCTGCCGCTCCGGCGCCTGAGCTGCGCATGCTGGTCGAGACACTGCCGCGCCGCCTCTCCCAAGTAGTGGTGCTCCACTACTTCGCCGACATGTCCATCGACGCCGTCGCCCGAGAGCTGGGCGTCGCGCCGGGCACCGTGAAGCGCGACTTGTACGACGCGCGAGCGCGGTTGCAGTCACTGCTCGAGGACTCCCGATGACCGACGACATCGTCGACGACGAGGGCGGCGCCGACTTCGACACGCTGCTGCGCGGCCGTGGCGAGGACCTCGACCCGCCGGTAGGCGCCTGGCCGACGATCGAGCGGCGCGCGCGGCGACGTAAGCAGCTCAAGGGTCTGGTCGCCGCCGCGGCAGGCATCGTGGTCGTGGCCGGCGCCACTCCCGCGGTGCTCGCCGTACGCGGGTCCAGCGACAGCTCGCGCCTTCAGGTCGCGGACTCGCCGCACCACAACCCGACCACGATGCTCGGTGACAACCAGGTCAACCCGGTCGTACGCGCGAGGCTCGACAAGCTCGTCCCGACGTCCGTCACTTTCGTCTCGCAGTACGAAGGCTGGGCCACCGGCGTGCTGAAGGTCCGCGGTGGCACCGTCGCAGGCGGTCTCGCACACACCATCACCGGTGGTGCAACGTGGTCGATCCAGGCACCGAACCCGGTTCCGCAAGGATCGGTCCGTTTCGCGGACTCCAAGCAAGGCATCAGCTTCGGCGAGACGTATCAGGTCACCAACGACGGCGGCCTCACCTGGCAGACCTTGCCGAGCCCCGGCTACATCGCCGACCTCGAGACGTCCAACGGGGTCATCTGGGCGCTCGTCCGCTCCTGCGAACACTGCGACGGACTGCGGCTGTTCCAGGCGACGCTGACCAGTCCCACGCTGGTACGGGTCTCGTCAGTGCGGCCGATCGAGCGCTTCGACGCGAGCATCACCTTGCACAGTCATGCGATCTACGTGACCGGTGGCAAGGACATGTGGGCATCGACGAATGACGGCTACAGCTGGAGTCACCCCCACAACCCCTGCGGCGGCGGAAGCCAGTCCTTCGCGGCGTGGAGCGAGGAAGGGCTCGCGGCCGAGTGCACCCCGGACCGAGGGGTGGGCAGCCTCTTCGAGTCCATCGACGCGGGCCGCAACTGGACCGACATCGCCAACGTCCCGCACGTTCAGGCAGCGGTCGGCACCCTGTCGGCCGGGTCGCCGGACGAGCTGCTGATCACCGCACCGTCCGGCGCGCCGTACGTCAGTCACCACCACGGCAACCACTGGGCCCGAGCAACGCTCGACGGCTCGGTGATTCTCGCGGCGTACATCAGCAACAGCCACATCGTCGGCCTCACCGGCGGACCGCTGCCCGCGTTCGTGACGAGCTTCGACAACGGGCGAACCTGGGTCGAGACTCCGTTCCGGGCCGACCCGTCTCCCTGACGGTTGCGAGTCCGCTACGCGCGGGTAACACTCCGGATGCACCTCCCTTCACTGCACAACCCCCGGAGTGAGCGATGAGTCAGGTCAGCGAAAAGCAAGCCCGCCAGGTTGCCGAAGCGGCGCGCGAGACCGAGTGGACCCTGCCGAGCTTCGGCAAGGAGCTGTTCCTCGGCCATCTGCGCCTCGACCTGATCCATCCGCAACCCGCGCTGCCCGCCGATGCAGTGGAGCGCGGCGAGTCGTTCCTCGCCGAACTGCGGTCCTTCCTCGAGAACAAGGTCGACCCGCTGGTCATCGAGCGCGAGTCGAAGATTCCCGACGAGGTGATCGAAGGCCTCAAGCAGCTCGGCGCCCTCGGGATGAAGATCCCGACTGAGTACGGCGGACTCGGCCTGTCGCAGGTCTACTACAACAAGGCGCTCGCGCTCACCGGGGTGTGGCACGCCGCCCTGTCGACGCTGCTGTCGGCGCACCAGTCGATCGGGCTGCCGCAACCGCTCATGCTCTTCGGCTCCGACGAGCAGAAGAAGGAGTGGCTGCCGAAGGTCGCGCGCACCCACGTCAGCGCATTCCTGCTGACCGAGCCCGACGTCGGCTCCGACCCGGCGCGTGTGGGGGTCAGCGCTGTGCCCAGCGACGACGGCGCGTCCTACACGATCAACGGCACGAAGCTCTGGGCGACGAACGGCGTGATCGCGGATGTCGTGATCGTCATGGCGATGGTCCCGAAGAGCGAAAGCCACCGCGGTGGCATCACGGCGTTCATCGTCCCGATGGACACCCCCGGCGTAAGCGTCGAGCGACGCAACGCGTTCATGGGGCTGCGCGGCATCGAGAACTCCGTCACGAAGTTCCACAACGTGGTCATCCCCGCCGCGAACGTCGTGGGCAAGGAAGGCATCGGGCTGAAGATCGCGCTCACCACTCTCAACACCGGACGTCTCGCACTCCCCGCGATCTGCGCGAGCGTCAGCAAGTACTCGCTGAAGATCGCGCGGGAGTGGGGCACGGAACGAATCCAGTGGGGGATCCCGGTCGGCCAGCACGACGCGGTCGCGCAGAAGATCGCGTCGATCGCGGGCACCGCCTTCGGCCTCGAAGCGATGCTCGACGTGTCGAGCCGGCTCGCGGACGAGAAACGAAACGACATCAGGATCGAGGCTGCACTCGCCAAGCTCTACGGCTCGGAGATGGCATGGCAGGTCGTGGACGACATGATCCAGGTGCGCGGCGGCCGTGGTTACGAGACCGCCGAGTCGCTCAAGGCGCGCGGTGAGAAGCCGGTCCCGGCCGAGCAGCTGCTGCGCGACATGCGGATCAACCGCATCTTCGAAGGCTCCACCGAGATCATGCATCTGATGATCGCGAGAGAAGCGGTCGACCAGCATCTGCAGGTCGCCGGCGACATCATCGAACCCGACGTCCCGCTGTCGGACAAGGCGAAGACGGCCGTGAAAGCCGGCGGCTTCTACGCCAGGTGGCTGCCGAAGCTCGCGACGGGCAAGGGCACGAACCCGACGTCGTACAACGAGTTCGGCGATCTCGCCGAGCATCTTCGGTTCACCGAGCGCAGCTGTCGCAAGCTGGCGCGGTCGACGTTCTACGGCATGAGCCGGTGGCAGGGGAAGCTGGAGAAGAAGCAGTCATTCCTCGGCCGCATCGTCGACATCGGCGCGGAGCTCTACGCGATTGCGTGCGCCTGCGTCTACGCGCAGACCCGCGCGCGGGAGGACAGCGCCAACGCGGCGCAGTACCTCGAGCTCGCCGACCTGTTCTGCCAGCAGGCGCACCGGCGCGTCGACCGGCTGTTCCACGAGCTGTGGTTCAACAACGACGCGGAGAACTACGACGCTGCGCGCAAGGTGCTCGACGGCCGCTACACCGGCTTCGAGGCCGATCTGATCGATCCCGCCGGCGAGGGCCCGATGCTGCCGCACCACAACGGCTAAGGAAGCTCGTAGAGCAGACCTTCCAGCACGGCGGACATGCCGAGTGACTGGTAGAGCTCGACCGCCCCGGTGTGGTTGTCGGCATCGACACCGAGCATCACCTTGCGCATGCCTCTGGCGTGGAACTCCGCAAACGAGGTGAGCAGCAGCGCCCGCCCCAGTCCCGAGCCGCGATGCTCGAGGAGCGTGCCGAGGGTGTCGACGTACCCGCCGCTCGGCGCCATCGCGCCGATGAGGCCCGCTGCTGGGACGCCATCGACACAGGCGAGCCACCACAGCGAGCGCTCGGTCAAGCCCTGCGTGGCGATCCGCTCGCGCCACTCTTCGTACGGCGAGCCGGCGTAGCCGAAGTGCTCGCCGAACGCCGGGTCAACGACGCTGTGCATCGCTCGCAGGTCGGCTTCGGCATCGGTGAGACTGCGGATCTCCACGCCGATCGGCGGCTCGGGCACCCGGGGAGCAGGATCGTCGGGCAGCTCGATCGCCATCCGCAGGAAACGGCGCACGATACGACCACCGGCGGCCTCGAGAACCCGTCGCTTCGCGCCCATCTGCGAGGCGGCGGCGATCTGCAGCGGGAGCTTCGCGTCCAGGTCGTGCGCGGCCGCGCAGACCAGGTCGAGCAGCGGCAGGTAGAGCTCGTGGCGACCGGGTCGCACCGTGACGTCCGCCTCCACCGAAGCGTGGTCCGGGCGGCGCTGCGCCCACCCGTAGCCGACGATCCCGTCGGTCTCCTCGATCACCCAGCCTCTGAAGTCGTCGCCGACCGCCGGCCGGACATCGGTCGCGGTGTGGTCCGGCTCGCCGAGCTCCGCCAGGTCGACGAGCGTCATCAGATCAAGGATCGCGTCGGTGTCCTCGACCGTGACTTCACGGACCGGGTGGGCGCCGGCGGGCGAGGGCCCGCTCGGTGGGTGGGCAGACGGGTGGGCGGACTTGTCGGATGCCATCCGTGGCAACACTGGTACACCCCCACGCGTGCGTGCAAGTACGGGAGTCGGGGACGATAGGTCTCATGACCTCATCCCCTTCCGAGCCGCCGGAGGCATTCCGGGTGGTCACTGTCGGTCCTGACGGTGCGCCGATCGACGACGCGACCGAAGAGGACGGCTCCGGCAGCGACACCGTCGCCGAGATGGTCGAGCAGCCGGCGAAGGTCATGCGGATCGGCTCGATGATCAAGCAGCTGCTCGAAGAGGTGCGTGCGGCGCCACTTGATGACGCGAGCCGGGTCCGGCTGAAAGAGATCCACGAGAGCTCGATCAAGGAGCTGTCGAGCGGGCTGGCCCCCGATCTGCGCGACGAGCTCATGCGACTGTCGTTGCCGTTCACCGGTGAGGAGATCCCGTCCGACGCGGAGCTTCGGATCGCGCAGGCGCAGCTGGTCGGCTGGCTCGAGGGCCTGTTCCACGGCATTCAGGCGACACTGTTCGCCCAGCAGATGGCTGCTCGCGCGCAGCTCGAGGAGATGCGGCAGCGGGCGCTACCGTCTGGACCCAACAGCCCGCAACAGCAGGGCGGACCGGGATCGGGGCTCTATCTGTGAGTGCACCGCCCGCGACGGCTGCCGTTCCGGCGGGCTGGGACCGCCACGCCTTCCTCGACGTCCACCACTTCGCGAACCGCACCGGGTGGTTGCAGCCCGTCATGGAGTGGTTCGCACGGGACGGCATCTTCCTGCTCGCCGTAGCACTCGTGGTCGCGTGGTGGATCGGTCGCGCCCGGCGATCGCCACGCGACGTGGCCACCGCCGTATGGGGGGCGTTGGGGGCACTCGTCGCGCTCGCCGTCGTCCAGCCGATTGCGAGCGCAGCCAACGAGACGCGACCATTTGTCGCGCTGAAGTTCATGCCCTTGATCCACCACTCTGCCGATGCCGGCTTCCCGTCGGACCACGCGACGGCGGCCGGCGCGGTCGCCTGTGGCGTCTTCCTGGTGTCCTGGCGACTCGGCGCGATCACGACGTTGCTGTCGCTGATCATCGCGTTCTCTCGGGTGTACGTCGGGGTGCACTACCCGCAGGACGTGCTTGCTGGTCTCGCTCTGGGTGCAGTCATCGTCGCCATCGGATACTTCACCGTCGTACCGCTCATGACGCGCATCGCCGACTGGCTGACGAGAACGCCGCTACGGCCGCTGATCACCGCCGGCGAGGTCGACGCAGCCACGGAGGCCCACGAACCGGCGTAACGCCACGACCGCGTCAGCCCGCTCGTATGTCACATGCGGGATGTGTCACCGCGCCCGCATGTCACATACGTGTCGTGAAATGCAGCCTCTGTGTGACATGCGGGTGGCAAATCACGACACCCGTGTGACATGCGATCACCTAGGAACCAACCTCAGTGGTCAGCGCACCTAGCCGAAGACGCGTTCCAGGACCTCGGCCACGCCGTCGGCGTCGTTCGTGCCGGTCACCTCGTCGGCGATCGCAAGCACTTCGGGGTGGGCGTTGGCGACCGCGACGCCGTGGCCGGCCCACGCGATCATCTCGACGTCGTTCGGCATGTCACCGAATGCGATGACATCTGACGCGGCGAGCCCCTGTTCGGTGATCAGCTGCTCCAAGGTGCTCGCCTTGGTCACGTCGCACGCCATCACCTCGAGCAGGCCGTCGATCGAGGAGTGCGTCAGGTTGGCCAGCCCAGGCGGGATCGCGGCGCGCGCCAAGGCGAGCAGGTCGTCGGAGCTGACCCCCTCGACCCGGCCGAGCAGCTTCGAGACCGGTACGTCGAACACCGGCTCCAGGTCCCCGATGATTGTGCTGTCCTCAGGCTCCCACCGCGGGTGGTAGTCGGGCTCGTGGGCGAACTGCCCGTCGACGCGCTCGATCGCGAACGCGACGTCCGGCACGTCGGCGCGGAGCCGCTCGATGAGGATTCGCACCACCTCGATGTCCAGTGGTCGGAAGCTCACCACCTGCTCGCTCGCCAGGTCGTAGGTCAGCGCTCCGTTCGCGCAGATCGCAATCCCGCTGTGACCAGTCGCATCGGCGATGCCGGTGAGCCATCGCGGTGGGCGGCCGGTGGCCACGACGACCAGTGCGCCCGCGTGACGGGCCGCGGTCAGCGCATCGCGAGTACGAGAGGAGATCGTGCCGTCACTGCGTACGACGGTGCCGTCGAGATCCGTCGCGACAACCCGAAAGGTCACGAGAGCGGTTCGAGGACTTCGCGACCGCCGAGGTGCGGCCGCAGTGCGCCGGGCACGCGAACCGAACCATCTGCCTGCTGGTGCACTTCGAGCAGGCACGCGATCGTGCGGGCGATCGCGCACAGCGTCCCGTTGAGAGTCGCGACCGGCGCGGGCCCGCCCTCGGCCCGGTAGCGAATGCCGAGACGACGTGACTGGAAGGTGGTGCAGTTCGACGTCGAGGTCAGCTCGCGGTACCTGCCCTGCGACGGGAACCACGCCTCGCAGTCGAACTTTCGTGCCGCGCTCGAGCCGAGGTCACCGGTCGCGATGTCGACAACCTGGAACGGCAGCTCCAGCTTGGTGAGGAACTGCTTCTCCCACTCGAGCAGCCGCCGGTGCTCGGCCTGCGCATCCTCCGGCGGGACGAACGAGAACATCTCGACCTTGTCGAACCAGTGCACCCGGATGATGCCGCGCGTGTCGACGCCGTACGACCCGGCCTCGCGACGAAAGCAGGACGAGAACCCGGCGTAGCGTCGCGGCAACAGCTTGGAGTCGAGCACCTCGTCGGAGTGCATCGCGGCGAGCGCGACCTCGCTCGTACCGACCAGGTAGAGGTCGTCGGCCTCGAGTCGGTAGACCTCCGACGCGTGCGCACCCAGGAAGCCGGTGCCCTCCATCGCCTCCGGGCGCACAACTGCAGGCGCAACGACCGGCACGAAGCCTGCCGCGACCGCCTGCTCCATCGCGAGGTTGACAAGTGCCAGCTCGAGCAGTGCTCCAGGACCGGTGAGGAAGTAGAAGCGCGAGCCACTGACCTTCGCGCCGCGTTCGAAGTCGATCGCGCCGAGCAGCTCGCCGAGCTGCACGTGGTCTCGCACCTCGAAGTCGTACGACGGCACCTCACCGATCGTCTCGACGAGAACCGCGTCGTCCTCGCCACCGATCGGCGCGTCAGGCTCGACGAGGTTCGCGACCGCGTATGCGGCAGTCCGCAGACCTCTCTCCGCCTCGTCCTGCTCGGTCTCTGCGACCTTGACGGCTTCCTTGAGCTCCTTGGCACGTTCGATCATCGCCGGCCGCTCGTCGGCCGGCGCGGTCTGGATCGCCTTGCTCGCCGCGTTGGAATCCGCACGCAGCGAGTCGGCCCGGCTGACCGCTGCACGGCGACGCTCGTCGGCCGCGAGGACGGTGTCGACCGTCGCTGGGTCGGCTCCCCGTGCCGTCTGGCTGGCCCGGAACGCGTCCGGCGCCTCCCGAAGCGCGCGAAGGTCGATCACGAGGAGCCAGCCTAGGGCCGCAAGACGAGCAAGACCCCCGCGCCCAGCCGCGGGGGTCTTGCACCCCTAACGATGCCTTAGTTGATCACCTTGCGTCGAGGGAGGTCCGGATGTGCCGCTGGCGTCGGCTGGGGTAGCTCGCCAAACCCGGCCGACTCACCTCACACCTCATCCTCGGCGCGTCCGAACCTTTGACGACTACGTGACGATTTGGCCCTCACGGAGGGCTGCGACCCACCTCTGCGCTTCGTGGAAGTCCGTGTCTTTGGTTCCAGCGCGTTCTTTTACCTGGGTGTTGTCGGCGGCGGGGTAGCTGCCGAGGAATCGAACGTCGGCGCAGATCCGTTTGATCGCGGCAAGCGCCTCGCCGACTCGTTCCTGACCGATGTGGCCCTCGGCATCCATTGAGAAGCAGTAACGACCGAGTCCCACGCCGGTCGGACGAGACTCGATGCGGGTGAGGTTCACCCCGCGGACCGCGAGCTCGGTCAAGAGCTCGAGCAGCGCGCCCGGATGGTCGTCGGCGATGTAGGCAACCAGGCTCGTCCGGTCTGCACCAGTCACCGGAGGTGGTGGGACCGGCTTGCTGACCAGCACGAAACGGGTGACCGCACCCGCGGTGTCGGCGATGTCATCGGCCAGCGCCTCGAGCCGGTAGCGCTCCGCCGCCAGGGGCGCGGCGACCGCCGCGTCGGCCTCACCAGCCGCGACCGCGCGCGCGCCGTCGGCTGTGCTCGACGCAGCGATGAAGCGGGCGGCGGGAAGCGTCCGTCGCAACCATCCCCGCACCTGCGCCTCGGCGTGCGGGATGGTGGTCACTGTCGCGATCGCGTCGAGCGTCGTACCAGGACGGACCAACAGCGCGAAGCTGACCGGCAGCAGGACCTCGCGAACGATCTGCAACGGCTCACCTGTCGCGAGCTCGTCGAGCGTCTCGCTGACCGAGCCTTCGACCGAGTTCTCCAGCGGGACGAGCGCCGCGACCGTCTCGCCGCGACGCACGGTGTCGAGCGTGTCGGCAACCGACACGCAGGGGATCCGCTCGGCGTCTTCCGCCTCGGGGAGCGAGCGCAGCGCGGCCTCCGAGAAGGTGCCCTCAGGACCGAGGTA
Organism: Mycobacteriales bacterium; assembly: GCA_035547035.1. Lineage (GTDB taxonomy): Bacteria > Actinomycetota > Actinomycetes > JAFAQI01 > JAFAQI01 > DASZTV01. The sequence continues at coordinate 12,441 of DASZVL010000038.1, read as the reverse complement.
GGAGTAGCGGTCGGCCATGGCGAGACGCTTAGCCGCGCGCCTTGCGACCCAGCGCAAGCGCGATCGCCTGCGTCTCTTCCGGCGAGAGCGACTGGTCGCTGCGGCCGTCCTTCACACCCTTGGCGTAGGCCCGCGACTCGGTGCGGCCGTTGATCGAGGTGATGACCAGGCCGTCACCCGAGTCGTCGAGCAACGCCGCGGTGAACGACAGCCGACCGCCCATGTCGCCGAAGGCGTCGTACCGGACGACCGCAACGTGCCGCAGCGCGTCGGCAAGCTCGCTTCGAGCGAGGTCGAGCTCGGACTTTGCTCGCGACAGCTCGGAGCGGAGCGCCTGGGTTTCGGCGGTGCCTCGTTGCAGTGCGTCGAGCACGCCCTCCGGACCTTCCGGCCCGTCGAGCACGGCGAGGCTGCGGCGCAGGCGGCTGACGCGGAGGTTCGCGACGATGCCTGCCACCAAGGCGATGAACGCGCCACCGGCCGCGCCGAGAGTGATCTCGTCGAGGAGAGGTCGGTCGAGCGGAAGCACGGAGGTGGAGCCTACCGTCGGCACCGCGCCCGAAGCCTTGGGAATAGCCTCGGCAGGTGGACGCCAGCGAGCTGCGACGGCTGCTCGAGGCGGTTGCGACCGGGACCGTCGGCGTCGAAGCCGCCGCGCACGCGCTCGCTGACGCACCCCTCTCAGGCTTCACCGACCTGGGCTTCGCGCGCCTGGACAGCAACCGCGGACTGCGCACCGGCGACCCCGAGGTCGTGTACGGCGCGGGCAAGACCCCCGACCAGGTGGTGGCCTTGCTGGGTGTCCTGCGTCAGCGCTCGTCCGGCCGTCCCGCTGTCGCGACGCGGCTCGGCCCGGATGCCGTCGCAGCGGTGCGCGGCGCCTACCCCGACGCCGTCATCGACGAGACTGCACGCTGCGCGGCGCTGGGGAGCTTTCCGCCTCCGCTCGGCGAGGTCGCGATCGTGTCGGCCGGCACCAGCGACGAACCGGTCGCCGCTGAGGCCGCGTTCGTCGCGGGCGCGTTCGGCGCGGGCGTACGGCGGATCTGCGACGTCGGAGTGGCCGGCCTGCACCGAGTGCTCGCCGAGCGCGACATGCTGGCCGGCGCCGACTGCCTCGTCGTCGTCGCCGGCATGGAGGGCGCCCTGCCGAGCGTGGTCGGCGGCCTGGTCGGGACCCCGATCGTGGCGGTTCCGACCAGCGTCGGGTACGGCGCATCGTTCGGCGGCATCGCGGCGTTGCTCGGCATGCTCAACTCGTGCGCCGCCGGCGTCACCGTCGTCAACATCGACAACGGCTTCGGTGCCGGCGTGTTCGCTGCCCGGGTTGCGCGGCGGGCTGCTGCGAGATGAGCCGGATCGGCTGGCTCGACTGCAGCTCGGGAGTCAGCGGGGACATGCTGCTCGGTGCGCTCAGCGACCTCGGCGCACTCGACGGCATCCCCGACCTCATCGAGTCCCTCAGCGCCCTCGGCGTGAGCGTCGACGTCGCCAGGACGCAGCGGGCCGGGCTCGGCGCGGTCGCGGTGTCGGTCACCGCGGGGGCCGATCAGCCGCACCGAAGGCTCGGGGACATCCGAGAGATCGTCACCACCGCGGCGGCTCCGGAGGCTGTCAAGGTTCGGGCACTCAAGGCCTTCGAACGACTCGCGGCGGCCGAGGCGCAGGTCCACAACATCGCGGTGGACGACGTCGAGCTCCACGAAGTCGGCGCCGTCGACTCGATCGTCGACGTCCTCGCTGCCTGCCTCGGCCTGCACGCCCTGAACCTCGACGAGCTGGTCGTGTCGACGATCGCGCTGGGCGGCGGAACCGCCTCCACCGCGCACGGCGAGCTTCCGGTCCCGACGCCCGCGGCCCTCGCCTTGCTCGCCGGCACGCAGCTCGTGGGTGTGGGCGATGGCGAGGTCGAGCTCGCGACGCCCACCGGGATCGCCGTGCTGGCAGAGTGGGCCACCCGCACCGGTCCGATGCCGCAGCTGCGGGTCGACGCGGTCGGGACCGGCGCGGGGAGCCGGGACCTGCCGAGCCGGCCCAACGTCGTACGCCTTGTCGTCGGCGAGGTGGCGGATCGAGCCACCGACGAGGAGTGGTTCGTCGTCGAGACGAACGTCGACGACCTGGATCCTCGACTCTGGCCGGGCGTCATCGCCTCCCTCCTGGACGCCGGCGCGGCCGACGCCTGGCTGACCCCTGTTCTCATGAAGAAGGGACGACCCGCACACACATTGAGCGCCCTCGTGACGACCTCGGGCCTGCAACCCGTCCAGCAGGCGATCTTCTTGCAGACCTCGACGATCGGGCTGCGCTGGCACGCCGTGGGCAAGCACGCGCTGGACCGGACCGTGATCACGGTCGATATCGACGGACTGGAGGTGCGCGTCAAAGTCGCAGTGGCTGACGGTCGAATCGTGAGTGCGACGCCGGAGTTCGACGACATCGCCGCGGCGGCGGCAGCGCTCGGTGTGCCCACCAAGGAGGTGCTGGCGGCAGCCGCGGCGGCGGTCCGAGGCGCCGTGAACAAGCCGGCGTGAGGACTGCTGCATGAGTGTCGCCGTCCTCTTCACGGTGTTCGGCCTGATCCTGCCGGCCGAGCTGCCAGACAAGACGATGGTCGCCACGCTCGTTCTCGCGACCCGCTTTCCCGCCGTGCCGGTGATCATCGGAGCCTCGCTCGGCTTCATCGCGCAGGCTGCGATCGCCGTCGCGGCAGGAAGCGCGATCGCGCAGCTGCCGACGACGCCGGTGAAGGCGGTCAGCGCGGCGATCTTCCTCGTCGGCGCGATCCTCACGTTGCGCGCTTCCGGCGAGGAGGACGAAGAGGAGCGCGCCGTCAACGAAGAGGTCGCCGGCACGTCTCCCCGCGCAGGCACGTGGCGCGTGATCGGGACCAGCTTCATCATCCTGTTCCTGGCCGAGTGGGGCGACCTGACCCAGCTGCTCACCGCGTCGCTGTCGGCGAAGTACGACGACCCGATCGCGGTGTTCCTCGGCTCAGCCGGCGGATTGATCACCGCGGGCGTGCTCGCGGCCACCGGCGGGAAGGCGTTGTTGCGGGTCCTGCCCATGGTCTGGATTCGCCGGGTCGCGGCCGCCGCCTTCGCAGTGGTCGCTGCGCTCACCGCTCTCGAGGCCGCCCGCATCCTCTAACGTGCGCAGGATGCAGGCGCGGGTGCGGGCGACGCGCGCTGCCGCAGCCGCACTGCTGAGCCTGCTCGTAGCCGTGCCGGCGACGGCGCGCGCCGCGACTGACCCGCCACCGCAGGACGGCTCGGCTCCGGCCACGTCCGACATCACCACGACGACCGGTTGGTACACCCCCGACCAAGCCGACTCGATCACGATCTTCGAGCCCGCAGCCACCGGCAGCTATCCCGCCGTGATCTTCGTCCATGGCGGGGCGTGGGGCCGCTCACAACCGAACTCCTACGAGCTCGACTGGGCTCGGGGGCTGGCACAGCAGCAGGGCTGGCTGGTCGCCGTCATCGGATACCCGGCGAAGGTCGCCCATGAGCAGGTGGTCGAGCCGGATGCCCTCGCGGAAGCGATAGCGGCGATCTCGCACCGGTCCGACGTCGACATCAACCAAATCGCGTTGTGGGGCGAGTCCGCCGGTGGGCAGCTCGCGCTGCTCGCGGCGTACCGCGATGCGAAAGCACTACATCCCGTCATCAGCGCCGTGGTTTCGATCAGCGGGCCCACCGACATGCGGACCGAGTACAACTCGTTCGCCCAGACCTGGCTCCACGCCGTGACGCGCTTCGAGGGAATGACCCCGCGTGCCGCGCGCCACGCCGGGTCGAAGCGTTACGCGCTCACCTCGCCCGCCGACATCGTCAGCGGCCTCGACCCGCCGACGTTCCAGGCGATCAGCCGGCTCGACCGGCTCGTGCCCGCGAACCAGGTGAAGGTGCTGACACAACGGCTCACCCGCGCGAACGTGACGCATCGTTCGGTGTGGCTGCCGGGCGACGGCCACTCGACCGCGATCGAGAACCAACAGCCGCCGGGCAGCGACTACACCGTGCAGCAGCTCGCCGTGTCCTTCATCATCGCGTCCTTCGACCAGCACCGCGTCTCCTTCGACTGACGCACCTATCGTGAGCGCGTGGAAGCCCCGGCGCACGGCGCGAGCAACGAGGTCGGCAGGCTGCACAGCGTCGTGCTGCACCGCCCCGGGCCGGAGATCAAACGGCTGACGCCGCGCAACTCGGCGGATCTGCTGTTCGACGCGATCCCCTGGGTCGAGAAGGCACAGGAGGAGCACGACACCTTCGCGAAGACCCTCAGCGACAACGACGTCGAGGTCCTGAAGATCCGCGACCTGCTGATCGAAGCCCTCGACGTACCCGCAGCCCGTGAGGAGCTGGTCGATCGGACCCTGGCGGATCGCCGCCTCGGGGCGCAGCTGCGACGCGCACTGTCGTCGTACCTGTCGGGCCTGTCGACCGTCGAGCTGGCAGACACGCTGATCGCGGGGTTGTCCCATGGTGAGCTTCGCGCGGGCGACGGGGTCGTCGCGCAGCTGCTCGAGCCCGGCGAGTTCGTGGTACCGCCACTGCCCAACCTGATGTTCACCCGCGACTCTGCGGTGTGGATCGGCGACGAGGTCGCGGTCACGAGCCTCAGCATGAAGGCCCGCCGACGAGAGGCCTGGATCACCAACGCGATCTACCGCCACCACCCACGGTTTGCGGGCACACGCTTCCTGTTCGACCCGACCGACGAGTGGCTCGAAGGCGGCGACGTGCTGCTGCTCGACGCCGGCGTGATCGCGGTCGGAGTCGGGCAGCGCACCCGGCCGGAGGCCGTGGAGACTCTCGCCGGCCGGGTGCTCAGTCGGGGCCTGGCGCACACGGTCCTCGCGGTCCCGATCGCCCAGGAGCGGGCGACGATGCACCTCGACACGATCTGCACGATGGTCGACGTCGACGCGGTCGTGATGTATCCGCCCGTCGCCGACTCGCTCGCCGCGGTCGTGGTGACCTCACGCGACGACGGCACTGTGTCTGCGAGCCCGCCGCAGCCGTTTCTCACTGCCGCCGCAGCGGCGATGCGCATCGACGAGCTACGCGTCATCGACACCGGTCTCGATCCCGTCACCGCAGAACGCGAGCAATGGGACGACGGCAACAACACCCTCGCGATCGCGCCGAGGCTCGCCGTCGCCTACGAGCGCAACGTCGTCACGAACGCCGCCCTGGAGGCCGCCGGCGTCGAGGTGCTTCCCATCCCGGGCAGCGAGCTCGGGAGCGGTCGCGGCGGACCACGATGCATGTCCTGCCCAGTGAGCCGGGCGGCCGCTCACCAGTGATACGGCGGTGCAGGAAAAGCTAGCTAGCGGCGACGTTTCGCAGCGCTGCCTGCACTTCGGTGAGGGTGGCGCGCACGGAGGCGAGCTGCGCACGGAACGGGTCGTTCACCGGCGGCGCGTTCATGTCGGCCCGGGGACAGTTCGACAGCGACATCCCGGCATAGCCCAGTGCGTCGTCGCACAGCGACTCGACGGTCCATCCCGCTTCCGCACCGAACGCGGTGATCGTCACGCGGTAGAGCGTGATGTCGTAGCGCGTCGGCGTGCCGTACGCCGATCCGATCGTTCCGATCAGCTGGGCGGACCCGCGGCCGGCGACCCCGTCCCACGGCTTGTCGAATCGCTGCCACAGTCCGGGGTTGACGATCCAGACGCCCCCTTTGGAGACGTCGAGCGCGCTCAGGCCTTCGACGACCTTCTCGGCGGCTGAGCTCGGCAGAACGGCAGCCGGCCGGAGCACGACTCCGATTTCCTGCATGGGCGAACCCCCTGGGCGAGCGGCACCGGTGCCGGTGCCTTCTCCTTTTACATCGGCAGTCCGGACCCTCGACCATGCCGCCAATCGGGGGACATCACGGGAGTCGGGCCGAACCGCCGGTAGCCGCTCACACGCCCAACCGCTCGAGGGCGACGTCCGGGCGGTTGGTGATGAGCGCATCGACACCGAGCCCGGCCAGGAAGTCAATGTCATCGACCGCGTCGACGGTCCAGACGTGGACTTCGTGGCCTCTGTCGTGAGCCCGCGCAACGAGGTCCGGCACCGCGCGCACGGCCGCGACGGACGGGCCGGCGATCGTGGCGCCACGGCCAAGCGTGCCGTCCCGCCGGTTCGGCGGGACCCGTTGCATCAGCTGGACGGTGGGAAGGTCAGGGGCCAGCTGCCGTACCCGGCCTACTGCCGGCGGCGAGAAGCTCATCACCCGCGCGGCGACGCTGCCGGCGCCGGCGAGGCCCTGCCGTTCCAGGAGCGCGACGACCGCGTGCTCGACCTTGCCGCCGTACCGCGTCGGGTGCTTCGTCTCGATCGCGAGCTCCATCGGGCGACCGGCGGCCCGCAGCGTCTCGATCAAGACCTCGAGCGTGAGGATCCCTGCCGGCTTGCCTCGCCACGACCCGAAGTCGAGCCGGTGCAGATCGGCCAGGGTCATCGTCGACACAACCCCCGAGCCGTTCGACGTCCGGTCCACGGTGCGGTCGTGGATGCAGACCAGCACACCGTCGCTGGTCAGCCGGACGTCGCACTCCACGCCGTCGGCACCCATCTCGATAGCGCGCTGGTAGGCGCGCAGCGTGTGCTCGGGCTCGGCGGCGGAGGCGCCGCGGTGTGCGAGCACCCGTGGCCGCGTCCGCGGCTCGCTCATCGCCTCACTCCGCCGGCGCGACCTCGATCCGGCCGAGCAGGTCGTGCAACCGCTCCATGCCGAGTCCGACGGTGAACCAGACGGGGGCGTACGCCGGACGCACGAGCCCTCGCCAGTGAGCCGGCACCGGCTTGGAGCCGCGCGGCCGCGAGTAGTCCCATGGCACCTCACCGGTGAGCGCGCGAATCGCCTCGCCCGACGCTGCTTCGACCGCATAGATCCCGGCGGTCCACATCAGGGCACGTCCCCACCATGGCGTTCCGGCCCGTTTCGACGCGGTGTATGCGGGCTCGAACAGCACCGCAGCAGCGCCATAGACCGGGAGCATCCAGAGATAGGTGTGACTGGTCAGGCGCCAGTCACCGTCGCGGCCACGACTGCGCAATCCGGTGCTCAGGACTTCGCTGGACCACCCGGCGAGCCCGTAGACGACAGCACGCTCGCCGCGGTTGAGCTTCCTCACGGTGCCGTCATCATGGCGCCGTCATCCGCGCGCGGCGGTACCAGACCAGCGGCGCAGTCGTCACCGCCGCAACGAGGAACGAGAAGACCGAGGCGCTCATCCAGGTCTGGACGGTGAGGTGCAGTCCGGTGTCGACGTGATGCCACATCCGCTGCCACCAGCCGATGTAACCAGGGTTGAGCATCTGGTAGACGACGAAACCCAGCAGCCACGGCACGACCATCAACGGGCGGGCGGGTGAGCGCGCGGAGACATCCCAGCCGCGAAGCCGATGCGTGCCGAAGTAGTCCACCAGGAAGACCGCCACCAGCGGCACGAGGACCGATGCAAGCAGGTAGAGGAAGTTGACGTACGACGCGATGTTCAGCCAAAGCGCGCCGAGCGTCGCGAGACCGCACACCGCGACGGTGAAGATCCGGCGATCCACGTGCGACCAGATGTTCTGCATCGACACGACAGCGGAGTAGCCGTCGGCGAAGGACTCGTCGAGCTCGCGCACGACGAGCACTCCGAACGCCAGCCAGCCGACCGGCACCGCGATGAACGCGGCGAACATGTCGTGCTGGAGGTTCGCGTCATCAGCGCGAACCACGGTCGCGAGCGCGAGCAGGCCGAGGAAGTAACCGGCTATCTGCGTCGCGCTGTAGCCGACCACTGCACTGCCGAATGCGCTCCTCGAGGACACCGCGTGACGGGTGTAGTCCGCGGCGAGCGGCGCCCACGACACCGCGACCGCGACCGCCACGTCGGCGGCTGCCCAGAAGCCCGACCACGAACCGTGGGTGAGGGAGGCGTGCGGGTGCCGGGCCAGCTCGACGAACAGATAGGTGGTGGTGACCACGACCGCGCCGAGGGCATAGCGACGCAGGATCCGGACCGCGCCGAGCGGTCTGATCGTCATCGCGGCCGTCAGAAGGCCTGCGACCAGCACGTAAGGCCAACGATGACCGTGCCACGGAAACAGCTGCTTCGCAGCCGAGGAGATCGCCACGATCTCGAACACCGTCCAGCCCAGCAGCTGGACCAGGTTGACGATCGTCGGAAGGTAGGAGAGCCGCCGGCCGAACAGGCCACGCATCAAGACCATGGCGGGCGCGCCGGTCTGCGCGCCGGGGACCGCGGCAGCACCCAGCATCAACGCGCCGATCAGGGTGCCCACGATGACCGCAACGCCGGCAGCGACGAACGACAGCTGCGGCGAGGCACCAGGAATCAGGACGAAGACGGCGCCGACCGGTGCGAGCAGCGTCACGCCGAGGTTGCCCCACAACCCGATCTGGTCCAGCCAGCCGAGGACCTTGGGCGCCTCGTCATCAAGGGTGAGCGGCGCCTCGACGCGGCGTTCGCGGCTGGTGTCGACGGTGACAGTCATCGGAGTCGGGAGCGTACCCAGTTATTTGAGCAGCTTTGACATCCGGCGGTCCGCCAATGGCTTGCCACCGGTCTGGCAGGTCGGGCAGTAGTCGAGAAACGAGGTCGCGAACGACACCTCGCGAACCGTGTCGCCGCACACCGGGCAGGCCTCGCCGGCCCGGCCATGGACCCGCATCCCCACCTTCTTCTCCGCCTTGAGGTCGGCCGCGGCAAGACCGCGGGCACGCTCCACCGCGTCGGTCAAGGTCGCCCGCATCGCGTCGTAGAGCGCCTGAAGCTCCTCCCCGCTGAGCGCCGCCGCGAGCTTGTACGGCGACATCTTCGCGACATGCAGGATCTCGTCGGAGTAGGCGTTGCCGATCCCCGCGATCACTCCCTGGTCCCGCAGCAGACCTTTGATCTGGACGCGTTGCCCGTCGAGCAGTGCGGTGAACCGCTCGAGGGTGAAGTCCTCGGCCAATGGATCCGGGCCGAGCCGCGCGATCCCCGGCACCTCCATCGGATCGCGCACGACGTACACCGCCAGCCGCTTCTGCGTGCCCGCCTCGGTGAGGTCGAACCCGGAGCCGGTGTCGAGGTGCACCCGCAGCGCGATCGGTCCCTTGCCAGGCTTCGGGGGCAGCGCGGGCAGATCCTTCCGCCAGTGCAGCCAGCCGGCGCGTGACAGATGCGTGACGAGGTGCAGCCCGTCGACGTCGATGTCGATGAACTTCCCGCGACGACCGGCCGCCGACACCGTCAGACCCGCGAGCGCAGTGACCGCGGGGTCGAAGGTCTTGAGCACCGCTATCGACGCGACGTCGACCCGCGCGACGACGTGCCCGACCACGTGCTCGTCGAGGAAGTCGACGAGCGCTTGCACCTCGGGCAGCTCAGGCACCCCGCCAGTTTGCCCGCATTGGCCTAGATTGAGCCGGGTCGCGACGCAGCACCTCTCGGACGACCCGCACCTGCGTCGCGAGATGGAGCCCGCCCGCCCCGGTCGTCACGGACGACGGCGGCGCGTCCGTCGAGTGGAACGCCATCGAGCTTGCCGACAACTGCGGGTAGAACAGAAGCAGTACCTGCTGCCGCGGTCGGAGGAGACCCATGTTGATCCACCTGCGCCGAGCCCTGCCCATCGCTGCCGTCACCACGGCCCTGCTGAGCGTGAGCGCCGCTCCGCTCGCCGTCGCGTCACCGACCCCAGCGAGCCACGTCAGGACCTACGACAAGCACCTGCTGTCATACGTCAACCACGCCCGCGTGAAGAACGGCGGCAAGGCGCTCAAGCAGAGCAACCGGCTCTACCAGATCGCCCTGAAGTGGGCCAAGCACGAAGCGGCGCACGCTGACTTCAACCACAACCCGAACTACCCCACGCAGCTCGCGAACAAATGCCCGAACTGGCGGGCCTACGGCGAGAACACCGGGTGGCAGGGCACGACCAACTCGAAGGCGCTGTTCAAGCTGTACATGTCCGACCCGATTCACAAAGGCAACATCCTGAACCCGATGTTCAAGGACGTCGGGATCGCGACGGTCAAGTCGAAGGACGGCCGCGAGTGGAACGTCATGGACTTCGCAAGCCACTGCGCGTAGCCGGCGCGGTAAAGCCCAGCTGCAGCCAGAGCGTCGCGCTCCACAAGACGGTCGCGCCTGCGACGTGCAGCTCGACCACGCCCGGCGGCAGGTTGAGGAAGTACTGCGTGTAGCCGATCGCCACCTGGGCGAGCACGGCGTACGCCAGCCAGTTCGCCCGCTGCCGCAGCACCGCCGAGGCGCCCGCCAAGCGCACCGCGAACAACGTCGCGATCACCAGCCCGGTGAGCAGCAGGGCGGAGTCCGCGTGCAGCTGGGTGACCCGCTCGAGCGCGAACGGCAGCCGCTTCACGTGTCCGCCCGACCCGGCGTGCGGGCCGGTGCCGGTCGTGACCGTGCCGAGGAAGAGGACGGCTCCGGCGACCGCGACCAGCACCCGGCCGAGCAGCACCAGCTCCCGTGGCGCGTCGGGCCGCCGCGGCTGCCAGTCCGGGTGGGCGCGGTGGACGAGCACCAGCCCGTCCCACACCAGCAGCATCGAGAGCAGGAAGTGCGCCATCACCCACCCGGGCGACAGCTTGTAGAGCACCGAAAGCCCGCCGACCACGGCCTGGCCGACGAAGCCGCCGATCAGCGCCCACGACAGCCAGACCAGGTCGCGGCGCCGCGGCACGCGAAGCAGCGAGCCAACCGCCGCGATCCCGACGACGACACCGACGACCGAGGTCACGATGCGGTTCCCGAACTCGACCCAGGCGTGGTAGGTCGGCGGGGCGACCAGCGACGTCGCCGTGCAACGCGGCCAGGTCGGGCAGCCGAGGCCGGACGACGTCAGCCGAACCGCGGCCCCGCTGACGACGATCAGGCCGAGCAGAACGGCCACCAGCACCGACAGCCTCCGGAACGCCGGAGCTGACAGTCGGGGAAGCCGCATACGGCTAGCGTATTGAGGTGAGCTCTCGGGGGCGCCTGGCCATGGTGCCGACGATCTTGGCGCTCACGTTCGGGCTGGTCGGGGTTGCCGCGGGGGCCCCGCGCGCCGTCTCAAGTCCCTCGATCGTCACCACGATCGCGGCACCGGTCCAGCCGATCGGGCATGCCGGCCGCTGGCTCACCGACGCCGACGGCCAGGTGCTCGTGATCCACGGCGTCAACGTCTCGATGAAGGGCACACTCGCCCAGTCGCAGCGCTACCGGTTCGGCGCTGATGACGCGCAGTACATCGCCGCGAACGGCTTCAACGCGGTGCGACTCACGGTCGAGCGCTACGACATCGAACCGACGCCCGGACAGTTCGACAGCCGGTACCTCGCCTTCATCCGCCATGTGGTGACCGTTCTCCACGCGGCGGGCGTCATGACACTGATCGACTTCCACCAGGACGAGTTCGGGCCGGTCTTCCACGACAACGGCTACCCGGCGTGGATGACGTCGACGGGCGGCGCCGCGAACCTCTCGGGCGTCGGCTTCCCGCTGCAGTACGTCGCCAACCCGGCGGTCAACCATGCCTTCGACGCGTTGTGGAACGACGGCGCCGACACCCGGGGCAAACCGCTGTGGAGCGACGATGCGGCAATCCTGGGCAAGGCGGTAGCGGCCCTTCACAGCGCGCCGGGGATCCTCGGCTACGAGATCCTCAACGAGCCCTGGCCGGGATCGGGCTACCCGAGCTGCCTCGTGGTGGGCGTGGGTTGCCCGAGCTTCGACCAGGGCAAGCTCAGCAGCTACTACGCGGCGATGGACAAGGCCGTCCGCGCGCACGACACGACCCACCTCGTGTTCTTCGAGCCGCTCGTCACCTTCAACTACGGCATCCCGACGTCGGTCACCCCGCCGCACGCGGACTCGAAGCTCGCCTTCGCGTTCCACGACTACCCGCTGTGCTCCGCGGCGGACGATGCCGGACTGCCGATCAACATCGACAACGACTGCGGCGTCGAAAGCAAGCTCGCGATCAACAACGCGATCGGCTACGCGAACCAGCATTCGACCGGACTGCTCGAGACGGAGTTCGGAGCGACCACCAAACCGGCGGCGATCACACCCGCCGTCGCGGCGTACGACGCGAGCATGGTGCCGTGGATGTTCTGGTCCTACCAGGAGCTCGTCGGAGTCACCGGCACGGGCGCATTCACCACACCCCCGAGCCACACCCCTGACCGGGCAGTCGTCGGCGCACTGGCGCGGCCCTACCCGCAGCTCATCTCGGGCATCCCGGCCGGCTGGGGCTACAACGTCAACACCCATGTGTTCAGCGCGACGTACTCCACCGAGCGGGCCAACGGTCACGGCAGCTTCGGGGCCAACTCGATCTCGCAGTTCGCGATTCCGTCGATCGCCTACCCCCACGGCTACGACGTGACGGTCACCGACGGCGCGGTCGTGTCGGGCGACAACGATCCGCTGCT
>DASZVL010000037.1:0-176553 GCA_035547035.1 Mycobacteriales bacterium | reverse complement strand
CACCACCGGCGAAATCCTCAGCCGGCACACCATCGACCCCGACCGGGCCTACTGGCGCAACCAAGACCGACAGCCCGGCCGATGGCCGGGCTCTCAACGATGACGCGACTCATCTGTCAACGATGTCGCGACTCATCACATTCGTGGGCGATACAGGACTTGAACCTGTGACCTCTTCCGTGTCAGGGAAGCGCGCTAGCCAGACTGCGCCAATCGCCCTTGCAACTACTGAGCGTACTGAGGCGGGTGCGGGAATCGAACCCGCGTACAGGGCTTTGCAGGCCCTTGCCTAAGCCACTCGGCCAACCCGCCTGGTTCAGGAACCAAGCGGATGGGCGCACTCTGCCGTACAGCGAAGGGCGCCCACCGAGCGGACGACGGGATTCGAACCCGCGACCCTCACCTTGGCAAGGTGATGCGCTACCAGCTGCGCTACGTCCGCGCACGATCGAGCGCGGAGCCCTAATCGGTGCGCCGTCGACTCTACAAGAGTCGGGGCCATGACAGCGTCGCGTCCCGCGCCATGACAGCATGCGTCGTGATCGGAACGGCTTCCGACGAGCGCTGGCCGAGGGCGGCCGACTGGCTCGCGGACGGCCCGGGGGAGCGTGAGGTCGACCTGGCAGTGGTCGGCGTACCGACCTTCGCGACCTCCATCTCCAAGACGGGGGCGCATGCCACCCCCAGCGCGGTACGACGGGCGCTGGCCCGCTACTCGACCTGGTCGGCTTCGCGGCGGCTGGACGTCGCCGAGCTCGTCACGCCGTGGGACCGTGGCGACGTCGACGACCCGGATGACGAGGTCGAGGGGGAGTTCCGGGTCCGGACGGCGCTCGAAACGGCCGCAGCCAAGGCGCGACTCGTCGTGGTGATCGGCGGGGACAACTCGCTGACCTACCCGGCCATGGCGGGCGTGTTCGGCGCCGACCTCGCCCGTGCCGGTCTGGTCACCCTCGACGCCCACCATGACCTCCGCGAGGGCCGAAGCAACGGCACGCCAGTCCGCGACCTGATCGCGGCCGGCCTGCCCGGCGAGCACGTCGTCCAGGTCGGCATCGGCGACTGGGCCAACAGCCGCTCCTACGCCGCTGAGGCCCACGCTCGGGGGGTCACCGTCATCGGGCGCGGCGAGGTTGCCGACCGCGGTATCGCCGACTGCATGCGTGAGGCGCTCGACACGGCTGGCGCCGGCAAGGGCGGCTTGTACGTCGACCTCGACATGGACGTCTGCGACCGGTCGATCGCCCCGGCCTGCCCGGCGAGCCTGCCGGGCGGGCTGTCGGCGTCCGAGCTGATGCGGGCGGCGTTCCTTGCGGGCGCGGATCCGCGGGTGCGGGCGGTCGACATCACCGAGGTCGACGCCACGAACGACGCGCCCGACGAACGCACCGTCCGCCTTGCTGCGCTGTGCGTCCTCGAGATCGCCGCGGGCCTCGCCATGCGGGTGGAGTCATGAGACGGAGCCTCAGATGACCCTGTGGGTGGATGGCGAGCTCGTCGATCCGGGCAAGCCGGCGCTGCGCGCGGACGATCACGGCGTGACGGTCGGCGACGGCGTCTTCGAGACGATGAAGGTGATCGACGGCCGGCCGTTCGCACTGGACCGCCATCTGGAGCGGCTTGTCGCGTCCGCATCCGGCCTCAGGCTGGCGGTCGACCTCGAGGCGATTCGCTCCGGCGTCGACACCGTGCTGGCTGCCGGCGGTCCCTCCCGCGCGCGGCTGCGGATCACCGTGACCGCAGGCCCCGCACCGTTCGGCAGCGACCGCGGGGATGCGCCGCCGACGGTGATCATCGCGACGGCGCCGCTGTCCGAATGGCCGCCGACCGCCGACGTCGTCGTCGTGCCGTGGACGCGCAACGAACGAGCCGCGACTGCGGGCCTGAAGACCACGTCGTACGCGGACAACGTCGTGGCGCTGCACTACGCACACGAACGCGGTGCCGCTGAAGGGATCTTCGCGAACACCCGCGGTGAGCTCTGCGAGGGGACGGGGAGCAACGTCTTCGTCGGGATCGGCGGTGAGCTGATCACGCCACCGATGGACAGCGGATGCCTCGCGGGGATCACGCGCGACCTCATCGTCGAGTGGCTCGGCGACGTCTCCGAGCGCGCGCTGCCGATCACCGCGCTGGCTGATGCCGACGAGGCGTTCCTCGCGTCGTCGACACGTGACGTGCAGCCGATCCGCACTGTCGACGGCCGGGTGCTCGCGGCGGCGCCGGGCCCGCTGACGACGCGCGCCGCCGAGGTGTTCGCGGCGCGTAGCGCGGAGGTCCACTCATGACGGTGGTGGTCTCCGGCGAGCCGCTGGCTCCTGCAGACGTTGTTGCGGTCGCGCGTCGGGACGAGCCGATCGAGCTGTCGCAGTCCGCGCTCGATGCGATGAGGACGTCACGCGCCTACGTGGACGCGCTCGCGTCGGGGGACCGCCCGGCGTACGGCGTGTCGACCGGCTTCGGTGCTCTTGCGACGACGCACATCCCCGTCGAGCGTCGGGCCGATCTTCAGCGCTCACTCGTTCGCTCGCACGCGGCCGGAAGCGGGCCGCTCGTGGAACGCGAGGTCGTCCGCGCGATGCAGCTGCTCCGACTACGGACGCTCGCGACCGGCCGGACCGGAGCCCGACCGCAGACCGCGCAGGCAATCGCCGCACTGCTCAACGCGGGGGTCACGCCGGCGGTCGCGGAGTACGGCTCGCTCGGCTGCAGCGGCGACCTCGCCCCGCTTGCGGCGTGCGCACTGGTGTTGATGGGCGAAGGAGATGTCCGCGCCGACGACGGCTCGACCACGCCGGCGGCCGATGCACTGCGTCGCGCGGGCCTCGAGCCGATCACGCTGGCCGAGAAGGAAGGTCTCGCGCTTCTCAACGGCACCGACGGGATGCTCGGCATGCTGGTCCTCGCGCTCGCCGACCTGGAGCGGCTCGCGGCGACCGCTGACATCGCAGCGGCGATGAGCGTCGAAGCGCTGCTCGGCACGGACCGCGCGTTTGCCGACGACCTGCTGCAGCTACGGCCGCAACCAGGTCAAGCCGTGGCTGCCGCCAACATGCGGGCGCTGCTCGCCGGCTCGGCGATCGTCTCCTCGCACGCCGGACCCGAGGACACGCGGGTGCAGGACGCGTACTCGCTGCGGTGCGCACCGCAGGTCGCGGGCGCATGTCGCGACACCATGGATCACGCCCGGCGGGTGGCGTCGTACGAGCTCGCCGCGGCGATCGACAACCCGGTGGTGCTGCCCGACGGCCGCGTCGAGTCGAACGGCAACTTTCACGGCGCGCCCGTCGGCTACGTCCTCGACTTCCTGGCGATCGCCGTCGCCGACCTCGCGTCGATCTCGGAGCGGCGTACTGACCGGATGTTGGACCGCGCGCGGTCTCAGGGTCTGCCGCCGTTCCTCGCCGGTGAGCCTGGCGTCGACTCGGGTCACATGATCGCGCAGTACACGCAGGCTGGGATGGTCAGCGAGTGCAAGCGGCTCGCGACGCCCGCGAGCGTCGACTCGATCCCGTCATCGGCCATGCAGGAGGACCACGTGTCGATGGGGTGGTCGGCGGCGCGCAAGCTGCGCCGGTCGATCGACCTGCTCGGGCGCGTGCTGGCGATCGAGATCCTCACCGCAGCCCGGGCGCTGGACCTTCGCGCGCCCCTCACGTCCGCTCCGGCGATCGCGGCAGTGCGGGAACGGCTTCGCGTCGACGTACCGGGGCCGGGCCCCGACCGCCATCTCGCGCCGGAGATCGACCTGGCTGTCCGGCTCGTTGCGAGCGGGGAGCTGCTGACGGCGGCCGATGGTGTCATCGGCGGCCTCATCTGATGCCAGCCGACCCGGCGACGTGACATCGCTGATCCAGCGGGTAGCGGCGTAAGGTCCGGCTCATGCAAGGCGCCCGTGTGGTCCGAGCCCCTCGCGGCGGTCAGCGCAGCGCGCAGACGTGGGGCGCCGAAGCCGCGCTGCGAATGCTGCAGAACAACCTCGACCCCGAGGTTGCCGAACGCCCCGACGACCTCGTCGTCTACGGCGGGTCCGGCAAGGCGGCACGTGACTGGCGCTGCTTCGACGCGATCGTCGAGACGCTTCGCACGATGGGGCCCGAGGACACGCTGCTGGTGCAGAGCGGCAAGCCGGTCGGGGTCATGCGCACGCACGATCTGGCGCCACGAGTTCTGATCGCCAACGCCAACGTCGTGCCGAAGTGGGCGACGCCGGAGTACTTCCGCGAGCTGGAAGACCTTGGCCTGACGATGTACGGGCAGATGACGGCCGGCTCGTGGATCTACATCGGGACACAGGGCATCCTGCAAGGCACCTACGCGACGTTCGCCGAGGTCGCGAACCAGCACTTCGGGGGAACCCTCGCCGGCCGGTGGGTCCTGACGGCCGGCCTCGGCGGGATGGGCGGGGCGCAGCCGCTCGCGATCACCGGCAACGGCGGTGCCGCGCTCTGCATCGAGGTGGATCCGTGGCGGGCGCAACGTCGTCACGAGCACGGCTACCTCGACGAGATCGCAGACTCTCTCGACGACGGCCTCACGCGCGTGCAAGCCGCGGCGCGCGACGGCAAGGCGCTGTCCGTCGCGGTCGTCGCCAACGCGGCGGACGTCTTCCCGGAGCTGGTGGGCCGCGGCGTCGTACCCGACGTCGTCACCGACCAGACCAGTGCCCACGACGCGCTGAACGGCTATGTCCCCAACGGCATGTCGCTCGACGAGGCGATCGAGCTGCGCCGTACCAAGCCCTCGGAGTACGTCGGTCGGTCGCAACAGTCGATGGCCGCGCACTGCCAGGCGATGCTCGACCTGAAGCAAGCCGGCGCGGTCGTCTTCGACTACGGCAACGGCCTGCGCGGCCAGGCGCGCGACGCCGGCGTCGCCGACGCGTTCGGCTACCCGGGCTTCGTCGTCGCCTACATCCGGCCACTATTCGCCCGTGGCGCGGGACCGTTCCGGTGGGCCTGCCTGTCGGGAGACCCGGCCGACCTCGCCGCGACGGATGAGGCGGTGCTCGGCGCCTTCCCCGACGACGACCCGCTGCAGCGGTGGGTGCGGTTCGCTCGCGAGAAGGTGAAAGGCCAGGGGCTGCCGTCCCGGATCTGCTGGCTCGGGTACGGCGAACGCCACATTGCCGGCACCGCGTTCGACGATCTCGTGGCGCGGGGCGCGGTCAGCGCTCCGGTGGTGATCGGGCGCGACCATCTCGACGCCGGCTCGGTCGCCAGCCCGGAGCGGGAGACCGAAGGCATGCGCGACGGCTCGGACGCGATCGCCGACTGGCCGCTGCTCAACGCGATGCTCAACACCGCGTCAGGCGCCAGCTGGGTGTCGATCCACCACGGCGGCGGAGTCGGGATCGGCAAGTCGATCCACGCGGGAGTCGTCGTCGTCGCGGAGGGGACACCGCAGGCGCGACGAAGGCTCGAGCTGGTGCTCACCAACGACCCGGGCACTGGGGTGGTTCGTCACGCCGATGCCGGCTACGACATCGCCCTCGACACGGCGCGCAACGTCGGGGTGCGGATGCCGCTCGAGCCCGGCACGCACGGCCCCGCCTGGCAGGAGTAGTTGGCCTCGAACCTCGTCGTCCGTCACATCGGCCGGCTGACGACGTGGACGACGCCGCGGGTCGAGGACGCGGCCGTCGTCATCACCGACGGGTCGGTGACGTGGGTAGGTGCCGATCGGGACCTGCCCGCCGGCGTCGAGGACTGCGGAGAGCTCGATGCGGCGGGAGCCGCGGTGATCCCGGGCTTCGTCGACTGTCACACCCACGCGGTGTGGGCCGGTAACCGGAGAGCCGACTTCATCGCGCGACTCGACGGTGCGGACTACTCGCCGGGCGGCATCGGCTCGACGGTCACAGCGACGCGGCACGCGTCCGATGAGGAGCTGCTCGCTCTGACCGGGGAGCGCCTGGCTGCGATGGCGGCTTGCGGGACGACGACGGCCGAGGTGAAGTCCGGATACGGGCTCACCGCCGAGGCCGAGTGCCGCCTGCTGGACGTCATCGGGAGGGCAGGGGCCGGGCAGCCGGTCCGCGTCGAGGCGACGTACCTCGGCGCGCATGTCGTGCCGGACGGGCGCAGCCGTGCGGCGTACGTCGACGAGGTCGTGGCGACGCTGCCGGACGCGACGCGGCGCGGCGCGCGCTGGTGCGACGTCTTTTGCGACGTGGGGGCATTCACCGTCGAAGAGAGCCGGCACATCCTCAGCGCGGCGAGGGCCGCTGGGCTCGGGTTGCGCATCCACGCGGAGCAGCTCGCGCTCACCGGCGCCGCCTCCCTCGCGGCAGAGCTCGGCTGCGCGAGCGCGGACCACCTCGACCACGTCACGGCGCCGGACGCCGCCGCGCTCGCCGCGGCGAAGGTGGTCGGCGTGCTGGTGCCGGTCGCTTCGCTGTACTCGCGGTCGCAGCGGTGGTCACACGCCGCGACGCTTCGTGATGCAGGCGTGACGCTCGCGATAGCGACCGACTGCAACCCCGGTACGGCGTGGTGTGAGTCGATGCCCTACGCCGTGCAGCTCGCCTGTCTGGGCATGGGCCTCGGGGTCGACGAGGCACTGCGTGCCGCGACACAGGGTGGCGCAATCGCGCTTCGGCTCGCGGACCGCGGTCATCTCGGTGTCGGCGCCCGCGGCGACCTGCTCGTCGTGGCGAGCGATCACGAAGGCGATCTGGTGGCGCACCTCGGCGCGCCGGTGGTCGCCACCACCGTCATCGGCGGCGAGGTCGTCCCAGCAAGGTGACGCTGCGGGGAGCGGCTTACTCCTCGCCGAGGAGGGTGGCGAGCTCTGCGCCGACGTCGACGAAGTCGCTTTCGCAGCCGGTCGGGACCAGTGAGTAGGTCTGGGTCAGAAACTGCACGAGCTGGGGGAGCGGCGCCTCGAACAGGGCACGGCCGGATGGGCTCGACAGCGACAGGCACACCTGGGGCCCGCCGTCGTTGTTGTTCGACGGCCACACCTGGACGTCGCCGTCCCCGACCGGATGCGTGACGCCGTCGGTGAGGAGGGAGCGCGCAAAGGTCCACTCGACGACGTCGCTGCCGCCGGTGTGGAAGGCGATCCGTACGGCGTACGGGTCAGTGGGGGCGTAGCTCAGGTCCGCGAGGACGGCACGGTCGGGCCCATCGGCCATGACAAGCCGAAGCTCCATCTCGGTCGTGACCGTGTCATGACGGGAACTCATGATGTGCGCTAGCCCTCCGGCGGGTTGGTCGTGATGATGGCATGTTCCCGCCGGGAGGTCGTGGTAACCGTGCACTCCCTACCCGACCGGAGCAATTCGGCGGGTAGGCTCACCGCCCTGACCGTGAATTGCTGAGGGCGATTAGCTCAGTTGGTCAGAGCGCTCGCCTCACACGCGAGAGGTCACTGGTTCAAGTCCAGTATCGCCCACTACCGTTTCCGGCCGTTTGTGTCCGTCTCTGCCCGAGTGCCCGATTCGGTCGAGCGTGGCGAGCAGCGCGCCGACCGGCTACTCGCCGATCCGCCCGTCGACACACTCGCGCAGCAGGTCGGCGTGGCCGTTGTGTCGGGCGTACTCCTCGACCATGTGCACCAGCAGCTCTCGCAGCGAGACCCGGTTGCCGTCGAACTCAGCGATGAAGTCGAGGTCGTGCGTCGCGACGAACTCGTCGGCGTAGGCGATCTCCTCGCGCCAGCGGGCCCACGCGTCGTCGACGACCGCTTGATCGGCGACGGCGCCGTCGAAGTCACCGTCGGGGTCGTCCGGTGTCTGGTAGAGGCGCGGGACGTCCTCGCCGGCGAAGTGGATCCGGAACCAGGCACGCTCGACGTGTGCCATGTGCCGCACCAGCCCGAGCAGCGACATCGTCGACGGCGGCACCGACCGCTGCGCCATCTGCTCAGGGGTCAGACCTTCACACTTCAGCTCGAGGGTCTGCCGCTGGAACTTCACGTAGTCGAGCAGGGTCACCCGCTCGTCGCCGAGGCTCGTGCTCGTGTCGCGAGGGTCGTTGGCGGGATCGACGAATGCGCCCGCGCGGTGCTTCGGAGAGGTCACGCCCTCAGTATTTCCAACTAGCCGTCCTGATGCGCTTAGTAATCTCGCGCACGTGCCTGACATCAGCGTGACCGTCGCCGGCTCGAGCGTTGTCGCGGAGGCCGGTACGACGGCGGGCGCGCTGTTCCGAGCCGCCGAGCTCGAGGCGGTCGTCGCTCGCGACGGCAACGGCGAGCTCAAGGACCTGTCCTGGAAGCCGGCCGACGGTGACGTGCTCGACCCGGTGCCGATGAACTCACCCGACGGCCTCGCTGTGCTCCGTCATTCCAGCGCCCACGTGCTCGCGCAGGCGGTGCAGGAGCTGTTCCCGGACGCGAAGCTCGGGATCGGCCCGCCGATCAACAACGGGTACTACTACGACTTCGACGTCGCCACTCCCTTCACTCCGGAGGACCTCGACAAGCTCGAGGCCAAGATGAAGAAGATCGTCAAGGACAGCCAGACCTTCACCCGCCGCGTCGTCAGCGACGACGAGGCGCGGGCTGAGCTCGCCGCCGAGCCGTACAAGCTCGAGCTGATCGGCCTCAAGGGATCGGCCGCCGAAGCGGCCGAGGGCGCCTCGATGGAGGTCGGCGCCGGCGAGCTGACGATCTACGACAACCTGAAGCGCGATGGCTCGGTGGCCTGGAAGGACCTGTGCCGCGGGCCGCACCTGCCGAGCACCCGGCTGATTCCCACGATCAAGCTGATGCGCTCCGCAGCGGCGTACTGGCGAGGCGACGAGAAGAACCCGCAGCTGCAGCGGATCTACGGCACCGCCTGGGCGTCGCAGGAGGACCTCGACACCTATCTCCACAA
This sequence comes from Mycobacteriales bacterium, assembly GCA_035547035.1. Lineage (GTDB taxonomy): Bacteria > Actinomycetota > Actinomycetes > JAFAQI01 > JAFAQI01 > DASZTV01. The sequence continues at coordinate 167,729 of DASZVL010000037.1, read as the reverse complement.
CCTCGAGGAAGCCGAGCGCCGCGACCACCGCCGGCTCGGCGCGGAGCTCGACCTGTTCTCGTTCCCCGATGAGCTCGGCTCCGGTCTCGCCGTGTTCCATCCGAAGGGTGGCGTCGTCCGCCGCGTGATGGAGGACTACTCACGCCGCAAGCACGAGGCGGCGGGCTACTCCTTCGTCAACACCCCGCACATCTCCAAGGGCGGGCTGTTCGAGACCTCTGGTCACCTGCCGTACTACGCGGACACGATGTTCCCGCCGATGGAGTTCGAAGGCGCGGACTACTACCTCAAGGCCATGAACTGCCCGATGCACAACCTGATCTTCCGGTCGCGTGGCCGGTCGTACCGGGAGCTGCCGCTTCGGCTGTTCGAGTTCGGCAGCGTCTACCGCTACGAGAAGTCCGGCGTCGTCCACGGTCTGACCCGGGTGCGCGGGATGACCCAGGACGACTCGCACATCTACTGCACGAAGGAGCAGATGCCCGGCGAGCTGGCCGGATTGCTCGACTTCGTGCTGGACCTGCTGCGGGACTTCGGTTTGTCGGACTTCTATCTCGAGCTGTCCACCCGCGACGACTCCGACAAGTTCATCGGCGCGGACGAGGACTGGGAGGAGGCGACCGCGGCACTTGCGCAGGCGGCCGCCGAGTCAGGCCTCGAGCTCGTCCCCGACCCGGGTGGCGCGGCGTTCTACGGCCCGAAGATCTCGGTGCAGGCGCGCGACGCGATCGGCCGGACCTGGCAGATGTCGACGATCCAGGTCGACTTCAACCAGCCGGCGCGCTTCGAGCTGGAGTACCAGGGCGACGACGGCAAGCGCCACCAGCCGGTGATGATCCACCGCGCCTTGTTCGGCTCGATCGAGCGGTTTTTCGGCGTCCTCACCGAGCACTACGCCGGAGCCTTCCCGGCATGGCTGTCGCCGGTTCAGGCGATGGGCATTCCGATCAGCGCCGACAACATCGACTACCTCGATGGCGTGGTCGCGAAGCTGCGAGATGCCGGCGTGCGATCCGACGTCGACTACAGCGACGACCGCATGCAGAAGAAGATCCTGCACGCGCAACAGCAGAAGGTGCCGTTCATGCTCGTGGCGGGTGCCCGCGACGAGGAAGCCGGAGCGGTCTCGATCCGCTATCGCAACGGCATCGAGCGGCGCGGCGTACCTGTCGAGGAGGCGGTCACCGAGATCGTGCGAAACATCGAGTCGCGCCAGATCGAGCCGGATGCTCTCAACCCCGACGAAGCCGCCGAATGACAGATGTAGGTCCGGAGCTCGAGTACCAACCCGGCGCCGGCATGCACGATGCCTGGCAGCGGATCTGGATGCCCGAGCGGCTCGCCTACATCAAAGGGGCCGGCAAGAGCGACGAGTGCCCGTTCTGCACGATCCCGTCGCACTCGGACGACGACGGGCTGATCGTCTTCCGAGGTGAGCTCGCGTACGTCGTCCTCAACCTCTATCCGTACAACTCCGGGCATCTGATGGTCGTGCCGTATCGGCACGTAGCCGACTACCCGGTGCTCACCGACGACGAGGTCGCGGAAGTCGCTGTGCTCACCCAGGCCGCCATGCGCACGTTGCGCGCGGCCAGCGGGGCGCAGGGCTTCAACCTCGGGATGAACCAGGGCTCGGTCGCCGGCGCCGGAATCGCCGAGCACCTGCATCAGCACGTCGTACCGAGATGGGGTGGCGACACCAACTTCATGCCGGTCATCGCGCGAACGAAGGTGCTGCCGCAGCTGTTGCGCGACACCCGCCGGCTGCTCGCCGAGACCTGGCCGGGAGGCTAGACGTCGATGATGCGGTGCCCTTGGTGGCCTCTGGGCGCTGCCTTGGCGTAGAGCTTCTGGTCGTGGCGCAGCGCGGCGGAGAAGATCACGACACTGATCGCGGCAATGCCGACGTCGATGAGCTCTCGCGGGAACCAGTGCCCGTGCCTGCCCCACGCGGCCAGCCCGATCAGGCCGCCGATGATCGAGCCGAACCAGCCCGACACGATCGTGGCGATGACGCCGATCGGCTGACGACCCGGCACGATCAGCCGCGCGAGAACGCCCAGCACGATGCCGGTCACCGCGATCATGAACATCGCCCAGATCGCGTACCCGATGACCGGCAAGATCACGAAGACCGCCAGCAGAATCAGAAAGATCGCGAGGATCATGCTCTGAGCCTACGACTCGGTTGTTAAGGGCCGGCTGAGATCACCTTCGACGCGACGTGCGACGGCATCGGCTCGTAACGCAGGTGATGCCGGCTGAACGTGCCCGTCCCGTGTGACAGCGACCGCAGGTCGATGGCGTATCGCGTCACCTCGACCTCCGGTACCTCGGCCCTGACCAGCGTCCGTCCGGTGCCCACCGGCTCCGTGCCGCTGACCCGGCCACGTCTCGTCGACAGGTCGCTCATCACCGCGCCGACGTAGTCGTCGGCGACGAGGACGGCGACCTCGAGCACCGGCTCGAGCAACGTGAACTGCAGCTTCTCCGCCGCGTCCTTCAACGCGAGGCCGCCGGCGATCTGGAACGCCATGTCCGAGGAGTCCACCGAGTGCGCCTTGCCGTCCTTCAACGTCGCGCGGATGTCCACGACCGGGTAGCCCGCCGCGACGCCCTTCTCCATCTGCGCGCGGATGCCCTTCTCCACCGACGGGATGAACTGGTTGGGCACCGATCCGCCGTAGATCTTGTCGACGAACTCGAAGCCCTGCCCTTCCGGCAGCGGCTCGAACTCCACGTCACACACTGCGAACTGGCCGTGACCACCGGACTGCTTGACGTGCCGGCCGTGGCCCGCGGCTGTGCCGGCGATCGTCTCGCGCAACGGGACCCGCAGCTCGACCTGCTCGACCGCAACGCCGTACTTGTGGGCCAGGTGGTCGATCAGAACGTCGGCGTGCGCCTCGCCCATGCACCACAGCACGAGCTGGTTGGTCTCGGTGTTGCGGTCGAGGCGAACCGTCGGCTCCTCCGCGACGATGCGTTGCAGGCCGGTGGACAGCTTGTCCTCGTCGGCCTTGCTCTTCGCCTGGATTGCAACGGGCAGCAGCGGCTCGGGCATCTCCCAGGCATGGACCAGCAGTGGGTCGTCTTTCGTCGACAGCGTGTCGCCGGTCTCCGCGCGCGACAGCTTCGCGATCGCGACGATGTCGCCGGCCACGGCGTGGTCGACCGTGTGCAACGTCTTGCCGAGCGGTACGGCGATCGTGCCGACCTTCTCGTCGACGTCATGGTCGTCGTGACCGCGATCCGCGAGGCCATGACCGGAAACATGCAGCACCGTGTCCGGGCGCAGCGTTCCGGAGAAGACGCGGACGAGGGAGATCCGCCCGACGTACGGGTCGGTCGTGGTCTTCACGACCTCGGCGCACAGGCGACCCGACGGATCGCAGGTGAGCGGTTCGACCGGCGCGCCGTCAGGTCGGGTGACCGGCAGCAGCGGGTGCTCGAGGGGCGACGGGAAGGCGCTCGTGAGCACCTCGAGCAGCTCCGTCATGCCGAGGCCGCTGCCGGAGCAGGCGGCAAGGACGGGATAGAAGCTGCCGCGCGCAACCGCCGTCTCGAGGTCGTCGATGAGAACTTTGACGTCGATGTCCTCACCACCGAGGTAACGATCCATCAACGTCTCGTCCTCGGACTCCGCGATGATCCCTTCGATCAGCGCGTTGCGGTGCTCCTGGATCAGCGGGAGGTGCTCCGGGTCCGGGTCGCGCTGCACCCGCTCGCCGCCGGAGTAGTCGAAGACCTGCTGCGTGAGCAGGCCCATGAGCCCGGCGACGTCCTCGCCGTCCCCGTGCAGGGGGAGATAGACCGGCATCACGCCGTCACCGAACGCGGACTGGCAGGCGGCGAGGGTCGCGTCGAAGTCGGCGCGCGGCGAGTCGAGACGGGTGATGACCACCGCGCGCGGCATGCCGACGGTTGCACACTCGTCCCAGATCATCTGGGTGGTGCAGTCGACACCGTCCGCGGCGCTCACGACGAACAACGCCGCATCGGCCGCGCGCAGGCCGGCTCGAAGGTCGCCGGTGAAGTCGGCGTAGCCGGGGGAGTCGAGCAGGTTGACCTTCACTCCGTCGTGCTCGAACGGCGCGACCGTGAGGCTGATCGAGCGCTGCTGGCGGATCTCCGCCTCGTCGAAGTCGCTGACCGTGGTGCCGTCCTCGACCCGACCGGCTCGAGGGATGGTTCCGGTCGCGACGAGCAGGGCCTCGACCAGCGTGGTCTTGCCGGATCCGGAGTGGCCGACGAGCACGACGTTGCGGATTCGACCGGGCTCGTCGGCCGATGGTGCCCTGCCGGCGGCTCCTGAGGGGCTCGTCTTGTCGGCCATACCCGCCTCCCTGCGTGTGGGGCGCGAAACGACGCCGTGGATCGCTACCTGTGACCGCAGCGTCCTCCCGTTAGGGCGAGTCGACAAGGGGTGAGTGGTAACTCCCTCGATATCCTCTGCGAACGATGCTCGGGATCCACGCGCGCCCGCAGATCAACAAGGTCGTCGAGCCGATCGCGCGCAAGATGGTCGCCATCGGAATCACGCCCGACGCGCTGACCGTCGTCGGCACCATCGGGGTTGCCGGCGGCGCGCTGGGCTTCTACCCGCGGGGCAAGTTCCTGGTCGGAACGCTCGTCATCACCGCGTTCGTCTTCAGCGACCTCATGGACGGAGCGGTCGCTCGGGTCCGCGGCACCAGCGGGCCGTGGGGCGCGTTCCTCGACTCGACGCTCGACCGCGTCGGCGACGGTGCGGTCTTCGGTGCGCTCGCCCTTTGGTACGCCGGTCGCGGCAACAGCACGACCCTGTGCGCGGTCGCGCTGTACGACCTCGTTGCCGGCGTCGTCACGTCGTACGCGAAGGCGCGCGCCGAAAGCCTCGGCATGACCTGCAACGTGGGCATCGCCGAGCGCTCGGAGCGGTTGATCGCGATCCTGGTGCTCACCGGGTTCTCGGGGATCTTCGGCGTACCGGTCCTTCGCGCGATTGGACTGTGGGGGTTAGCGGGGGCAACCACCATCACGGTGATCCAGCGCGTCGTGGAGGTACGTCGACAGGCGAAGCTGCTTACCGCAACGTGAACGAGAACCTCGCCGACGTGGTCTATGCCGCGGGGTGGTCGGTGATGCGCGGCATGCCGGAGCGCCTTGCGCGGCGGCAGTTCGATGCGATCGCCGATGCGTACTGGGTCAGGTCCGGCACGAGCGTGCTTCAGCTGCAGCAGAACCTGGCTCGCGTGAAGCCGGGGCTGACCGATCGTGATCTGCGGTTGCTCACCCGCGAAGGCGTCCGCTCCTACATGCGCTACTGGTGCGAGGTCTTCCAGCTCCCGAAGCTGTCCACCCGCGAGATCGTCAGCCGCATGATGTGTCTCGACGAGTGGCGGCTTCGCGACGCCGTGGCCGCACGCGAAGGGATGATTCTCGCGCTGCCGCACATGGGGAACTGGGATCACGCGGGCGCCTGGCTGGCCGGCACCGGCGTTCCGTTCACGACGGTCGCGGAGCGACTGCAGCCGGAGTCCTTGTTCGAGCGGTTCGTGACATTTCGCGAGTCGCTCGGCATGGAGGTGATCCCGCTGACCGGCGGCGAGCGGCCGCCGTACGAGCTGCTCGGCGACCGGCTGCGTGCCGGTGGCAGCCTGTGTCTGCTTGCCGACCGCGACCTCACCGCAACCGGGATCGAGGTCGATTTCTTCGGTGGCAAGGCGCGGATGCCGGCCGGGCCGGCCGCGCTCGCGCACGACACCGGCGCCGCGTTGCTGCCGACGACGCTGACGTACCCGGATCGGCGGCGCTGGGTGGCCCGGATCCACGAGCGGATCAAGGTGCCGACAAGAGGTGATAGGGAGAGCAAGATTCGTGTCATGACGCAGCACATGGCTGACGCGTTCGCGGAGGCGATCGCAGCCAAGCCGCAGGACTGGCACATGCTGCAGAAGGTCTGGGTCGAGGACCTCGACCAGTCGCGTCTCACCAACGACCTCACGGTCTGATGAGAATCGGTCTGGTCTCGCCGTACCCGTGGGATGTCCCGGGCGGCGTCGTCGCGCACATCGCCGACTTGGCCGAGGCACTCATCGCGCGCGGTCACCACGTGCAGGCCATCACCCCCGTCGACGACGACGACGAACCGCTGCCGCACTACGTGACGCGCGCCGGTCGCAGCGTTCCCGTCCCGTTCAACGGATCGGTCTCACGGCTTCTCATCGGACCGGTCAGCCAGGCCCGCCTGCGGCGCTGGCTGCACGACGGACACTTCGACGTCCTTCACCTGCACTCGCCGGAGACGTTCTCGCTGTCGCTGCTCGCGATGGGAAACGCGAAGGGTCCGATGGTCGCGACGTTCCACGCGGCGAACCCGCGGTCGCGGATCCTCGCGCTGCTGCAGACGCCGTTGCAGATGTACCTCGAGCGGCTGTCGGGTCGGATCGCCGTGTCCTCGTCGGCGCGCAAGACGATCGTTGAGCACCTCGGTGGCGACGCGGTCGTCGTACCCAACGGAGTGCACGTCGGTCGGTACGCCGGTGCGGCGCCTATGCCGGGATGGCCTGGGACCGGCGGCGCCATCGGCTTCGTCGGACGGGTCGACGAGCCGCGCAAAGGCCTGAAGGTGCTGCTGAACGCATTGCCTGCCATCCGCGAGGAGTTCCCCGACGTTCGGGTGCTGGTCGCCGGCCCCGGCGAGCTCGAGGAGGTGCCGGACGGCGTCACGGTGCTCGGCCGGGTGAGTGACGCGGACAAGGCGCGTGTCCTCGCATCGGTCGACGTCTTCGTCGCACCCAACACCGGCGGCGAGAGCTTCGGGATCATCTTGCTCGAGGCGATGGCAGCCGGCACGCCGATCGTGGCGAGTCGCCTCGATGCCTTCGCGCAGGTGTTGCAGGACGGGCGCCTCGGCGAGCTGGTCGACGTCGGCAGCCCGGCGGCTCTGGCGGCCGGCTGCATACGACTGCTGCGTTCCGAGGTCCGGCGAGAGGCGTTCCGCGATGCCGGGCAGCGGGCGGTGACGCGCTACGACTGGTCGGTCGTAGCCGGCGAGATCCTGCGCGTCTACCAGACCGCGATCGCCGCTTCGCACGGTCGGGTGGAGGAGGACGCCGACAGTGTGGACACGGCGACGTTCGAGACGTCGTTGCGGGAGATCTAGCAGGTCCACGTCCCCACCGCGGCGCCCTGCAGCGGAGGCGGCATTGCCGGCGCTCCTACGCTCATGGCCGTGGCGATCAGGGTGCTCGGCGTCGCTGCCGTTCTCGCCGTCGTCGCGATGTACTGCGTCTACACGGCGCGGCGGCTCGACGGGCTGCATGCACGCATCGATGCCGCGGCCGCTGCACTGGATGCGCAGCTTCGCTTGAGGTGTGAGGCCGTCGTGGCGCTTGCCGGCGAGCTGCACGGGGCGTCGGGGGACCGGCTTCGACAGCTTGCCGCGGCGGCCGCAGCCGTCAACGGGCTCGCGCACGATCGGGAGGTCGTCGAGAACGCGCTGTCGGTCGCGCTGACGCGGTTGTCGGTGGAGAAGCCGGCGGTCTTCCTCGCGCCGTCTGCAGCGGCGCTCGAGGTCCATGACGACGCGATGCGCGCCGCGATCGCCCGCCGGTTCTACAACGACACCGTGCGCGATGCCCTCGTCGTCCGCGATCGCCGGACGGTGCGGTGGCTGGCACTCGCCGGCCATGCGGCACACCCGTCGTACTTCGAGATGCACGACGACGAGCTCCCGACGCCTGCGATATCGGTTGCCACGCAGGCCTAGCATCGAGTCATGAGTACGGAGTCGACCGGAACCTCGCGCGTGAAGCGCGGCATGGCCGAGATGCTCAAGGGCGGCGTGATCATGGACGTCGTCACCCCGGAGCAGGCGAAGATCGCCGAGGATGCCGGCGCCGTGGCAGTGATGGCACTCGAGCGCGTCCCGGCGGACATCCGCGCCGAGGGCGGCGTCTCTCGGATGAGCGACCCCGACATGATCGACGGGATCATCGCCGCCGTGTCCATTCCGGTCATGGCGAAGGCCCGGATCGGGCACTTCGCCGAGGCGCAGGTGCTGCAGTCGCTGGGCGTCGACTACATCGACGAGTCCGAGGTGCTCACGCCGGCCGACTACGCGCATCACATCGACAAGTGGGCGTTCACCGTGCCGTTCGTGTGCGGTGCGACCAACCTCGGCGAGGCACTGCGGCGCCTCACCGAAGGTGCGGCGATGATCCGGTCGAAGGGCGAAGCCGGCACCGGCGACGTGTCCAACGCCGTCACCCACATGCGCGCGATTCGCGGCGAGATCCGGCGGCTGTCCTCGATGAGCGAGGACGAGCTGTACGTCGCCGCCAAGGAGCTGGCCGCGCCGTACGAGCTGGTCAAGGAAGTCGCGGAAAGCGGCGCCCTCCCGGTTGTCCTGTTCACTGCCGGCGGCATCGCGACCCCGGCGGACGCGGCGATGATGATGCAGCTCGGCGCGGACGGCGTGTTCGTCGGCAGCGGCATCTTCAAGTCCGGCGACCCGGCCGCGCGGGCGCGCGCGATCGTGCAGGCGACGACGATGTACGACGACGCCGACGTCGTCGCGAAGGTGAGTCGCGGGCTCGGCGAGGCGATGGTCGGCATCAACGTCGAGTCGCTGCCGGTCGACCACCGGCTCGCCCAGCGGGGCTGGTAGGCATCCCGACTCCGAAGGTCGGCGTTCTCGCCCTCCAAGGCGACGTTCGGGAGCACCGCGCAGCGCTGGCGGCGGCCGGCGCCGAGGTCGTAGCCGTCCGCAGGCCCGACGACCTCCACGGCGTGGACGGCATCGTCATCCCGGGTGGCGAGTCCACGACGATCGGCAAGCTGCTGGCCATCTTCGAGCTGCTCGAGCCGCTGGCGAAAGCGTTGGAAGGCGGCCTTCCGGCGTACGGATCGTGTGCCGGGATGATCCTGCTCGCCGACCGCGTCATCGACGGCACGGCCGATCAGGTGACGCTCGGCGGCATCGACATGACGGTGCGCCGCAACGCGTTCGGCCGCCAGGTCGACTCCTTCGAAGGCGCGGTCGAGGTTGATGGCGTCGGCGTGGTGGAGGGCGTGTTCATCCGCGCGCCATGGGCGGAGTCGGCAGGCGCGGACGCGACGGTCCTTGCCCGCCACGACGGTAAGATCGTGGTGGTGCGACAGGGGTCGCTGCTCGCTACGGCGTTCCATCCTGAGCTGACCGGCGACCCGCGCATCCATCAGTACTTCGTCTCGATGGTTCAGGGTTCGACATAGGCGGTGTAGCGCAGTGAGCGGCCATTCCAAATGGGCGACGACCAAGCACAAGAAGGCGGTCGTCGACGCGCGACGCGGCAAGCTCTTCGCGAAGCTGATCAAGAACGTCGAGGTCGCCGCGCGGACCGGCGGCGGTGATCCGGCCGGCAACCCGACGCTCGCCGACGCGATCGCCAAGGCCAAGGGCAACTCGGTTCCCAACGACAACATCGACCGCGCCGTACGCCGTGGGGCGGGTCTCGACGCCGGTGGCGCCGACTACGAGGCGATCACCTACGAGGGCTACGGTCCGAACGGCGTCGCGCTGCTGGTCGAATGCCTGACCGACAACCGCAACCGGGCGGCGAGCGAGGTCCGCACCGCGCTCACCCGCAACGGCGGGACGCTGGCGGATCCGGGCAGCGTCGCCTACCTGTTCGCCCGCAAGGGCGTGGTGATCGTGTCGAAGGCCGGCGGCCAGTCGGAGGACGACATCCTCGGCGCGGTCCTCGACGCCGGCGCGGAAGAGGTCAACGACCTCGGCGAGGACTTCGAGATCGTCTCGGAGGCCACCGACTTCATGGCGGTGCGTGGCGCGCTGGAGACTGCCGGGATCACCTTCGAGTCAGCCGACGTGGCGTTCCTGCCGTCGGTGTCTGTCCCGCTCGACGACGAAGCAGGCGCGAAGGTCCTTCGCCTGGTGGACGCGTTGGAGGACCTGGACGACGTACAGAACGTCTGGGCCAACTTCGACGTCAGCGACGACCTCCTCGAGTCGGTCTAGCCGCTTCCCTGGTTTGTGAAGGCTCCTCGGGGTCAGGGCACCGGGTTTCCTTCACAAAGCGCGGACCCGTGCCTGGGCGCGTCGTTCCCGGCCTGTGGCCGGATCGCGACCTAGAGTCCTTTCCGAACGTATGTTCGGAAAGGGGATCTCGTGCGCGTGCTTGGAGTCGACCCGGGGCTGACCCGCTGCGGGCTGGGCGTCGTCGAGGGCGCTCCCGGGCGCCAGCTCACCGCGGTGGCCTACGGGGTCGTGCGTACGCCGGCCGACGACGAGATCTCCCAACGGCTGTTCGTCCTCCAGGAGCACGTCAGCGCCTGGATCGAGGCACACCGGCCGGACGTGGTCGCCGTCGAGCGCGTGTTCAGCCAGCACAACGTCCGCACCGTGATGGGCACCGCGCAGGCGTCCGCCGTGGCGATCGTGGCCGCCGCGCGCGCCGGCATCCCGGTCGTGCTGCACACCCCGAGCGAGGTGAAGGCCGCGATCACCGGATCGGGCCGAGCCGACAAGGGACAGGTCGGGCACATGGTGGCGCGGCTGCTGGCGATGCCGGCACCGCCGACGCCCGCCGACACCGCTGATGCGCTAGCACTCGCGATCTGCCACGTCTGGCGTGGCGGCGCGATGGCCAAGCTCGCGCAAGCGCAGCAGGCGGCCTTGGCGGGCGCGCGATGATCGCGACCGTCTCCGGCGTCGTCGGTGCGGTCGCCGCCGACGGGGCCGTCATCGAGGTCGGGGGAGTCGGCCTCGCGGTGCACTGCACTCCTGCAACGCTTGCGACACTTCGCGTCGGCGAGCCGGCGCGGCTGTCGACCAGCCTGGTCGTCCGCGAGGACTCGCTCACCCTCTTCGGGTTCGCCACAGATGACGAGCGGGTCGTCTTCGAGACGTTGCAGGGCGTGACCGGCGTCGGTCCGCGCCTTGCCCAGGCCGTCCTCGCCGTGCACTCGCCCGACGCTGTGCGCGCCGCGGTCGCCACCGAGGACCTGGGGGCGTTGACCCTCGTCAGCGGGATCGGCCGAAAGGGTGCGCAGCGAATCGTGCTCGAGCTCAAGGACAAGCTCGGCGCCGCGGTCGGCGGCGGAGGCACGGTAGTCCGGCTGCCGGGCACCCGTGGTCCCGGGATCTGGCGCGAGCAGCTCCGCGACGCGCTCACCGGCCTCGGCTGGTCGGCGCGCGAGGTCGACGAGGCTCTGGTCGCCGTCGGCCCGGAGGCGGAGGCCGCGATCGCGGTCGGCGACACGCCCAACGTCGCCGGGCTGCTCCGCTCCTGCCTGCAGATGCTGAGCCGCGCATGAGCGAGGCCACCGAGGACCTGGTCGCTGCGGTCGCCGGTCCGGATGACGAGGTCGCCGACGCTGCGCTGCGGCCGAGGCGGCTCGAGGACTTCGTCGGTCAGCAGCGGGTCCGCGAGCAGCTCTCGGTGGTGCTCGACGCCGCTCGCCGGCGTGGCCGCCCACCGGACCACGTGCTGCTCTCCGGCTCGCCAGGCCTGGGCAAGACGACGCTCGCGATGATCATCGCCAACGAGCTCGGCGCGCCGATGCGGATCACCAGCGGGCCCGCGATCGAGCGCGCGGGCGACCTCGCCGCGCTGCTGTCGACACTGAGCGAGGGCGAGGTCCTGTTCCTCGACGAGATCCACCGGATGGCCAGACCCGCCGAAGAGATGCTCTACGTCGCGATGGAGGACTTCCGGGTCGACGTCGTCGTCGGCAAGGGTCCGGGCGCCACGGCGATCCCGCTCGACGTCGCGCCGTTCACCCTCGTCGGCGCGACCACCCGGGCCGGTCTGCTGCCCGGCCCGCTGCGCGACCGGTTCGGCTTCGTGGCGCACCTCGACTTCTACGAGCCCGAAGAGCTCGAGACCGTCATTCGTCGCAGCGCCTCGTTGCTCGGGGTGACGCTCACCGCCGACGGCGCCGCCGAGATCGGCGGACGAGCCCGCGGCACGCCGCGGATCGCCAACCGCCTGCTGCGCCGAGTGCGCGACTACGCGGAGGTCAAGGCGGACGGCGTGGTGAACCGCGAGATCGCCCGAGCGGCGCTGGCGATGTACGACGTCGACGACCTTGGCCTCGACCGGCTGGACCGCGCGGTGCTCGAAGCGCTGCTTCTCCGGTTCGGAGGCGGGCCGGTCGGCCTGAGCACGCTTGCGGTGGCGGTGGCGGAGGAGCCCGAGACCGTCGAAACGGTCGCGGAGCCATTTCTCGTCCGGGCCGGGATGCTCGCGCGCACGCCACGCGGCCGGGTCGCGACTCCCGCGGCCTGGCGGCACCTCGGCCTGACCCCGGCACCGGGAGCGGTCGGCGACCAGACCTTGCCGCTGCTCGAGATCGAAGCCGACACGTAGACTGACGCCCCGGCTGGCCGGACCTCCCGCTGCCAGGAACCCCAATCGATCGAGAGGGCGGGGCGAGTGCACGCCAGTCTGCTGAGCGCGGTCGCGGCCGTGCTCCCTGCCGTCACCAGCACAGGCGGCACCACCAGCAGCGGCGGCGGTGGCGCGAGCTTCACGCCGATCCTGTTCCTGTTGGTGATCTTCTTCGCGGCGTACCTGCTGTTCATTCGCCCGGCTCGCAACCGCCAGCGCGCTGCGACCGAAGCCCGCCGGCAGGTCTCGGTCGGCGACGAGATCATCACCACTTCAGGTCTGATTGCGACCGTCGCGGAGGTGGGCGACGACGCGCTGACGCTCGAGATCGCTCCCGGGGTCCGCGTTCGCTACGTGCCCGCCGCGATCCTGCGGGTGATGTCCGATGAGCCCGAGGGGGACCCGACGACCGACGTGACGAATCACGAGGTCATCGAGCCCGACGAGCGGGGCGACGACAAGGACGGGTCGACCTAGCCCGCACGGCACGCGCAGGCGACGGAAACCCACTCCCTGAAAGGCAGACAGACTCGTGGCACAAGCCACCAAGCAACGGCCTGGCCGGTCGCTCTTGGGCGTCGTGATCATCATCATCGCGCTCTACCTCGGCATGATTCCCGGGCCGTCGTTCACTCCCGCTCTCGGTCTCGACCTGCGCGGCGGCACCGAGGTGACGCTGACCGCGTCGGGCCTGCAAGGACACAAGGTCGACAAGAGCGCACTCAACCAGGCGGTCAACATCATCCGGCAGCGCGTCGACGCCCTCGGCGTCGGCGGCGCCGAGATCAACACTCAAGGCACCAACCACATCATCGTGTCGGTGCCCGGCAAGGGCCACGACCAAGTCGTGAAGACGGTCGGTCAGACCGCCTTGCTGCGGTTCCGCCAGGTGCTCGAGATCGGCAGCTACGCGCCGACGCCCGCTGCCACATCGACCTCGCCTGCAGCGACGACGACGGTGACGCCGAACGCGACGTCGTCGGCCACGCCGAGCGGGACCAAGAAGTCCGGGTCGACCAAGAAGAAGTCCCAGGGCGATGTGCTGTCACCGGCCCTGCTCGCCAAGCCGAAGCCGTCGCCCACGCCAAGCGCGACGACCACGCCCTCGGCCACGTCCACCGCCACCACGAGCCCGACGCCGTCGAGCACGAGCACCGCGGCGCAGTCGACGGAGGACCAGCCGCTGCCGGGCAGCGAGTCGCCAAGCCTCAGCGCGATCGAGTCCAGCTTCGCCAGCTGGGACTGCAGCAAGCACCCGAACCCGACGCAGGGGAACGACCAGCCGAACGACTACATCATCGCCTGCGACCCGGCGACGGCTCCGCAGCTCAAGTACCTGCTCGCGCCCGCCGCGCTCGAAGGAACCCAGGTCAAGTCGGCCACCGCCGGGCTCGCGACGCAGGGTGTTGCCTGGCAGGTCAACCTCCAGTTCAACTCCAGCGGCTCGAACGACTGGCTCGACATCACCAAGAAGACCTTTGAGGCCACCAAGAGCGGTGACTCCGGGTTCAGCTCCGGCTGCGCGCCGCCCACCGGTTGCAACGCGATCGCGATCACGCTCGACGGCGTCGTGCAGTCCGCGCCCGCGACGCAGCAGGACGGTCTTCCGGGCGGACTGGCCCAGATCACGGGCAACTACAGCCAGTCCCAGGCCACGAACCTCGCGGACGTCCTGAAGTACGGCTCGCTGCCGCTGAAGTTCACGCAGTCCGACGTGCAGACGGTGTCGGCGACGCTCGGGTCGAAGCAGCTGCGCGGCGGTCTGATCGCGGGTGCGATCGGACTTGCGCTCGTGATCATCTTCTCGCTGCTCTACTACCGCGCACTGGGTCTGGTGACGGTCGGCAGCCTCGCGGTCTCCGGTCTGATCCTGTACGCCGTCACGACGCTGCTCGGTCACTCCTCCGTCGGCTACACGCTGTCGCTGCCGGGCATCGCGGGCTTCATCGTCGCCGTCGGTATCACCGCCGACTCGTTCGTCGTCTACTTCGAGCGACTTCGAGACGAGATCCGTGAGGGCCGTCGGCTGCGCAGTGCGGTTGATCGCGCGTGGCCTCGGGCGCGCCGCACGATTCTGTCCGCCGACACGGTGTCGTTGCTCGCGGCGCTTGTCCTCTACTTCGTGTCGATCGGTGACGTCCGCGGGTTCGCATTCACGCTCGGCCTGTCGACGATCTCCGACCTGTTCATCGTGTTCTTCTTCACCCGCCCGCTGCTTCAGCTTCTCGGCCGCCGGCCGAGCTTCGACTCGGGCAAGGCATGGACCGGCATCGGCAAGGCGCGGGCAGGTGTGGCCCGCGACGAAGTCGATACGCCGGGCAGACGCCGTACCCGTGGAAGCGAGGCCTGACGTGGCGCGGAACGACCGTGACTCTCTGGCCACCCGGCTCTATCGCGGTGAGGTCTCCTACGACTTCATCGGCAAGCGGCTGCGGTGGTACATCGGCTCCGGCCTCGTCATCCTCGTCGGAATCATCAGCCTCGCGGTCCAGGGCCTGAACCCGTCGATCGACTTCAAGGGCGGCGCGCAGTTCCTCGGCCCGTTCAACGGCCACTCGATCTCCGATGTCAGCGCTGCGGTCAGCTCGACCGGGATCAGCACGGAAACCATCGAGACGGTCGGCAGCGGCTCCGACAAGCAGTTCAACGTCGAGACGAAGAGCCTCACCGAACCGCAGATCGAGAAGATCGAGCGGGCGCTCGAGACGAAGCTCGGGATCACCGAGAACCAGATCAGCCCGACCACCGTCGGCGCGACATGGGGCACCCAGATCACTCACAAAGCAGTCGAAGGCCTGATCGTCTTCTTGATCGCGGTGATCCTGTATCTATCGGTGCGGTTCGAGTGGAAGATGGCGCTCGCCGCGATCATCGCGTTGCTGCACGACCTCGTCATCACGGGCGGTATCTACTCGCTGTCGGGCCTGCAGGTCAGCCCCTCCACGGTCATCGCGCTTCTGACGATCCTCGGTTACTCGCTGTACGACACCGTCGTCGTCTTCGACAAGGTCCGGGAGAACACCGCGAGCATCGCCGGCGGTAGCCGTATGACGTTCAGCCAGGCGACGAACCTTGCGGTGAACCAGACGCTGGTGCGGTCGATCAACACCTCGGCCATCGCGTTGATGCCGGTGATCGGTCTGCTCGTGATCGGCGCGGGCCTGCTCGGCGCCGGCTCGCTGAAGGACCTCGCCTTCGCGCTGTTCATCGGCCTGGCCTCCGGGGCCTACTCGTCGATCTTCATCGCCTCCCCGCTGCTGTGCGACCTCAAGGAGCGCGAGCCGACGTACCAGCAGCTCGCCAAGCGAGTCGCCACCCGTCGCGGCCGCGAGGCCGCCGGTGGACCGGTCGTGACCACCGCGGCCGGGCCGCTGCCTGCGGCGGCTGCGGTCGAGGTGCTGTCGCCGGATGATCTCGAAGAGGCGGCGGCCCAACCCGCGGAGCGGCGGACCGGTCCGCCGCCCAGGGCGGGGGCGCGGCCGGCCAACCGGCGACCGCGCGGCGGTCGTGGCGGCAGGTCCCGCAAGCGCCGGTGAGCCCGCTCGACCTCGAGGCGGCGATGCGCGCCCGCGTGCGCGACGTCGAGGGGTTCCCCGAGCCGGGGGTGACGTTCAAGGACATCACCCCGCTGCTGGCCGACCACGTGGCCTTTGCGGGCGCGATCGACGCGATCGTGAGCCACCACGGCCGCGGGACGATCGACAAGGTCGCCGGCATCGAGGCGAGAGGCTTCATCCTGGCGGCCGCCGTCGCCTACCACTTCGGTGCCGGCTTCGTGCCGGTCCGCAAGGCCGGCAAGCTGCCCAGCCCGACGTACTCGGCGTCGTACCAGCTCGAGTACGGCGAGGCCGTCCTCGAGGTCCATCGCGACGCGTTCAACGCGGGGGACCGGGTGCTGATCGTCGACGACGTCCTGGCGACCGGCGGCACGGTCGGTGCGGCGGCAGCGCTGGTTCGCCGTGGCGGTGCTCACGTCGCCGGCTGCAGCGTCCTGCTGGAGATCAGCGCACTCGGTGGCCGGGCCCGGCTCACCGACCTGAACGTTCACACGCTGCTGAGGTACTGAGTGGCAGGAAGAGTGACGCGCCTTCCTTCGTTAGACTCGTTGAACGAGCCTGCGAGAGGTGAGACGTGTCGAGCGAAGTCGTCCCGGTAGCGGACGAAGTCGCGCCCGAGGACGTCCCGGCAGCGCTCGAGCCGATCGCCGAGCCGGCCGCCGCAGCCCGCATGCGGGCGCGACTCGCCCGCCTCTCACCGTCCAAGTCGGTGTCGAAGACGGCTCCGCCGACTGACCTCGAACCACTACTGAAGACACTTCGGCGCAACCATCCGAAGGCCGACACGCGGCTGGTGGTTCGCGCCTACGAGGTTGCTGAGCGCAGTCATCGCGGACAGCTGCGCCGCAGTGGTGATCCCTATATCTCCCATCCACTGGCAGTGGCACAGATCGCGGCAGAGTTCGGGATGGAGCCGCCGACGCTGTGCGCGGCCCTGCTGCACGACACCGTCGAGGACACCGCGCTCTCGCTCGCGGACGTGACTCGCGAGTTCGGTGAGGAGGTCGCGCGCCTCGTCGACGGCGTCACCAAGCTGGACAAGGTTCGCTACGGCGAGTTCGCCGAGGCGGAGACGATCCGCAAGATGGTCATCGCGATGGCGAAGGACCCGAAGGTCCTCATCGTGAAGCTCGCCGACCGGCTGCACAACGTGCGGACGCTCTCCTGGCTGCCGCCCGACAAGCAGCAGCGACTCGCGAAGCAGACGCTCGAGATCTACGCCCCGCTCGCCCACCGGCTCGGCATGAACACGATCAAGTGGGAGCTCGAGGACCTGTCCTTCGCGACGCTCTACCCGAAGCGGTACGACGAGATCGTGCGGTTGGTCGCCGAGCGTGCGCCGTCCCGCGACACGTTGATCGCCGGCGTGAGCGGGCGAATCCTCACCGAGCTGCGCAGCAACAAGGTCAAGGCGACGGTCACCGGCCGCCCGAAGCACTACTACTCGATCTACCAGAAGATGATCGTCCGCGGCCGTGAGTTCGACGACATCTACGACCTGGTCGGCGTACGGATCACCGTCGACACCGAACGCGACTGCTACGCCGCGCTCGGGACCATCCACACGATCTGGTCGCCGGTGCCTGGCCGGTTCAAGGACTACATCGCGACGCCGAAGTTCAATCTCTACCAGTCGCTTCACACGACGGTGATCGGGCCGCAGGGCAAGCCCGTCGAGATTCAGATCCGTACGGCGCAGATGCACCGCGTCGCGGAGTACGGAATCGCCGCGCACTGGAAGTACAAGGAGACGTCGCGACGCAGCACCGGCGGCGGCGACGTCGAGACCGACATGAGCTGGTTGCGCCAGATCGTCGACTGGCAGCGCGAGACGCAGGACCCCGGCGAGTTCCTGGACTCGCTGCGCTTCGACCTGCACGCGCAAGAGGTCTTCGTCTTCACGCCTAAGGGCGACGTCATCGGTCTGCCGGCCGGCGCGACTGCGGTCGACTTCGCATACGCGGTCCACACCGAGGTCGGTCACCGCTGTATCGGCGCGCGGGTCAACGGACGGCTCGTGCCGCTGGAGTCCGCGCTCGACAACGGCGACATCGTCGAGGTCTTCACGTCGAAGTCCGAGACCGCCGGGCCCAGTCGCGACTGGCTGTCGTTCGTCAAGTCGCCGCGGGCGCGCAACAAGATCCGCCAGTGGTATGCCCGCGAACGGCGCGAGGACGCGATCGACGAGGGCAAGGACTCGATCAGCCGTGCGATGCGCAAGGCGGGGCTCCCGCTGCAGCGCCTGCTCGGCGGCGACGCGCTCGTCACGATCGCGAAGGACATGCACTACCTCGACATCTCGGCGCTCTACGCCGCGGTCGGGGAGGGGCACGTGTCGGCGCAGCACGTCGTGGCGCGTCTCGTGCAGGCACTCGGCGGGCCCGAGGGGGCGGTCGAGGACATCGCCGAGACCGAGACCGCAACCCGCGCGCCGGGCCGGCAGCGCTCGGCCGGCGACCCCGGCGTGATGGTCAAGGGTCAGCCGGAGGTCTGGGCCAAGCTCGCGCGCTGCTGCACGCCGGTGCCTGGGGACGAGATCCTCGGCTTCGTCACCCGCAGTCATGGCGTCTCAGTGCATCGCACCGACTGCTCGAACGCCGGGAGCCTTCAGATGCGGCCGGAGCGGTTGCAAGAGGTCGAGTGGGCGCCGACCTCTGCGTCGGTGTTCCTGGTGGCGATTCAGGTCGAAGCGCTTGACCGCAGCCGGCTGCTCGCCGACGTGACTCGCGTCCTGTCCGACGCGCACGTGAACATCCTGTCGGCGTCGGTCTCGACCTCACGCGACCGCGTCGCACTGTCGAAGTTCACCTTCGAGATGGGCGACCCGAAGCACCTCGGTCATCTGCTCCGCGCCGTACGCGGGGTCGAAGGCGTGTACGACGCCTATCGGGTCACCTCGGGGATCTAGCGGCTGCTAGCCCTTCTTGACCTTGAACGACTCGATCACCACAGGCTGGACCGGTGCACCGTCGCCTTGGGGGTTGCTTCCCGCAGCGGCGATGCGGTCGACGACGTCGAGCCCTGCCGTGATGCGCCCGAACGGCGTGTAGTTGGGCCCGAGCGGCGAGTCCTTGTAGACGAGGAAGAACTGGCTGCCATTGGTGTTTGGGCCGCTGTTGGCCATCGCCACGATGCCTGCCGGATACGTGACCGTGTCAGTTGCATCGGGCTTCCCGAGCGCGGGGTCGTTGAGGTACTCGTCCTTGAACGCGTAGCCCGGACCGCCGCTGCCGGTGCCGGTCGGGTCGCCGCACTGCAGCACGAAGATGTCCGAGGTCGTCAGGCGGTGACACGGCGTGTCGTCGAAGTAGCCCTTGCCGGCAAGGAAGGCGAAGGAGTTGACCGTGTGCGGCGCGTGCTTGCCGTCGAGTGACACGACGATCGTGCCGCAGTTCGTGACGATGGTCGCCGTGTACGTCGACTTCGCGACCGTGAGCTTGGGCTCGGCGTTGAACTGCAGGTCGCGCGGCCGCGCCGTCGGGACCGTCGTACAGCCGTTTGCGTTGTTCTGCCCACTAGGCGCGGTGCCCGGCGTCACGGTCGAGGCGGGCGGGTTCGACGTCGTCACCTCCGCCGAGGCCCCTCCGCTGCTGGAGCTGCCGCAGCCGGCGAGAACCAGCGCGGCGCCTGCCGCGAGTGCAGCGAGTGCGGCGTGCCTCACTTGCTGACCGACTTCACCTGGACGACGAAGATCAGCGTCTCGTTGGGCTTGATGTCACCCTGGCCCGCCGTGCCGTACGCGTCCGCGGCTGGGATGATGAGCTCGCGTACGCCGCCGGCCCGCACGCCGATCAGGCCCTTGTTCCACCCCGTGATGACGCCGGCCGTGCCGAGCGGAGTGACCGAGAACGGCTTGAGCGGCTTGTGCTCGTACGACGAGTCGAACAGCTTGCCGGTGCTGCAGGACACGCCTGTGTAGAAGACCGACAGCGTGTCACCCGCCTTCGCCGCGGGGCCGTGACCGACCTTGATGTCCTTGGTCGTCAGCTCGGTCGGGACCTTGCCGGTGACCGGCGGCACCTGCGGTGCGCCCTTGTACGGCGGGTTCGGCTTGATGGCCGCGCACTTCTTGGGCGCTGCGGGCACCGCGGTCGGCGAGGCGGAGGTGCTCGGCGTGGCGCCGGGCTTGACCGTTGCCGACTTCTTGCTGGAGCCGCCGGTGAAGACGG
This sequence comes from Mycobacteriales bacterium, assembly GCA_035547035.1. Taxonomy (GTDB): domain Bacteria; phylum Actinomycetota; class Actinomycetes; order JAFAQI01; family JAFAQI01; genus DASZTV01. Next base: position 147,626 of record DASZVL010000037.1, on the reverse strand, counting down.
TGAAGGTGAGGACCAGGAGCACCGCGATGACAGCGGCCACCCCGCTGGCCGCGCCGATCATCGTGTTGCGTCGTTTCGCGCGGGCGCGTCGTTCGAGCTCGGCCTGACGACGGCGCTCATACCTGCGTCGGGCGAGCTCGCGCTCACGGCGTCGGCTGGTCGCCACGTCGTCCTCCGGATTCGATCAGGTCAGTCGGATGCAACAAACGAACCGTGAGTCTAAAAGGCGGCCCGTTAGGCTGGCCTGAAGGCCTCCTGAAAGGATCTTCGTGCTCGTCGTCGGCTTCCCTGCTGGTCCGTTCGAGACCAACTGCTGGGTGGTTGCTCCGGCGCGTGGCGAGCAGTGCCTGGTGATCGATCCGGGCGTGGGGGCGGAAGACCTGCTGGACGACGTCCTCGCCGAGCACAAGCTCGCGCCGGTGGCCGTCCTCCTCACCCACGGCCACCTCGACCACATCTGGGCGGTCGCGCCGGTGTGCGGTGCGAAGGACATCCCGGCGCTGATCCACCCGGCGGACCGGCCGATGCTGACCGACCCGACGGCTGGTCTCGGCGTGCCCAACGGCACCCCGATCTTCGGCCGCCTCGAGTGGGCCGAGCCGAGCGACGTACGCGAGCTGGCTGACGGCGACACGGTCAGCCTCGCCGGCATCGACCTGCAGGTCGACTGGGCGCCCGGCCACACCAAAGGCTCGGTCACCTTCACCTCCGGCAGCGACTTCTTCTCCGGCGATCTGCTGTTTGCCGGCTCGATCGGGCGGACCGACCTGCCGGGTGGCTCGTACGCCGAGATCCTCGACTCGCTCGCCCGGGTCCCGATGCGACTGCCTGACGACATGGTCGTGCGGCCCGGTCACGGTCCGGACACCACGATTGGGCGCGAACGACGGACGAACCCGTTCCTGGTCGAGATCGCCGCCTCACATGGCGACGGCGTCTCTCTGCCGCCGGTCACGCGGGGGCTCTGAGTCTCGATGGCCAAGCCCGCCCCGATGTCGGGGTTTCCTGAATGGTTGCCGCACCAGCGCATGGCGGAGCAGCAGGTGCTCGACACCTTGCGCGAGACCTTCGAGCTGCACGGCTTCGTGCCGATCGAGACCCGTTCGGTCGAGCCGCTCGACCAGCTGCTGCGCAAGGGCGAGACCGACAAGGAGATCTACCTGCTGCGCCGGTTGCAGGCAGACGCCGACGAGAACGATGCCGGGATCGGGCTGCACTTCGACCTGACGGTGCCGTTCGCGCGCTACGTCCTCGAGAACGCGGGCAAGCTCGAGTTCCCGCTTCGCCGCTACCAGATTCAGAAGGCGTGGCGCGGCGAGCGGCCGCAGGAGGGTCGTTACCGCGAGTTCCTGCAGGCCGACATCGACGTCGTCGACCGCGACGTACTGCCGTTCCACTACGAGGTCGAGCTGCCGCTCGTCATTGCCGACGCGCTGAGCCGGCTCCCGGTCCCGCCGGTGCAGATCCGTGTCAACACGCGCAAGATTCCGGAGGGCTTCTATCGGGGTCTCGGCATCACCGACTACCTCGGCGTGCTGCGTACCGTGGACAAGCTGGCGAAGATCGGTCCGGCGAAGGTGCACGACCTGCTGACCCAGACCGCGGGATGCACCGACGCGCAGGCCGATGCGTGCCTCGCCCTCGCGACGATCTCGGCGACCGACGCGTCGTTCGCCGACCAGGTCAAGGCGCTCGGTAGCCACGACCCATTGCTCGACGAAGGCCTGGGGGAGCTCACCCGCGTGATCGAGGCCGGCCAGGCGCAGTCCAATGGCCTGTTCGTGGCTGACCTGAGCATCGCTCGCGGTCTCGACTACTACACGGGGACCGTCTACGAGACCGTGCTGGTCGGCCACGAAGGCATCGGATCGGTGTGCTCCGGCGGGCGGTACGACGCCCTCGCATCGGACGGCGACGTCTCGTATCCCGGGGTCGGGCTCTCGCTCGGCGTCACTCGCCTCCTGGGCCGGTTGTTCGGTCAGGGGCTGCTCGACATCAGCCGCAAGGTGCCGACCTGCGTACTTGTCGCGTTGCCGGACGACGAGTCGCGCGAAAGGTGCCGGCAGATCACCGCCGACCTTCGCGGGCGCGGCATCGCCAGCCAGGTCGCCCCGGCACCGGACAAGTACGGCAAGCAGATCCGCTTCGCCGAGCGTCGCGGGATTCCTTACGTTTGGTTCCCGCAGGCCGACGGCACGCACGAGGTGCGTGATATCCGCACGGGTGACCAAGTGAACGCCGACCCGGCCTCATGGTTGCCACCGGACGCCGACCTGCGTCCGACACTGATCGGAGGAACGACGTGATTCGCACTCACCAGGCAGGTGTGTTGCGAAGTGCCGACTCGGGCGCTGACGTCGCTCTCGCTGGTTGGGTCGCTCGCCGCCGTGACCACGGCGGTGTGACGTTCATCGACCTGCGCGACGCCAGCGGCATCGTGCAGGTCGTGTGTCGAGACATCGCTGAAGCCCAGGCGCTTCGCAGCGAGTGGTGCGTCCTCGTACGCGGCACCGTGACCGCGCGCACGGAGGGCAACATCAACCCTGACCTTGCGACTGGCGAGATCGAGGTCGTCGCCGCCTCGATCGAGGTGCTCAGCCAGTCCGACCCGGTGCCCTTCCCGATCGAGGGATCCGACGAGATCGACTCCGGCGTCGACGAGACGCTTCGCTGGCGCCACCGCTATCTCGACCTGCGTCGTACCGGGCCGGCTCGCGCGATCCGCACCCGCGCGAAGGCGTTGTCGATCATCCGACGCGTCATGGAGTCCCACGACTTCCTCGACATCGAGACGCCCTACCTCACACGGTCGACGCCGGAAGGCGCGCGCGACTTCCTGGTGCCGGTGCGGCTGCAGCCCGGACACTGGTACGCGCTGCCGCAGTCGCCGCAGCTGTTCAAGCAGCTGCTGATGGTCGGCGGACTCGAGCGGTACTACCAGATCGCGCGCTGCTTCCGGGACGAGGACTTCCGCGCCGACCGCACCGCGGAGTTCACGCAGCTCGACATCGAGATGTCGTTCCTCGACGAGGAGGACATCTTCACGTTGACGGAGGAGCTGCTGTCGACGCTCTGGCGTGAGCTGCTCGACGTGGAGCTGCCGACCCCGTTCGCCCGGATGACGTACGGCGAGGCGATGCGCCGCTACGGCTCGGACAAGCCGGACCTGCGATGCGACCTCGAGCTCGTCGACCTGACCGACCTGATGGCCGGCACCGAGTTCCGGGTCTTCCAGGCGGAGCACGTCGGCGCGGTCGTGGTCCCGGGTGGTGCGGCGTACAGCCGGCGGGAGCTCGACGAGTGGCAGGAGTGGGCGAAGGCGCGCGGTGGCAAGGGAATCGCTTGGCTGCTGATCCCCGAGGACGGCGAGCCGAGAGGATCGGTCACGAAGCTCGAGCCGGAGCGCCTCGAGGCGATCCCGGCCGCGGCCGGCGCGAAGGCCGGCGACGCGATCCTGTTCGCGGCCGGCCCGCGTCGTACGACGCTCGAGATGCTGGGTGCGCTCCGGCTTGCGGTTGCCAAGCAGCAGAACCTCCTGCGCAACGACGAATGGCGCTTCCTCTGGATCGTCGACGCGCCGATGTTCGAGCCGACCGGCTCTGCAGAGGGCGGAGGTGACGGCGGGTGGACGGCGGTGCACCATCCGTTCACCGCGCCGACCGACGAGTGGGCGGACAAGTTCCACGAGGATCCGGAGAACGCGCTCGCGCGCGCATACGACGTCGTCGGCAACGGCGTCGAGCTCGGGGGCGGGTCGATCAGGATCCATCGTGGCGAGATGCAGCAGCGCGTCTTCGACACGATCGGGCTGACTCGCGACGAGGCGCAGAGCAAGTTCGGCTTCTTGCTGGAAGCGTTCAAGTACGGGCCGCCGCCGCACGGCGGCATCGCCTTCGGCATCGACCGGCTGACCGCGGAGCTTGCCGGCACCGATGCGATCCGCGAGGTGATGGCGTTTCCGAAGGCATCGAGCGGTGGCGACCCGCTGACCGGCGCGCCGACGCCGATCACTGCTGAGCAGCGCAAGGAAGCGAACATCGACGTCGTTCCGGACGAGTCGGCATAGCTCTTGGCACGTCGAGCCCAACAATCGGGGCGTCTCACGGGCGGTTGAGACGCCCAAAAGGGCGGGCTCGACCAAGCCGCGCCTAGGCTCGCGAGCGTGGCCGACCTGTTCAGCGATGCCGCTGAGAGCGCGTTGAGTGCGGTCGCTCCGCTTGCTGCGCGGATGCGGCCTCGCACGCTCGACGAGGTGGTCGGGCAGGACCACTTGCTCGGCGCGGGCTCGCCGTTGCGCCAGCTCGTCGAAGGCGGCGGTACGACGAGCGTGCTGCTGTGGGGCCCACCGGGCACCGGCAAGACCACGCTGGCCCGGCTGCTGTCGGCCGGACGGCGATTCGTCGAGCTGTCAGCCGTCACGGCAGGTGTCAAAGACGTTCGCGCCGCGATCGAGGAAGCCAAGGACCGGCTCGGCATGGGCGGCGAGCGCACGGTGCTGTTCGTCGACGAGGTTCATCGCTTCACCAAGGCGCAGCAGGACGCGCTCCTGCCCGGGGTGGAGTCCGGGCTGGTCACCTTTGTCGGAGCAACCACCGAGAACCCGTTCTTCTCGGTGATCTCGCCACTGCTCTCGCGCTCGCTGATGCTCACGCTCCACGTGCTCGACGAAGCCGCCATCCGGACGCTGGTCGAGCGTGCGCTCGTCGACGAGCGCGGCCTGGCGGGCGCCGTGACGCTCTCGGACGAGGCGTTCGACCATCTGCTGCGCATGTCCGCGGGCGACGGCCGCCGCGCGCTGACGGCGCTCGAGGCAGCTGCCGGCGTGACCACCGCGTCGGGAGGCACATGCATCGAGCTGGCCGTCCTCGAGCAGGCACTCGACCGCGCCGCGGTGCGCTACGACCGCGAGGGCGACCAGCACTACGACGTGGTCAGCGCCTTCATCAAGAGCATCCGCGGCAGCGATGTCGATGCTGCACTTCACTACCTCGCCCGGATGCTCGAGGCGGGGGAGGATCCGCGGTTCGTCGCCCGCCGCCTCGTCATCCTCGCGAGTGAGGACGTGGGGCTGGCCGAACCCGCCGCGCTCGGCGTCGCGGTCGCGGCTGCGCACGCCCTGGAGCTGGTCGGGTTGCCGGAAGCCCGGCTCAACCTGGCCCAGGCGACCATCTACCTGGCGCTCGCCCCGAAGAGCAATGCGGTCATCACCGCACTCGGCGCGGCCACTACCGACGTACGGGCCGGGCTGGCGGGTGCGGTGCCTCCCGCCTTGCGTGATGCGCACTACCCGGGCGCTAAACGGCTCCAGCACGGCAAGGGCTACCGATACCCTCATGACTTCCCGGGCGGTGTCGTCGGGCAGACCTACCTGCCTGGCGAGCTCGCCGACCGGGAGTACTACCGCCCGTCCGACCGAGGCGCGGAGCGGGCCGCGGCAGCGCGGCTCGAGACGCTGCGCGAGGTGGTGCGGGGACGCAAGACCGACGGCGCTGCCCCGGGCACCCCGGCAGGGGACCAGGGTGGGCGGGATCAGGAAGAGGAGCAACGGACATGGTGATCCAGGCGAGCGGCGGGCTGTCCGGCGGCGAGGTCGCCGGTCTGATCGTCGCCATCTTCTGGGGTGTCCTCGTCTGCTTCCTCGCCTACGTGCTCGTGAAGCTCGGCAAGGTGATCGGAGAGGCAGCCAAGCTGGTCTCCGGCGTGGCTGACCAGACCGTCCCGCTGCTGGGCGAGGTGACGACCTCGGTCGTCCACGTCAATGCCGAGCTGACCCGGGTGGACACCATCACGGCGAACGTCCAGGAGATCTCGACGAACGCGCGAGCGATGACCTCGCTGTTCTCCGCCACGGTCGGCTCGCCGATGATCAAGGTCGCCGCCTTCTCGTACGGCGTCCGCAAGGCGATGCGGCAGCGCGACGAGGCTGACGTCGCCAAGCGGGTGAAGCAGGAGATGAAGGCGGCACGCGCGGCGCGCCGCGCCGAGCGGAAGGCCGGCTGATGCGCCGCCTATTCTACGTCGCTCTCGGTGCGACGGTCGGCGTTGTCGTGGTGCGCAAGGTGGGCCAGGCGGCTCAGAAGTGGACCCCGGCGGGCCTGGCGGAGCAGGCCGGCGGCGTCGGCGGCCGCGTCGCAACCTGGTGGGAGATCGTCAAGGACCAGGCAACGGTGCGTGAAGCCGAGCTGCGCGAAGCACTGGGCATCGACGAGCCGGGCATCGACGACACTCCGGGGTCGTCTGCAGCATGAAGACCGTCGACATCACAGGACGGTTCATGCGGTACTTCGAAGAACGAGGTCACACCGCTGTCCCCTCCGCCTCGCTCATCGCGGACGACCCCACACTGTTGCTCGTCAACGCCGGGATGGTGCCGTTCAAGCCGTACTTCCTCGGCCAGGAGCCCGCGCCATACCTGCGGGCGGCGAGCATTCAGAAGTGCGTCCGGACCGGTGACATCGACATCGTCGGCACCAACAGCCGCAACGTGTCGTTCTTCCAGATGGCCGGGAACTTCTCCTTCGGCGACTACTTCAAAGAAGGCGCGATCCCCCTCGCGTGGGAGCTGCTGACGAGAAGCGTCGCGGACGGCGGCTTCGGGTTCGCCGAGGACCGGCTCTGGCCGACGGTCTACCTCGACGACGACGAGGCGTACCGGATCTGGACGCATGAGGTAGGCGTCCCCGAGTCGCGCGTGCAGCGCCGTGACCGCGAGGACAACTTCTGGTCGATGGGCGTCGCCGGCCCGTGCGGTCCGTGCTCCGAGATCTACTTCGACCGCGGACCGGAGTTCGGCCGCGAGGGTGGCCCCATCGCCGACGAAGAGCGCTACCTCGAGGTGTGGAACCTCGTCTTCATGCAGTACGTGCGGGGCGACGGCGAGGGCTACGACTACGTCGACCATCTGCAGGGTGAGCTGCCCAATCGCAACATCGACACGGGAATGGGCGTGGACCGCATGGCGGTCCTGATGCAAGGCGTCGACAACATCTTCGAGACCGACCTGCTGCGTCCGCTGCTCGACTGGACGAGCGAGCTGACCGGTACGGCGTACCACGCGGCCGAGGTGTCCGATGTGCGGCTGCGGGTCGTGGCCGATCACGCCCGCACGACGACGATGCTGATCTCCGACGGCGTCACTCCCGGCAACGAGGGCCGCGGCTACGTGCTGCGCCGGATGCTCCGCCGTACCGTCCGCACGTTGCGGTTGCTGGGAGTCGACCGCCCCGTGATGTCGGACCTCACCGGACTGACCTGCGGTGTCCTCAGCCCGTCGTTCCCTGCGATCGCGGAGAGCGCGGAGCGGATCCAGGCCGTCGCCGCGCAGGAAGAGGACATGTTCCTCTCGACGCTTCGGACCGGCTCGGCAATGTTCGAGCGGCTCACCGGCGACGTCAAGGCGTCAGGTGGCACGACGGTCCCGGGCGATGCGGCCTTCCTGCTGCACGACACCCACGGCTTCCCGATCGATCTCGTCATCGAGATGGCGCGTGAAGAGGGCATGACGGTCGACGAGCCCGAGTTCCGCCGCCTCATGGGCGAGCAGCGCGACCGTGCCAAGCGGGACAGCGCCGAGCGCAAGAGCGGTGGGCACGCCGACCTTTCCGTCTATCGCAGGTTGCTGGAGTCGGCCGGCCCGACCGACTTCACGGGCTACGACACCGTCTCGTCGGAGGGCAGGCTCGCCGGGCTGCTCCTCGACGGCGAGTCCGCCGACTCCGCGGGTGAGGGTTCGGATGTCGAGATCGTCCTCGACCGCACCGCGTTCTACGCCGAGGGCGGCGGACAGCTTGCCGACCACGGTGTGCTTCAGCTTGCGGACGGCTCCGTGGTGGAGGTGTACGACGCGCAGCGGCCGCTCAGCGACCTGATCGTCCACCGCGGCCGCGTCGTCTCGGGTGAGGTCTCGCTCGGCGCGACGTTGCAGTCCGTCGTCGACGTCGCACGCCGCAACGCCGTGTCACGGGCGCACACCGCCACACACCTCGTGCATCAGGCGATCCGTCGTGCGTTGGGTGACCAGGCGAGCCAAGCCGGGTCGCAGAACGACGCGGGCCGGTTTCGGTTCGACTTCGCCTCGCCGAGTGCCGTCCCGGACGGCGTGCTCGCCGACATCGAGGCGGAGGTCAACGACGTCCTGCTCGCCGACCTCGACGTCCATGCCTTCGTCACGTCGCAGGAGGAGGCCAGGCGCATCGGCGCGATCGCGATGTTCGGCGAGAAGTACGGCGAGCGGGTGCGGGTCGTCGAGGTCGGTGAGTACTCCCGCGAGCTCTGCGGTGGCACTCATGCGCACCGCTCGTCGCAGCTCGGCGTCGTCAAGCTGCTCGGCGAGGCTTCGATCGGAGCCGGAAAGCGGCGGGTCGAGGGACTGGTCGGCGCTGATGCCTATTCGTACCTGGCGCGCGAGCACCTGCTGGTCTCCCAGCTTGCCGGCCTCCTCAACGTCAGCTCCGACGACGTCGTCGACCGCGTGCAGGCGGTCGTGGCGAGGGTCCGCGAGCTCGAGAAGGAGCTCGAGAAGGTCCGCGGTGCAGCGGTGCTGTCGGCCGCCGGGGGTCTCGCGGCCGGCGCGACCGTGATGGGCGGCGTCGCAGTGGTCGCACATCGGGTGCCCGACGGCACTGCCGCCGACGACCTTCGCAGGCTCGCGCTCGATGTCCGCGGCCGGATGGACTCCGCGGTGCCGGCCGTCGTCGCTGTCGCGTCCGTGTCCGACGGCCGGGCAGTTGCCGTCGTGGCGGTCAACGACGCCGGGCGGGCGCGCGGCCTCAAGGCCGGCGCGATCGCGAAAGGCGTGGCCGGCCGCCTTGGCGGCGGCGGTGGCGGCAAGGACGACGTCGCCCAGGGGGGCGGCACAGACACCGCGAAGCTCGACGAGGTGCTGGCTTCCCTGCCGGCCGAGGTGGCAGGCTCGTAGGTGGTGCGCGGAGTGCGACTCGGCGTCGATGTGGGCAGCGTGCGGGTCGGGGTTGCGGTGAGCGACCCGGACGGTGTGCTCGCCACGCCGATCGCCGTCCTGCAGCGTGACGCCAAGCGCGGCACCGATCTGGTCGAGCTGGCCCGCATCGCGGGTGAGCGGGGAGCGGTCGAGATCGTCGTAGGGCTGCCGCGATCGTTGTCCGGCGCGGAGGGAAAGGCGGCGAAGATCGCCCGGGAGTACGCCTCGACGCTCGCGCAGCGGGTGGCACCCGTTAACGTGCGGCTCGTGGACGAGCGGCTCAGCACGGTTGAGGCGACTCGCGGGCTCCAGCAGGCGGGCGTGCGAGCTCGCGAGGGCCGCAAGGTCGTCGACGCCGCAGCGGCCGTAGTGATCCTCCAGCGTGCCCTCGACGCAGAACGCCGGGGTCACGGCTCGTGAGCGGACTCGGATTCGGCATGGAGGAGGAGCCTCCGCACGATCCTCGGCCGCAGCGGCGCGCCGCAGGCGTCGGGGTCGCGGCCGTGCTGATCGTGCTCGTCGCGATCGTGGTCATCGCCGGGCGGGCGATCGGCGGAATCTTCGGCGGCGGCGGCGACTACTCGGGCGAGGGGTCGGGCACCGCGCTCGTCGTGGTGCACCCGGGTGACTCGGCCTCCACGATCGCGAGCGCTCTGGTCACGGCGGGCGTCGTGAAGAGCAGCAGCGCCTTCACCTCCGCCGCGGACGAGAACCCGAAGTCACGCGAGATCCAGCCGGGCACCTACCGGCTCCACAAGCACATGGAGGCGTCGCTCGCGCTGGCGCTGATGCTGAAGCCTTCCGCGCTCGTGAGCTATACCGTGCCCATCCCAGAAGGCTTCACGGCAGCCGACATCGCGGCGCGCATCGCCGGTGACACGCCGATCTCGGCGGCCGATGTGCGGGCGGCGCTGGCCAATCCGACCGCCCTCGGCTTGCCGTCGTGGGCGAACGGCCACGTCGAAGGATTCCTCTTCCCCGCGACGTACCAGGTGACGCCGGGGGAGACGGCGACGCAGCTGCTGACGGCGATGGTGACCCGGTTCGACCAGGCGGCCGCTGATGTGAAACTCGCTGCAGGCGCTCAAAAACTCGGCATCTCCGAGTACGACGTGATCACGCTTGCGTCGATCGTTCAGCGGGAGGGCAGGCTCGTCGGGGACTACCCCAAGATCGCCGAGGTGTTCTTCAACCGGCTTCATAACCGGATGCGGCTCGATTCGGATGCCACTCTGTACTACGTGCTCGGTCCCAACCATGGCCCGCTGACCCAGGCAGATCTCGCGATGGACTCGCCGTACAACACGCGAAAGTACGCCGGGCTGCCGCCGACGCCGATCAACTCGCCGGGTGAGGCTGCCATCGACGCCGTGCTCCATCACGCCACGGGGCCGTACCTGTACTTCGTCACCATCGACAAGGCCGGCCACACCGCGTTCGCGACGAGCTACAGCCGCTTCCAGCAGCTCGTCGCCGAGTCGCGAGCGAACGGCGTGTCATGAGCGGGTACCGAAGCGATGCGGAGGTGGCCCGCTCCAATGAACACAGGAAGGACGGCTCGCTGATGCGGCCCGAAGGGGAGCTTCAGTGAGCCGGTTGCGGATCGGCGCGGCTGTCCTCGGCTCGCCGATTGCCCACTCGCTCTCGCCGGCGCTGCACCAGGCCGCCTACGACGCGGTCGGTCTGGTCGGCTGGCGTTACCGCGCCATCGAGTGCGACGAGGACAGCCTCGAGTCCACTCTCCTCAAGCTCGACGAGGAGGGCCTGGCCGGCGTCTCGCTCACGATGCCGCTGAAGCGGGCCGTCGTGCCGATGGCCGCCGCCACAGACGGGATCGTCGAGACGGTCGACGCCGCCAACACGCTCCTGTTCGGAGCGGACGGGCGCTGGGTGGCGGCCAACACGGACGTCCAGGGCTTCGTGCTGAGCCTCTACCGAGCCGGGCTTCGAGCGATCCGTGGCGACGTCTGGTTGTTGGGCGCCGGGGCGACCGCCTGCTCGGCGCTCGCCGGCCTGGCCGAGCTCGATGTCACCGAGGTCATCCTGGTGGCGCGCCGGCCGGAGGCGGTGTGGAACGTCCGGCAGGTAGCCGACAAGTGCGGGATCCGCGTCCACGTCCGGCCCTGGTCGGACGCCTCAGGCGCGGTCACCGGTGAGCTCGTCGTGTCCTGCGTCCCCGCTGGAGCCACCGACGACCTCGTGCCGGGCCTCACGCATGCGTCACCGCGCGGGCTGTGGTTCGACGTGGTCTACGCGCCTTGGCCGACGCCCGCGGCGGCGGCCTGGGAGGCCGCGGGCGGCCGGGTCCTGGGCGGTCTCGACCTGCTCGTGGAGCAAGCGGCCGAGCAGGTCCGCCTGATGAGCGGAGTGAATGCCCCCGTCGAGGTGATGCGCGCGGCCGGCGAGCTGGCGCTGCGCCTGCGGGACCGCTAGTGGTCCCTCGGCGAGCCATATCGCCGACCGACCACTAGGTCCTCCCTTTTCCGCCTGGTGACGCGAGGTCGGTGCGTTCAGCACGCCCCGTGCCGGGTAGCCTGCCGAGCGTGACCACCCGGGTAGGAATCAACGGCTTCGGTCGGATCGGACGCAACTTCTTCCGCGCGGCGCTCGCCGGCGGCCACGATCTCGAGGTCGTCGCGTTCAACGACCTCGGTGACGCGGCGACGATCGCGCACCTCCTGAAGTACGACAGCGTGCTGGGTCGCTTTCCGCATGAGGTGAAGGTGGTCGATGGCGGCATCTCCGTCGACGGCCGCACGCTCACCGGCGTCGCGGAGCGCGGCGGCCCGGGCGCGATCCCGTGGAAGGACTTCGGGGTCGATGTCGTCATCGAGTCGACCGGCCTGTTCACCGACGCTGATGTGGCGCGCAAGCACGTCGACGAGGGAGGTGCTGCGAAGGTCATCGTGTCGGCACCCGCGACGGGTGACGACCTCACGGTCGTGCTCGGCGTCAACGAGTCGTTGTACGACGGATCGCAAACCGTGATCTCCAACGCGTCCTGCACCACGAACTGCCTGGCGCCGATGGCGAAGGTGCTGCACGAGGCGTTCGGGATCGAGCGCGGTCTGATGACGACGATTCACGCTTACACGCAGGACCAGATGCTCCAGGACGGCCCGCACAAGGACCTGCGCCGGGCTCGTGCCGCAGCCCTGAACATCGTCCCGACGTCCACCGGCGCTGCCAAGGCCATCGGCCGGGTGCTGCCCGAGCTGGACGGCAAGCTCGACGGCTACTCGCTGCGGGTGCCCATCCCGACCGGCTCGATCACCGACCTGTCGGCAAACCTGACGCGCTCAGCGTCGGTCGGCGAGATCAACGACGCCTTCCGCGCGGCCGCCGATGGGCCGCTGAAGGGCATCCTGCGGTACTCGGAGGACCCGATCGTCTCCAGCGACATCGTCACCGACCCGTCGTCGTGCATCTACGACGCCCCGATCACCAAGGTCATCGGCGACCAGGTGAAGATCTACGGCTGGTACGACAACGAGTGGGGGTACTCCAACCGTCTCGCTGACCTCACGGTGCTGGTTGGTTCCCGCCTCTCGTGACACTGCCTGGAATTGACTCGCTGGGAGACCTGTCCGGCAAGCGGGTGTTGGTGCGCGCCGACCTCAACGTGCCGCTGGACGGCGGCACGATCACCGACGACGGCCGGATCCGGGCCAGCGTGCCGACGCTGCGGCGCCTGCTCGACGGCGGCGCGCAGGTCGTCGTCACCGCGCACCTCGGCCGTCCGAAGGGAACGCCGGACCCGGCGTACACGCTGGCGCCCGTCGCGCGACGGCTCGGCGAGCTTCTCGAACGCGACGTCACCTTCGTCGACTCGCACGACGCCGACGCGGTCACGGACGACGTCGTCGTCCTGGAGAACGTTCGCTTCGACGCCGGTGAGACCGCGAAGGACGCCGACCAGCGCGAGGCCTTCGCGAACCGGCTCGCCAGCGGGATCGACTGCTACGTCGATGACGCCTTCGGCGCTGTGCACCGCCGGCACGCCAGCGTGTACGACGTGGCGAAGCTGCTGCCGCACGCGGCCGGCGACCTGGTCGCCCGCGAGACCGAGGTGCTCGCACAGCTCACCGACTCGCCGCGCCGGCCCTACATCGTCGTGCTCGGCGGGTCGAAGGTCTCCGACAAGCTCGCGGTGATCGAGAACCTGCTGCCGAGCGTCGACGGGCTGCTCGTCGGCGGTGGAATGTGCTTCACCTTCCTTGCGGCGCTTGGCCACCAGGTCGGCCGGTCCCTGCTCGAGCTGGACCAGATCGAGCGGTGCCGGGAGTTTCTCGACAGCGGCAAGATCACGCTGCCGGTCGATGTCGTCGTCGCCGAGGCGGTTGCCGCTGATGCGCGCACCTCCGTGGTCCCGGTGGAGGCGATCCCCTCGGACCTGATGGGCCTCGACATCGGGCCTGCGTCGGTGGCGCGGTTTCGCGACCGGCTGCAGGGAGCTCACACCGTCTTCTGGAACGGACCGATGGGCGTGTTCGAGCTGGCTCCGTTCGCCGCGGGCACTCGCGGTGTCGCGTCCGCGATTGCGTCACTGACCGATGCTCTGACCGTGGTTGGTGGCGGTGACTCGGCGGCCGCCGTACGCGCCCTCGGCATCGACGAGGGCCGCTTCGGCCACATCTCGACGGGAGGCGGAGCGAGCCTGGAGTATCTCGAGGGCAAGGAGCTGCCAGGCCTCGCCGTACTCGCAGGCGCGTAGGGCCGGGAGGGTTTCGATGGCTCGTCGTACCCCGCTGATGGCGGGCAACTGGAAGATGAACCTCAACCATCTCGAGGCCATCGCTCTGGTGCAGAAGCTGGCGTTCTCGCTCACTGACGCGGACTACGACGCGGTTGAGGTCGCCGTGCTGCCGCCGTTCACCGACATCCGCAGCGTCCAGACGATGGTCGACGGCGACCACCTGCGCATCAAGTACGGCGCACAGGACCTGTCTTCGCGCGACGAGGGCGCCTTCACCGGCGACATCAGCGGCGTAATGCTCGCCAAGCTGGGCTGCTCCTACGTCGTCGTCGGACACTCAGAGCGCCGCGAGCACCACCACGAGGACGACGCGACCGTCAATGCGAAGGTCGTGGCCGCGCTGCGCCACAAGCTGACGCCGATCCTCTGCGTGGGCGAGCCACTCGACATCCGCAAGGCCGGCGAAGCGGTCGCCCACTGCACCGCGCAGCTGAGGGCGGCGCTGTCGGGGGTGACGGCCGCGGCAGCCAAGCCGCTCGTGGTCGCCTACGAGCCGATCTGGGCGATCGGGACCGGTGAGGTCGCCACGCCTGAGGACGCTCAGGAGGTCTGTGCCGCGCTGCGGGCGACGCTGGGCGAGATCTACAACGGGACGCTCGCGGGAGCCGCCCGGGTCCTCTACGGGGGCTCGGTCAAGTCGAATAACGCTGTCGAGCTCATGGCCGCACCGGACGTCGACGGTGCTCTTGTCGGGGGGGCGAGCCTGGTCCCGGAAGATTTCGTGCAAATCGTGCGAGCCGGCCGTGAGTCTTCCGGGTCGGGGGCTGGATAACCATCAGGTAACAACTTGCGTCGCGTGATTGGCCCGCCTGACGGGCAGTCTTAATCTCACGCGTGGCTGGCGACGTTGGGGTCGCCTACCTGATTGCCGCGTGACCCGCGGCTTAGAAGGAGGATCATGCTCCGGAATCCACGAACCGCGGGTTGGGCCGCGGTCGCTGCGATCGCCAGCGTTGTCATCGCGGCGTGTGGCAGCAGCAGCTCGGGTGGTAGCACCTCGGGCGGCAACGGCGGCCAGTCGGGCTCACAGGGCGGAACCCTGTTCTCGAAGCTCTCGACCAACGCGACCGGCACCCCGAAGCAGGGCGGCGTCCTCAAGCTCGCCGGCTCCGGTGACGCCGACTACTACGACCCGAACATCACCTACAGCAGCCTCGGCCAGTCCGCCGCCCGGCTCTACAACCGTGGCCTCTACGCCTACTCCGGCCAGCTCGGCCACACCACCGAGGCGGTACCGGACCTCGCGACCGGTGACCCGGTCGCCTCGAACGGCGGCAAGACCGAGACCGTGACCATCCGTCAGGGCGCCGACTGGGACACCACGCCGAAGCGCCAGGTGACCGCCGCCGACCTGATCCGCGGCGTCGAGATCAGCTGCAACCCGACCAGCCGCCAGTTCGGTGGCCAGCCGGACTTCAGCGACCTGATCGTCGGCTACACGAAGTTCTGCGGGCAGTTCGCGAAGGCCCCGGCGACGGTTGCCGGCATCAAGTCCTTCCTCGCGACCGCGAAGTTCCCGGGCATCACGGTCGGCAGCACGCCGGAGACGGTGGTCTTCCACCTGACCCAGCCGGCCGGCTACTTCGAGAGCATGCTGACGCTCCCGGTGTTCAGCCCACGTGCCGTGGAGATGCTGAACTACCTGCCTGGCACGACGCAGCAGGTGCAGCACCAGATCTGCGACGGTCCGTACATCATCAAGTCGTTCAACCCGACGAAGTCGATCGACTTCACGCGGAACCCGGCTTGGGACCCGAGCACCGACCCGGTCCGCAAGGCCTACGTCGACGAGATCAAGGTCACCGAGGGTGAGCAGCAGGACTCGATCCAGCAGCAGATCCTCGCGGGCGCGATCAACACCGACTGGGACCTCGCGCCGAGTGCGACGCAGCAGAACCAGCTGATCCAGCAGAACAACCCGTATCTCAACGTTGAGAGCGAGATCGCCAGCAACCCGTACATCATCTTCAACACCGTGTCGCCGAACAACAACGGCGCGTTGAAGAACCCGGTCGTGCGGCAGGCGCTGTCTTACGCGATCAACCGGGCGTTCCTCGTCCAGGACGCGGGTGGCGACAAGCTGGAGCCGCCGCTGACGCACGTGCTGCCGCCGCAGATCGACGGTGCACCGACGTCGACGACGACGCCGTACCCCTACAACCCGACCAAGGCGAAGCAGATGCTTGCTTCGGCCGGCGTCAAGAACCTGAAGCTGACCTTCCTCTACCGGGCGATCTCCTCGACCTCGCAGAAGATGTACGAGGACGTGCAGAGCCAGCTGAGCAAGATCGGCGTGACGGTCAAGGGTCTCAACGCGCCGGGTCAGTTCACCATCTACACGAAGTACCTCGAGGTCCCCTCGAGTGCTCGCAAGGGTGACTGGGACCTCTCGCTGGCAGGTTGGGGTCCGGACTGGTACGGCAACGCTGCGTTGTCGTTCTTCAAGCCGCTGTTCTACGGCAAGGTCCTGCCGCCGAACTCCAGCGACTTCGGTCTGTACGACGACCCGGCTGTCGACAACCTGATCGACCAGGCTGCTGCTGCTCAGGACGAGTCGCAGAGCAACGCACTCTGGGCGAAGGCTGACGACCAGGTCATCAAGGACGCGGCGTTCTACCCGATCGGCGACCCGAACGAGGGTCTGCTGCACTCGGCGAACACGCACAACGATGTGTTCATGCCGGCGTACCAGACCTTCGACTACGCCAACATCTGGCTGTCGTAGGTCTGTGCCGCTGACGGCACATTGAGTTAGCACCAAGCCGGCCGGTGTCTCGCGCTTGCGGGACACCGGCCGGTCTTTGGGTAACACTGTCCTCGCTGGACCCCGCATAGGCTGCGCTCGACGGGGATACCTAAGGAGCTGCGAGTGGCGTTGCTCGAGGTCGAAGACCTCCGCGTCTCCTTCTCGACACCCGACGGCCAGCTCGACGCCGTACGTGGCCTGAACTTCACCGTGGAATCCGGCAAGACGCTCGGCATCGTCGGCGAGTCCGGGTCCGGCAAGAGCGTGTCGACCCAGGCGATCATGGGCCTGATTCGAGGCGCCCGGATCTCGGGAACCGCCCTCTTCGAGGGTCACGACCTGCTGACGATGGATCCCGACGCCCTTCGCAAGGTCCGCGGCGCCGAGATCGGCATGATCTTCCAGGACCCGCTGTCCAGCCTGCACCCCTACTACCGGGTCGGCTGGCAGATCGTCGAGATGATCCGCGCGCACGACTCGACGATCACGAAGGGCGCCGCCCGGGCTCGCGCCGTCGAGCTGCTGCGGCTGGTCGGCATCCCGCAGCCGGACCGGCGGGTCGACGACTTCCCGCACCAGTTCTCCGGCGGGATGAGACAGCGCGCGATGATCGCGATGGCGATGGCGCTCAACCCGAAGCTGCTGATCGCGGACGAGCCGACGACCGCGCTCGACGTGACCGTCCAGGCGCAGGTTCTCGAGGTGATGAAGCGCCTGCAGGAGGAGTTCGGTACCGCGATCATCATGATCACCCACGACCTCGGCGTGATCGCCGAGATCGCCGACGACGTCGTCGTGATGTACGCGGGGGCCGTGATGGAGACCTCGTCGCGCGACACCGTGTTCTACTCCGCACACCACCCGTACACCGAGGGCCTGCTGCTCTCGCTGCCCGGTTACGGCAGCCGGGAGCGGCTCGTGCCGATCGCCGGTCAGCCGCCGAGCCTGATCAACCTTCCGCAGGGCTGCCCGTTCCGGCCCCGCTGCGCCTATGCCTTCGACCGGTGCACGGAGACGCCGCCGCTGCTCGACATCGGTGGCAAGGAGTCGCACCGATCGGCCTGCTGGCTGCCGGCGGATCCGAAGGCCCGTGCCGGAAGGCGCCATGCCGTGCCCAAGCAGGAGACCGCCCAGTGAGCGCTCGCCACGCCGCAACTCCCGACGAGCCCGCCGCCGCGCCGGAGCCGCAGGGCGGGAGTGCGTCGCCGGCGAAGTCCGGCGACGTGCTGCTGCGGGTGACGGACGTCGTCAAGCACTTCCCGGTGCGCTCGTCGTCGTTGTTCCGCCGCGCGGTCGGCGCCGTCCATGCCGTCGACGGGGTTTCGCTGGAGGTGCGGAGCGGTGAGACGCTCGGTCTCGTCGGCGAGACCGGCTGCGGAAAGTCGACCCTGGCGCGATGCATCACGCGGCTCTATGACCTGACGTCAGGCACGGTCGAGTTCGACGGCGCGGACGTCTCGAAGCTGTCGGCGTCGAAGATGCGCCCGTTCCGGCGCGACATGCAGATGATCTTCCAGGACCCGTACGGGTCGCTGAACCCTCGTCGCCGCGTCGGCTCGATCATCGGCGACCCGTTCGCGATCCACCGCATCGCTGACGGCCAGGAGCGCAAGCGCCGGGTGCAGGAGGCGATGGAGCTCGTCGGGCTGAACCCCGAGCACTACAACCGGTTCCCGGCGGAGTTCTCCGGCGGGCAGCGGCAGCGCATCGGCATCGCCCGCGCCTTGGCGCTTCGCCCCAAGCTCGTGATCTGCGACGAGCCGGTGTCCGCGCTCGACGTGTCGATCCAGGCGCAGGTCATCAACCTGCTGTCAGATCTGCAGCGCGAGCTGAACCTCACGTACATCTTCATCGCGCACGACCTCTCGGTCGTCCGCCACGTGAGTGACCGCGTTGCGGTCATGTACCTCGGCAAGGTGGCGGAGATCGGCACCGGTGAGGACATCTACGAGACGGCGCGCCACCCCTACACGAACGCGTTGCTGTCCGCCGTACCGGTGCCGGACCCACGGCAGATGGCTCAGCGCTCGCGCATCGTCCTGGCCGGCGACGTGCCATCGCCGCTCAACCCCCCGTCGGGCTGCCGCTTCCATCCCCGCTGCCCGAAGGCGCGCGACCTGTGCGTGACCGACGATCCCGAGCTGGTCCCTCGCCTCGGCGACACCGAGGTGCACTCGGCGGCGTGCCACTTCCCGGTCGAGGTGGGTGAGGACATCAGCCTGTCGACTCCACAGATCAGCGAGGCGGAGCGGGTGATCGAGGAAGGACTGATCGGCAATGCGTAACGCGCGAAGCCTCAGCAGCAAGGGGGTCGACGGCTCATGACGATCGGCAACGTCGGCGGCGCTGCAGAGCTCGACCTTGTCTCCGGCCTCCCGCCGGTCGAAGAGGCCCCGGAAGCGGCAAAGGTCATTCAGGGACGCGGGCCGTGGCGGCTGGCGTTCGAGCGGTTGCGGCGTGACCGGGCGTCGGTCATCTCGGCGGTGGTGATCCTGCTGATCATCATCTGCGCGGCCGCCGCGCCGGTCTTCGCCACGATCACCGGGCACGGCGTCAACCAGCAGTTCCGGCTGATCGGTGAGCAGTCGAACGGGTTCCCGACCGGGCCGTTCGGCAAGTTCCCCCTGGGCGCCGACGACCAGGGACGTGACGTTCTCGTCCGTCTCGCGTACGGCGCCCGCGTCTCGTTGCTGGTCGGCGTCGTGACGTCCGCCCTCACGGTGGCGATCGGTGCGGTCATGGGCCTCATGGCCGGATATCTCGGACGGACGGTCGACTCGATCATCGGCCGCATCATCGACGTCACCTTGTCGATCCCGTTCCTGCTCTTCGCGGTTGCGCTCGCATCGGTCGAAGGCGGCGGCAGTGTGACCCTCGTCGTCATCGTCCTCGCGCTGTTCGGCTGGTCGTCGGTGGCGAGGATCGTCCGCGGCCAGGTCCTCTCCATCAAGGA
This sequence comes from Mycobacteriales bacterium, assembly GCA_035547035.1. GTDB lineage: Bacteria > Actinomycetota > Actinomycetes > JAFAQI01 > JAFAQI01 > DASZTV01. The sequence continues at coordinate 128,233 of DASZVL010000037.1, read as the reverse complement.
GCGGGAGTACATCGAAGCCGCCCGATCGCTCGGCGCCGGCTCGTGGCGCATCATGTTCATCGACATCTTCCCGAACGTGATCGCACAGGTGATCGTCTACGCCTCTCTGTTGATCCCGCTGTCGATCGTGAGCGAGGCGACGCTCTCCTACCTGGGAGTGGGCGTGCAACCCCCGACGGCTGACTGGGGAGCGATGATCTCGGCGGCGCAACAAGGCGGGCTCTACCAGGTCGCATGGTGGTACCTGGTCTTCCCGAGTCTCGCGCTGCTGATCACCACGCTCGCCTTCAACATCTTCGGTGACGGCGTGCGAGATGCCTTCGACCCCCGAGCAGACAGGCTGTTCGTCTGATGGCCCGCTTCCTGGTCCGCCGCATCCTGCAAGGCGTCCTCGTGATGTGGCTGGTGACGATCGCCGCGTTCGGGTTGTTCTTCATCGACCCCAACGGCCCGGACGACATCGCCCGACGGATCGGCGGCAAGGCGGCGACGCCTCAGCTGTTGCACCGGATCATCGAGAACTACGGTCTGAGGCAGCCGCTGTACAAGCAGTACTGGCACTTCTTGTACGGCACGCCGCATCGAGCCGGGTTGCTTCGTGGTGGCTTGGGTACGGACTACTACTTCCAGATCCCGGTCACGCACATCCTGCGTGATGCCGCGCCCATTACGTTCTCTCTCGCTTTGGGTGCCTCGATCCTGTGGCTGCTGATCGGACTGGCGTCCGGCATCCTGTCCGCGGTCCGGCCACGCAGCTTCCTCGACCGCTTCTTCACCACGATCGCGCTGTTCTTCTACTCGATGCCGACGTTCGTCCTCGGTCTGCTGCTCCTGCTCGTCTTCTACTTCGAGTTCACGACGAAGCTGCATCTCGCGTGGTTCCCGGCAGCCGGGTACGTCGACTTCACGAAGAACCCGCTGCAGTGGGCCCACCATCTGATCCTGCCGTGGATCACGCTTGCCGTGGTCAGTGCGGCTGCCTACACGCGACTCGCGCGCTCGTCGATGCTCGACGTACTGGGGGAGGACTACATCCGGACGGCTCGGGCGAAGGGCTTGAGCGAGCGCCGCGTGGTGCTTCGTCACGGCTTGCGAGCCGCGCTGACGCCGATCGTCACGCAGTTCGGCATCGACGTGGCCGTGCTGATCGGCGGCGCCGTCGTGACGGAGCAGGTCTTCAGCCTGCAGGGACTGGGTTACAACGCCGTGCAGGCCATCCAGAACCAGGATCTGCCGGTCATCCTCGGGATCGTCATCGTGGCCTCCTTGGCGGTCGTGGTGGCCAACATCGTCGTGGACATCATCTACGCGGTCCTCGACCCCCGCGTCCGCCTGACATAGCGCTCAGGACTTCGCCGGAACCGGCATCTGACACACTGGACGAGGCCCGTCGTACGTCGAGGAAGGCAGTCTCGTGGTCACCGCCTTGTCCGTCCTGCTGATCATCGTCAGCCTTCTGATGGTGGTGCTCGTCCTGCTGCACCGCGGTAAGGGTGGCGGTCTGTCCGACCTGTTCGGCGGTGGCGTGTCCTCGAGCCTGTCCGGATCGTCGGTCGTGGAGAAGAACCTCGACCGCCTGACGATCATCTGCGGCGTCATCTGGTTCGCCTCGATCATCGGAATCGGTCTCCTCCTCAAGTAGCCGCTTTGTGCAGGGTTCTCGGTGTCCTGGCGCCGGGTTTCCTTCACAAAGCAGGTGGCAGCGCGTCGGGGCAGTCGGTGCAGCGCTTGAAGGCGCCGCGCCATCCCTGCTGACGCAGCACGGTCGCCTGCTCGATCGCCACCTGGCAGGGCCGGTCGACGACGTCGGCCCACCCGTACCGAAGGTGCCGGAGACCGGCGAGCTCACTTCGGTTGTCCCGGCGCATGTCGCGCCATCGTTCCGTCGCGCGATCGTGGCCGAGGCGGCCGTCCAGCTCGATGTGCACGCCGTACGGCTCGATCAGGACGTCGAGATACTCGGCGCCTTCGCCAGTCCGGCGCGCCTGGCGCCGGCCGGCCGGAAGTCCGTGGCGACGACGCAGCTGGGCGTCGCGAAGCTCCAAGGGTGACTGCGCGCCCGCGGCGACGTCCGGCAGGGCATCGAGGACGACGCGACGCCAGCGAGTGCGGGGAGCCTGCTGCAGCGCGGCGCGCAGCCGGTCGGCGCTCGTCGTCCGGGTCCGGATCGCATCGCCGACCAGACCAAGGGCCGACTGGGCACTCGGCTTGTCGGCCAGGAGGTCGAGGACGGTGCGCTCGACGGTGGTACGACGGGGGCGTGGGACGACGATGTCGCTGTGGCGAAGCGTTCGTGAACGATGGATCACGAGTCCCGGCTGATCGACGACCTCTCGGTGGTACGGAACCGTCACGTGGATGCTGTCGGGTCTGCCACAGATCGCGTGTTCGGCGCCTGCTGTCTCGTGGCTGAGCACGCTGCCGGCCCCGGCGTACAGCAGTGCTGCCTCGAGACGAACCTCGTAAGGGATCGGACCGGAGAAGGTCGCGAAGGTACGGGGAAAGAGCGGCTGCCAGCGCCCGGAGTCGATCAGCCAGCGCAGCTTGTCCGCCGTGATGCCGGCGCGTTCGCAGGCGCGATGGTCCACGACACCTCCGTTGGACAGGCTGAAGTTGAGGAGGTCCTGATCGCGTCGCGGATTGAGCATCCAGGGAGGATCGCGGTGTCACGCGCCTACGCGAAGCGCTGGGCGCCGCGATGGGGATAACCGTTCGTGCAGGGTTCTCGGTGTCCTAGCGCCGGGTTTCCTGCACTGATCGGAGTCGGGAGGCGGCGGCGGTGTCCAGCAGCCACTTCGTGGCTTCCAAACCCCTGACTCCTGCTGCAGGGAGGTTCGTGGCTCCAGCGCCTTCGAGGGCCATTCGTACGGCGCCCGCCTTCTCCTCGCCGGCCGCGACAAGCCAGATCTCTCGCGCGCTGTTGATGGCTGCTGCGGACAAGGAGATGCGTGATGGCGGGGGCTTCGGGGCGTCGCGAACCGGGATGACCGTCCGCTCGTCGGACAGGGCCGGCGCATCCGGGAACAGCGACGCGACGTGTCCGTCCGGCCCGACACCGAGCATCAGGATGTCGAACGCCGGCACCGGACCGTCGTTGTCACCGCCTGCAGCGGCGCGCAGCTCCTCGGCGTACCGCGCCGCCGCGCTGTCGAGGTCGTCGCCGTCGGGACCGTCGGTCGCTGGCATCGCGTGCACCCGTGCGGGGTCCAGCGCGACGGTGGAGAGCAGGGCCTCGTCGGCCTGTGTCTCGTTGCGGTCCGGGTGACCGCTGGGCAGGAAGCGCTCGTCGCCCCACCACACGTCTAGCTGCGTCCAGTCGATCGCGTCGCGCGCCGGCGAGGTCGCGAGCTCGCGAAGGGTCGCTCCACCGATGCCACCGCCGGTGAGGACGATCGACGCCGCTCCGCGGGCTGCTTGTGCATCCGCGATGCCGGTGACGATCCGAGCCGCGACGGCCTGTGCGAGCAGCGCTGCGTCGCGATGTACGACGACAAGCGGCGCGGCGCTCATGAGTCGGCTAGTGCCGGGTCCCGCCAGACAAGCACCCGGGTCCGCGGCTCGCGCGAGACGTTGACGCCGGTGCTCAACGAGAGCGCATCGGCGTACACGGCGTCAGGGTCCATTCGTCGCAGCTCTTCCGCGAGCAGGTCACCGATGCTGCGGCGCGGCAGCGGCAGGACCCGCGCCTCCTCGTCCCCTCGCTGCAGCGTCGCGGAAACGCCGTCGGGCCGCTCGACCGACACCGTGCACTCGGATCCGTCGTCCCGTCGCATGACGATCCGTGCAGCGGTGATCCCGGGACCGCCACTCGCGTCGTGCTCGGCCGTCACGCCGAGCCGGGAGCTCAACCATCCGCTGAGCAGCGTGGCGCTCGCGTTGCCCGCCTCCGCCGAGACCGCAGCAGCCACCGGCGTGCCTTCCACGCCGTCGAGTGAAGAAGCGAGCAGCGAGCGCCACGGAGTGCAGCGGGTCCAGGCGAGGTCGGTGTCGCCGATCACGAAGTCGTTCGCCCGTTGCACGATCGCGGCACCCGGATCGGGCGCTTGGGCGCAGTCCGTGACCCGTCGGTTGGCGAGTACGCCGAGTGCATCGGTCGCGATCTCCGACGGCGGCACGCCGTGCCACCACGTCACGACGGGAGCGTCCGGCGCGAGCAGCGGCAGGACGACGGACTCCGCGTGCAGCCCGAGCCGGCCGTACATCCGCATGACGACGGCTTCGGTGGAGCCCAGCCGTCCGCCGATCTGGACCTCCGCATCGAGCCGGTTGTCCGCCGTGATCGAGTGGCGCACGATCATCACCAGCCGGCACGGGTGCGCTGCCGCGGCGATCGTGGCCGCCTGCTCGGCCTCCTGCACCCGCTTCTCGTCGACGACGGCGACCAGCGTCAACGCGAGACCGGACGCGAGCGCTCCTGCCGCCCGCCGCTCGGCGAGCAGAGCCTTCACGACCTCGCTGCCGTTGGTGTCCCACAGCGTCGTCGCCATCAGCCCTCGTCTACCCAGGTCACGGCCGCCGCCAGACTCGGCCGTCCGCGGCGAGCATCTCGTCGGCACCGCGGGGCCCCCATTCGCCGGCGCGGTACCTCTCCGGCTGACCGCCCGCCCAGAACTCCTCGAGCCGGTCGATCACCTGCCACGAAGCGGCCACCTCCTCGTTGCGCGGGAACAGCGTCGCGTCGCCGAGCAGCACGTCGAGAATCAGCCGCTCGTACGCCTCGGGTGAGGACTCGGTGAAGGCCTCGCCGTAGAGGAAGTCCATCGACACGTCGCGGACCTCCATCGCGGAGCCCGGGACCTTGGAGCCGAAGCGCAGCGTCACACCCTCGTCGGGCTGCACCCGTACGACGAGCTGGTTGTGACCCAGCTCGACGGTGTCGGTCGCGTCGAACGGCAGGTGCGGCGCGGTCTTGAAGACGACCGCGATCTCGGTGACCCGCCGCGGCAGGCGCTTACCGGTGCGCAGGTAGAACGGCACGCCGGCCCAGCGTCGCGTCTCGATGCCGAGCCGAACCGCGGCGAACGTCTCGGTGCGCGAGTCCGCGGGCACGTCCGGCTCGTCGAGGTACGACGGCACGCGCTGGCCGGCCAGCCAGCCCTGGTCGTACTGGCCGCGGATCGCGTAGCGGGCGAGGTCGGAGGGAAGCGAGATCGCGTTGAGAACCTTCAGCTTCTCGGTGCGGATCGCCTCGGCGTCGAATGACACCGGCTCCTCCATCGCCGTCAGCGCGAGCAGCTGCAGCAGGTGGTTCTGCAGCACGTCGCGGGCGGCGCCGGCGGAGTCGTAGAAACCCGCACGACCGCCGATGCCGACGTCCTCGGCCATGGTGATCTGGACGGAGTCGACGTAGTGGGAGTTCCAGATCGGCTCGAACAGTGTGTTGGCGAACCGCAACGCCAACATGTTTTGAACCGTCTCCTTGCCGAGGTAGTGGTCGATGCGGAACACGTCGTCCGGGGTGAAGACGTCGTCGACGAGGGAATTGAGGTCACGCGCCGAGGCGAGGTCGTGACCGAACGGCTTCTCGACCACGACGCGACGCCAGCCACCTGACTGCTCGTTGTCAGCCATCCCGGTGCGCTGCATCTGCTTGAGCACCACAGGGAAGGCCGCGGGCGGGATCGACAGGTAGAACGCCGCATTGCCCTGGATGCCATGGCTCGCCTCGAGATCCCGCAAGGTCTGTGCGAGGTTGTCGAAGGCCGCGTCGTCGTCGAAGGCGCCAGGCAGGAACTTGAGCGATGCCGCAACACGACGCCAGACGTCGTCGCGGAACTCGGTTCGCGCGTGCTCCTGCGCCGCCTTCTTCGCCAGGTCCTCGAAGTCACCGTCGCCCCAGTCGCGGCGGGCGAAGCCCAAGAGCGCGAAGCCGGGTGGTAGCAGTCCGCGGTTGGACAGGTCGTAGATCGCCGGGATCAGCTTCTTGCGTGACAGGTCACCCGTGACGCCGAACACGACGACGGCGCACGGGCCCGGGACGCGGGGAAGGCGGCGGTCGCGCGGGTCGCGGAGCGGGTTGCCCGCCGTACCCGACAGGATCGTCATGCCGAGGCGGCCTTGAGAAGCGCGTCGATGCCGGCGGCCCGGTCGGTGAGGTGCAGTCGCGCGACGGGCCGAGATCGGCCGAGCAATGCCTGCAGGTCGCCGAGCGCCTGCGCCATCTGAAGCCGACCGAAGCTGAACGGCTGCCCCGGGATGTCGAGGTCTGAGGCGATGGCGCCAGTGACCTGCAGGAAGACGCCGACCTGCGGGCCGCCCTTGTGGAACTGGCCGGTCGAGTGCAGGAAGCGCGGTCCCCAGCCGAAGGTCACGGGGTGCGCCATACGTCTCGCGAGGGCGTCCCGGATGCCCGCTGCTCGCGCGTCCTTCAGCCGATCCAGGTAGGCCATGACCGCGAGGTAGCCGTTGGATGGCACCGCGGCCAGCAGCGCGCCGATTAGGCCCGCGACATCGCCTGCTTCACCGACCGTGTCGGGCTCGCCGTACACCTCGATCGGACCGTCGACGAACACCGGTTCGCCGGTCGGCAGCGGCCCGTTCTTGGCGGCATCCAGCACCGCCTTCGTGTTGTCCTTCGACTCCTGCACGTTCGGCTGGTTGAACGGGTCGATGTCGAGCAGCTTCCCGGCGACGGCGGTCGCGAACTCCCACACGAGGAACTGCGCGCCCAGCGGGCCTTCGACGGCGGTCCCGCCGTCGGAAGGCGGAGTCGCTCCGACGGCGACCAGATGCGTGTCGGCTGTCGCTTGAAAGCCGGGGGAGGCAGGCGAGGAGACCGCGACGGGCAGCAGGCCGCGGCCGCGCTTGCCGGTCGACTCCGCGATCAGCTGCTCGGCCCAGTCGCCGAAGCCCTTGATGCCGGAGTCGGCGTCGGCGATCACGACCTTGTCGTGGCCTTCGACGCCGTACCCACCGAGCGCCGCGCCCAGCGCGACCGCCGCGTTGCCGTAGTCACCGGACAGGGTCGCGCCGACCGCCTCTGCCTGGTCGAGCAGGTCGCCGATCGGGACTCCGGCGAGGCCGCTCGGCACGAGCCCGAATGCGGTGAGGGCGCTGTAACGACCGCCGACGTTGGGGTCGGCTTCGAAGGTCCGGTACCCGGCATCGGCGGCGAGGCGCTGCAGCGGAGAGCCCGGATCGGTGACGACGACGATGCGCTCGACCGGGTCGATGCCCGCCTCGCGATAGGCGGCTTCGAAGGCCCGGCGGTGACTGTCCGTCTCGATCGTCCCGCCGCTCTTGCTCGAGACGACCAGAACCGTGCGATCCAGCCGATCCGAAAGCGCGGCGGAGACCTGTCCCGGGTCGGTCGTATCGAGCGTCGTGAGCTCAACGCCGTACGTCGCGGCAATCACCTCAGGGGCAAGCGAGGAGCCGCCCATGCCCGCGAGCACGACATGGTCGACCCCGGCCGCGTTGAGCTGTGACCGCAGCTCCTCGATCTCGGAGACGAGGGGTCGCGACACTGCGGCGCAGTCCAGCCAGCCGAGTCGCACGCTCGCCTCGGCTGCGGCGTCAGGTCCCCAAAGTCCGGCGTCCTTGCCGGCGATCCGCGCCGCGACGCCCAGGTTCGCGCTGAGCGCCGTGTCCCGGGCGGACACGACGTCGCCCGTGCAGCGGACCGTGACTCCGCCGGCGTCGACGGCTTGTGGGTCGTTGGTCACTTGGTGGGCGCCAGGCGCTCGAGCTCGCTCTTCGTGGAGTCGGTGAGCTCGTTCCACGAGGCGACGAACTTCTCAACGCCCTCGTCTTCGAGCACCTTCACAACGTCGGCGTAGCTGATGCCGAGCTGTTCGAGCTTGTCGAGCACGTCCTGCGCGTCGGTGTAGTTGGGTCGGATCGTGTCGCCGGTGATCTTGCCGTGGTCGGCGACCGCGTGGATCGTGGGCTCGGGCATCGTGTTGACCGTGCCGGTGGCGACCAGGTCGACGACGTACATCGTGTCGTCGTACGACGGGTCCTTCGTCGACGTGGATGCCCACAGTGGGCGTTGCGGTCTCGCTCCGGCGTCGTGAAGCGCGCGCCACCGGTCGGTGTCGAACCTCTCCTCGAACAGCTTGTACGCAAGCCGCGCGTTGGCCACCGCAGCCTTGCCGCGCAGCCCCTTGGCCTCGTCGCTGCCGATCTTGTCCAGCCGGCCGTCCACCTCGCTGTCGACCCGGGAGACGAAGAACGACGCGACCGAGCCGAGCCGGGTGAGGTCGTGGCCGGCGGCTCGGGCGCGCTCGACCCCGTCGAGGAACGCGTCGATGACCTCGGCGTAGCGGGCGAGGGAGAAGATCAGCGTGACGTTGACGCTGATGCCCTCGCTGAGCATCTGGGCGATCGCCGGAAGACCCGCCTTCGTGGCAGGGATCTTGATGAAGAGGTTCGGCCGGTCGACCAGCCACCACAGTGCGCGAGCCTCGGCGACCGTGCCTGCCGTGTCGTGGGCGAGGGCAGGCCCGACCTCGATCGACACCCGCCCGTCGACGCCGTCGCTTGCTTCGTACGCCGGCCGCAGCACGTCGCAGGCCTCTCGCACGTCGGCGGCGGTGACCATCCGCAGCGCCTCGTCGACCGACACGCTTCGCGTCGCGAGATCGCGCATCTGGTCGTCGTAGATCTCACTGCCGCTGATCGCCTTCTGGAAGATCGTGGGGTTCGTGGTGATGCCGACCACGTGGCTGTCGCGGACGAGCGCGGCGAGACCACCACCGACGAGCCGCTCGCGGGACAGGTCGTCAAGCCAGATCGCCACGCCTGCGTCGGAGAGCTGCTTGAGCGGGTCGGTCATGATCTCTCCTCTGTTCGTTCGGCCGCGCACTAGTTGCCGGTCGTGTCGCCCTTGGTTGCGCCGACCTTGGACAGGCTCGAGTGCGCTGCTGCCACTACCCGATCGGCGGTGAATCCGAACTGCTCGAACAAGATCTGGTACGGCGCGCTTGCGCCGAAGTGCTCGATCGACAGGCACTCGCCGGTCTCGCCGACGAAGTCACGCCAGCCCATCGCGACGGCTGCCTCGACGGACACCCGTGCCTTGATGTCGGTCGGCAGGACCTCCTGGCGGTAGGACTGGTCCTGTTCTTCGAACCACTCGCGGCACGGCATCGACACCACGCGGGTCGGTGTCCCGTCGGCTTCGAGGCGCTCGCGGGCCTCGAGCGCGATCGACACCTCGCTGCCGGTGGCGATGATGATGACCTTCGCGCGGCCCGCCGATGCCTCCGCGAGTACGTAGGCCCCACGCCTGACGCCCTCGGCCGACGCGTGGGTCGAGCGGTCGATCACGGGGAGGTTCTGCCGGGACAGGACGAGGCCTGCCGGCCGGTCGGTGTGCTCGATGATCGTGCGCCACGCGACGGCGGTCTCTGTCGCGTCGGCCGGGCGTACGACGTCGAGCCCCGGGATCGCGCGAAGTGCGGCGAGGTGCTCGATCGGCTGATGCGTGGGACCGTCCTCGCCGAGCCCGATCGAGTCGTGCGTCCAGACGTAGGTGACCGGCAGCTTCATCAGCGCCGCGAGCCGAACCGATCCGCGCATGTAGTCGGAGAACGTGAGGAAGGTGCCCCCGAACACGCGCGTCCCGCCGTGCAACGTGATGCCGTTCATGATCGCGCCCATGGCGTGCTCGCGGATCCCGAAGTGCAGGATCCGTCCGTACGGCGAACCACCGTGCGCCTCGGGCAGGAACGAGTCGGCGCCCTCGATCTCGGTGTTGTTGCTCTCGGCGAGGTCCGCCGACCCACCCCACAGCTCCGGCATGAGAGATGCGATCGCGTTGATGCAGGCGCCGCTGGCCTTGCGGGTCGAGATGGGCTTCTCGCCGGCGAAGTCGGGCAGCTTGGCGTCCCAGCCTGCCGGCGCGCGGCGCTCGGAGATGCGCTGGAGCTCGGCGGCGCGTTCCGGATTCGCCGCCGCCCACGCGTCGAAGCGCTCCTGCCACTGCTTGTGCGCCGCGCGACCGCGGTCGACGACCTGACGGGTGTGGGCGAGGAGGTCGTCCGGGCAGTAGAAGGAAACCTCGGGGTCGAAGCCGAGGACCTTCTTGGTGGCCGCAACCTCTTCGGCGCCGAGCGCCGAGCCGTGGGCGCTGCCGGTGTTCTGCTTGGTCGGGGCGGGCCAGCCGATGATCGACCGCACCGAGATGAAGGTGGGGCGCGACGTCTCGGCGCGGGCGGCCTCGAACGCGTCGTACACCGCCTGGACGTCGTTGACGTCGGGGATGTGCAGCGTGTGCCAGCCGTAGGCCTCGTAGCGCGCCGCGACGTCCTCCGACAGTGCGACCCTGGTATCGCCCTCGATCGAGATGTGGTTGTCGTCGTAGAGCAGGACCAGGTTGCCGAGCTGCTGGTGGCCCGCCACCGAGCTGGCCTCGCCGGAGATCCCCTCTTCCATGTCACCGTCGGAGGCGAAGCACCAGATCGTGTGGTCGAACGGGCTCTCGCCCGGCTTGGCGTCAGGGTCGAACAGGCCGCGCTCGTAGCGGGCGGCCATCGCCATGCCGACCGCGTTGGCGACGCCTTGGCCGAGCGGGCCGGTCGTGGTCTCCACGCCGGCCGTGTGGCCGTGCTCCGGGTGGCCCGGCGTCCGCGACCCCCACTGCCGGAGCAGCCTCAGGTCCTCCATCTCGAGGCCGTAGCCGGACAGGAACAGCTGGATGTAGAGCGTCAGGCTCGAGTGCCCGCAGCTCAGCACGAACCTGTCCCGCCCGATCCAGCCCGGATCGGTCGGGTCGTGGCGCATCAGGCGCTGGAACAGCAGGTACGCCGCTGGGGCGAGGCTCATCGCGGTCCCGGGATGCCCGTTCCCCGCGGCCTCGACGGCATCCATCGCGAGGCCGCGGACGACCTTCACTGCGAGCTCGTCGGCCTCGCCCCACTCGAGCGGCTGGCGCGCTGCGCTCACCTGTTCTCCCGTCTCTGTTGATCGGTAAGGCCGAAGCGTAGTGAGATCACCCACCGCCGCAACGTCGTACCCCGCACCGGCACGGCAAGCGCCGGATGGTGCCTTGGGTGAAAGTCTTCCCAGGCCGCCCATTAGGATTCGTACGTGCGCCAGCGGGTCAGCAGTTACGTCGCGCTGACGAAGCCGAGGATCGTCGAGCTCCTGCTGGTCACGACGCTTCCGGCAATGGTCCTCGCGGCCCGTGGCCTGCCGTCACTCTGGACCGCGTGCGCGACCCTGATCGGCGGGACGCTCGCCGCGGGTAGCGCCAACGCGATCAACTGCGTGGTCGACCGTGACATCGATGCCGTCATGCACCGCACCCAACGGCGTCCCCTGGCCCGCCAGCAGGTCGCGCCGGCCAACGCGCTGCGGTTCGGGGTCGCGCTCGGGGCGGCGGCGACGCTGCTGCTCGGACTCGGCGCGAACTGGCTGTCCGCGCTGCTCGCCGACGGCGCGATCCTCTTCTACGTCTTCGTGTACACGCTGGGATTGAAGCGCCGTACGCCGTCCAACATCGTGATCGGCGGTGCGGCGGGCTGCTTCCCGGTGCTCATCGGGTGGTCGGCGGTGCGCGGCGACGTCGGCTGGCCGGCCGTCGTGCTGTTCGCGGTGATCTTCCTGTGGACCCCGCCGCACTTCTGGTCGCTGGCGATGCGGTTCAAGGACGACTACGAGGCGGCCGGCGTGCCGATGCTGCCGGTGGTGGCCCCGGCCGCGACCGTGACCCGCCAGATCGTCGCGTACTCGTGGGCGATGGTGGGGGCGTCACTGGTCCTCGTGCCGTTCGGCGCCGGCATCGTCTACACGGTCGCCGCTTCGGTTCTCGGCGCTGCGTTCCTCGTCGAGGCGCACCGGCTGCATCGGCGCGTGCTTCGCGGTGAGGCGGCCAAGCCGCTGGTGCTGTTCCATGCGTCGATCTCGTATCTGGCGCTGCTCTTTGCTGCGGTAGCGGTCAGCCAGTTCGTCTAGAACTCGCGCCGCGCGGGTAGGGGATCGGCATGGCCGACTTCCTGACCGACGTTGAGACGCTGCGCAAGCAGGCGCGTGACGAGATGGAGAAGGGACCCGTCACCGCGGCGTACCAGGCTGACGTCGAGCGCGTGATCGAGGTGCTGAACGCCGCGCTCGCGACCGAGACGGTGTGCACGCTGCGCTATCGCCAGCACCACTTCGCGGCGACCGGACTCGACGCCGAGCCGGTGGCGGCGGAGTTCCTCGTCCATGCGAACGAGGAGCAGGAGCACGCCGACCGGCTCGCGGCCAGGATCGCGCAGCTCGGCGGGACACCGGACTTCAACCCGGCGACACTCACGGCGCGATCGCACTCGGAGTACGAGACGGCGGACAGCCTCGAGCAGATGATCCGCGAGAACCTCGTTGCGGAGCGGATCGCGATCGCGTCGTACACAGAGATCATCAACTGGCTCGGCACGAGCGATCCGACGACGCGGCGGCTCTTCGAGGACATCCTCAGCGTCGAGGAGGAGCACGCCGACGACCTGATCGGCTTCCTCGACAAGGTCCACTAGTGCGCGGCTGCGGAAAATAGTTACGCCGCGCAAGTAATGTGAAGCGGTGACCGCCGCTCCCGATCGCTACAAGTGGACGGCGCTGTTCATCTGCACCCTCGGCGTGCTGATGGCCACCATCGACGCGTCGATCACGATGATCGCGCTGCCGGACATCTTCCGCGGCATTCACATCGATCCGTTGCAGCCCGGCAACAGCTTCTACCTGCTCTGGATGATTCTCGGCTTCCTTGTCGTCACGAGCGTGCTCGTGGTGTCGCTGGGACGCATCGGCGACATCTACGGCCGGGTGCGGATCTACAACCTCGGCTTCGCGGTCTTCACGCTGTTCTCGCTGCTGCTGACCGTCACCTGGAACAGCGGGCACGCCGCCGGGATCTACCTGATCGTGATGCGCCTGTTCCAGGGCATCGGCGCCGCGATGCTGATCGCGAACTCCTCCGCGATCCTCACCGACGCGTTCCCCGCCAACCAGCGCGGCATGGCGCTCGGCATCAACCAGGCGGCGGCGTTCAGTGGCTCGTTCCTCGGCCTCGTTCTGGGCGGTGTGCTGGCACCCATCAACTGGCGGCTGATCTTCCTGGTGTCGGTGCCGATCGGCCTGTTCGCGACGGTGTGGGGCTACCTGAAGCTCCATGAGCTCTCGGAGCGTCATCACGCGTCGCTCGACGTGTGGGGCAACCTGACCTTCGCGGCCGGCCTCGTCCTCGTGATGATCGGACTGACCTACGGCATCGAGCCGTACGGCGGTCACTCGATGGGGTGGGGGAGCCCGCCGGTCATCGGGGAGCTCGGCGGCGGCGTGGGGCTGCTCATCGCGTTCGCACTCATCGAGGTCCGCGTTGCCGAACCGATGTTCCGCCTGCAGCTGTTCAAGATTCGCGCCTTCACCGCCGGTGTGCTGGCCAGCTTCCTCGCGGCACTCGCCCGGGGCGGGCTGATGTTCACGCTGATCATCTGGCTGCAGGGGATCTGGCTGCCGCGGCACGGCGTGAACTTCGCCGACACCCCGCTCAAGGCGGGTCTCGCGATGCTTCCGCTGACCGCGGGACTGTTCGTCGCGGGACCGCTGTCCGGAGTGCTGTCGGACCGCTTCGGTGCGCGCCCGTTCGCGACCGGCGGGATGATCGGCACCGCGATCGCGTTCGGGGTGCTCGAGCTGGTCCCGATCAACTTCTCCTACCCGGTCTTCGCCGTCTTGCTGTTCGTCCTCGGACTCACCATGGCGTCGTTCGGCTCGCCGAACCGGGCGGCCGTCATGAACGCGCTCCCGCCCCGGCATCGAGGGGCCGGCTCCGGGATGAACTCGACGTTCCAGAACTCCGCCCAGGTGCTGTCGATCGGGATGTTCTTCACGCTGATGATCGTCGGCTTCTCGGCCACCTTGCCGGCGACGATGCAGCACGGCCTGACGCAGCAGGGCGTGCCCGCGACCGTCGCGCATCACGTGGCAAACCTGCCGCCGGTCTCGACGTTGTTCGCAGCGTTTCTCGGTTACAACCCGATCCAGCACATCGTCGGACCGCAGGTGCTCGCCGGACTGACCCCTCATCAGCAAGCAGTGCTGACCAGTCGCGGCTTCTTCCCGCAGATGATCAGCGGGCCGTTCCAGAACGGCCTGCACGCCGCGCTGGACCTCGCGATCGTCGTCAGCTTGCTGGCGGCGGCAGCGTCCTGGGTGCGCGGCGGCAAGTACGAGTACTCCGAGCCCAGAGACGTGGCCACGCTGAGCCTGGACGCCGTGGAAGCCGCCTGACGGTCGGGTTGGACGCCACCGTCTATGCACAGCACAACTCATCGTCGCCGTGCACAGGAACGGCACTTACAGCTTGGTCAGGGCAGCGATGATCAGCGCATGCTGAGCGGATGCATGCTGATTCTGCTTCGAGACGTCACCTAGTCGTCTCGCTAGAGGGTCCTTGCAATGCGAGGAGGCGCAAGCGCCGGCCCGCATGCCTGCGAACTCCAAACCGGGCCGCGGCTCCGACCGTTCTTGGTGGAGCACTACGAACTCGCGCACGGATCAAGTCTTGGACCACAACCGGACATGCGCTGCTACGAACGCTTCGAAGCTGACCGGAAACCCTGGCGTCAGTTGCCCCAGGTCTTGGGTGACTCGATCTTCGGCGCCTCCGGCGATAGCGAGGTCCATGAAAGCGAGGGTCTGGGCGTGTTCGTCGGTGAGGCCGTTGGCCACATGACGGGCGACCAGCTCCTCGAAGGTCAGCGGGAAGTGAGTGATGGTCTGCCCGGTGGCCGTACTGATGCGTTCGGCTACCTGCTGATAGGTGAGAGCCTCAGGGCCGGTCAGTATGAAGTCGCAGTTCGCGGCTTGTTCCGTGGTGAGGGCGACTGCGGCGGCTCCGGCGACGTCATCGGTGCTGATGAAGGGAACCCGCCCATTGCCTGCGGCGGTGTAGATGGCGTGCTCGTCGCGGATGGTGAGGCAATGGGGTCCTTCGGAGAGGTTTTCCATGAACCATGAGGGCCGCAGCACGGCCCACTCGACGCCTGACTTGGCGAGCCAGTGATGGACCTGTCCCATGGCTGGGCCACCGGAGTCGAGGAGCGATGCGCTAAGCAGCACGAAGCGCACCACGCCTCGGGCGATGGCTCTTTCGGTGAACTCGATCATGATGTCCGCGGGGTCGCCGACGCCTGAAGGAGCGACGAGGTAGGCCGAGTCGACGCCGTTGAGCGCGTCGTCCCAGGTACCAAGATCAGTCCAGTCGAAGCGCACCAAGCCGGCGCCTGCGCGGCGGGAAGCGCCGACCGCCGGCGATCCCAGGGCTCTGAGGTTGGCCATCAGCCGGCGTCCCGTCTTGCCTGTGGCGGCGGTGACGAGGATGTGTCCGCTCACGAATGCGCCGCAGCGGTGATCAAGGGATTCCAGTACTCCCGGTAGTGGGCCAGCTTTCCGTCGCGGGTTTGGGCGACGATGACGTATTGCTGGTTGTAGGGCTTTTCCGTGTCGACCGCCCGTCCGCGGATGGTCATCTCCACTACGACGACGTCGGGGTCGAGCCCCTGGTGTACCTGCAGGTCCTCGACGCCGTCGATCGAGAGTCTCGATGGATAGTCGTTCATGTAGGCGAGAATCTCGTCCTTGCCAGCGAGCCGCTTCGGTCGGTCAGCAGCGGCGAAGGGGAACTCGCACACGCCGTCGTCATGCCATAACTCGATCCACTCGTCGAAGCGCTGCTCGAAGAGGAGGGTTTGGTATTGCTGCATGAGCCCGAGGTTCGCTCGGCGGGTGTCGTCGTCGGTCATTGTTCGGTTCGCCTTCTAGGTGTGACTCCCTCGGGGGCCGGGTTCCTGCTATCTGGACTCGTAGTCCGGATACGATACGGACCATCAGTCCGGTTAGCAAGAGCGTAGGTGGGGTTTCGATGACGGTACGAGTGGAACGCGCCGACGCGGCGCGCAACCGGAAGGCCATCCTGGAGGCGGCCGACCGCCTGTTTGCCAGCGCGAACAGCCCGAGCGACGTTTCCATGGACGACGTCGCCGCTGCCGCCGGCGTGGGCAAGGGCACACTGTTCCGTCGGTTCGGAGATCGAGCGAGCCTGATCAGGCAGCTCTACGCAGCTCGCTTGGCGCCGTTGCGCGACAAGATCGGATCAGGACCCCCTCCTCTGGGCCCGTCAACCGCGCCGCGAGAACGGGTCGCCGCCATCATCGACGCAATCGCATTGGTCAAACTGCAGAACTCCCACCTGATGCTCGCCCTCGAGGACGGCGGCGGCCCAGCGAATGACATTCACCGGTCACCCGACTATCGGGACGTCCATCGACTCATCGCTGATCTCCTTATCGCGGACACCGATCGGCTCCGCGCCGATTGGACCGCTCACGTGCTCCTCGCATGTGTCCGTGCAGACCTCCTACGACACCTCACCGAAACCGAAGGAATGAGCCAGACCCAGATCAGGGCGAACCTGCGCAACTTCATCGAGCACACACTCTCTCGCTAGTGCTCGTACTTGGCAGGGAACCGCGCACGGTGCCAACAGCCGGGAAGCACGCGCACGACAACGCGGGCTCTGTTCTGTGGAGGGACATTCGTCTAGTCCCAGCGGAACCAGCGCGATGCGGCGACTAGTGCGGCTGCGGTCCACACCGTGAGCGTCGCCCAGTCGTGCAGCGGCACGCCGGCGCCCTGGTTCAGCACGTGCCGCAGCCCGTCTGACATCGCGCCCAGCGGGAGCAGCTCGAGGAGGCGTCGTACGCCCCCGGAGAAGTCGGTGAGTGGGAAGGCCACGCCGCCAAGTCCGAGCTGGACGAGGTAGAGCAGGTTCGCGCCGGCCAGCGTCGCCTCGGCGCGAAGCGTGCCGGCCATCAGCAGGCCGAGCGAGCTGAAGCAGGCCGTGCCGAGGAGCAGCAGCCCGATGACCGGTACGGCGCTTCCTGTGGGATCCCAGCCCAGGGCGGCACCGACCGCGCAAAGCACGGCGGTCTGCAACGTCTCGACCAGCACGATGGCAGTCGTCTTCGCCCCCAGCAGCGCCGGGCGAGACAGCGGTGTGGTCGACAGTCGGCGGAGCACGCCGTACCGGCGCTCGAACCCGGTGCCGATCGCCTGACCGGTGAACGCGGTCGACATGACGGCGAGACCGAGCATCCCCGGCATGAGGAAGTCGACCCGCGGCTTCGGCACGTCGGCGATCGGTGCTTTCGAGAACAGCAGCAGCAGAGTGATCGGGATGATGAGCGTGAGGAGCAGCTGCTCGCCGTTGCGCAGGATGAGCCGAAGCTCCATGCGGCCTTGGGCGGCAAGCGTGTGACGGCGGGGGGCTGCGCCCGTGCCGGGCGTCAGGTCGAGCGTCGTCACGGTGCCTCCGGCGCGGTGAGCGAGAGGAACACGTCCTCGAGCGTCTGTCCGCTTGTCGTGAGGTTGTCCGCCATCACGCCTTGCTGCGCGCACCACGCGGTGACGGCGGCGACGACATCGGGGTCGACGCGTGGGCCTACTGCGTAGTGCCCTGGGCGTACCTCGTGCGCTGTGGCGCCATCGGGAAGCGCGGTGTCGAGGCTGTCGAGCGCCAGGCCGGCGGGTGCCTCGAACCGCAGGCCGTCCGTGCTCGCGTCGCGGGTCAGGTCCGCTGGGCTTCCGGTTGCTACCACGCGGCCGCCGTCGATGATCACGACATGGTCGGCGAGGACGGACGCCTCGGCGAGGTCGTGGGTCGTGAGGATGATCGAGACGCCTGCCTTGCGCAGCTCGCGGACGAGGTCCCAGGTCGTGTGTCGGGCGTGGACGTCGAGCCCGGCTGACGGCTCGTCGAGGAAGACGACGGCGGGCCGCCCGACCAGCGCAAGGGCCAGGGACACTCGCTGCTGCTCGCCGCCGGACAGCCGCCGCCACGTCGTACGGCGAACCCGCTGCAGATCGAGGACCTCGAGCAGTGCGTCGACGGGGAGCGGGTCGGCGTACATCGCGGAGTAGAGGCGCAGCGCCTCCTCGACCCGCACCGCGGGGTAGACGCCGCTGGCGCCCGAGCCGCCGGCCTGCGGCATCACGCCCACCCGAGCCCTCAGCTCGGCGACGTCGGTGGCCGGGTCGAGCCCCAGCACGCGGACGGTGCCGGAATCCGCCCGGCGTAGCCCGCAGCAGATCTCGACAGTGGTGGTCTTGCCGGCGCCGTTGCGCCCGAGCAGCGCCGTGACCGCGGCTTCGGGGGCCGAGAACGTGACGTCGGTGATGCCGGCAACGGGGGAGTAGCGCCGTACCAGGTTGCTCACCTCGACCGCCGCCGCCACCCCCCAAGTCTCGGCCCTCGCTCGAAGTGTCAGACAGCCGGGCCACGACAGCGCAGGAAATGCGACACAACCGGACAAACCACCCGCCCTGGGGGACGTCGTGTCCTACTTCGAGCTGGGATCGGGCCGATTTGCGTCACGAATCTATTTACGAAACAATGTCGTTGTGAAAAGTGCGGTGGCGCCTTCGATCCGGCTCGACGCCGCTGATCGGCGTACCCGCGACCGAGTGGCCCGCTCGCTGCTCGAGCACGGTCCCTCGACGGCCGCTGAGCTCGCTCAGCGCCTCGGCCTGACCTCCGCCGCGATCCGTCGTCATCTCGATGCTGCGGTCGCCGACGGCTTCATCGTCGCTGCGGAGGAGCGGCCAAGGGGCCCGCGGGGGCGAGGTCGACCCGCGAAGCGCTTCTCGCTGTCCGACGTCGGCCATGCGGCCGGCCCGACGGCGTACGACGACGTCGCGATCGACGCGCTGCGTTACCTCCGCGACTCGGTCGGCGAGAGTGCAGTCGAGGACTTTGCCAGGCAGCGGATGGCTGCCTGGGAGGCGCGCTACGCGGAGCGGATCGCGTCCCTTCCGCTCGACGAGCGCGCTGGCGCGCTCGCGGAGGCACTCGCGGACGACGGGTATGCCTCTACCGTGCACGACACGACGCTCGGTGTTCAGGTCTGCCAGCACCACTGCCCGGTGCAGCACGTCGCCGAGGAGTTCCCGGTGCTGTGCGAGGTAGAGACCGATGCGATCGGCCGGCTCGTCGGGCGGCACGTGCAACGGCTCGCAACGATCGCCCGCGGCGACGGCGTCTGCACTACCCACATTCCGCTGACGGACGTGAAGGTCCGTCAGGCAACCGCAACACCTGAGGTGACCAGCTCATGACCGACCTCGCCCGCCCGGAGCTCGAGGGACTCGACCGATACAAGTTCGGTTGGGCTGACTCAGACGAAGCCGGCTCGATTGCGCAACGTGGTCTGTCGGAAGAGGTCGTGCGCAACATCTCGGCGCTGAAGAACGAGCCCGAGTGGATGCTCGACATGCGGCTCAAGGGTCTGCGGCTGTTCGAGAAGAAGCCGATGCCGCACTGGGGTGCTGACCTCTCGGGCATCGACTTCGACAACATCAAGTACTTCGTGCGTTCCACGGAGAAGCAGGCCGCGTCATGGGACGACCTGCCCGCCGACATCAAGAACACCTACGACAAGCTCGGCATCCCGGAAGCGGAGAAGCAGCGCCTCGTCGCAGGCGTCGCGGCTCAGTACGAATGTATCTCGGCCGATTCCCTCGTATGGACCGCTGACCGTGGCCAGCTGCCGATCAAGGAGGTCCAGGCTGGCGACCGCGTCTTCGCGTATGACGAGGAGAGCGAGCAGTTCGTTGTTGCTCCGGTGAAGTCTGCCGCACAGACGGGCGTGAAGCAGACCTATCGTGTGCAGGTTGGCGGTCGAACGATCCGTGCAACCGACAATCACCCGTTCCTCGTGTTGGCTGACGAGCGAAAGCCGGGCCGTCAGCGGGCGCGATTCGTCCGTCGCTGGAAGACCCTCGCGGAGCTCAGCGTCGGTGACCTTGTCGCGGTGCCGCGCGACGTGCCTGACTTCGGTGAGTCGATGCCGCTACCGCGACCTCTCGGTCGTTCGGGCGAGCAGCCTGGTCCTGGGACAACGAACGTCGACCTGATGTGGCTTCTCGGCTTGTACATCGGCGACGGTTCGCTTCAGACGAACGGCCGTACGCACCGCATTCAGTTCGCGATTCCCGCTAGCGATATCGAGGTACGTGCGGAGATCGAGCGGGTTGTGCGCGAACAGTTCGGTCTACGCACGATCGAGGCAGACGACGTTCGAGTTGTCGTCAACTCACGAGCGCTGGTCCAGTGGTTCCAGGTGATGGGATTTTGGGGGAACTCGTACTCGAAGCAGGTTCCGCCTTGGATCTATCGACTCACCCGCGAGGAGCGTCTGGCGTTCCTCGGAGGTTGGGTGGATGCGGACGGTTACATCCGGCCGGATGCGTCTGGGTCCGTGGTGCTGACTTCCGTGAATGCACCCCTTATCGATCAGGCGCGCGAACTAGCCCAGCTCGCTGGGCTTCCCACCGCGGGTCCGTGGACGTGTGACCAGCCCTACGCGGACGATCCCTCGCGCACCATGACGGGGTATCGCCTTGGAATCAGCGGTGAGTTCGAGCGACTCGGTTGCCGCAACCCGAAGCGCACCGAACGCTTTGGGCGGCGCAAGTATGCGCAGTCGTGGACGTCGGCACGCGGTGCCACGTTCCGGAAGCACTGCAGCGACCACCTGGGCTTCGCTCGGATCTCATCGATCGAGCCGTTCGACATCGAGCCTGTCTTCGACATCGAGGTCGACGGGCCTCATAACTTCATCGCTGATGGTCTGGTGGTTCACAACAGCGAGGTCGTGTACCACCAGATTCGTGAGGATCTGGAGCAGCTCGGCGTCATCTTCGTGGACACGGACACCGGTCTGCGCGAGCACGAGGAGCTGTTCAAGGAGTACTTCGCGTCGGTCATCCCGGCAGGCGACAACAAGTTCTCCGCGTTGAACACCGCGGTGTGGTCCGGCGGTTCCTTCATCTACGTGCCGAAGGGCGTGCACGTCGACATCCCGCTGCAGGCCTACTTCCGAATCAACACCGAGAACATGGGCCAGTTCGAGCGGACGCTGATCCTCGCCGACGAAGGCTCTTACGTGCACTACGTCGAGGGTTGCACAGCTCCGATCTACTCCTCGGACTCGCTGCACTCCGCCGTTGTCGAGATCGTGGTGAAGAAGGATGCTCGCGTTCGCTACACGACGATTCAGAACTGGTCGAACAACGTCTACAACCTCGTCACGAAGCGTGCGATGGCGCACGAGGGCGCGACGATGGAGTGGATCGACGGCAACCTCGGCTCCAAGGTCACGATGAAGTACCCGGCCGTGTGGCTCGTTGGTGAGCACGCCAAGGGCGAGACGCTCTCGATCGCGTTCGCCGGCGAGGGCCAGCACCAGGACGCCGGATCGAAGATGGTCCACGCCGCGCCGAACACGTCGAGCAACATCATCAGCAAGTCGGTGGCGCGAGGCGGAGGCCGCACGTCGTACCGGGGTCTGGTGCAGATCAACAAGAACTCGCACCACTCGAAGTCGACCGTGAAGTGCGACGCGTTGCTGATCGACAACATCAGCCGATCCGACACCTACCCCTACGTCGACGTCCGCGAGGACGACGTACAGATGGGTCACGAGGCGACGGTCAGCAAGGTCAGCGCCGACCAGCTCTTCTACTTGATGCAGCGCGGCATCTCCGAGGAGGAGGCCATGGCGATGATCGTGCGCGGCTTCATCGAGCCGATCGCGCGTGAGCTCCCGATGGAGTACGCCCTCGAGCTGAACCGTCTCATCGAGCTGCAGATGGAAGGCGCTGTCGGCTGATGGCTCTGGACACCACGCCGCTGCGCTCCGCCGCGCAGCGGACGGCGTCGTTCGACGTCGCGGACTTCCCGGTCCCGACCGGCCGCGAGGAGGAGTGGCGCTTCACGCCGACGCGACGGCTGCGCGGTCTGTTCGACGCAGAACCCAGCGACCTTCGGCTGAAGCTGACCGCCGATCTCCCGGCCGGCGTCGAGCTGGTCGAGGTCGCGGCTGACGACCCGATTCGTACGGCGGTGCCCGCCCCGGTCGACCGCGTCGCGGTCCTCGCCCACAGCTACGCCGCCGGTGCGACGGTGCTGCGCGTGCCCGCCAACAACGAGGTCGAGCGTCCGATCCTCGTCGAAAGACACGGCACCGGCACGACCGCGACGACCTGGGGTCACTTCATCGTCGAGGTCGGCCCGAATGCCTCCGCGACGGTCGTCCTGGACCACACCGGCAGCGCCACCTTCGCGGGCGTGCTGTCGGTGCTCGTCGGTGACGGCGCGAAGCTGACGCTGGTGAGCCTGCAGGACTGGGACGACGACGCCGTCCATCTCGAGCACCACGCCGCGCGGGTTGGTCGTGACGCGTCGTACACCGCGGCCGTCGTCACGCTCGGCGGCGACCTGGTCCGCCTCACGCCGACGGTGCAGTACGCCGGACCGGGTGGCAGTGCGGAGCTGCTCGGGCTGTACTTCGCGGACCAAGGGCAGCACCTCGAGCACCGCCTCTTCATCGACCACGAGGCGCCGAGCTGTCGCAGCCGCGTGACCTATAAGGGCGCGCTGCAGGGCGACAACGCGCGCACAGTGTGGATCGGCGACGTGCTGATCCGCGCGGAGGCGACCGGCACCGACACGTACGAGGAGAACCGCAACCTGCTGCTCGGAGATCGTGCGCGGGCCGACTCCGTGCCCAATCTCGAGATCGAGACCGGCGAGGTCGCGGGCGCCGGCCACGCGAGCACGACCGGACGGTTCGACGATCAGCAGCTGTTCTACCTGATGGCGCGCGGGATCCCGGAGGAGGAGGCACGCCGCCTCGTAGTCCGCGGCTTCTTCGCGGAGATCATCGATCGCATCGGTGTCGCCGAGGTGCGTGAGCGGCTGCTCGCGGCGGTCGAGAGCGAGCTGGCCCGATGAGCTTCGTTCGCGTCTGCGCACTCTCGGACCTCGCAGAGGACACCGCCGTCGCGGTCGAGGTCGACGGTCTTCCGGTGTGCGTTGCCCGCACCCAGGGCGAGGTGATGGCGCTGGCTGATGAGTGCTCACACGCGGAGGTCGCGCTTTCCGACGGCGATGTCAGCGGCGGGACGGTCGAGTGCTGGCTGCACGGGTCACGCTTCGACCTGCGCACCGGCAAGCCGATCGGTCCGCCGGCAACGGAAGCAGTGACGACGTACCAAGTTCGAGTCGACGGCGACGACGTGCTCGTCGACGTGAAGGAGTAGCTCAAGTGGCCACGTTGGAGATCAAGGACCTTCGCGTCGCGGTGCGCGCCGACGGCGAGGACAGCGAGCTGCGCGAGATCCTCAGCGGCGTCGACCTCACGGTGAAGCAGGGCGAGACCCACGCCATCATGGGGCCGAACGGCTCCGGCAAGTCGACACTCGCGTACTCGATCGCCGGTCACCCCAAGTACGTCGTGACCGGCGGCAGCGTGACGCTGGACGGCGCCGATGTCCTCGCGATGAGCGTCGACGAGCGCGCCCGCGCCGGTCTGTTCCTCGCGATGCAGTACCCCGTTGAAGTGCCGGGCGTGAGCGTGTCCAACTTCCTTCGTACGGCGGTCACCGCCGTCACCGGCGATGCGCCGAAGCTTCGTACCTGGGCGAAGGACCTCAACGAGGCGTTCGAGCGCCTGTCGATCGATCCGTCGTTCAAGGAGCGTTCGATCAACGAGGGCTTCTCCGGTGGCGAGAAGAAGCGCTTCGAAGTCCTGCAGCTCGAGCTGCTCAAACCGAAGGTCGCCGTCCTCGACGAGACCGACTCCGGCCTCGACGTCGACGCGTTGCGCATCGTGTCGGCCGGGGTCAACCGGGTGCGCGAGGCGGGCGCCACCGGCACTCTGCTGATCACCCACTACACCCGGATCCTGCGCTACATCCAGCCGGACTACGTCCACGTCTTCGTGGCGGGGAGGATCGTCGCCGAGGGCGGCCCGGAGCTCGCCGACACCCTCGAGGCCGAGGGCTACGAGAAGTTCGCCGGATGACCTACGACGTCGCTGTTGTCCGAAAGGACTTCCCGATCCTGGAGCGGGAAGTCCGCCCCGGCGTGCCGCTCGTCTACCTCGACAGCGCGGCTACGTCACAGAAGCCGACTCGGGTGCTGGACGCGATCCGCGAGCATGACGAGCGGCACAACGCCAACGTGCACCGCGGCATCCACACGCTGGCAGAAGAGGCGACCGCGGCCTACGAGGAGGCGCGCACGAAGGTTGCCGCGTTCATCGGTGCACCTGACCGCCGCGAGGTCGTGTTCACGAAGAACTCGAGCGAAGCCCTCAACGTCATGGCCAACGTCCTGCCGTTCAGCGCCGGCGACGAGGTGGTCGTCACCGAGATGGAGCACCACTCCAACCTCGTCCCGTGGCAGCTGGCGTGCCAGCGCACCGGGGCCACGTTGAAGTGGATCGGTCTCACCGACGACGGGCGGCTCGATCTCAGCAACCTCGACCAGGTGATCACCGAGCGGACGAAGGCCATCGCGTTCGTCCACCAGTCAAACCTGCTCGGCACGATCAACGACGTCGCCGCGGTCGTCGGCCGTGCGAAGGAGGTCGGCGCCCGCACCGTTCTCGACGGCTCGCAGTCGGTGCCGCACCTTCCGGTCGACGTCGCATCGCTCGGCGTCGACGCGATGGCGTTCACCGGTCACAAGATGTGCGGGCCGACCGGCATCGGCGTGCTGTGGGCACGACTCGACCTCCTCGAGACCCTGCCGCCGTTCCTCGGCGGCGGCGAGATGATCGACGAGGTCACGATGGAGCGCTCGACGTACGCCGCCCCGCCGCACAAGTACGAAGCCGGCACACCACCGATCGCTCAAGCGGTCGGCCTTGGCGCAGCTGTCGACCACCTGACCGACCTTGGCATGGAGGCGATCCACGAGCACGAGCTCGCACTGACCGGCTACCTGCTCGACGGGCTGTCATCGGTGCCGGGTCTGCGCATCATCGGGCCGGCGACGACCGAGGATCGCGGCGGCGCGGTCTCCTTCGTGCTCGACGGCATCCACCCGCACGACGTCGGCCAGCTCCTCGACGAGAGCGGTGTCGCCGTCCGGGTGGGCCATCACTGCGCTCGTCCGGCCTGCCTGCGGTTCGGGATCCCGGCGACGACGAGAGCGTCCCTTCACCTCTACAGCGACACGTCCGATGTCGACGCACTGATCGCGGGGCTCGGCAAGGTTCGGAGCTTCTTCGGATGACCGCCGCGAGCGCTCCCACTCCGCAGCTGGACTCGCTGTACCAGGAGATCATCCTCGAGCACTACCGCAAGCCGCATCACCGCGGACTGCGTGAGCCGTTCGAGGCCGAGGTGCACCACCTCAACCCCACGTGCGGCGACGAGATCACGCTGCGGGTTCACCTCGACGGCGACAAGGTCGCCGACGTGTCCTATGAAGGGCATGGCTGCTCGATCTCGCAGGCGTCGGCAAGCGTCATGACCGACCTCGTCATCGGCAAGTCGGTAGACGACGCGCTCGAGGTCCATGAGGAGTTCCTTCGCCTGATGCAGTCGAAGGGCGAAGGCGAACCTGATGAGGATGTCCTCGAGGACGCGGTCGCGTTCGCGGGAGTCTCGCGCTACCCGGCGCGGATCAAGTGCGCCCTGTTGTCCTGGATGGCCTGGAAAGACGCGACGGCACAAGCAATGGCGGAGGAATCATGACGAGCGATGCCGGTACGACGACCACGGTCGACGACGTCATGGAGGCGATGCACGATGTCGTCGATCCTGAGCTCGGCATCAATGTCGTTGATCTCGGTCTCGTCTACGGCGCCACGCTCGACGACGAGAAGGTCGCCGTGATCGACATGACGCTCACCTCCGCCGCTTGCCCGCTGACCGACGTCATCGAGGACCAGGCGGCGGAGGCACTCGAGGGCCTCACCAACGGCGTACGGATCAACTGGGTGTGGATGCCTCCTTGGGGGCCGGACAAGATCACCCCAGAAGGACGCGAGCAGCTTTCAGCGCTCGGCTTCAACGTCTGACGATCCGATAGCGGCACTTCGTGCTCATCAATCCTTGCCAGGCGGCAAGTTCGCGACGAGGTGGGCGACGGCCGCTCGAAGTCGCGGCAAATCCCGCTCAAGATCACCGAGGATGCCTTCCAACTGGTCAAGTGCATCGACCGCCAGCACCCCCGCTGCCTCATCCCCGCCGCGATACGCCTCGAGTCGCTCCGACTGGTCAGCAAGGCGGGCCGCGAGCGCGGCCTCCTCAGCAAAACCATTCAGATCGAGGGCTGCCTGATGCCAAGTTGCATCGTCGATCACCTACACATCGTGGCGCAGCGGAGCGGCGTGTCGCAGCCGGTCGCGCCTCCCGCGAGCGGCACCTCGGGTGCAGCCTTGTCAGGCTCTCCAGACGCTATAGCGCGCTCACGCCCTGACAGGTCGACCGTCGAATAGCGCCGGTTATGGCCGGATCCGGCCTGCGGCTACGGCGCCACAGAGAGCCACTGTCGCTAATCCTGCGTCGCCTATCGAGACGGCAGTCGTCAGGTGGGCGAGTCCGAGGCCGTTCACGAGTACGGCGAGGCTTGCGATTCCGATGATGCTTCCGGTCATGTCGGACAGCTGGATCGCCGCTGAGTTCGCCCCCTGATCGCTCTCGGGCGACAGCTCGAGCACCAGCGCGGACACGATCGGCATCACCAACCCGATGCCTGCGCCTGAGATCGTCCAGACCGGGATCGCGAGCCAGAGCGACGTCGACGGCTGCGCGACGACCAGCAGAAGTCCCACGCCCGCGGCCAGCGCCACGAAGCCGGTGCGCAGGTAGGCAACTCGGTCGCGGTTGCCGTGGCTCTGCCACCACGATGCCGCCGACCAGCCCAAGGACGCGACGGTCAGCGGGATCCCCACGGTGCGCGGCGTACCGCCGTGCAGACGGGTCAAGGTGAGCGGGAGGTAGGCCTCCGCCCCGAAGAACGCGCACGTGACGACGCCGCGAAGCACAACCACAGTGGGCAACCCGCGTGCCAGCCGAGGCCATCCGCCGGGCAGTAACTGCATGAGCGGCGCCGCGCACAGCCACACGCCGGCGGCCGCGACGAGCACGCCCCACCCGTTCGCGAGCTGCGCAGCCTCTTGTACGGCGGCGAGACCGACCGCCAGCCGCAGCCCTACGAGCACGCTGCCGCGGGTGTTCGTGGTCTGCTCGCCGTCAACGGGGTCATGGGCGACCGTGCGCACGACCGGCACGAGTACGAGCGCACCCGCCACCGCAACCGGGGCGATGCCGCCGAAGACCCAGCGCCAGCCGATCGACGATGCCACGAGGCCTGCGAGGCCGGGACCGATCAAGGAGGGAACCACCCAGGCGGCCGACATCAGGGCGAAGGCACGCGCGTGAAGGCGCTGCGGAAACACACGGGCTACGACGACGTACAGCGGCACGATCATCGAGCCGCCGCCGATCCCTTGCAGCGTCCGCCCCACGAGGAACACCCAGATGTCGGTGGCGGTCGACGCGACGGTGAGCCCGGCCGCGAACAGCAGCATGCCGCCGAGCAGTGACGGCGTGGGTCCGGCCCGATCGGTGCGCCTGCCCGCGTCGACCATTCCGACGACATCCGCGAGCAGGTAGATCGTGAAGCCCCAGCTGTAGTAGGGCAAGCCGTGCAAGGACCTGACGACGGTCGGCATGACGGTCGTCACCGCCATCGCTTCGAGCGCGACAACCGTCACGACCGTGACGATGCCGATGACGGGCAGCCGGTAGTTTCGGTCGAAGATCCGTGTGGTCGTCTCGGTGTCGACGGCCGTCACGCAGACCATTCTTCCTGCCCTCAGCCAAGGAGATCTGTGCTCACCGCTACGGGTGTCGAGCTGCGCGCCGGCGCGCGGCTCCTCCTCGAAGGCGCTACCTTCCGGGTCGCGGAGGGTGACCGGATCGGCTTGGTCGGGCGCAACGGCGCAGGCAAGACCACGCTGGCGCGGGTGCTCGCCGGCGAGGGCTTACCCGCGTCCGGATCGGTCGAGCATCGAGGCAGTGTCGGCTATCTGCCGCAGGATCCGCGGACCGGCGACCTCGAGGTGCTCGCGCGCGATCGGATCCTGTCGGGCCGCGGCATGGACGTCGTGATGGCCGACCTGCGCGCCGCAGAGGAGGCGATGGCGGACGGCGACGAGCGCGCCGTCAAGCGGTACGGTGCGGTGCAGGAGCGGCTTCACGTCCTCGGCGGGTACGCCGCGGAGGCGGAGGCCGCATCGGTAGCAGCCAGCCTCGGCCTTCCGGATCGAGTGCTCGGCCAACCGCTGCACACCCTGTCCGGCGGGCAGCGCCGGCGTGTGGAGCTGTCACGGATTCTGTTCAGCGGCGCGGACACGCTGCTGCTCGACGAGCCGACGAACCACCTCGACGCGGACTCGATCGCCTGGCTCCGTGACTTCCTGCGCGGCCATCGCGGCGGCCTCGTCGTCATCAGTCACGACGTCGAGCTGCTCGACGTGACCGTCAACAAGGTGTTCCACCTCGATGCGACCCGTGCCGTCCTCGACATCTACAACGTGGGCTGGAAGGCCTATCTGACGCAACGCGAGACGGACGAGCGGCGCCGGAAGCGTGAGCGCGTCAACGCCGAGAAGAAGGCAGCCGTGCTCAATGCGCAGGCCGACCGGATGCGCGCCAAGGCGACGAAGGCAGTCGCTGCTCAGCAGATGGCACGCCGTGCCGAGCGGCTCCTCGCCGATCTCGAGCCGGAACGTCAGCGGGACCGGGTCGCTCGCCTGCGCTTCCCCGAGCCGGCGCCCTGTGGTCGCGTGCCCTTGACGGCGAACGAGTTGTCGAAGTCCTACGGATCGCTCGAGGTCTTCACCGATGTCGACCTCGCGATCGACCGCGGCAGCCGCGTCGTCGTACTCGGCCTCAACGGCGCCGGCAAGACCACGCTGCTGCGGATCCTCGCCGGCATCGAGCCGCCCGACACTGGCCGGGTCGAACCGGGTCATGGGTTGCGGCTCGGCTACTACGCGCAGGAGCACGAGACGCTCGATCCCGGCGCGTCACTGCTCGCGAACCTCGCTTCCGCCGCGGCTGACCTGCCCGAAACCGAGCAGCGGCGGGTGCTCGGCTCGTTCCTGTTCACCGGAGACGTCGTGCAGCAGCTGGCCGGCACGCTGTCGGGTGGCGAGAAGACGCGCCTTGCACTTGCCCGCCTGGTGGTGTCGAGCGCGAACGTCCTGTTGCTGGACGAGCCGACCAACAACCTCGACCCAGCGAGCCGCGGCCAGGTGCTCGACGCGCTCAGGTCGTACAAGGGCGCCATCGTGCTCGTGACGCACGACGAGGGCGCCGTCTACGCACTGGACCCGCAACGCGTCCTGCTGCTGCCAGATGGCGTGGAGGACCATTGGAGCGCCGATCTTGCAGATCTGATCGCGCTTGCGTGATCATCACGGGGTTAGTCCGCGATTCGCGGGTCATATGAAGGGTTGAACAGAAGCGGGGGAGAGGCGCGATACGGAGGTAGGCCGTGGCAGAGCTGAAGAAGGGGAGCCGGGTGACCGGCGGTGATCGGGACAAGCTGTCCTCGACCCTGCGGAAGCGCTACGACAGTGGGGCGAGCATTCGTGATCTCGCCGCATCGACCGGCCGTTCCTACGGATTCGTCCATCGGATTCTCAGCGAGTCGGGTGCCACTCTTCGCGGGCGTGGCGGCGCGACGAGACGAAAGAAGACCTAGCTGACAACGGAGACATTCGAGGCGCGCGGCGTCCGACTCGCAATCAAGGGCGGAGTCGCGCGCCTTACGTTGTGCCGTCCTGACCGACGCAACGCGCAGACCCCTTCCATGTGGGCCGCAATGGCCGAGATCGGCGCCTCGCTTCCGGCTCCCGTCCGGGTGGTGGTCCTGGCTGGAGAAGGCAGCTCGTTCAGCGCAGGTCTGGACCGGCGCATGCTCAGCCCCGACGGGGTCCCCGGAGAGCCGTCGCTCGACCTCGGCAGCCGCAGCGACGCTGACGCGGCCGACGGGATCGACGTCTACCAGCAGGGCTTCACCTGGCTTCGTGACCCGCGCTTCATCTCCATCGCGGCCGTGCAGGGCCACGCCATCGGCGCCGGCTTCCAGCTGGCGCTGCACTGCGACATCCGGATCGCGACCGAGGATGTGCAGTTCTGCATGTTCGAGCCGGCGCTCGGCCTGGTGCCGGACCTCGGCGGCACGCAGCTGTTGCTCGACGCGGTCGGATATGCGAAGGCGATCGAGATCTGCGCCACCGCGCGCCGAGTCGGCGCCGAGGAGGCCGAGCGATCAGGCCTGGCCAACCTCGTGGTCGCGGGCGGCGACCTCGCCGGCGCCATCGACGACCTGGTAGCCGCGTTGATGACGACGAACCACGAAGCGGTCATCGAGACCAAGCGTCTGCTGCTCGGTGCACGCAACCGTGAGTACGACGACCAACGTCGCGCCGAGCGGGAGACGCAGGTGCAGCGGCTCCGCGCCCTGCTCAGCCCCGCCGGCGCCTGATAGGCCCCTGCGCCTCATACAGAATGGGCGCATGGATCTCGCCCTCAGCCCTGAGCAGGAAGCCGCGCGACGGTCGGTTCGCGAGTGGGTCGATGCCGTCGTCGCACCGGCGGCGATCCGCAACGATCGCGAAGAGAGGTTCCCGCAGGAGGCGCTGGACGGCCTCAAGCGTGACGGTTGGATCGGGCTGACGATCCCGGAGCAGTACGGCGGCGGCGGGGCGGACCCGCTCACCTACTGCCTCGTGATCGAGGAGCTCGGCCGCGGCGACGCCAACGTCCGTTCCATCCTCTCGGTCCATCTCGGCCTGGTCGCCGGCTCGATCGGGCGCTGGGGGACCGAGGAGCAGAAGGAGCACTGGCTGCCCAAGATGGCCTCCGGTGAGGCGCTCGGCTGCTTCTGCCTGACCGAGCCCGACCACGGCTCCGACCCGGCGGCGCTCGAGTCGACCGCGGTCCGCGAGGGTGACACCTACCGGATCAACGGGTCGAAGATATTCATCACGAACGGCGACATCGCGGGGGTCGCGCTCGTGATGGCACGGACCGGCGGTCCTGGGGCGCGCGGTGTCTCGGCGTTTCTGGTGCCGTGCGACACGCCCGGCTTCAACCCCAAGCCGATCCATGGCAAGCTCGGCCTCCGCTCGTGCGACACGGCCGAGATCGCGCTCGACGACGTCGTCGTACCGGCAACGGCGCTGCTGGGAGCGGAGGGCGACGGCATCAAGGTCGCACTGTCGGCTCTCGACGACGGCCGAATGTCACTCGCTGCGTCGTGCACCGGGCTGGCCCAGAACGCCCTCGAGGTCATGACTGCGTACTCGACGCAGCGGGTGCAGTTCGACCGGCCGATTGCCGGCTTCCAGCTGATCCAGGAGCTGATCGCCGACACGGCCGTGGAGGTCGAGGCGGCGCGCCTGCTGACATGGCGGGTCGCGGACCTCAAGGCGCGTGGTGAGAAGTACACGCTCGCGGCGTCGATGGCCAAGTACTACGCCTCTGAGGCGTCCGTCCGGGCCGCCAACGCGGCCGTCCAGGTGCACGGGGGCTACGGGTACGTCGACGAGTTCGTCGTCGGCAAGCTGCTGCGGGACGCTCGGGTCACCACGCTCTACGAAGGCACGTCACAGGTCCAGAAGCTGCTGATCGGACGTGCCGTGACGGGAATCTCGGCCTTCGCCTGAGCGTTGCCCAAGGGTGGCCGCCGGCGTCAGCCGGCGCGGCGGGCGGCGGGTCGAAAGAGAAGGTACTTCGGTTGTCGATGAACGGGCCGCTCGGCGGCATGCACATGGCGATGTCGTTTCGCCGTGACAGCTCGGTCGTCGATGCCGAGCTGCCGCCCGGCACCTTGCGCCGAATCGCGCGGTTCGCCGCGCCGTATCGCGGCATGCTGGTCTGGTTCCTGCTGCTGATCGTGTTGGACGCGGTCATCGGTGCGGTAAACCCGCTGATCTTCAAGGCGATTCTCGACAAGGGGATCGGTCAAGGGCGAGTCGGCCTGACCGAGGCGCTAGCCGGAGTGGTCGCGCTGCTCGCCGTCTTCGATGCGGCCATCTCGTTGGGCAGCCGCTGGTTCTCCGCCCGGATCGGTGAGGGCCTGATCTACGACATGCGCTCGAAAGTGTTCGAGCACATCCAGCGGCAGCCGATCGCATTCTTCACCCGCACCCAGACGGGCGCACTGATCAGCCGGATCAACAACGACGTGCTCGGCGCGCAGCAGGCGTTCACCGGGACGCTGTCCAACGTCGTGAGCAACGTGATCAGCGTTGCCATCGTGCTCGGCGCGATGTTCTACCTGTCGTGGCAGATCACGTTGCTCGCCCTCGTGCTCCTCCCGCTGTTCATCGTTCCGGCGCGGCTGATGTCGGGTCGCCTGCAACGGATCACGCGGGAGAGCTACGCGCTCAACGCCGAGATGTCGACGCAGATGTCTGAGCGGTTCAACGTCGCGGGCGCCTTGCTCGTCAAGCTCTTCGGCCGCCCGGCGGACGAGGACAGGCTGTTCCGCGCGAAGGCGCGCCGGGTGGCCGACATCGGCGTGCAGCAGGCGATGTACGCCCGCATCTTCCTCGTGGCGCTCACGCTGGTGGCCGCGCTCGCGACTGCGCTCGTCTACGGTCTCGGTGGGCGCCTCGCGATCCACGGCGCGCTGACGGTCGGTACGGTCGTCGCGCTGACCGCTTTCCTGAACCGGCTGTACGGTCCCCTCACCTCGTTGTCCAACGTGCAGGTCGACGTCATGACCGCGCTGGTCAGCTTCGACCGCGTCTTCGAGGTGCTCGACCTGCCGCCGGCGATAGCCGACGCACCCGACGCGACGGCGCTCGACGTACCGAGCGGGGAGGCAGTCTCGGTCGAGTTCGAGCACGTCGAGTTTCGCTACCCGACGGCGTCGGAGGTCTCGCTCGCGTCGTTGGAGTCGGTCGCGGTGCTGGACAACGCACCCGAGCGGCAGGTCCTCTACGACGTCTCCTTCCGGGCCGAGCCGGGACAGCTCGTGGCTCTCGTCGGCCCTTCAGGCGCGGGGAAGACGACGATCTCGCAGCTGGTAACGCGGATGTACGACGCGCGCGAAGGATTCGTGCGGATCGCCGGGCGCGACGTCCGCGAGGTGACGCTCGCATCCTTGCGCGGCGCGGTGGGCACGGTGACGCAGGACGCGCACATGTTCCACGACACGATTCGGGCCAACCTCGCCTACGCCAACCCCAACGCGACCGAGGCGGAGCTCTGGGCAGCGATCGAGGCCGCCCAGATCGCGGACCTGGTCCGCTCGTTGCCCGACGGCCTCGACACCTTGGTCGGCGACCGCGGATATCGGCTGTCCGGCGGGGAGAAGCAGCGGCTGGCGATCGCGCGCCTGCTGCTGAAGGCGCCGTCCGTCGTCGTGCTCGACGAAGCAACCGCTCACCTCGACTCGGAGTCCGAGGCCGCCGTGCAACGGGCGCTCGCGACCGCGCTCAGCGGGCGCACGTCGCTCGTGATTGCGCACCGGCTGTCGACGATTCGTGAAGCCGACGTCATCTTGGTGGTCGACGACGGTCGCATCGTCGAGCGCGGACGTCACGACGACCTGCTCGCCGCTGGCGGGCTGTATGCCGAGCTCTACCGCACACAGTTCGAGCGGCAGTCTGACTCGGCGCCGCTCGGTGACGCGCTCCCTGCGTAGCGCCTGCGACTCGCGTGCCTCGGCGCGTGCGATGCTGTCGCCGTGGGGGACGACTTCTTCTATGCTCCGCCGCCGGACCACGGTGGTCAGCCGCTCCCTGCACAGCCGCCCTCGATGCCCGTCGCGCCGCCGCCGGGAGACGCGTTCGGCGTGCCCGGTGCTCCTGTCCCGGGGATGCCGGGCTACTCCTGGCACCAGCACCAGCAGGTCCGGGCGGAGGTCGCCGCTCACGCACCTCCCGCGGTGCCGATGTCGAGCGGAACCGTTCTTGCTGCAGTCGCGGGCCTGGGCGGTCTGCTCATGGTCGTCGGCGGCTGGGCCCCATGGGTCAAGGTGGGCGTCGGAACGTTCGTTACGCAGTCGGTAGCCGGACACGAGCGGGGCCTCCACGGGCTGCTGGTGCTGGCGCTAGGCGTCGCCGCGCTGCTCGCCGCCGGGACCGCGGTCACCGCGCAGTCCAATCGCCAGCTGCGCCAGATCTGTGCGGGATCGCTCGTCGCGCTCGGCGCCGTCGGTTTGGTCACCGTCATCCATGACTGGACGACGCTGACGGATCACTTCCGCAAGCTGAACGACTTCATCGCCTCGATCAACCAGTACGCGATCGCGAACGGCGCCGCTCCGGGATCGACCCTCGACTTCACCCTGCACATCGCCAAACAGTGGGGGCTGGTGCTGAGCGGCGTCGCGACAGTTGTCACCGGACTTGCGGGCGTGTTTCTCTTCCTTGCCTAGGCCCCCACTCGAAGCTCTGCGTGCGTGGGCGCCGCGAACCACTGACACACAGCGCTACTTGCCGCCGCGTAGAAGGGCCTGACGATCTGCGAGTCGTCGGGCGGCATTATTCAGCAGACTCCTAGTACAGCCGGAGCAGGCCGCCATCGATCGGGACTGCGCAACCCGTGACGTACGACGCCGCCGGAGACAGCAGGTACGCCGCCGTACGTCCGAACTCCGCAGGATCGCCGTAGCGCCGAAGAGGGATGGCCTGTGAGTCGCGCTCCTGGTCGGCGGCGGTGGGAGACAGCGCACGCATCCGATCGGTGAGGATCCGGCCCGGCAGGAGGCTGACGACCCGAATGCCGGCCGGACCGAGCTCGTCGGCGAGCTGCTTCGCCCACATCGCCAGACCCGGACGAAGGCCGTTGGAGATCTCCAGCCCCGCGATCGGGCTCTTGGCCGAGCTGGAGAGCACGAGGCCGATCGCCGAGCCGGAGCCGAGATGCGGCGCGATGCCACGAACCAGTCGAACAGCGCCCAGGAACACCGACTCGAAGGCGGAGCGCCACTGCTCGTCGGTTGCGCCGAGGGCATTGGTCGCGGGCGGGCCGCCGACGCTGACCAGCGCGCCGTCGATGCGGCCCCAGGCGTCGGTCGCCGTCGCCACCAGTCGGTCGGCGGCCGTCTCGTCCCCGTTGTCGGCGGCGACGCCGCGTGCTGCGTCGCCGAGCTTTGCGATCGCGGCGTCGACCGACTCCTGGGATCGCGACGACACGACGACGCGCGCGCCCTCGGCGACCAGCGCCTCAGCGGTCGCGAAGCCGAGCCCCTTCGTCCCGCCCGTGACGACGAACACGCGGCCCGCCAGCCCCAGATCCACGCCTAACTCCCGGTGATCATGAGCTGGAATTCACGACACGCCGTACGACGTGAATTTGCGGTCATGATCACGTGGTTATCGGAGCGAGCGGAGGACGTATTGGAGGATGCCGCCGTGGCGGTAGTACTCCTGCTCGCCCGGTGTGTCGATCCGGACCGTCGCGGTGAACGACGTGGCCTCGCCGGACTCCGAGGTGGCCTTCACCGTGATCTCGCGCGGGAGCGAGCCGGCGCCGGCCAGCCCGGTGATCTCGAAGGTCTCCTCGCCGGTCAGGCCGAGCGACTCCCGCGACTCACCTGCCGCGAACTGCAGCGGCAGCACGCCCATGCCGATCAGGTTCGACCGGTGGATCCGCTCGTAGGACTCCGCGATGACCGCGCGCACGCCGAGCAGCATCGTGCCCTTCGCGGCCCAGTCACGTGACGAGCCGGAGCCGTACTCCTTGCCCGCAAGGATGACCAGCGGCACACCGTCGGCGATGTAGGCCTGCGAGGCCTCGAAGATCGAGGTTTGACCGCCGTCCGGCAGGTGGCGCGTGACCCCGCCCTCCGTCCCCGGAGCGAGCTGGTTGCGCAGCCGGATGTTCGCGAAGGTGCCGCGCACCATCACCTCGTCGTTGCCGCGCCGCGAGCCGTAGGAGTTGAAGTCCCGTACGTCGACGCCGTGCTCGCTGAGGTAGGTCCCGGCCGGGCCGTCCTTCTTGATCGAGCCGGCGGGGGAGATGTGGTCGGTCGTGACGCTGTCGCCGAGGACCGCCAGCACGCGAGCGCCCGTGATGTCGGTGATCGGTGCCGGCTCGGCCGGCATCCCGTCGAAGTACGGCGGGCGGCGTACATAGGTCGACGCGTCGTCCCACTCGAAGGCGTCCCCCGTCGGCACCTCGAGACCCTGCCAGCGCTCGTCGCCGGCGAACACATCGGCGTACGACGACTCGAAGCCGGACGACGCGACGGTCGCGGTTATGACCTCCTGCACCTCCTGGGGGGACGGCCAGATGTCGGAGAGGAACACGTCCTTGCCGTCGGAGTCCTGGCCGATCGCGTCGGTGAGCAGGTCGATGTCCATCGTGCCGGCCAGCGCGTAGGCGACGACGAGCGGCGGCGACGCGAGGTAGTTCATCTTCACGTCCGGGTTGATCCGGCCCTCGAAGTTGCGGTTTCCGGACAGCACGGACACGACCGCGAGGTCGTTGTCGTTGACCGCCTGCGACACCTCGGGGATCAGTGGTCCGGAGTTGCCGATGCACGTCGTGCACCCGTACCCGACGAGCCCGAAGCCCAGCTTGTCCAGGTACGGCGTGAGGCCGGCCTTGTCGTAGTAGTCCGAGACGACCTTCGAGCCAGGGGCGAGCGAGGTCTTGACCCAGGGCTTGCGGGCGAGTCCGCGTTCCACGGCCTTCTTGGCAAGCAGTCCGGCGCCGACCATGACGAACGGGTTCGAGGTGTTGGTGCAGGACGTGATCGCCGCGACGACGACCGCGCCGTGGTCGACCTCGAACGTCTCGCCGTCCACCGTCACGGTGGCGGGGTTGGTCGGCCGGCCGTCGCCATCGGCGGCCTGCCGACCGTTGACGGGTTCGTCATGGCTGCCCGCGTGGCTGATCGCGGGCGGGTCACTCGCCGGGAACGACTCCTTCGAAGCCTCGTTGGCCCCGTCGCCGTTCGGGATGTCCTCCGCGTAGTCGACCAGTGCGGCCCTGAAGCACGCCTTCGCGGACTTGACCGGCACACGGTCCTGCGGCCGCTTCGGGCCGGCGAGGGAGGGCTCGATCGTCGACAGGTCGAGCTCGAGCTTCTCGGAGTACTCCGGCTCGCGGCTTGGGTCGTGCCACATCCCCTGGGCCTTCGCGTACGCCTCCACCAGCTCGATCGTCTCGGCGGACCGACCCGACAGCCGCAGGTAGCTGAGCGTCTCGTCGTCGATCGGGAAGATCGCGCAGGTCGAGCCGTACTCCGGGCTCATGTTGCCGATCGTCGCCCGGTTCGCCAACGGGA
Source organism: Mycobacteriales bacterium (assembly GCA_035547035.1). GTDB lineage: Bacteria > Actinomycetota > Actinomycetes > JAFAQI01 > JAFAQI01 > DASZTV01. The sequence goes on along the minus strand of DASZVL010000037.1, from coordinate 91,128 downwards.
CGGCGGCGACGCCCGGGCCGTAGAACTCGACGAACTTCCCGACGACACCGTGCTTGCGCAGCATCTCGGTGATGGTGAGCACCAGGTCGGTCGCCGTCGTACCTTCCGGCTGCTCGCCCGAGAGCTTGAACCCGACGACCCGCGGGATGAGCATCGACACCGGCTGACCGAGCATCGCGGCTTCTGCCTCGATGCCGCCGACGCCCCAGCCGAGCACACCGAGACCGTTGATCATGGTGGTGTGTGAGTCGGTGCCGACGACGGTGTCCGGGTACGCCGTGCCGTCGTTGTCGAACACCACGCGCGCGAGGTACTCGAGGTTGACCTGGTGCACGATGCCGGTGTCCGGCGGGACGACCTTGAAGCCGTTGAACGCGTTCTGGCCCCAGCGCAGGAACTGGTAGCGCTCCTTGTTGCGCTCGAACTCGAGCGCCGCGTTCTTCTCGAACGCGTCAGGCGCACCGAACACGTCGACGATCACCGAGTGGTCGATGACCAGCTCGGTCGGGACCAGCGGGTTGATCTTCTTCGGGTCACCGCCGAGTGCGGTCATCGCCTCGCGCATCGCTGCCAGATCGACGACGCACGGCACGCCGGTGAAGTCCTGCATGACGACGCGCGCGGGGGAGAACTGGATCTCGGTGTCGGGTTCGGCGTCGGCGTCCCAGCCGGCGAGCGCGCGGATCTGGTCCGCAGAGACGTTGTGCCCGTCCTCGTTGCGGAGCAGGTTCTCGAGCAGCACCTTGAGGCTGTAGGGGAGCCGTTCGCTGCCCTCCACCGCCGCGAGGGAGTAGATGGTGACGTCGCGCCCGCCGACCGAGATGGTGGTCCGGGCCCCGAAGCTGTTGCTGCTCACTTGTCGCTCCCTGTGCTTGGTGGTGCTGCGCTGGTTGATGACGCCGAGTGCGGAGGTGTGTCTCGGACGGCCTGCTCGGCGAGGTCGAGGATCGCCTCGAGATGCGTGACCGGCATTCCCGTGGCGAGCTGGGCGACTAGGCCGTCGTACACCAGCAGCAGGAATGCTGCCAGGGTCTCGATCGGGACATCGACCCGGACCACCCCGGCGTCGCGCTGGCGGGCCAGCCGCGCCTGTGTGGCGCGGGTGATCGCGCGCAGATGGTGGGCCCAGAGCGCGGCGAAGGCGGGATCGGTGCGGACCCGGCGGGAGACCTCGAGCTGTACGCCGAGCCAGCCGGCGTCCTTGTCGCGGAGCTTCTGCATGGCGCCGACCAGACCGAAGTCGTCGACCAGCGTCGCGACCTCCTCGGCGTCCTCTTCGGCGAGGGCGAGGAACAGTGCGTCCTTGTCGGCGAAGTGGTGGAAGATCGCGCCGCGCGACAGGCCGGTCTCCTCCTCGAGCCGGCGGACGGTCGCACCCTCGTACCCATAGCTCGCGAATGCCCGCCTGGCGCCGTCGAGAACCCGGCGGCGGGTGGCCTCCAGGCGCTCGGGCGAGACCTTCGGCACTGAACCTCCCGACTGAGGAGCGCGTCGCCGCTCAACCCGAGATTACAAACCGTACGTCCGTCTTGCAATAACTCTAGATCAAGAATTCCCCGAGAAATTCCAGATCCTGCCGGGCGTGACGTCGCCAGAAACCGCGATCGTGACACCCGCTGCTGATCCCACCCACCGCGTGCGGGATGCGGGCGAGCAGCTGACGCGCGGTCGCGGCGAAGGGATCGGCATCGCCGCAGTCGATGCGGACCGGGACCTGGCCCATCGTGCCCAGCTGGTTCCACAGACCCCACCGCTGCCAGTCGGCCTCCGAGTCGAACGTCTGAGAGTGCCCGGTGACCGCGTCGTGGTAGGTCGTGAAGACCGCCGGACTTCCCGCCGCGGCCGCGCACACGAGATGCGGGTAGCGCTGTGCGATGAGCAGTGCGCCGAAGCCCCCCATGGAGACGCCGTAGACGGCGCGGTTCTTGCGTGACCCGCCGACATGAAGTGTTCGCTCGACGAGCGGCACCAGCTCGTCGACGACGTACGCCAGCGTGTCGGTGCCGTCCTGTCGAGGGTGGTAGTACGACGTGTCCACGTTGCCAGGAGAGACGAAGCACGCCTGCAGGCCTGCCTGGTTGGCGTAGTTGGGAAGGCCGAGGTCGTTCGCGAAGTCGGTCTCGGCGCCGCCGTCACCGGGCAGCGCGATGATCAGTGGCAGCGGTTCGCTGCGGTAACCCTCCAGGCGCGGAATCGCCACTGCGTAGGGCATCTCACGCCCCATCGACGTCGACTGCATCGTGTGCGAGTGGACGACGTAGGTGCCGGCGCCGGGCAGCGGCGGCGTACTGCCGCACTCGCCGAAGAACCGCCTGAGGCCGGGGTGCGTGTCGATCTCGTGTCTGGCCACCGCCCCACCGCCGCCGAGCACGACAGCGGCGCCGGCCGCGCCCAGGACGAGCGTGCGGCGCGAGATTCCCCCGGACTCCATCGCGTCAGGGGATCAACAGGGTCCGGCCGCCCCGACCGTCGCGCATCCGCGCGAAGGCCGCATCGACGCCGCTGAGGTCGGTGCGGTCGGTGACCAGTGCTTCGAGGTCGAGCGCGCCCGCGCGCCACGCCTCGATCAGCTGGGGGACGTCGGCGTCGGGATCGGTGCAGCCGTAGACGCAGCCCGTGACGGAGCGCGCGAAGTAGAAGAGCTCGAGGGCGCCGAGGTCGACGCGGTCCTCGTTGCTGCCGACACCGACGATCACGGTTCGGCCGCCGCGGCGCGAGGAGCTCCACGCCTGCCGGATCGTCGTCGAGCGACCGACACACTCGACGGCGACGTCGGCGCCGCGGCCGTCGGTGAGCCGGCGTACCTGTTTCGAGAGGTCGTCGCCGCCGACGACGAAGTCGGTCGCGCCGCATCGCATCGCCAGCACCTCCTTGTCCCGGGACAGGTCGGCAGCGATGATGCGGCCGGCTCCGGCGAGTCGTGCGCCCTGTACGGCGGAGAGCCCGACACCGCCGAGCCCCACCACTAGGACGGTCTCGCCGGCCACCAGGTTGGCGGCGTTCTGTACCGCCCCGACGCCGGTCAGGACCGCGCACCCGAGCAGCGCAGCGACTTCGAGCGGGATGTCCTCCGGGACGGGGATCAGCGCGTTCGCGGCGACGACCGTCTCCTCCGCGAACACACCGGTCCCGATCCCCGGGTAGACGTCTGCGCCGTCGAGCGTGGCGTGCGGACGGCGCGAGGCGGTCGCCGAGTTCTCGCACAGCCATGGTTCGTCGTGGATGCAGAACCAGCAGGTGCGACAGGGTGGCGCCCAGTTGAAGACGACGCGATCACCAGGCGTGAGATGCGTGACCTCGGCGCCGACCTCGACGACCGTGCCGGAGCCTTCATGGCCGAGGACGACGGGAAAGGTCTGCGCCAGCGTCCCGTTGCCCAGCGAGAGGTCGGAGTGGCAGATGCCCGCAGCCGCGATCCGCACCCGGACGTCCGTGGGCCCGAGATCCCGCAGCACGATGTCGCGTACCTCGTGGTTGCCGTTGACCTCGCTCAGCACTGCTGCTCGCACCATGCGGGCACCCTAAGGTCAGGGAGGTCAACACGCGAGAGCGACGACGAGGGAGACGGCATGCCGACACGTACCGCTCGCACTGCCTGGAACGGCACCCTGCAGGAGGGCTCGGGCCAGGTCGAGCTGACCAGCAGTGGCGTCGGGACCTACAAGGTGAGCTTCCCGAAGCGGGCAGCGGACGAGTCGCCGGGTACGACGAGCCCGGAGGAGCTGATCGCCGCGGCGCACGCGGCGTGCTACGCGATGTCGCTGTCGAACGAGATCGCGCAGGCTGGCGGCACGCCGCAGGCGCTGGACGTGACGGCGGACGTCACTCTCGGCCCGGATCCCAACGGCGGCTTCGCGATCACCGGCATCAAGCTGACCGTCGAGGGCGAGGTCGATGGGCTCGACGCCGCGGGCTTCGACGCCGCCGCGCAGAAGGCGAAGGTCGGCTGTCCGGTGAGCAAGGCCCTCACCGGTACGACGATCACACTCGACGCCCGCCTCGCCTAGGTGTTCGTGTCCCGCCAAGCTCGTCGCGGCGCGGCGTTCGGCGATGTCGCATGTCACACAGGTGTCGTGATCTGCGACCCGCATGTCACACAGCTGTTGCATTTCACGACACGCATGTGACATGCGGGCGCGGTGACACAACCCGCATGTGACATACGAACAGCCCAACCCAAGCGAAGGGGCCCGGCCAGCAGATGCCTGTCGTGACTGAGGTCCTGCGAAAGGTCATCGCCGCCGCATGAGGCCGGACATGGACGCTGTCGACCCACGCCGCATGCTCTTCCTGCTGTCGAAGCGATTTCTCCAGGGCTAGGCGATTCCGCTCGACACTGCGATTGATCGCGTATCGCCACGGGCGAGACCAGCTGGACGCTAGCAGGGCGCGGCGACTGGCCGGGTCGGCGGCAGCTTCGTACTCGGCCTCGATGTGCGGCTCGGCACGCATGACTTCAACGTCGAGCTGTTCCATGAGATCGCGCTTTGTGGCGTCCACAGCGGACTGGGCCGTTCGTGCCTCGACGTAGAACTCTCCAACGCCATCGAGTTCCACCAGCCAGAGCGGCATTGCCGCATACCGGCGGGGACAGAACCGGCGCTATCGATCGCCCAAGCAATGTGACATTGCTCGGCCACATAGGCCCAACGACGCGTCAAATCGGCCATGCGATGTCACATCGCTTGGCCGGGAACGCGGCCTTGACAACAAAGAGGCTTCGTTCTAGTGCGTTTCCGGCATGATGCGTTGGTGACCACGGAAGTGTCCCTCGGGCACTGCGTCGTGTGCCATGAGGCAGTCGACCCTTCCGGGCCAGGCGTCAGTGCGCCACCCAATGCGACGTGGCAGCCGTTCGTCGAGGACGTACGCAGCTCAGACATGCGGCTGCTACATCCCACCTGCTTCGTGTCCGAGTTCGGATCTGAAGCGCTCATCGCTGCAGTGCACCGCGAGGACTTGCGTCGCATGGGGCGACTGCAGAGATAGACGATCCGGATGTGCCGCTAACGCTTCGGAGACCATTAGGAGTTGGTCGTGACGTCACAGGTCGACGAAGTCGCTGACTGGGTTCGTGATGCGCGTCGGATCACCGTCCTCACCGGCGCAGGAATCAGTACGGACTCCGGAATTCCGGACTTTCGCGGCCCCAACGGCGTCTGGACCAAGGACCCGAAGGCCGAGCGGCTGGCCACCCTCGACGTCTATCTCAACGATGTGGAGGTACGGCGTGAGGCGTGGGCCAAGCGGGCCGCACATGAGGCATGGACCGCCTCGCCCAATCCGGCGCACCAGGCTCTCGTCGACCTGGAGCTATCCGGCCGGCTTCGGGCGCTGATCACGCAGAACGTCGACGGTCTGCATCAGCGCGCGGGCTCCAGCGACGGCCTCGTGATCGAGATCCACGGCACGATCTGGTCCGCCGAGTGCTTGACCTGCTGGGACCGCAACCCCATGGCCGACCTGATCGACCGGGTGCGCGCCGGTGAGGCCGATCCGAGGTGCGAGCGGTGCGGAGGGATCGTCAAGTCCGCGACGATCTCGTTCGGGCAGGCCTTGAAGGAGGACGTCGTCGAGGCCTGCATCGAGGCGGCGGCGGACTGCGACCTGTTCTTCGCGATCGGCACCTCGCTGACGGTGCATCCGGCGGCCGGGTTGTGCGACGTCGCCGTCCGAGCGGGTGCGCGCCTCCTGATCGTCAACGCACAGCCGACGCCGTACGACGACCTTGCGGACGCGGTGGTGAACGACCCGATCGGGCGCGTCCTGCCGGACCTTGTCGGCTCCGCGCTCAGGCCGAAGTAGCCTCCGGTCTCGTCGATCGAGATACGCCGATTCGCGAGGTGTCGACTGTGATGGGAAGGGTCGAGCGGAGCGTCGCGGTCTCGCTCGTGGTGGTGCTCATCGCCGGCGTCGTCACCGCAATCACCCGTTCGACGGGAGGTAGTGGGCGCACACAGGGCAGCGACGCGGCGTCGCGCATCGCCCACCGTTGGGTACGAGTCGTTGACCCGAAGGTCGGCTTCATCGCGCGACTCCCGAGACGGCCGACTGACTTCACCCTCGTACCGAACCGTCCCGGTGGACCTCACGTCGACGGCGCAGCAGCCAGGGACGGCCGCGGGATCGTCATCGAGCGCTTCGCCATCCCGGCGGTCTCGGCGACAGAGCTCGCCCGCATCTTTCGCTCATCGATCGCATCGCTGGCCACGGGGGCCGGCTTCGAGGTCGAGTCGGAAGGCCCCTCGACCTTTCGCGGCCAGATAGCTCGCGAAGGGCGCTACGTGACCGACAGCGGGAAGTCCTACCAGGCGATGATCTTCGTCGACGGCGCCGGTGACCTGTACCTGATCGCCGCGCCGGCCCGCTACTTCGAGACGCTGACCAGGAGCTTCCAGGTGTACGTGCCGCCGGATCGTCCGCTCGGAGGCTGACGAGGGAATATTGTCCGGGCATGAAGGTCCCGTTGCTTTCTTCCGACTTCCTCGACCGCGCCGAGTTCGTGTACGGCGACCGCATCGGGGTCATCGACGAGCCGACCTGCGAGGACTCCCTCGGCGAGCTGACGTACGGCGAGGTCGCGCGCCGTACTCGCGCGTTGCAGGCGGGTCTGGACGAGCTCGGGGTCGGCGTGGGCGAGCGCGTCGCCGTCGTGTCACCGAACTCCGCGCGGCATCTCGAGCTGTACTACGCCGTGCCCGCGTCCGGCCGGGTGCTCGTACCCATCAACTTCCGGCTGCGGACCGAGGAAGTCGAGTACATCGTCGAGCACTCCGGGGCGAGCGTCTTGCTGGTCGACCCGGAGACCAACGAGGACATCCCGACCGTCACTGCCAAGCACCGCTTCCTGCTCGGCGCCGAGAGCGACGATGCTCTGCTGCGCTTCGACCGTGAGCCGCAGCCGTGGGCTGAGCCGTCCGAGGATGCGACCGCGAGCATCAACTACACGAGCGGGACCACGGCGCGGCCCAAGGGCGTGCAGCTGACCCATCGCAACCTCTGGCTGAACGCGGTCACCTTCGGACTGCATGCCGGGGTCAGCGACTGGGACACGTACCTGCACACGCTTCCCATGTTCCACGCGAACGGCTGGGGGATGCTCTGGACGGCCGCGTCGCTCGGGGTGCCGCAGGTCGTCCTGCGAAAGGTCGACGGCACCGAGATCCTGCGCCGCATCGAGCAGCACAAGGTGACCTACATGTGTGCCGCACCGGCAGTCGTCAACGCGATCCTCGATGCGGCGCCGAAGTGGGAGGGACCCATCCCGGGCCGCGACCGCGTCGCTCGTGTGATCTGCGCCGGCGCGCCGCCGCCCTCGAAGACGATCGAGCGGATCGAGGACGAGCTCGGTTGGGAGTTCTGCGAGATCTACGGGCTGACCGAGACGTCCCCGCTGCTCACCATCAACCGTAGGCAGCGCGAGGACGCCGACAAGCCGACCACTGAGATCTCGAAGGACCTGAGTCGTGCGGGTGCGCCGGCGATCGGGGTCCAGCTGCGGATCAGCGACGCGGGCGAGGTGCTGGCCCGCAGCAACGTCGTGCTCGAGGGCTACTGGCAGCAGCCTGACATCAGCGCCGAGGCGCTCGATGGCGGTTGGTTCCACACCGGCGACGGTGGTGTTCTCGAGGACGACGGCTACCTGGTCATCTCCGACCGCAAGAAGGACGTGATTATCACCGGCGGCGAGAACGTCTCCTCGATCGAGGTCGAGGACTGCCTGTACGCCGCCGCCGGGGTCGCCGAGTGCGCCGTCATCGGCGTACCGGACGCGAGGTGGGGCGAGACGATCAAGGCGATCGTCGTCCGCGCGCCGGGCAGCGACTGCACCGAGGCCGACCTCATCGCCCACTGCAAGCAGCGCATCGCCGGCTACAAGGCACCCACGTCGGTCGACTTCGTCGAGGCGATCCCGCGGACCGCCACGGGCAAGGTGCAGAAGTTCAAGCTGCGTGAGCCGTACTGGTCCGATCGCGACCGTCAGGTCAACTAGCGCCGTCAATATGCTGGCTCGCGTGTCGACGCTGCCTACGTATGACCTTCGCACGCACACGCTCGACAACGGGCTGAAGGTGATCGTGAGCGAGGATCGGCTCGCACCCGTCGTTGCCGTCAACATCTGGTACGACGTCGGCTCTCGTCACGAGACACTCGGCCGCACGGGCTTCGCGCACCTCTTCGAGCACCTGATGTTCCAAGGCTCCGCGAACGTCGCGCGCGGCGAGCACTTCGCTCTCGTCAACGCAGCCGGAGGCACCCTCAACGGCACGACGTGGTGCGACCGCACCAACTACTACGAGACCCTCCCCTCCCATCATCTGGCAACCGGGCTCTGGCTCGAAGCGGATCGGATGGGAGGTCTGCTCGAGGCGCTCGACCAGGACAACCTCGACAACCAGCGCGAGGTCGTGAAGAACGAGAAGCGGCAGACGAGGGACAACCAGCCGTACGGCTCGGCCCTCGACCTGCTGCACGAGCTCGCGTATCCCGCAGGGCATCCCTACCACCACTCGACGATCGGTTCGATGCACGATCTGGATGCCGCGGAGCTCGTCGACGCGCGCAGCTTCTACTCAACCTGGTACGCCCCCGACAACGCCTCGCTCGCAATCGTCGGAGACGTCGACACCGCGGAGGCGATCGCGCTCGCCGAGAGGTTCTTCGGGTCGATCCCGTCGAAGGGCTCGTTCCCGGAGCCGCCCTCGACGCAGATCGCGCCGCGCATCGGCAAGGAGATCCGCAAGACGGTGCAGGACCGCGTGCCGGTGCCGCGCGCCTTCGTCGCCTACCGCACGGCGCCGTTCGGCAGCGCTGAGTACGACGCGATGCAGGTCGCCACGGTCGTGCTCGGCGGCGGCCGCGGCAGTCGCCTGTACAAGTCGCTCGTTCTCGACCAGCAGCTGATGCAGCCGAGCGACGGCATCGTCGAGACCTGGCCGTTCATCGGTGGCGCGACCCTCACGATCTCCGATCTCGCGGCGCGAGAGGGCGTCGCGATCGAGCGGCTCGAGACGGCCTACCACCAGGAGGTCGCGCGGCTGCTCGACAATCTCGACCCCGACGAGCTGGTCCGCGCGAAGGCCCTCCTCACCAGCCACTGGCTGCATCACCTCGCGTCGGTGGATGGCCGGGCAGACACGTTCAACCAGTACGCGACGCTGCTCGGTGACCCGCGGCTGGTGAACGACGCGTTGCCGAACGTCCTTGCGGTCACCGCCGAGCAGGTACGCGAGGCGGTCGATCAGGTGATGCGACCGGACAACCGGGTGGTCCTCACCTTCGTGCCGGCCGTCAGCGACGAGCAGGAAGCGGCGGCATGACCGCACGACCTGAACCGGGCGCGCCACGGCCGTGGACGTTTCCCACGTTCGATCGCCGGCTCGTAGCTGGTGGCCGGATGCTCACCGCCCATCTCCCGGGCCGCGCGCTGGCGGTCACCTCCTTGGTCGTCGATGCAGGCGCGGTGCTCGAGCCATCGGCGCAGGCAGGAGTGTCGGAGATCGTCGCGCGGGCGATGTCCGAGGGGGCGGCCGGGCGTGACTCCTACGAGTTCGGCGTGGCGGGCGAGCGCATCGGGGCCACCTGGCGGTCATCCACCGACTGGGACTCGCTGCGGGTCGGTTTCGAGGTCCCGGCCGGTGAGCTCGCCGCGGCGACGCAGCTCCTCGCCGACGCCGCTCGCTCGGCCGAGTTCGCCGACGACGTGCTCGAACGCGTTCTCGACGAACGCATCGACGAGATCAGTCTTGATCGCAGCCAGCCCGCAGTGCTCGCCTCGGAGGCGCTGGGGTCGGCGCTGTTCCAGGCGGAGAGCCGCTACGCGAAGCCGGACGGTGGGGATCCGGAGACCCTGGAGGCTCTTCAGCACGCCGACATTCGCCGCTACCGAGACGCTCGACTGCGCCGCGACGCCGCGACCCTGGTCGTGGTGGGTGATCTCGACGGCGTCGATGTCGACGCGCTCGGCCGGACCGTCTTCGAGGGCTGGGACGGCGACGGCTCCGCAGCATCCACGCCGGTTGTCCAGCCGCGCGATGCGGGCCGGCGCGTGGTCGTCGTCGACCGGCCCGGGTCGGTGCAGTCGGTCGTGATGATGGGCCACGACGGACCCGCCCGTGCCGTCGACGACTACGTTGCGATGACCACCTTGGCGCTGGTGCTCGGCGGGATGTTCTCCTCGCGCCTGAACATGAAGCTGCGCGAGGAGAAGGGCTACGCGTACGGCGCGTTCGGGGGTTTCGACACCCGTAAGCACGGCGGGGTCTTCGCGGCCCGCGCGGCAGTCCAGAGCGAAGTGACCGTGCCGGCGCTCGAAGACATGCTCGCCGAGATCGAGCGCGTCCATCGCGACGGCGTCACCTCGGAAGAGCTCGAGCAGGCGCGCTCCTACCGGGCCGGCGTGTTCCCGGTGAACTTCGCCGGAGTGGGCTCGGTGGCCGCGGGCCTCGGCGACGTGATCGTGCACGGCTTCGAGGACGACCACTTCGACGCCCTCCGCGCCAAGATCCTCGATGTCACCCTCGATGAGGTCAACGCGACGGCAAGCACTCGGCTACGCCCGGACGACCTTGTGACCGTCGTCGTCGGGGACGCTTCCGGCTTCGCGAAGGAGCTCGACGCGCTTGGTCTGGGTCCGGTCGAGATCATCACCGACGAGCAGTGATCCTGCGCCGGGGGGCCGCCGCGATTGTGGCTGCGCTGCTCTTCGTGGCCGGCCTGGTGCTGCCGGCGGCGGCTGCGCCTGGGTCGCCGCCAACCGCATCTCGTCCGGTGGTGGTGCTCATTGCCGTACCGGGGCTGCAGTGGTCGGACGTCGAAGGGATGCCGACCCTTCGGGGGTTCGTCGCGGATTCCGCGGTGGGGGAGCTCAGCGTGAAGACCGCGGGCGGCGTGACCCACTGCTCGCCAGGGATCCTCGCCGTCACCGCGGGCAATCGCACGACCGACGTCAACGGCAGCTGCCCGATCCTGGCATCGGCGTGGCCAACGCTCCGTGCGGCCAACGCGAAGACGAAGTACCGCACGACGATCGGACTGCTCGGTACGACGCTGCGCGCCGCCGGTGTCGCGACTATTGCCGACGGAACCGGCGCGGCGCCGCTGCTCGCCGACGAAGACGGGTCCGTCACACACGTCGCGCCGACGTTTCGAGCGGCGATCACGCTGGCCACGAAGGCTGGTTCCGGGGCCGTTGTCGCGGCGCTCGAGCCGAGCGTCTACTACATGCTTGCGCCGACACCCGCCCTCCGCGCGGCGAAAGCCGCCGAGGTCGACAGAAAGCTCGCAACCATGCTGCCGCTCGTCCCGCAGTCCGCGACGGTGATCGTGGCGGGCATCAGCGACATCGCATCCGGTCGCGGCCACCTGCACATGGTCGCGATCCGCGGGCCCGGCTGGGCTCACACGCAGCTGCGCTCATCCGCTGCCGGCCGGGCGCCGTTCGTGCAGCTGATCGACATCGCGCCCACGATCCTCGACATCGAGCACCTCAAGATCCCCGCCGTCATCGTCGGCCGCCCGATGCAGCAGAGCCGTGGCGGCGTCCCGCCGATCTCGAAGTACGTCGACGACGACCTTCACGCCGTCAGCCAGCGGACCCTCGGTCAGCGCACCTTCCTGACGCTGGGCATCGCCGGGATCGTCGTGCTGCTGCTCACACTCCTGCCGTGGCCGTCGGCCGCTGTGGGTGCGCGCTGGCTTGCTCGCCTCCTTGCGCCGGCCCCGGGCCTCGTCTTCGTGATGAACGCCCTGCCATGGTGGCGCTGGGGCCAACCGTCCTACGCCGCTCTGGTCGTCGGCGGATGCGTCGTGATCGCCGGGCTCACGACACTTGCCGCGCGCCGGGGTGCGGCCGCTGCCGCGCTCGTGCCGCTGACGACGACGTTCGTCGCGCTGGTGCTCGACCAGCTGACCGGCGCCCACCTGCAGTTCTCGGCGCCGCTCGGCGACAGCCCGATCGTTGCCGGTCGGTTCTCGGGTGTCGGCAATCTCGACTTCTCCGAGATCGCGACCAGCGCGTTGCTGCTCGCCGGCATCGTCGGAGGGTGGATCGGTGGCCGGCGCGGTGCGCTCACGGCGGTCGCGATTGCGCTGGTCGCGGTCGTGGTCGACGGGGCGCCGCAGCTCGGCAACGACATCGGCGGCGTCTTCGCGCTGGTGCCGGGCACGATCGTGCTGGCGGTCCTCGCACTCGGGGCACGACTGACCTGGCGACGCGCGGTTCTCGCCGGCCTTGCCACCGCCGCGGTCGCGGTCGGGCTCGCCCTTGTCGACTACTCCCGTCCCGCGACCTCGCAGACCCACGTCGGACGGTTCGTCGGGCAGGTGCTGCACGGTGGCGCGGGCACCGAGGTGCACCGCAAGCTCAACGCGGCGCTGTCGACGTTCGGGCCAACGGTCGGCACCTTCGTCGTCGCCATCGCGATCGTGGCGGCCATCGTCTCGTGGCCGCGGCTGACGAACGCCCTCGCGTCGTTACCCGGACTGCGCACCGGCGCAGTCGCGGCGACCGTCACCGCGGTGCTCGGTGTCGCGCTGAACGACTCCGGCGTCCCGATCGCCGCGATGGCCGTCCTGGTCGGTTTCAGCGCCGTGTACGGCGCAATCGGCGGTCGCGACCTAGCCGTCGCTGGCGGGCGGTCGCCACTGCCGCCGACGCAGCCCACGGCCGGCCGATCGGACGGCGCGTAGCCGCTCGGCCCGCAGCTCGGTCGCCGCACTGTCGTCGATCGGAGCGAGCTCGCCGACCACTTGGGTGAGCAGGTGATCGGCAAGCACGGGGTTTCGTGCGAGCGCCGGGCCGTGCAGATAGGTCGCGACCACGCTGCCCTGTACCGCACCATCGACGTCGTGGTCGCCATTGCCGATTCCGGCGCTGACTCGGCCCAGCGGCTGGGCCGCCGGGCCGAGGACGGTGCGGCCGCCGTGGTTCTCATAGCCGGTCAGGATGCCGAGACCGGAGGCGTCGGCATCGACGAGCAGCTCGCCAACTGCGCGAGAACCCGCCAGCCGGTCGGTTCGGCAGTCGATCAGACCAAGCCCAGGACTGACGCTGCCGTGCCGGTCGAGCCAGGTCTCGCCGAGGATCTGAAACCCGGCGCACACCGCGAGCACCGGCGCGCCACGATCCGCGGCGCGACGCAGCGCACCGTCCGAGAGTCGTGACACGGCCAACGCCTGCGCGCTGTCCTCGCCACCGCCGAGGACGTAGAGATCCGCCTGATCCGGCAGCGGCTGGTCGATCTCGACCGGGATGGTCTCGGCCTCGATGCCGCGCCACCGCAGGCGCTGGGTGAGGACCACGGCGTTGCCGCTGTCGCCGTACGTTCCCAGCACAGCGGGAAAGACGAGCGCGATTCGCACCGCGTCAGCCATGCCGCACGACCTGGCGGTAGGTCTGGAAGGCCGTGTAGTTGGCGAGCACCTCGACTGCGCCGCGCCGCGCCGCGACAGCCAGCGCTTCGCCAGGGTCGTCGACGCGCGAATGGTCGACGCCGGCGTAGCGCAGCCGGACGGCGACGTCGCGCGACCGCTCACCGGTGGCAACGGCGCGCCGCCCCGCGAGCTGCTCGAACGGGACGTCCCACAGCCAGGACGGGTCGCGGCCGTCGGCGGCGCGGGCGTTGACGGCGATCACGACCTGCTCGCGATCCGCCGGCACCATCGTCAGCGCCTCGGTCCACCCCGCCGGGTTCTTCGCAAGGAGCAGTCGGACCGGCGACCCGGCGTAGGTCGTGCAGAGGTATCGGCCTTCGACTGTCGTGATTCGCGTCATCGCCGCGAGTGCCTCGCCGGCCGGGACCTCCCAGAGTGACGCGGCCGCCGCCGCGAGTGCCGCGTTGCCCACGTTGACGACCCCCGGTACGCCGAGTGCGACCTCGTGCCGCTGCCCGGCCGCGTCGACGATGGTGGTGCCCTCGGTGCGCCACGCCGGCGCCGGGCGGCGCAGCCCACACTCGCTCCACCAGTCCGTCCCGGAGCGGGCAAGGACGCCGCCGCACGCGGGGCATACGGACGTGTCGTCGTGCCAGCGTTGGCCCGCGGCGACCCAGATCGTCGTGGGTGCCGCCAGAGCTGCCCACGTGACGAGCGGGTCGTCACAGTTGGCGACGGCTGCCGGCGCACCGGGGCGGCCGAGCGCGTCGCGCCAGATCCCGGCGAGGCGCTGCACCTCGGCGTAACGGTCGAGCTGGTCACGGCTCAGGTTGAGCAGCGTCACCGCTCGGGGACGGACCGCGTCGATCACCCGGGGCACGAACGGCTCGTCGACCTCGAGCACGCCCCGCGGCGACCGCCGGTCGCCGGCGAGGGCCGCCGTCAGCCCGGTGGGCAGGTTCGCACCGCCGGCGTTGCTGACGACCGGGCCGAGGGTCTCCAACGCCGCGACGAGAAACGTCCGGGTCGTGGTCTTGCCGTTGGTTCCGCTGACGAGGACGAGGTCGCGGCCGCCGGCCGCATGTGCCAGCGCATGGGGATCGATGGCAAGCGTGATCCGGCCACCGACGGTGGTCCCGTCACCTTGCCGGGTCAGGCGGGAGAGGGCAGCGGCAGTGGAGCCCGCCGCTCGGCCGAGCGCGTATCGAGCGCTCGTCACCCCTTGACGTTGTAGCGGGCGATGTAGACGATCGCCGCGTAGCAGGCACCGGTGAGCGCGGCGACGACCGGCCAGACCGCGCGCATGACCTTCGGCGGAGCCGTCGAAAGAACCTTCGAGATCAGGGTGCCGCCGGCGAGCAGGAGCACGCTGAAGACGGCCATGACGATCACGAACTTGTCTTCGGTGGTCACAGTCTCTCCGCGGCTCGGTTGGTGGCGGGGACAGCCTATCGAGCGCCGTGATCCTGGTGATGACGTGGCTGGCGTCGCGACACGCGGCCGACCTTGGAACCCGTCGTCGACAGGGCTCGGGCGGTGTTGACCAGAGGGACGTGGCTGAACGCCTGCGGTGTGTTGCCGAGCTGCCGCTTGGCCTTCGGATCCCATTCCTCGGAGAGCAGCCCGACGTCGTTGCGGAGGTCGAGGACCCGTTCGAAGGTCTCTCGTGCCCGCTTCTCCTGTCCGATCAGGTGCAGGTCATCGGCCAGCCACAGGGTGCACGCGAGGAACGCGCCTTCGGAACCGGCAAGGCCGTCGCCCGCTTGCGACGTGTCGTAGCGCAGCACGAAACCGTCATGGGTGAGCTCTCGCGCGATCGCCTCGACGGTGCCGACGACGCGTTCGTCAGTCGGTGGCAGGAACCCGACCTGCGGGATCAGCAGGGTGGCGGCATCGAGCCCGGGGGAGCCGTAGGACTGCGTGAAGGCGCCGCGCTCGGCGTCGTACCCCTTCGCGCAGACCTCCGCGTGGATCTCGTCGCGCACCGCCTTCCACTGCCCGAGCGGACCGTCGAGGCCGTACTTCTCGATCGCCAGCACGGCCCGGTCGAAGCCGACCCAGGCCATCACCTTGGAGTGGACGAAGTGGCGCGGGTCGCCGCGCATCTCCCACAGCGACTGGTCGGGTGCTGCCCACCGGCCTTCGAGCTCGTCGAGGATGACCTTCTGCAGGTCCCAGGCCACGTCGGTGGTCGACAGGCCTGACACCCGGTCGAGGTGCAGCGCGTCCAGCAGCTCCCCGTAGACGTCGAGCTGGAACTGGCCTGAGGCCTCGTTGCCGACCCGTACCGGCGTGGATCCCTCGTAGCCGGACAGCCACGGCAGCGTGTACTCGGTGAGCCGCCGCTCGCCCGCGATGCCGTACATGATCTGCATGTCCTTGGCGCTGCCGGCGACGGCGCGCAGCAGCCATTCGCGCCACGCCTTCGCCTCCTCGGTGCAGCCGGCATACAGCAGCGCCTCGAGTGTCATCGTTGCGTCGCGCAACCAGCAGAACCGGTAGTCCCAGTTGCGCTCGCCGCCGATCGCCTCCGGCAGCGACGTGGTCGCGGCCGCGACGATGCCGCCGGTCGGCTTGTAGGTGAGTGCCTTGAGAACGGCGAGGGAGCGGATGACCGCTTCATGCCACTCCCCGTCGTAGTGGCAGCGCGCGACCCACTCGGTCCACGTCTCCTCGGTGTCGCGCAGCGCCTGCTCGGGATCGACGGCGCGCGGCGCACGGAGGTGTGAGGCCTGCCAGGTCAGGACGAACGGCAGCCGGTCGCCGGCGCGGATCGTGAACCGGGCCCGGTGCGCCGTACCGTCCGGTTCGAGCTCGACCGGCGTCCGCAGGCACAGCGAATCCGGTCCGGCGATCATGCGCAGGCCGTCGTGCATCCGGCGCACCCATGGAACGATCGAGCCGTAGTCGAAGCGGACCCGGAGCGAGGTCTCCATCTCGACTGTTCCCGAGACCCCTTCGACGATCCGTACGACGTCGGGCGCCTCGCCACGAGGGGGCATGAAGTCGATCACCCGGACCGCGCCGCCCGCGGTCTCCCACTCGGTTTCGAGGATCATCGTCTCGCCGCGGTAGCGGCGGCGGGTGCAGTCGCCGCGGCTACCGGCGGGCGCGAGCTGCCACGAGCCGTTGTCATCCGTGCCGAGCAGCCGCGCGAAGCAGGCACCGGAGTCGAAGCGAGGGAACGCCAGCCAGTCGATCGAGCCTCGGCGGCTGACCAGAGCGGTGGTGTGCATGTCGCCGAGCAGGGCGTAGCTCTCGATCGGCTCGTGGGATCTCATGCCCGTAGGCTTCCATGTGCCGGGGCTGGTTTCATCTGGAGGTCTTCACGATGCTGGGGCGCCGCCTCGCGCTGTCCGCAGCCGCCCTGGCCGGGGTGGTCGCAGTCTCCGGCTGCAACGCGTCCGCGCTGTCGAAGCGCGAGCTGGTCGTCTACTTCTCGCCCAGCGCCACGACCGCGCAGCACCACGCGGCGCTGATCGCCTGCTCGCATGTGTCGTCCGAGGCGAAGCCGGAGCCGTTCGTGACCACCGGTCCGGCTGCGGACCAGGTGGGTGACGTGCGATTCCGGATCGACCACGCGAGCGACCGTGACATCGCCCACCTCGAGACCTGCCTGACCAAGCAGCCCGGCGTGCAGGGCGATCAGATCCCAGACCTCACCGACTGACCTCGAGGCTCAGGCGGCGCCGCGGATCGCCTCGTCGTCGAGCAGCCCTAGCGCGCTGAGCAGCTCACGGGCCTCGTCGACGGTCTCTGAGCTGCGGCAGACGGTGAGCGCCGCGCGACGTCGCTCCTCCGGGGACAGCGCGACGAGGGTGAAGTCCGTCAGCAGGGTCTCGCGGCGCGGCTCGCCGCTCCGCTCGGTCTTCGCAGTCCGTGTCGTCATGGTCTGACCTTCGTCTGCCCACCTGAGTCACACCTGAAAACCTCGGCCTCTCGCATCTTCCGTCACATCCGTTCTCGATCCCGGCGCGCCGCCGCGCGATTGCGATTCGACCGGACGACTGCCTGGTTACGATCCGACCACCATCACCGGGAGGGCTGCAGACCTATGACGTCGGTGCAGGAAGACGCTGGCCTATCCGCCAACACCGAGATCCGGGAAGGCGACTACGGCGACAAGGTCGCCGTCATCGAGCCCGGCGGTGCGGAGTTCATCCCGCTGAACGAGCGCCACGGAACACCCACGCGGTTGTTCTGGACCTGGATGTCGCCGAACTTCGAGTTCGCAACCGTGTTCGTCGGCGTCCTCGCGATCGCGGCATTCGGCGAGACCTTCTCGCAGGCGGTCGCCGCGATCGTGCTGGGCACTGTGCTCGGCTCCATCACCCACGCCGCGTTGTCAGCCCGAGGGCCTGAGTACGGCGTTCCCCAGATGATCCTGTCGCGGATCTCGTTCGGCTACTGGGGCAACGCGCTACCGGCCGGCATCAACGCGCTGGTGGCCGGCATCGGCTGGTTCGCGGTCAACAGCGTCTCCGGAGCCCTTGCTCTCAGCACGCTGATCCACCTCAACAAGTACGCATGTCTCGTGATCATCGTCGTGGTTCAGATCGCGGTCGCGTTCTACGGCCACAACCTCGTGCACCTGTTCGAGAAGGTCGTCTTCCCGCTGCTCGTGGTGTCGTTTGCGCTCGGGGCGATCTGGACGTTCAGCAAAGCGCACTTCAGCGGAACGCCCCAGGTGCCGTTCACGCAGGGCGGCATCGGAGGCTTCACGCTGACGTTGGGCGCGACCTTTGGCTACGCCTGCGGATGGAACCCGTACGCCTCCGACTACACGCGGTACATGGCGCCCAGCTCTGATCGCAGGGCCACCGGGTGGTGGGCAGGATTCGGCGTCGCGCTGTCGTGTATCGCGCTCGAGATCCTCGGCGCGGCATCGGCAACGGTCACGGGGGCAGGTGGGCTTGACGGGCCCGCGCCCTTCGTCCACCCGTATCCGACAGTGGTGAAGGATCTGGTTCTCCTCTCGATCGCGGTGGGCGCGATCGCAGCCAACGCGCTCAACATCTACTCCGGGGCGATCTCGTTCACCGCGCTCGGCATCAAGATCCCGCTCACGCTTCGCCGTGCGCTCGTCGCCGGTGTGTTCGGTGTCGCAGGCTTCGTTCTCGCGGCAGTGGGCCTCAACCACATCTCCGAGTACGAGAACTTCCTGCTGATCATCGCCTACTGGATCGGCCCGTGGCTGGCGGTCTTCTTCGTCGACCAGCTCATCAACAAGGGCAACCACGCCGACGTCCTGTACGACCACAAGTACACGAACTGGGCAGGACCCATCGCAATGGCGATCGGAATGGCGGTCTCGATTCCGTTGTTCGCCAACCAGTACCCGAAGTACATCGCGGTCCTGGCGAACCGGCACCCTGCCATCGGCGACCTCACGTTCGAGGTCGGCTTCGTCGTCGCTGCGGTCGTCTACTTCGTGCTCTACAAGGCGGGCCTCGGCCCGAGGCGGCGGGCTGCCGCGTCAAGATGAGGGCATGACGCTCTCCGACCAGGACCGGCGCTGGCTCGACGTCGCGGTCGCGGAGGCTCGCGCCGGACTTTCCGAGGGCGGCATCCCGATCGGCGCGGCGCTGGTCGCCGACGGCAACCTGCTGGCCGGCGGTCACAACCGCCGGGTGCAGCGCGACAGTGCCATCCACCACGGCGAGACCAACGCGCTGGAGAACGCCGGCCGGCAGCCGGCGAGCGTGTATCGCCGCTCGACGATGTACACGACCTTGTCGCCTTGTGACATGTGTTCTGGATCGATCCTGCTCTACGGCATCCCGCGCGTCGTCATCGGCGAGAACGTCACGTTCATGGGCGCGGAGGACCACCTGCGCAGTCGGGGCGTCGAGGTGATCGTTGCCGACGACGAGGAGTGCAAGACCCTGATGCGGGAGTTCATCGCGGCGAACCCCGAGTTGTGGAACGAGGACATCGGCGAGGAAGCATGAAGGGCCGGCGCACGCAGCTCGTCATCCGGGTGGTGGGGGCGGAGGAGGACGTCGCGTGAAGGTGACCGTCGTCGACCACCCCGTCGTCGCCGCCAAGCTGAGTGCGCTGCGTGACGAGTCGACGCCGACCCCGGTGTTCCGCCGGCTGGTTGACGACCTGGTGACGCTGCTCGCCTACGAGGCGACCAGGTCGGTCTCCGTGGAGCCGGTTGAGATCACCACGCCGCTGACCACCACGACGGGGGTTCGGCTCACCTCGCCGCCGCCACTCGTCGTACCGGTGTTGCGGGCCGGCGTCGGGATGCTCGACGGCCTGATCCGGCTGCTGCCGGCCGCCGAGGTCGGATTCGCGGGTCTGGTCCGCGACGAGAAGACCGCGCAGGCGTCCTGGTACGCCGACCGGCTGCCCGAGGACGCGGCCGGACGCGACGTGGTCGTGCTCGACCCGATGCTCGCGACCGGCGGCACGCTCGTGTCCGTCGTCGACGTTCTGCTGGCCCGCGGTGCGACGGCGGTGACCTGCGTGTGCCTGCTCGCGGCGCCGGAGGGGATCGCACGCGTCGAAGCAGCCTTCCCCGACGACAACGTGTGCCTGGTTGTCGCGGCGGTCGATGACCACCTCGACGAGCGGTCCTACATCGTGCCCGGGCTCGGCGACGCGGGTGACCGCCTCTTCGGCAGTGCTCCGTCGCCGAGCGGCTGACACCATGGAGTGGTGCGGTACCCGCTGTTTGTCGACCTGACCGGGCGACGAGTCGTCGTCGTCGGAGGCGGCCGGGTGGCGACGCGACGAACGCGCGGCCTCCTCGAGGCGGGTGCGCTCGTGTCCGTCATTGCGCCGGCGGTGGCGGCAGAGATCGCAGCCGCCGATGTCCAGGTCGAGCCGCGAGAGTACGCGCCGGGCGACCTGGAAGGCGCCTGGCTGGTTCTTGCGTGCACGGACGTCGAGGCGGTCAACGCGCAGGTAGCGGCTGACGCCGAGTCTCGCGGTGTGTGGTGCGTCCGGGCAGACGACGCCGCTAGCTCGGCAGCGTGGCGCCCCGCCGCGACCGCGATCGACGAGGTCACAGTGGCGGTCAGTGCTGGCGGCGACCCCGCCCAGGCCGCCGAGCTGCGTGACCTGATCGAGAACGCTCTGCGCAGCGGTGCGCTCGCGCCGCGGAGACGACGGCCGAGCGAGGGCCGCGTCACCCTCGTCGGCGGTGGACCCGGCGATCCCGACCTGCTGACCCTGAAGGGGATGCGCGCGCTCCAGGACGCCGATGTCGTCGTGACCGATCGGCTCGGCCCGACCGGATTGCTGGACGCGCTCGATGCCGAGATCGAGATCGTCGATGTCGGCAAGACGCCTGGCGGACATGCGGCTGAGCAGGCTGACATCAACGCGCTGCTCATCGAGCGAGCGCAAGCCGGGCAGCGCGTCGTACGGCTCAAGGGCGGCGATCCGTTCGTGCTCGGCCGGGGGAGCGAGGAGGTCGACGCCTGCGTCGCGAACGGCGTCGACGTTGACGTCATTCCCGGCGTCACGAGCGCGACGGCCGCAGCGACGCTCGCCGGCATCGCCCTGACCGAGCGAGGGACGACGCAGCAGTTCGTCGTCGCCAGCGGCCATGTGCCGCCGGGCGACCAGCGGTCGACCGTGGACTGGAAGTCGCTCGCCGGCACGGACGCGACCCTGGTGCTGCTGATGGCCGTCGCGAACCTTGGGCCGATCGCGGACACCTTGGTGGCGGGTGGGCGCGATCCCGACACCGGTGCCGCGATCGTCGAGAACGCATCACTCCCCGAGCAGCGCGTGCTGCGTTGCCGGCTTTCTGAGCTTGCCGAGACCGCGTCGCGCGAGGGCGTCGTACCGCCGGCAGTCGTGGTGGTCGGCGACGTCGTGCGGATCAAGTAGCAACACGCAGGAAGGCGCGATGTCGGCTTTCTGACAGAAGTCAGCTGCGCGCGTTGAGCCCGGCTGGCTGACGTCCGAACCTCGAGTGCAGAGGAACGGAAGGACCGTCATGAAGGTCGAGGGACGCCGGATGTATCACCGCATCGTGGTGGGCACGGATGGATCGGCCACAGCTGATCGAGCCGTGGACGCAGCCGGGGGGATCGCCCGCCTGACGGGCGGGAGCGTCCACATCGTCACGGCGTACCGGCCGGCGGCCCGTGCGTCCGCTGTTGTAGCGGGCGAGGCTCTCACGCCGACCTGGTTCGGCGAGGAGGAGCGGCTCGCCGCGGAGCAGATGGTCGAGCAGGCTGCCGTGCGGCTCAAGGAACGAGGAGTGCCCGCATCGCCGGTTGCCCGGCTCGGCGATCCCGCCGATGTCCTGCTCGCGGCGGCAGAAGAGTTCGATGCCGACCTTCTCGTCGTCGGCAACCGAGGGACGACCGGCGTGCGGCGCTACCTTCTCGGCAGCGTTGCCGATCGCGTCGTGCACCACGCGTCCTGCACCGTGCACATCGCGCACACCTGCTAGGCGTACCTGCCGGATGTTGCGGTCCCTGGCGTGCGATGCTGGCGCCCAGTCGCACCGCACGCCTCGGGGGGAGCATTGGCCGCGCAACGACGTCGTGAGTGGACGCCGCGAGAGTTGATCGACCTGTTCGGGTCGGTCCGCCTGTTCTCACGACTGCCCGAGCCGCAGCTCGAAGCGCTAGGGGCGGCTGCGGAGCGGGTCTTCGTACGGCGGGGAGAGCTCGTCATCAAGCAGGCCGACGAGGGCGATGCGCTCTTCGTCCTCGCGAGCGGCTCGCTGCTGGTGCGTCGGGTCAGCCGTTCGGGCACGAGCCGCGGTCTTAACGTCATCGAGCCGCCAGGATCGTTCGGCGAGCTCTCGCTGTTGGACAGCCGGCCTCGCTCTGCATCGATCGAGGCCCTTGAGGACTCCGAGCTGTTCTCGATCTCGCGGGAGACCTTCCTCGGGCTGCTCAGCCGCGATCCGCGCCTTGTCGACGGCCTGATTCGCGAGCTCGGCCGGATGATCCGGCGGCTCACCGACCAGGTCGCCGACGAAGCGCTGCTCGACCTGCCGAGCCGGGTCGCGAAGACGCTGCTTCGGCTCGTCGACGATCAGGTGATGACGGACCCCAAGGACGAGCCGGCGGTCGCGCTCTCGCAGGGCAAGCTGGCCGAGCTGGCGGGTGGCAGCCGGCAGAGTGTGAACGGCGCGCTTTCGACGTTCGTCGTGCGCGGGCTCATCCGGATGGAAGCCCGCCGGATCATCATCACCAACCTGCCGGGCCTGCGGGCCAGAGCCGGAATTATCTAGGAAGGCGCCGCCTCGCCAAGCGCCCAAGCCCGGGCCCCGGGCGGGGAGTCGAGGAGGTTGAGAGTCCGGTTGGCGGCACCGACATCGCCGGTCCGAGCCTGCGCCCGCGCCAGCCAGATCGTGTAGCCGAGTCGGCTCCACAGCTCTGTCGCATCGCTCCACGCGTTGGCCGAGTCTTGTCCGACCGAGTCAAGTGCCAAGGCTGTGTTGTCTGCCCGGGTTGCGCGCTCGGCTAGGCAGCTGCCGTCGATGGAGGGTCTTGGTGTGAGCTCCTCGCCGGCTGTCAGCGCGGCCTGATCGCGAAGCGCAGAGACGTAAGAACCGAGAAGCGGGACCTCGGCGTCAACGCAGTCTTGATGCAGCCGCTCGAGCGCAGACAGTACGCCTGGCTGACCGAGGTGGATCCAAGCCTTCATGATCTCGAGTTCATCGGTGAGCCGGTCGAGCTTGGAACCGGTCTCGTCGGCAAGTTCTGCGGCCCTCGTGAAATGCTCTACCGCGGCCGCCCAGTCCCCGCGGTCAAGCGCGACGTGACCCTGAGCTTGGTCGAGAGTCCGCTGCTCGGATGGCCCGAAGTCTGTGACTCGGGCCACCGCGGACCGTAGCTCGTCTGCTGCCGCCTCGTACCCCGCGGTGCGAAGGTGAACGTGAGCCGATACGGCCGACACGACGAGAGCCATCCGAGCGTTGCCCTGACTATCTGCGAAACGCATGAGCCTGTGGACGCCATCAACCGCTTCCATCGGGCGCCCAAGGGCCACGAGGCTGAGAATGTGGCTTGCTAATGCATCGCTCAATACGTCGGCGGTTCCGCTTTGCTCTGCCCACTCAATCGCAAGGCGCGCCTCCCGCTCAGCGCCCGCGAAGTCAAAACGTGTCACGAGCGCGAACGCGCGCGTACGGGCGAGCGACGCCCGCCCCCGTACATCGCCTTCAGAGGTCGCATCAATCGCGAGCTGGTACCAGCGATCGTGAATCGCCGGTGGACCAATCGAGTGCAGGTACGCCAACTCGCGCGCGCAGTCGGCCGCACCCTCCTCGTCCTCACACTCGACGAACGCCTCGTAGGCCTCTTCGATCAGTCGCACGTATCGGTTGAAGAGTGAGTGGCGCCATGTCTCGGCCATCAACCGGAGTGCGGTTGCCTTTGCAGGTGCATCCCCGGTGCGCTCAGCAATCTGCGCCCCGTTGTCGAACGCCTGCCGCGCACTCTCAAATCGGCGCAGTCTCGAAAGCGCATGGCCGCGTGCGATGAGCGCACGTGCGAGGGTAGCGGAGTCGGAAGGTGACTCTGAGGTGTGATCGACGGCAAGCGTCGCGGCCCTCAGCGCCTCGTCGAACATCCCAATCTCAACGAGACACTGTGCCTCAAGCACACAGATCCGTGCCGCGAGGTCGGGTGACATGACCGCGATGTCGTGCATGAGGGTCGCGATCGGGCGCAGGGCCGCCTCGGCTGCTTGCGCGCCTGTGCGGGACAGCTCCGACGCGTGCCGGAGCGTTTCTACCGCCGCCGCCTCGACGGCGTCTCGACGATCCGCTGGTGCGTTGATGGGGGCGGCATGGCACCACCCGAGTGCGTGATAGACGCGGGCCGAGGACGCGCCGTCAGGCGGCAGCAGCTCGAGTTGCTTACGGTGAAGCAGGGCGCGGTCTCGGCGGGTCAGCGAGGCATACGCGACCTCTTGAACGAGCGCGTGGGCGATCTGCCAGGTGCTGTCGCCGAGGTCGGTGACGAGGTTGCGGGCGTGGAGACCCGCAAGCGATGAGGTTTCAGCGTCACCGAGCACCTCCGTCACCCACTCGCTAGTCCAGGACGAACCCAAGGTGCTCAGGCGCTGCAGCGCGGATTTCTCGTTGGGTTCCAGTCGATCGATCCGCGCTGAGATGAACAACCGCACCGAATCCGGAAGGTCATCGAGTGCGGCGCGGTTTCTGACTTCGCATCGTCCTGCGTCGATCGAGACGATTCCCGCCTCACGAAGATATGCGCCGGTTTGGACGGCCAGAAGCGGGTGACCTTGGATCCGTGGGGCGAGCTTCTCCGCGAGCCACTGTGGCATCTCACCGCCAAGAACCGCGCCCACAAGCTCGTCGGTGGATTCAGTGTCGAGGGCCGAAAGGGCCAGGTCTGGCGGACTGACCTGTTCGCTTTCGTCGCGAACTGCACATATGACCAACAGGGGTTCGGATAGCGGATCCCGCGCCAGATGCTGCACGAAGTCTTGCAGTTCCGCGCTTGCGTGATGAAAGTCCTCCAGGACCAATACGAACATCTCGCCGCATGACATTTGTGCGAGTTGAGCTCGCACCGACGCGATCACAGCAGGTGTGGGATCAGAGCGGAATACGGCGGCAACTGTCGGTCCGAGGCGCGCGTCCGGTGGATCAGCTCCAGCCGAGGCAAGGGTGGCCATCACATCGAGCAACGAGGGCCCGGCGGGTGGTGGGCTGCATGTCATCCAGACGGTGCGATGTTCCAGAGCGTTGCCGCCGACCCACGCGGAGATGAGGCGGGTCTTCCCGATGCCTGCGGGTCCGCGAACGCCGAGCACTGCACTTCTGCTCGTGGCTCGGATGTCCTTGCTCTTGTCGTCGAGGATCCGGAGCTCGGCGGCGCGGCCGACGAATGGCGTCGATGTGGGCGGCGCGGCCGTGAACACCTCTTGGGCCGGCGATATCTCCCACGCATCGACCGCGGCATCGTGCCCTTTGACCTCGAGCACGGCGCGACGGCCGGAGTCTGCGTACGCGCCGAGCAGTCGGTGGGTCGTGGAGTCCACGAGAATCGTCCCGGCCGGTGCGGCATCGCAGAGGCGAGACGCCAGGTTTATGGTGCTGCCGATGACCGACCAGCCAGGGTGGTCCTCGCTCGGCGACACGAGGACCTCACCAGCTGCGATGCCGATATGGACGTCGGGTACGCGAATGGGCGGTCGGCGCGCATTGCGCCGAGAAACGGCTGCGCGGATAGCGACTGCGGCCCGCGCGGCGCGCATTGGCGCGTCGGCTTGCGCCGTGGGGACACCGAATATTGCGAAGAACCCGTCCCCTGCCACATTCGCGATCACGCCGCCGTCGGCCTCGGCGAGCGCTCGCAGCTCCGCGATCACCGGGCCTACCGTCGCTTCAACCTCCTCGGGGTCGAGGCGACGGCAGAGGGCTGTATAGCCACTCAGGTCGGCGAAGAGCGCAACTGCAAACTTTCGTTCGCCTCTCGTTGTCTCGCCGGCTTCCGGCATACCTATCCGCGGATGAAGCCGTCCCCGGACACCGCGTGTGTCGCGACGCCAAAGGTGGCCACGGCCGCGTCGAGGGCAGATTGGTCGTTGGAGCCGAGCTCGATCAGGAACCTGCCGCGACCATCGGTCGCGGCAGCCACACCGTCCTCGCCGAGGAGCTGTCTCGCGGTCGCGACCTCGTCGCGAACATGTTCCTGTTCCACCGTGAGAATCAGATAGAAGTCATAGGGGGGCATCTTCGATGGATTGAGGATGCTGAATGGCTTGATCTCCATCAGGCCGAGGCAGTCTTCAGCAACGCAGTGGATCAACCACCAGTTGACGTTGGTCCCGAGTCCTTTGATCTTTTCGAGGTGTAGCTCGGCTGACTCCGCGTCGGGGGCTTCGATCGCGTAGAAGGCGTTGTGATCCACACCGTTGAGCCGCGCGATCGCGCGTACCCGGTCGCCTTCGGCTCCATCCTGGAGCAGGTGAGTCGGCAGATCGCTTTCGTGCGTGCCCAGTACGTACGCGTCCATGGTGGCCCCCCACTTGTCCGGTTTCGGGGAGTCTGTCACGGCAACCACGCCTGCGATCAACGATTGATACCCGCGAGTGTCGTGTCGCCGACAGCGAGCCGGACACGGGCGATGCCGAACGGCCACGGGGGCAGCCGCCCGGCATCGCGTCCGGGAGCGTCTGGCGCCGGATCCCCCCGCAGATCGCGAATCCGCTAGGCGCTGTTCACTAGGGTGCCAGGTTCAACATGCGTCGTCCAATCCGCTGACCCGTGTTGTTGATCTTGACCGGGTCCAGAAAGGAAATGTCGTGGCAGATCAGACATACGGCATCAGCGAGATCGTCGGAACCAGCCCGGACAGCCTGGAGCAGGCGATCCGAAACGGCGTGACGAAGGCTGCCCAGACGGTGCGCAACCTCGACTGGTTCGAGGTCGCGTCAGTGCGAGGGCAGCTCAAGGACGGCGAGGTCGCGCACTTCCAAGTGCAGATGAAGGTCGGCTTCCGGATCGAGTAGCTCACTTGTCCGTGTCTGCCGCTGCTATAGCGAGCGCAGACACGGACAACTTGCTAGGACGCCTGGCTGACCGTGCTCATGTTGAAGTCGGCGACGCGCAGTGCCGGCATGCGGGTCCGGGTGAAGTAGTCGCCGAACTCGCGCGCGAGGGTCTCCTCGGTGCGTCCGACCTCCACGACGCGCTTGAGGATCCCGACCGGGCTCTCGTTGAACCGGAAGTTGTTGATCGCGCCGACGACCTCGCCGCCTTCCACGAGGAAGACGCCGTCCCGGGTCAGCCCGGTGAGCAGCAGCGTCTGCGGGTCGACCTCGCGGATGTACCAGAGGCAGGTCAGCAGCAGTCCCCGGTCCGTCGCTGCGACGAGGTCCGCCACGCCACCGGCCGCATCCGGCGCGGTCAGCTCGAGGTTGTCGACCCACGGAGTGAACGGCAAACCGGTGAGGTCCGCGGAGTGGCGGGTCTGGATCAGGGACGTGAGCTCGCCGTCGCGGATCCAGTCGGTCGGCGAGATCGGCGCGCCGTTGTCGAAGACCGACGCCATCCGGCTCGACACCCCGGCGAGGGCGAACGGCATGCACTCCTGTCCGGGCATCGCCGGGTCGCTGCGAAGGGTCAGCGGTACGTCGGTCAGCCGCTCGCCGACCCGTGTCCCGCCGCCGGCGCGTGAGTAGACGGACTGGCCTTCGTGCGCGTCGAGCGCGCCGGCGCTCCAGTAGGCGTTGATCATCAGGTCGGCGACCGCCGACGGCGGCAGGACGGTCGCATATCGACCGGCCTCCAGGGACACCTTCCGCTGCGCCCAGCCGAGTCGTTGAGCCACGTCCGCCTCGACACCCGCGAGATCGAGCGACGCGATGTCGGCGCTGCCCCGTCCGCTCCAAGCCGAGCTGGACCCGTCTGCGGTGCGACCGGTGAGCTCGAGGCGCACCGCGGGTTGCGCGAACCGCAGCCGCGTCCCGGTCGACGTACCGAGATACCCGGTGGCGATCGAGTGCTCGGCGTATCCGTACCGTCCCTGGTTCGCCGCACGTGCCGTCTGGAAGATCTCGCCGAGCCAGGAGGAGATCCCACCGAGCGCGGCGACCGGCGCTTCGACGGCTGCGTCATCCCAGTCCGACGACGACCCGCCTTCGAGCAGCGGCGCGGCGTCCTCGGCGACGGACGACCTGCGTGCCGACTCCTCGGCTTCTCGAACCAGCGCCTCGACCTCCTCGGCGGAGGTCACGTTGCGGCTCACCGACGCCGCCTTCGTGCCGTCCGCGTCGTTCACGGTCGCGACGACCGTCACCTCCAGGGTCTGCGTGACACCGTTGGTGGTCAGCGTGTTGTTGGCCCACCGCAGGTTGGTCGAGCCTGCGTGAGTCGCGATTGCGATGCAGCCGTCGGCCTGGCTGGCAGCGAGTGCGCGTTCGACCGCTTCCTGCGGCCGGACCGCGCTCACCCGGCCTCCTTCGTCGCGTTGAGGATGTTGACGCCGGTGAACAGCGCCGACGGACATCCGTGGCTCACCGCGGCGACCTGACCCGGTTGGCCCTTCCCGCAGTTGAAGGCACCGCCGAGGACGTATGACTGCGGTCCGCCTACCGCCGCCATCGAGCCCCAGAAGTCGGTGGTCACCGACTGGTACGCCGCGTCTCTCACCTGACCGACGATCTTGCCGCTCTTGATCCGGAAGAACCGCTGGCCGGTGAACTGGAAGTTGTAACGCTGCATGTCGATCGACCAGGACTTGTCGCCGACGACGTAGAGGCCGTCGTCGACACCGGCGACCAGGTCCTCGGTCGACGGGCCGTTCGCCATCGGCTGCAGCGAGACGTTGGCCATCCGCTGGATCGGCACGTGCAGTGGTGAGTCGGCGAACGCGCAGCCGTTGGACCGCGCGATCCCCGACAACGCCGCCGTACGACGGTCGAGCTGGTACCCGACCAGCGTCCCGTCCTTCACCAGGTCCCAGGTCTGCGCGGCGACGCCTTCGTCGTCGAAGCCGACGGAGGCGAGCCCGTTCTCGGCCTGCCGGTCGCCGGTCACGTGCATCAGGTCGCTGCCGTAACGCAGCGTGTTGAGCTTGTCCGGGGTGGCGAACGACGTCCCCGCGTAGTTGGCCTCGTAGCCGAGGGCGCGGTCGAGCTCCGTCGCGTGCCCGATCGACTCGTGGATCGTCAGCCATAGGTTGGACGGGTCGACCACCAGGTCGTAGCGGCCGGGCTCGACCGAGGGTGCCTGCGCCTTCTCCGCCAGCCAGTCGGGCAGCTGCGCCAGCTCTGCGTCCCAGTCGTATCCGCCGGTCATCCACTCCCAGCCGCGGCCGACGGGCGGCGCGATCGTCCGCATCGTCTCGAACCGACCCGACTTCTCGTCGACCCACAGCGCCGTGACCTGGCACTGCAGCCGGACCCGCTGTTGCGTGGTCATCGTGCCGGCGAGGTCGGCGAAGAACTTGTTCTCCCGCACCTGCTTCAGGTTGGCGTCGGCGTGCTTGACGACGTCGGCGGCCAGCAACCGGTTCGACCAGTCGGCCAGCAGCGCGATCCGGTCGCCCTCTCCGACCGTGAACGGATCGACCTCGTACGACGACACCCAGGTCTGCTCGCCGTGCGACGGTTCCGGCGCGAGCTCGATGCGCTCCCCGGTGACGGGCCTCGACACCTTCGCGACCGCCACGGCGCGGTCGACCAGTGCGCGAGCTGCATCCGGGTCGATGACCGAGCCGCCCGCGAAGCCCCACGTGCCGTCCTGCACCACGCGTACCGCGAGTCCACGTTCGTCGTGGTCGTGGCTGGTCTCGACCCGCGCGTCGTGCAGGGCGAGGTCCGCCGTACGGATCCGTTCGATCCGGACGTCGGCGTGCTCGAGCTTCAGCTCGCGAGCCCGGTCGAGGACTGCGTCGGCGATGGCGTGAAGCGGAAGGGCGGTGAACTCGGGGTCGATCTGATGAGGCATACGGTGCGGGGTTCCCTACTTGGTGGGGTCGAGAACGAGCTTGCCGGTCGAACGTCGTGAGCGGAGATCCTCGTGAGCCTGCCGGGCGTCCGCAAGCGGGTATGTGGCGCCGACGACGGGGGAGAGCTTGCCTTCGGCGACCAGGTCGAGCATCTCGGCCATCGGCTCGTTGACCATGCCGGGCTGCCCGATGCAGTTGACCAGCCAGAACCCGACGACGGTCCGGCTGTTGTGCATCAGCACGCGCGGTTCGATCGGCTGCGGCGGGACCCGGCCGGCGATGCCGTACGTCGCGAGCCGGCCGAACGGGCCGAGCGCGTCGAGGCTGGCGTCGAAGGCGGTTCCACCGGTCATCTCGAGCACGATGTCGACGGGCTTGCCGCCGTTTGCCTCGCGCAGCTGGCCGGCGAGGTCGTCGACGGCGCTGTCGACCGTGACGTCGGCGCCGAGCTGCTCGGCGAGGTCCCGCTTGTCCGCCGAGGACGCGATCCCGATGACCCGGCCGGCGCCCCACAGCTTCGCGAGCTGGATCGCGAGCGTCCCGACGCCACCCGCGGCAGCGTGGACGACGACCGACTCACCGGTTGCCAGGTGCGTCGAGGTGCGCAGCAGATGCCAGGCGGTGAGGCCCTGCACCATCAGGGCGAGCGCCTGGCCGTCGCTCACCGCGTCCGGCAGGTCGAAGGTCAGGAACGACGGCGCGAGAGCCAGCTCGGCGTACCCGCCGCTGCCGACCATCGACGCGATCCGTCGCCCGTCCGCGAGGGTGCCGACGACCTCGCTGCCCGGGACGCACGGCAGTGCGGTCGCGGACAGATAGGTGTTCTCGGTCTGGTGCGTGTCGGCGTAGTTGACGCCGGCGCCGGTGACCTTGACCAGATCCAGGCCGTCGGACGGCGTGGGGTCAGGCAGGTCGGCGAGCTTGAGGACCTCGGGTCCGCCGTACTCCGTGATCTGGATCGCGCGCACGACCGCACCCTACGGCGCGACGGCACGCAGTGACTACGAGGCGTCCGGGGGAGCGTCTGCGGTCTCGTTGAGCTTGGAGAGCTCGTGCAGCGGGTCGACCGCGTCGCCGTGCTGGAACGGCTTCGGTGGCGGCTTGAGATCCGCGCGCGGGCAAGTCTCCAGCGACAGCCCGCCGTACCCGAGCGCTTCGTTGGTCAGCGACTCGACAGTCATGCCCGCCGCCGCGCCGGCCCGGGTGATCGACACCCGGTAGACGGTGATCTCGTAGCGGGTCGGGGTGCCGTAGGCGACCTGGATGCTGCCGAGCAGCTCAGCGGTGCCCTGGCCGCGTTCGGGGCCGTCCCACGGCTTGTCGTAGCGCCGCCAGGTCGCGGGGTCGGCCCACCACGTGCCGTCGAGGCGTACGTCGCGCATCGCCATCTCGATGAGGATGTTGCGGGCGGCATCCTCCGGGACGATCGCGGAAGGCCGCAGAACCTCGGTGACGACGCCGTCGCCGAACGCCTCGCTGACGAGGAGCTCGAGCTTGTCCACTACCCCTACTTTCGAGCGCACCTGCCGTTACTCCATAAGCGTGACATGCCGTTGCCAATATGTCTGTGCCGGTTGGTGACTCGATCCCCCGCGTGTCGGCACGATTACGCTCGATTTCGTGACGGAAGTGGACACCGAGACCCGGATCGACGAGCGCCCGGACGTCCTGCCGACCCATGACGGGGACCACGAGCGCTTCGCGCACTACGCCGACCGCGACAAGATCACCGAAGCCATGGTCACCGGTACGCCGGTCGTGGCGCTGTGCGGGAAGGTCTGGGTGCCCAGCCGGGACCCCAAGAAGTTCCCGGTCTGCCCCGAGTGCCAACGGCTCTACGAGCTCGGTCCCGAGGGCAGGATGCGCGAATGGCAGGACCGCACCAGCGGATCCTGACAACCTGGACGCCGCGGGGGGATAATCGGGACATGGCTGAGAAGTGGTTCCCGATGCCCCCGAAGTTCGACTCGCTCGAGGACGAGCGCCAGCATCGCAAGGAGCGGCTTGCCGCCGGCTTCCGGCTGTTCTCGAAGTTCGGCTTCGAGGAAGGGGTCGCTGGTCACATCACCGCCCGCGACCCGATCGAGCCCAACACCTTCTGGGTGAACCCGTTCGCGGTGCCGTTCGCCCACGTGTCGGTCAGCAAGCTGATCCGCGTCAACGACACCGGTCAGGTCGTCGAGGGCAACTACCACGTCAACGAGGCGGCCTTCTGCATCCACTCCCGGGTGCACGAGGCGCGTCCTGACGTGATCGCCGCGGCGCACAGCCACTCGACGTACGGCCGGGCGCTGTCGGCCCTCGGCGAGCTGCTCGAGCCCATCACCCAGGACGTCTGCGCGTTCTACGACGACCACGCCCTGTTCGACGACTACACCGGCGTGGTGACCGACCTCGAAGAGGGCAAGCGGATCGCCCAGGCGCTCGGCGAGAACAAGGCCGTCATCCTGCGCAACCACGGCTTGCTGACGGCAGGCACGTCGGTTGACTCCGCGGTCTGGTGGTTCATCACGATGGAGCGCTCCTGCCAGGTGCAGCTGCTCGCGAAGGCAGCGGGCAAGGTCGTGCACATCGATCTCGACCAGGCGAAGAAGACGCACGAGACGGTGGGCTCGGAGCTCGCGGGCTGGTTCTCCTTCCAGCCGCTCTACGAGAAGATCGTGCGCGAGCAGCCCGATCTCCTCGACTGACCACGTTGTCAGGGCCTCGCGCCCACCCAGCGCGCTGACGGCCTGACAGGTGGGTCCAGTCATCGCGGTCGACGACCCAGACGACCCGCGGCTTGCCGACTACCGGTCGCTCACCGACGTCGCGCTGCGCTCGTCGATCGAGGCGCCGCACGGCCTGTTCATCGCTGAGGGCGCGCTGGTCATCGAGCGTGCCCGGGCCGCGGGCTACCCGTTGCGGTCCGCGTTGATGACCCCGGAGTGGCTGGACCGTACGGCGGTCGTGCTGTCCGGTTGCGACGCGCCGGTGTACCTCGGCTCCGATGCCACGCTGCGGGCATTGACGGGCTTCCACGTCCACCGCGGCGCGCTGGCTTCGGTCCATCGGCTCCCGCTGCGGAGCCTCGACGAGGTGGTCGGCTCGGCCTACCGCCTGGCTGTCGTCGAGGACATCGTCAACCACACCAACCTCGGTGCGATCTTCAGGACGGCGGCGGCGCTGGGTGTCGACGGCGTCGTGATCTCGCCGCGCGCCGCGGACCCGCTGTATCGCCGGTCGGTGCGGGTGTCGATGGGCGCGGTCTTCACGGTGCCCTACGCCCGTGC
This sequence comes from Mycobacteriales bacterium, assembly GCA_035547035.1. GTDB lineage: Bacteria > Actinomycetota > Actinomycetes > JAFAQI01 > JAFAQI01 > DASZTV01. The sequence continues at coordinate 58,073 of DASZVL010000037.1, read as the reverse complement.
GCAGACCTGGCCAGGCGTGGTCGATCAGCTCCGCGAGGCCGGCTTCCAGACGTTGGCGCTCACGCCGGCGGAAGGCGCCGCCGACCTCGGCGAGTTGGCGGTATCCGACCGCGACCGTGTGGCTGTCGTCATCGGTACGGAGGGGGATGGCTTGTCGCGCGACGTCGTAGGCAGATGCGACCTCGCCGTACGGATCCCGATGTCGGCCGGCATCGACTCGCTCAACGTTGCGACCGCAGCGGGGATCGCCTTCTGGGCATTACGACGCCACGGCTGACGCCGGGTTGAGTAGCGACCCCGTCGTCGGGAATGCTCGACGGATGACCCAAACCGCAGCGCCCGTCCACGCGTCCGGCAGGTTCGTGATCGGCGGCGATCTCGAGGTCCACCGGCTCGGCTACGGCGCGATGCAGATCACCGGCCAGGGCATCTGGGGCGAGCCGAAGGACCGCGAGGAGTGCGTCCGGGTGCTGCGCCGGGCGATCGACCTCGGCGTCGACCTGATCGACACGGCGGACTCCTACGGGCCGTTCGTGTCCGAGGACCTCATCCGCGAGGCGCTGCATCCCTACCCCGAGGGTCTCGTCATCGCGACGAAGGGTGGGCTCACGCGACCCGGCCCCGGCATCTGGCACGCGGTCGGTCGCCCGCTCTACCTGCGGCAGTGCGTCGAGATGTCGCTGCGCCGTCTGAGAGTCGAGCGGATCGACCTCTACCAGCTGCACCGGGTCGATCCCCAGACCCCGATGGAGGAGTCGTTGGGCGAGCTCGGCAGGCTCCAGCAGGAAGGCAAGATCCGCCACATCGGCGTCTCAGAGGTCGACGCCGACACGATTGCGGAGATGCGCAAGGTCGTCGACATCGTCTCGGTGCAGAACCTCTACAACCTCACCGACCGCCACCATGAGCCGGTCGTCGACTACTGCGAGAGGGAGGGCATCGGGTTCATTCCCTGGTTCCCGCTCGCGACCGGAGAGCTGGCCGCAGACGGCGGCCCGCTGGCGAAGATGGCGGCCGGGCATGACGCCACCCCGTCGCAGCTCGCGCTGGCCTGGCTGTTGCGCCGTTCGCCGCAGATGCTGCCGATCCCCGGTACGTCCTCGGTCGCACATCTGGAGGAGAACTGCGCGGCCGCCGAGGTCGAGCTGACCGACGAGGAGTACGACGAGCTCGCCTCCCTTACTGGATGTCGTGCTCCGCGCGCGGATAGGTAGAGTCCCGGCTCGTGCCGGTGCTTCCCGATCGCGTCGACCGTGACGCGCCGGAGTTCGCTGCCCGGCGCGAGTCGCTGCTCGAGATGCTGGCCGAGCATGACCGCCAGCTCGCGCTCGCCAATGGCGGTGGTGGTGAGCGCGCCGTCGAGCGGCACCGGCAGCGGGGCAAGCTGCTGCCGCGGGAGCGGATTGAGCTGCTGCTCGACCCCGACTCACCGTTCCTCGAGCTCTCGCCGCTGTGCGCGTGGGGGACCAGCTACACGGTCGGCGGCAGTGTGGTCACGGGCATCGGTGTCGTCGAGGGCACTGAGGTGCTCGTGCAGGCGCACGACCCGACCGTGCGCGGCGGCGCGATCAACCCGTTCGGCGCCAAGAAGCAGGGTCGCGCGTCGCAGATCGCGCACGAGAACCGGCTTCCCGTGGTCAACCTCGTCGAGTCGGGTGGTGCGGACCTGCCGACGCAGAGCGAGATCTTCATCCCGGGTGGCTCTGGTTTCCGCGACCTGACGCAGAAGTCGGCCGCGGCGATCCCGACGATCTCGCTGGTGTTCGGCAACTCGACCGCTGGTGGGGCCTACGTCCCGGGGATGTCGGACTACATCGTGATGGTCGAGGGCCGCGCGAAGGTGTTCCTCGGCGGCCCGCCGCTCGTGAAGATGGCCACCGGCGAGGTGTCGGACGACGAGGAGCTCGGCGGCGCGGAGATGCATGCGCGGACGAGTGGCCTGGCCGACTACCTCGCGGTCGACGAGCACGACGCGATCCGGATCGGCCGGCAGATCGTGCGCCGCCTGAACCGGCAGAAGCTCGGTCGGCCGCCGGCCTCGTCGTACTCCGATCCGCTCTACGACATCGACGACCTGCTCGGCATCGTTCCGACCGATCTGCGTGAGCCCTTCGACCCACGTGACGTGCTCGCCCGGATCCTCGACGGCAGCGAGTTCGACGAGTTCAAGCCTCTCTACGGCTCGTCGCTGGTGACGGGCTTCGGGCAGCTGCACGGCTACCCGATCGGTGTGCTCGCGAACGCACGCGGCGTGCTGTTCAACGAGGAGAGCGAGAAGGCGGCGCAGTTCATCCAGCTCGCCAACCAGATCGACACGCCGCTGCTGTTCCTGCAGAACACGACCGGCTACATGGTCGGCAAGGAGTACGAGCAGCGCGGCATCATCAAGGCCGGCGCGCAGATGATCAACGCGGTCTCCAACAGCGACGTCCCGCACTTCACGATCAACATGGGTGCGTCGTACGGCGCGGGCAACTACGGCATGTGCGGGCGGGCTTACAACCCGCGCGTCCTCTTCACCTGGCCGAACGCGAAGTCCGCCGTCATGGGACCCGCACAGCTTGCCGGCGTGCTGTCGATCGTTGCCCGCGCATCGGCGGAGGCGAAGGGCCAGCCGTACGACGAGGAAGCCGACGCGGCGATGCGCGAGATGGTGGAGAACCAGATCGAGGCGGAGAGCAAGGCGCTGTTCCTCACCGCGCGGGTGTACGACGACGGCATCATCGACCCGCGCGACACCCGCACCGTTCTCGGCATGGCGCTGTCGGTGGCGCACAACAACCCGGTCCAGGGACGCCGCGGCTTCGGCGTCTTCCGGATGTAGCGCGATGGCCGCCATCCGCCGGATCCTCGTCGCCAACCGCGGTGAGATCGCTCGCCGGGTCTTCCGCACCGCGCGCGAGATGGGCATCGGAACTGTCGCGGTCTACAGCGATGCCGATGCCGACCTGCCCTTCGTGGGCGAGGCTGACCAGGCAGTGCGACTGCCCGGCACGAGTCCCGCAGACACATACCTGCGTGGCGACCTCGTCATCGCGGCCGCGCAGGCGACTGGAGCTGACGCCGTCCACCCCGGCTACGGCTTCCTGTCGGAGAACGCGGCGTTCGCGCGGGCGGTGGTCGCGGCGGGCCTGACCTGGATCGGCCCACCGCCGGACGCGATCGAGGCGATGGGCTCGAAGCTCGGAGCGAAGCGGTTGATGCGCGATGCCGGCGTGCCGACGCTGCCGTGGTCGGAGTCCGTCGAGGGCGCTGCCGACGTCGGATTCCCGTTGCTGGTCAAGGCATCCGCGGGTGGTGGTGGCCGCGGGATGCGCATCGTGCGCGATCCGGCTGAGCTTGCGTCCGCAGTCGAAGTTGCCAGTCGTGAGGCGGCAGGTGCGTTCGGCGACGCGACGGTGTTCTGCGAGCGGTATCTCGAGGCGCCTCGCCACATCGAGGTGCAGGTCTTCGCCGACACTCACGGCAACGTCGTCTCCCTGTTCGAGCGCGAGTGCTCGATCCAGCGCCGACACCAGAAGATCGTCGAAGAGGCGCCGTCACCCGCGGTCGACGCGGACCTTCGGGCGAGCCTCGGGGATGCCGCTGTCGCCGCAGCGCGCGCCGTCGGGTACGTCGGCGCAGGGACCGTCGAGTTCGTCATGGCGCCGGATTCGTCGTACGCGTTCCTCGAGATGAACACGCGGCTGCAGGTCGAGCACCCGGTCACGGAGTGCATCACCGGGCTCGACCTGGTGCGGCTGCAGATCCTGGTCGCCGCCGGGGAGCCGTTGCCGCCGGAGGCGTTGGCGCCGACCATGTCCGGGCACGCGATCGAGGTGCGCCTCTATGCGGAGGACGCGACCAACGGGTTCCTTCCGGTCACCGGCACGCTCCGCGAGTTCGACATCGCGGGAGGTGTTCGCAGCGACTCGGGCGTCGAGTCCGGCAGCGTCGTCTCGCCGTACTACGACGCCATGATCGCCAAGGTGATCGCGCATGCACCGAGTCGTGGTGAAGCGGCGGCCAGGCTTGCTGCCGCGCTGCGCGCCTCGCGGATCCACGGTGTCACGACCAACCGCGACCTGCTGGTGCGCATCCTCGGAGAGAGTGAGTTCCTCGCCGGCGCGACGGACACCGGCTACCTCGAGCGACATGCCCCGGCCGTGCTCGGTGCGGCGCTGCTCGATGACGTCGGGCGACGTCACCACGCGGCTGCGGCGGCGCTGGCGTTGCAGGCTGCGCATCGGGCTGATGCTCAGGTGTGGTCGCGCCTGCCGAGTGGCTGGCGCAACAACCCGTCGCAGCGCCAGCACGTCGTGCTGGGTGAGGGCGACGCGGAGATCCGCGTCGACTACGTCATCGCTCGGGCGGGGTCGATCGAGCTCGCGGTCGGTGGAGAGCCGGTCGCGGTGCAGCTGCACTCGAGTGCGGCGGACGTGATCGATGCGTCGATGGATGGCGTGCGTCGTCGTTACCGCGTCGCCGCGGCGGAGGGCACGGTCGACGTCGACTCGCCGCTCGGATCCTCGTCGTTCCCCGTCCTACCTCGGTTCGAGGACCCGTCGCATCATGTGGCGGCCGGCTCGCTTGTCGCGCCGATGCCCGGCGCCGTCGTCCGTGTTCTCGTCGAGGCCGGCGCGACGGTTGCCAAGGGCGACCCGCTCGTCGTGCTCGAGGCGATGAAGATGGAGCACACCGTGGCGAGCCCGGCGGCCGGCACGGTCAGTGAGGTCCGGGTTCAGGCCGGTCAGCAGGTCGACTCCGGAGCGGTCCTCGCCGTGGTCGAGGCTGACGCGGAGAGCTGAGCGGAACCGAACCCGCACCCGGGACGTCTCACCTTGCAGTCAAGGTGGGGAGGTCGTCATGCGGCTCGGACATCGCACTCGAGTGGCACTGATCGGGTCCTGCGCGGTCCTGGTGGCGCTGATCGCGATCGCGTTTGCCGTGGGCGGATCCGGATCCGGATCGGGATCCGGCACGGTGAGCGAGAGTCTCCGTCCCGCTGCCGGGGTGGCACCGGCTCCGTCGGCGCCGACGTTTGCAAAGCTGCCTGCTCACGGCAGTGCCACCCAAGACTCACCGACACTCGCGGCGCCCGAGGTTGCGGTCGCTCCCGGTCTGCCGGCCGCCAGGGCCAACGGAATCGGGGTCGGCGGCGGCTCAGGTGCGAGCGCATCAGCCGCCAGTGGCACGGTGTCCAGCGGTGGGGGCGCGTCTGGCGGGGCAGCTGACGTCCTGAGCAGCACCGGGTCGTCCATCGATGCGACCCGGATCGTCAAGACCGGCAACCTCACCATCCGGGTGCCCAAGACCCAAGTGCAGACCAAGAGCGACGACCTGGTGGCTCTGGCGACGACCGAGGGCGGCTACGTCTCGCAGAGCAGCACGAACCTCGGCAACGGAACGCCGTACGGCGAGGTTGTGCTCCGCATCCCGGTCGCTCATTTCGAGGACGCGATCGCGAAAGCGCAGCGCCTCGGGCACGTTGTCACCATCACCCGCTCCGCAGACGACGTCACGGGCAAGTACGTCGACCTCGCCGCCAAGAAGCACGCGCTCGAGCGCACCCGCGCGACGTACCTGTCGATCCTGTCGCGGGCGCGGACGATCGGGGCAACGCTGTCCGTGCAGGAACGCATTGACCAGGTGCAGCAGCAGATCGACCAGCTGCACGGTCAGCTCAAGCTGCTCGGCAACCAGTCGTCGTACTCCACCTTGACCGTCGACCTCGTCCCGTCCGGCGCTACTCCGCTCGCGGCGACGAGCCACCACCAGCGCCATGGCATCGGGAAGGCGTGGCACGACTCCTGGAGCCGGTTCGGACGTGGTGTCGACGCGATCGTGGGAGCGATCGGCCCGATCGTGTTTGCGATCCTTCTGCTCGGCGTGGTTGCGGCGCTGGGCCTGCTCGGGAACCGCGCCGCCCGGCGGATGCTCGGTAGCTCTGGCACCGCCGCAGCGAAGTAGCGAACCGAACCGTATTCTCCTGGAGTGCAAAAGGACCTCTACACCGAAGATCACGCCGCCTTCCGCGACACCGCACGAGGGTTCGTCGAGCGCTACATCGCGCCTCACCACGACGACTGGGAGAAGGAAGGCGTCGTTGATCGCGGCGTCTGGGTGGAGGCCGGCAAGCACGGACTGCTCGGCTTCGAGATCGAGGAGCAGTACGGCGGCGGCGGTGTCCACGACTTCCGCTACAACGCCGTCCTCAGTGAGGAGCTGATCCGGGCCGGCGCGAGTGGCGTCGGGTTCGGGCTGCACAACGACGTGGCCGCGCCGTACTTCGACCGGCTGGCGACCGACGAGCAGAAGGAGCGCTGGCTGCCGAAGTTCTGCAGCGGCGAGCTGATCTCGGCGATCGCGATGACGGAGCCGGCGGCCGGGTCCGATCTGCAGGGCATCAAGACCACCGCCGTGCGCGACGGCGACGACTGGATCCTCAACGGCCAGAAGACCTTCATCACCAACGGCATCAACTCCGACATCGTGATCGTCGTCGCCAAGACCGACCCGGATGCCAAGGCCTCCGCGGGCACGTCGCTGCTGATCGTCGAGCGAGACATGCCGGGGTTCGAACGCGGCCGCAACCTCAACAAGGTCGGCATGAAGGCGCAGGACACCGCTGAGCTGTTCTTCACGAACGTCCGGGTGCCCGGCAACAACCTGCTGGGCGGGCAGAACCGCGGCTTCATCCACCTGATGGAGAACCTGCCGCAAGAGCGGCTGTCGATCGCTGTCGGCGCGGTCGCGTCCGCCGAGCAGGTGCTCGCGACGACGATCGAGTACTGCAAGACGCGTACGGCGTTCGGCAAGCCGATCGGCGCGTTCCAGAACTCACGGTTCGTGCTGGCCGAGCTCGCCACCGAGGTCGAGATCGCGCGGCACTACCTCAACAAGGCGATCCTCGAGCACAACGACGGCCGGTTCTCCGCCGTCGACGCGGCGATGGCGAAGTGGTGGACGACCGAGTTGCAGAAGAGTGTCATCGACCAGTGCGTGCAGCTGCACGGCGGCTACGGCTACATGCTCGAGTACCCGGTGGCCAAGGCGTTCATCGACAGCCGCGTGCAGACCATCTACGGCGGCACCACCGAGATCATGAAGGAGATCGTCGGCCGCTCGCTCGGCGTCTGACCCCGCCGTGATCTTGACCAAGAAGGCGTTTAGCGGACCTTTTAGCGCCCTTAGCGTCAAGATCACCGCGCTCTTGGTTGCGTTGGCGCTGCCCGCGACGGCCGTCGCGGGTCCGCGCCTCTCGCGCGCTCCGGTCGGTGGGTCGCTTGTCGACGCGTGCTACGACGGTTTGGGTCACCCGATCAACACGCCGCAGTACGCCGTGTGCCGCGGCTTCCAGGCGACGGTCGACTCGGTCGCGTCACTTTGCCGAATGCCGATGCGGTCGCTGCCGAACGAGGGCCTGATCGACGACTGCGGCCTGATCGACGGCCGGGCGATCAGCGAGGCGCAGATCGCGGCGTACCGCAAGACCTGGGTGTCGAAGGCGATCGTGTTGCAACAGGTGCTCGGTCGGTCGGCGTCGCTGTACGAGGAGCAGATCGCCGGCACCCACAACTCGTTCAACGCGTCGTCGTACCTCGTGCCGTTGAACGGCAAGCCGATCCAGTACTTCCCGTCGCTGACGAACCAGGACCCTAACCAGGTCTACTCGATCACCGACCAGCTGCAGATGGGCATCCGAGGGCTCGAGATCGACCTGCACTGGGTGCCGAGCATCTACGGCAGCGCGTCGACCGGCGGCTACTGGGTCGATGTGTGCCATGGGCAGTCGACAGCGATTCCGAACACCGGTCAGAACGTGCACGTGGGCTGCACGACCGACCGCTCCCTGCAGAACACGCTGGCCGAGGTGCGGAGCTGGCTCAACGCGCATCGCCACCAGTTCCTGCTCGTCTACCTGGAGAACCAGCTCGACAACAACCTGCAGGGTCACGACATCGCGGCATCGATCATCAGGAAGGCGTTCGGGCATCTCGTCTACCGACCACCGGCCTCGCTCAAGGCTGGTCAGTGCGCGGACATGCCATACGGCAAGAGCGAGGCCGCGATGATGCGCACCGGTGCGCGGGTTCTGCTCGTGGGCAACTGCGGCCCCGGCAACGCTTGGAACCACCTGGTGTTCACCCGCGGCGACAAGTGGAACGAGGGCGGCAACCCGACGACGTACGGCGCCGCGGACTGCCGGGCGGACACGAAGGCGCACGACGCGCACGCGGTCTTCCGGCGCTGGTACGAGGAGAGCCCGTTCCTCGAGGCGGCGATGGAGGCGACGCAGACCCTCAGCCCGGCGGCCCTGCACCGGATGGTGTCGTGCGGCGTGAACCTGACCGGGATCGATCAGCTGACGCCGACCGACGGGCGCCTCAAGGCATTCGTGTGGAGCTGGGCCCCGGGGGAGCCGGGTAGCCGGACGGGTTGCGCCTACCAGGCAGCGTCTGGTCGGTTCCGAGCCGGCGACTGTCAGGTGAAGCGTCATGCGGCGTGTGTCGGAGCACACGACAAGTGGCGCGTGACCGAGGCCTCGGGGCCCGCGCGTGCAGGTGAGCGAATGTGCAGCGAGGCGTTTCCCGGCAGCCATTTCGGCGTGCCACCGGACGGGCTTCGCAACCTGCAGCTGCATCGGGCGCGCCCGTCGAAACGATCGACGGTGTGGCTCGACTACGCGACGGTCCATGGTCGCTGGCGTGCCGGAGCCCTTGGATAAGGTCCGGACGTGACCACTCCCCGATACGGCATCACGTTCCCGTTCGACGGCATCTCGCTGCCGGACCAGCGCCCGATCGTCGAGTCGCTCGCCGACCGCGGCTACACCGACCTGTGGTCGGCCGAGTCGAACGGGTACGACGGCTTCACGCCGTTGGCGCTGGCGAGCGTGTGGGCGCCGACGCTGCGACTGGGCGTGGCGATCATCCCGGTCTACACGCGCGGTCCGGCAACCCTGGCGATGTGTGCGGGCAGCCTCGCCGCCGCCGCGCCCGGCCGGTTCGTGCTCGGTATCGGCACGTCGTCGAACGTCATCGTCGAGAAGTGGAACAGCACTTCCTTCGACGAGCCCTACAAGAAGGTGCGCGACACGCTGCGCTTCCTGAAGCCGGCGATGTCGGGCGAGAAGATCACCGAGACCTACGACACGTTCGCGGTCGACGGGTTCCGGATGGGCTTCACCCCGCCTGCGCCCCCGACCGTGCTCGTCGCGGCGCTTCGGGCCGGGATGGTCCGCCTTGCCGGACGAGAGGCGGACGGCGCCATCACCAACTGGCTCGCGCCTGCTGATGTGCCGACCGTGGCGAAGGAGCTTGCGGCTGGCGGCAGGGCGGCGGGCGGTTCGGGCGAGAAGGAGCTCGCGGCCCGGATCTTCGTGGCACCGACCGACGACGCCGACATGGCGCGTGCGGTCGGCAGGTTCGCACTGGCGGCGTACCTCACGGTGCCGGTCTATCGGGCCTTCCACGAGTGGCTCGGGCGGACCGACCTGATGGCGGGAATGCAAGAGGCATGGGCCGCGGGGGACCGCAAGGGTGCGCTCGCCGCGATCCCGGACCAGCTTGTCGACGACCTCGTCGTACATGGCAGTCCCGCGGCATGTCGGGAGCGGATCCAGGAGTACGTCGCCAACGGCATCACGACGCCGGTGCTGGCCGTGCTGCCGGTCGGCGTCGATCCGGCGACCGCGGCAAGGGAGCTCGCACCGCAATGAGCGATCCCGTCCTGTTTGCCGTCGAGGACGGCGTCGGCACCATCACGCTGAACCGGCCCGAGGCACTGAACGCGTGGACGTTCGACATGGGTGTCCAATATCTTGCGCGGCTCGACGAGGCGGCCGCTGACCCGGCGGTGAAGGTCGTCATCGTGACGGGGCAAGGTCGCGGGTTCTGCGCCGGCGCCGACATGGGGATGCTCAAGCAGCTGATCGCGGGGGAGATGCCGCCGCCGGAAGGTGTGCGCGAGGACTTCGCCACCGAACCAGCTGTTCCGAAGCCGGTCATCGCCGCGATCAACGGGCCATGCGTCGGGCTCGGCCTGGCGCGGGCGCTGTACTGCGACATCCGCTTCCTGCAGCGAGGCACGAGCTTGTCGACCGCCTTCGCGCGGCGCGGCCTGCCGGCTGAGGACGCGCTGGCGTGGTTGGTTCCCCGAATCGTCGGGTGGTCGCGCGGCCTGGACCTCTTGTTGTCGGCGCGGACGATCACCGACGAAGAGGCGCTTGCGATAGGTCTGGTCAACCAGGTCGTCGACGACGCGCTCGAAGCCGCGACGGCTTACGCGCGAGACATGGTGGTGAACTGCTCGCCGGCGTCGTTGCGCGAGATCAAGCAGCAGATCTGGGGCGGTTCGTCGGCGACGATCGAAGCGGCGAACAGACGTGCCGACGAGCTGTTGCTTGAGGCGTTCAAGCGCCCGGACCTGGGCGAGAGCGTGGCCGCGTTCCTCGAGAAGCGCGCCCCCAACTTCCCGTGATCATGACCGCAAATTCGTGACACGCCGCGTCGTACGAATTTGCGCTCATGATCACCAGTGGTTGAGGTGGTGACGTTCGTCAACAGATCGGGTACGGCGCCGCTTGTCGTGAGGCCTCCCGTCGCAGTCTGCGCCGGTGCGCCTCGACCCCGAACTCGACGTTCTCGCCCTCGCTGCGATGCAAGACGGACTCGTCACGGCCTCACAAGCGCTTTCGCTCGGCTTCACTCGCAGTCGCATCGCGAACCTGGTCCGAGGACATCGCTGGCGGTCGCTTGCGCCAGGCGTGTACCTCGTCGACGCATACCTGGTTGGCGATCCGCCGCCGCCTCGTGTGTGGTGGCGTGCCGCATTGCTGTTCAACGGGCCGAGCTCCTGCCTGGTCGCGTCGACCGCGATGCGGTTGTACGGCGTGCACGGTCTGCGCCTCGCCGAACCACGTGTTGAGGTCGGCGTCGTCGGTGGGCCGTCGCGTCATGGCCGACGTGCGTCGGAGCTCACGCGTCGTGGCCGTGACGAGTCGGCGCCCGCGCTTGTCGTGCGACAGTTCGAGATCGCCTCGGACGAGATCGAGACGTACGCTGAGCTGCGGGTTCGCCGATTCGCGATGTCACTGGTCGACACGGCCCTGGAATCAGACCGCGCGACCGCTCTGGCGCTTCTCGACTCCGCGCTGCACAAGGGGCTCGTCACCCGCGATGACCTCTGGCGCCAGGTGATGGCCGCGGCGGGGCGGCGCGGCGTTGTGGCGCTTCGACAGATGTTCCGCGTCGCGGATGCACGCGCGGAGTCCCAGGTGGAGTCGAGGGTCCGACTCGCGTGCATCGATGGCAAGCTGCCACCTGATGAGCTCCAGTACCCCGTCCGCGATGAGTTCGGAAACCTGCTGGCCGTGGGCGACATGGCGTGGCTCAAAGGTCGCCGTCGGCCGCTGATCGCCGAGGCCGATGGTGAGAGCGTGCACTCGCTGCCGGAAGCGGTCTACCGGGATAGACGGCGCGGGAACTCGCTCGTCGCCCAGGCCTGCGACACGGTTCGGTTCACGTTTGCGGACTCGCTGCGCCCGGCGTACATCGTGAGCACGATCAAAGCAGCCCTCGCCGCCTAACTTCACGTGATCATGAGCGGTAATTCATGACACGCCGAGCGAGGTGAATTACGGCTCATGATCACCTGAAGTCTCGAACCAGCGGCGCGGGTTGTCGACCAGGAGCGTGTCGATCTGCTCCTCGGCTACGCCGAGCTCGCGCAGCCTCGGCAGGACGTCCTTGCTGATGTGCCGGAAGTTCCAGTCCGGTGCCGCCGCGAGGAAGCTCGGATCGACCCAGTCGAAGTAGCACGACGCGTCGTGTGCGAGCGCCATCCGGTCCCCGTAGCCGCGGCGGATCAGCTCGGCGACCATCCCGACACGCTCCTCGAACGGGCGGTACACGTTGACGCCGAACCGATCCATGCCGAGCAGGTACCCGTGCTCGGCGAGCTCGCTCAGATGGTCGGCGTCGCCCGAGTCACCACTGTGGGCGAGACAGACCGACTTCGGGTCGACGCCCTCGTCCGTCAGCACCTCGTGCACCTCGAGGCCACGATGTGTCCCAGGATGGGTGTGCACCATCACCGGCGCGCCGGTCCGCAGGTGCGCCCTCGCGACCGCGCGCAGCACCCGCTCCACCCCCGGCGTCATGCCCGGCTCGTCGATCGCGCACTTCAGGAACGCGGCCCGTACGCCGGTGTCCCCGATCCCGTCCGTGATGTCCGCGACGAACATGTCCACCATCGGGTCCGGGGCGTCGATGCCGGGAAGGAAGGGACCGCGCAAGCTGAAGTACCGAGGTACGTCGCCGTACGTGTACACACCGGTCGCCACGATGATGTTGATGTCGACCTGCTTCGCGATGTCGACGATGCGCGGGATGTAGCGGCCGAGCCCGATCACTGTCGGATCGGCGATCGTGTCGATGCCGGCATCCTTCAGTGCTGTCAGCTTCGCGATCGCGTCGGCGACGTTCTTCGACTCGTCCCAGTCCGTCTTGAAGTTCGCCTGGACCTCGGTCGTCATCACGAAGACGTGCTCGTGGATGAGCGTCCGCCCCATCGACGCTGTGTCGATCAGGCCCCCGGCGGTCGACAGCTCCACCTACTCCTCCTTGTCCGCATCCCCGGCCATGCGGTCGCGGATGGCGTCGGTGACGGTGGGGTCGAGCAGCGTCGTGACGTCTCCGAGCTCTCGGTTCTCTGCGATGTCGCGTAGCAGCCGCCGCATGATCTTGCCGCTGCGCGTCTTCGGCAGCTCCGGCGTCACAAGCACCTGACGCGGTTTCGCGATGGGCCCGATCGTCTTCGCGACGTGCTCTCGCAGCGACTGCACGAACTCGTCACCCGATGACTCGTCCTCAGCGACGCTGCCTCGTGGGGTGACGAAGGCGACGATCGCCTGGCCCGTCGTCGCATCCGTGGCACCGACAACGGCGGCCTCGGCGACCGATGGGTGCCCGACGAGCGCGTGCTCCACCTCGGTCGTGGAGATGCGGTGGCCGGAGACGTTCATGACGTCGTCGACGCGGCCCAGCAACCACAGGTCGCCGTCGTCGTCGCGCTTGGCGCCGTCACCGGCGAAGTAGAAGCCGTCGAAGCGCGACCAGTAGGTGTCCTTGTACCGCTGGTCGTCGCCCCAGATCCCGCGCAGCATTCCCGGCCAGGGCTCGGTGAGCACGAGGAACCCGCCGCCTCCGACGGGGACCGACCGCCCGCCGTTGTCGACGACGTCCGCGCTGATGCCGGGGAACGGCGTCATCGCAGCGCCCGGCTTGGTCGACGTGACGCCAGGCAGCGGGGTGATCATGATGCCGCCGGTCTCGGTCTGCCACCACGTGTCGACGACCGGAGTACGGCCGCCACCGACGTTGTCGCGATACCACATCCACGCCTCGGGGTTGATCGGCTCACCCACCGATCCGAGAACGCGCAGCGACGACAGGTCGTACGGCGCGAGCTCTTCCGCGCCCCACTTCATCAATGTGCGGATCGTCGTCGGAGCCGTGTAGAGGATGGAGACCTTGTGGTACTGGATGAGCTTCCACCAACGCGCCTTGTCGCCCGGGTGGGGCGTGCCTTCGTACATCACCGAGGTCGCCTGGTTGATCAACGGTCCGTAGACGATGTAGCTGTGCCCGGTGATCCAGCCGATGTCTGCGGCACACCAGTAGATGTCGCGGTCTGGCTTGAGGTCGAACACCATCCGATGTGTGGCGGCGACGTGCGTCAGGTAGCCGCCGGTCGTGTGCAGGATGCCCTTCGGCTTCGCGGTGGTGCCCGAGGTGTACATCATGAACAGCGGGTGCTCCGCATCGAAGGGCTGCGCGTCGTGCTGGTCTGACGCGGTGTCGACGACGTCGTGCCACCACACGTCCCGGGCGTCGTCCCACGAGACCTCATCACCGGTACGACGGACGACGAGCACGGTCCGTACGTCGGGGCAGTCCTCGAGCGCCTCGTCGACGGCGGGCTTCACCGGCGTGGGCGCCCCCCGACGGAACTGGCCGTCGGTGGTCACGACGACGTGAGAGTCCGAGTCGAGAATCCGGCCCCGCAGGGCGTCGGATGAGAAGCCGCAGAAGACGACGTTGTGCGGAGCGCCGATCCGCGCGCAAGCCAGCATCGTGACGATGGTCTCCGGGATCATCGGCATGTAGATCGTGACCCGGTCGCCGGCCTTGACGTTCAGCGACGTCAGCGCGTTGGCCGCCTTGCAGACCTCGCGCTGGAGGTCGGCGTACGTCACGTCGCGCCGTTCACGCTCGCCGTCGCCGATCCAGTGATAGGCGACCTTGCCGCCCGCCCCGCTGTCGACGTGCCGGTCGACCGCGTTGACGCAGGCGTTGAGCCTGCCGCCGACGAACCACTTGGAGAACGGCAGCTGCCAGTCGAGCACTTGGTCCCAGGATCTCTCCCAGGTGAGTGCTCGCGCCTGCTCCTCCCAGAACGCCATGCGGTCGCTCGCGGCCGCGGCGTACGTCTCGGCGGTCGCGTTCGCCTCGCGCGCGAGGTCCTCCGGGGGCGGGAAGCGACGGGTCTCGTGCAGGAGTGCGTCAAGTGCCGGTTCAGACATGTCTGCAGCCTTTCATCCCCACTTGCGTCATGCTTGTCGCCCATGGCGCTGATGTCGCTGCAGGACGCCGTGTTCCTGCTACCCGAAACCCGTGAGCAGCCGATGCACGTGGGCGGCCTCCAGCTGTTCCAGCGCCCAGCGGGGGCCGACAAGGACTTCCTCAACGACATGCACGCCGAGCTGCTGGCGGTCGAGGACGTCGCGCCGATCTTCCGTCGACGCGCTTACCGGTCGGTCACGACGCTTGGGCAGTGGGCGTGGGAGGACGACGCCGACCTCGATCTCGAGCACCACGTGCGCCACTCCGCGCTGCCACGCCCCGGCCGGATCCGCGAGCTGCTCGCGCTGACCTCGCGGCTGCACAGCACGCTGCTCGACCGGCATCGCCCGTTGTGGGAGATGCACCTCATCGAGGGTCTGCAGGACGGCCGCTTTGCGGTCTACTTCAAGCTGCACCATGCGGTGATGGACGGCGTCCACGGGCTGCGGTTGATGCAGAAGTCGCTCACCACCGACCCCGAGGACCGCAGCCTTTGCGCGCCGTATCTTCCGCGCGTCACCGAGTCGGCAGGTGGTCACGGCTTCTCGCCGTTCGCGCTGCCAGGAATGCTTGCCGGCGCCGCACGCGACGTCGTTACCGACGTGGTGCACCTTGCTCCGGCGTTGGTGCAGACGGCCGAGCGGCTGGTCCGTGAGCAGGCGGCTGCGCTGCCGACGGTCGCACCTCGTACGATCCTCAACGGTGCCATCACGGGCTCGCGGCGGTTCGCCGCCCAGTCCTGGCCGCTCGAGCGCCTTCGCGACGTTGCGCGGGCGGCGGGGGTGACGCTCAACGACGTCGTGCTCGCGATGTGCTCGGGAGCATTGCGGGAATACCTCGACGAACAGGGGGAGCTGCCGGACGCGCCGCTCCTCGCGATGGTTCCGGTGTCACTTGCACTGCGGTCGGACGGACCCGAGAGCACGCACGGCAACAACATCGGGGCGATCATCGCCAACCTTGCGACGGATGAGCCCGATCCGGGTCGTCGGCTCGACGCGATCAGCCAGTCCGTCACGGATGGCAAGGAGCGGCTCGCAAGCATGAGCCGGCTCGCGGTGCTGGCGACCTCTGGCATCTCGATGGCGCCCATCGCGATGAGCGCATTCTTCGGCATCAACCGGCTCATGCCGCCGCCGTTCAACCTCGTCATCTCCAACGTGCCGGGACCCAAGCAGCCGCTCTGGATGCAGGGCGCCAAGCTCGACGCCTTCTATCCGCTCTCGATCCCCTCGGGCGGGCAGGCGCTCAACATCACGGTCACGAGCTACGTCGACAGCATGGAGTTCGGCCTCACCGGCTGCCGGCGCCACGTCCCCCACCTCCAGCGCCTGCTGACCCACCTCGAGACCTCGCTCGCAGAGCTCGAGAAGGCTTTCAGCTAGCAGCGTCGCAAAGCCGCATCGCCATCGGGTGAACGACATTGAACCGTGCGCGCGGTTGCGGCGTACTACTCGACGTGGGCACCCAGCGAAGGATCGAGATAGTGGCACGGTTGCTGACCGCCGCGTCCCTCGGTGTCATGGCCGGGATCCATCTGCAGCTGTACTCGACGTACGACTACAAGGCGATCCCGACGATCGGCGCCCTGTTCCTCACGAACGGGATCGCCGGCTCCGTGCTCTGCCTTGCGATCCTCGTCGCTCCGCGGAAGCTTCTCGGCCTGACCGCGCTCGCAAGCGCCGGACTGCTCGTAGGCACCTTTGCCGGGTTCGTCGTTGCGATGCACCACCCGCTGTTCGGCTTTCAGGACTCCATTCACGCGCCGCACGCCTGGACGGCGCTCATCGATGAGATCGTCGGCACCCTGATCGCGACCGCGCTCGCCGTGAAGTCGCTGCGCGGCGTGGGCCTTCGCGCTGTCGTGGGTGTCCGGCGACGAGCATGATGGTCACCGTGGACCGGGCCGAAGAGGCTGCGCTGCGGGAGCTGTACGACGCCCACGCCGGTGCGCTGCTCGCCTACGCGGTCCGCCTCACCGGCGGCGACCGAGGCCGTGCCGAGGACGTCGTACAGGAAACCTTGCTGCGGGCTTGGCGCAACCGCGCCAGCCTCGACGAGTCCCGAGGTCCGTTGCGTCCCTGGCTGTTCACCGTCGCGCACCACGTCGCGATCGACGCGTTCCGGGCGCGCGCGGCACGTCCCAACGAGGTCGGCGACGCGGTGCTCGAGGCGATCCCGTCGGCCGACGACATCGATGCCCACCTCGACCGCCTGCTGATCGGCGAGGCGATGAGCGCGCTGTCCGCAGAGCACCGCAGCGTGTTGATCGAGACCTACTACCGAGGGCGGTCTGTCGCAGAGGCGGCGGCGGTGCTCGGGGTGCCGCCGGGCACCGTAAAGTCACGCACCTTCTACGCGTTGCGCGCACTCAAGCTCGCCCTCGCCGAGCGGGGGGTGAGCTCATGAACTGCGACGAGGCGAGCGTCTCGCTCGGCGTCTACCTGGTCGGTTCGATCGACCCGGCGGAGCGGGCCGAGGTCGACGCGCACCTGCGCGAGTGTTCGAGCTGCCGCGCCGAGCTTGCCGACCTCGCCATGCTGCCGTCGCTGCTCGGCAAGCTGAGCATCGAGGACGTCGAGGAGGTCACGCCGTTGGCGGCCGCCTCCGAGGCGCTGTTCGACCGGGTCGCCGCGCAGGCTCGTATCGAGGCTGCCGGTGTCGAGGCTGCTGGTGTCGAGGCGGACGGCGCGGAGGTGAAGGTGTTGCCGCGACGGCCGCGGTGGCGGGCGATCGTCGCGGCGGCAGCCGCAGTCGTCGTCGTGGGTGGGGCGAGCGCCACGGCCATCGGCGTGCTTCGGTCGCACACCGACACCTGGCAGAGCCACGTTGGCGCGAATGGTCCGATCCACATGCAGGTTGCGATGAGGCCGCAGGCGTCGGGCTCTGCGTTGCGGGTCACTGTCTCCGGCCTGCCGACCGACGAGCACTGCCGCCTCATCGCGGTTGCCGATGACGGCACCACCGACCTGGTCGGCCGATGGGAGGCGACGTACGCCGGCGAGGCGCAGGTCACCGGATCAACCTCGATCGCCACCTCGCAGCTGAACCGGCTTGTGCTGTTCGGTGATGGCGGGACTCGGCTGGTTACCGTTTCGGTCTGATGCGTCCGGCGTAGTCGCAATCGCTCCGCTGTACGGCCAAATGGCGTAATTCGATGTGGCATTCGGCTGAGCCGGGTGGCGGGTTCTTTTTCGACCAAAAGCGGGCACGATCGTGCATATCCGCTCAACTGAGGAGAGCGGCCACCCCAGGAGTGCCCAGTGAAGACCGCGACTCGTGAGGAGCTGACGCTCGCGTCGTCCCGCAACGCGCCGGCGCAGGCTCGCCGTGCCGTGCACGACTTCGCCAGTGCCGTGTCGCCGTCGTCGGCGCGGACCGCAGAGCTGCTTGCCTCCGAGCTCGTCACCAACGCCGTGACCCATGGTCGCGGCGAGGTGAAGGTCATCATGGAGTACGACGCGGACGGGCTTGCGGTGACGGTTTCCGACGACGAGCCGGCGATGCCGGAGGTCGCGGCTTCGACCCCGGCCGCGCAAGGCGGTCGCGGGCTACGACTGGTCGAGGTGCTGTCCAGCGCCTGGGGCGTCAAGCCCGACCGTCGCGGCCACGGTAAGGGCGTTTGGTTTCGCCTGGGCTGACCGGCACGCCTGTGGCGCGCCGTCGCAACAGGGCTCGTAGTACAGGCACGAGGGGCAACGGTTGTGGGCCTGCTCGGCGTACATCTGGGTGCCGCAGCTTGGGCAGGGGAGATCGAGCGCCATCGGGACATGATGGGTCCGGATAGCGACCAGATCCTGGATTGACCCGCCAGCCGGTTCAGCGTGCCTGATTCATGGCGTAGCAGGTCGCCGTTCTGTCACCGTCGGCGAACACCGGCCGGCGAAATTGACATTGTTCGAACATACGTTCGATGATGGCGAGATGCTCGACCAGGCCCTCCGGAACCCGCTCCGCGAGCGGCCGCCGGCGCCGGTCACCGCGGCTGCGCTAGGGGCTCGTACGCCTTCGCTGCCAGTGCTTTCCGAGCTGCATGACCTGCTGCCGGGCGGACTGCGGCGGGGGAGCACGGTCAGCGTCACCGGGTCGCTGTCACTGCTGCTGGCGCTGCTCGCGCAGGCCTCCGCGGACGGGGCCTGGTGCGTGCTGGTCGACCTGCCGATCGGGTGCGCGACCCGGCTGGGTGCAGAAGCAGCGCGAGACTTCGGGATCGACCTGGCTCGGCTGCCGGTGGTGCCGGCGGCGGGCGGCGAGAGCTGGACCAACGTGGTCGGCGCGCTGCTCGACGCGTTCGACATCGTCGCTGCGCGGGCGCCGGCTCGCCTTGCCGATGGCGACCTGCGCCGGCTCGCTGCCCGGGCGCGGTCGCGGGACTCGGTGCTGCTGCCGTTCCTGGCCGGCGGTCGCTGGCCGACGGCAGACCTGCGACTGACTGCGGATGCGGGTGAGTGGTCGGGGATCGGGGACGGCCATGGCCGGCTGACTCGCCGGCGGGTACGGGTCAGTGTCGACGGTCGCGGCCAGGCGGTGCGTTCCCGCGAGGTCACGCTGTGGCTGCCCGGCAGCCGCGGAGCGGTGGAGTCCTACGACGCGCCAGTAGTTGAACTTGCCGACATGCGGAGAGCTGTTAGCTAGATGCTGCCGCGGATTGCCACGGTGTGGTGCCCCGACTGGCCGGTCGTCGCGGCACGTGAGACCGCCGGCCTCGCCTCACCGGAAGCCGCGGTGGCAGTGCTCGCGGCCAACCACATCGTGGCTTGCTCGCGCGATGCGCGCGGTCTCGGCATACGTCGTGGAATGCGCAAACGTGAAGCGCAGGCTCGCTGTCCGGAGCTCGTCGTGCTGCCCCGCGACGAGGCAGCGGAGGCCCGCTGCTTCGAGCCCGCGATCCGTGCGGTTGAGGCAGTCGTGGCCGGGGTCGAGGTAGTGCGCCCGGGACTGCTCGCGGTGGCTGCTCGCGGCCCGGCACGTCATCTCGGCGGCGAGCCGGCGCTGGTGACGACGTTGCAAGAAGCGGTCAGCTGGACTGCTTGCGAGGTCTCTGTCGGCATCGCGGACGGCGCCTTCGCCGCCGAGCAAGCCGCCCGGCGTTCGGTGGTGGTGCCGCCGGGTGGGTCAGCGGCGTTCCTCGCCGACCTGCCGATCGGGACGCTCGATGCGTTCGGTGACTCGGCGCTGGTCGACGTACTCCGCCGGTTGGGGATCTGGACGCTCGGCGGCTTCGCCGCGCTGCCGGCGCGTGATGTCGCCGTGCGGTTCGGACCGGCCGGGGCATGGGCCCACCGGCAAGCGGGCGGTCGTGACGACCGGGCAGTCGTAGTGCGCGAGCCGCCGGTCGACTGCTCGGTGACGGTGGAGCTCGAGCCGCCGGTCGACCGGGTCGACGTGGTGGCGTTCTCCGCGCGCAGCGCCGCGGAGACCTTCGTCGCGAACCTCTCTGCCCGCGCGCTTGCGTGTGCCTGCGTCGAGCTCGAGGTCGTCTCCGAGGCCGGTGAGCGGGCGGCCCGGCGGTGGCGGGCGACGGGCGTGCTGTCGGCGAGCGACGTGATCGACCGGATCCGCTGGCAGATCGAAGGCTGGCTTCACGGTGTCGGGCAGCAGAGTGGAGCGGGCACCCCTCGACTGACGGCTGCGATCTGCCGGCTACGGATCGTCCCGGTCGAGACCGTGCCGACCGGAACTCATCAGCAGGCGTTGTGGGGCGGCGACGGTGAGGCCGGTGAGCGGGCCCGACGGGCGATCGCACGGGTGCAGACGATCCTCGGCGCAGGCGGTGTCATGCAACCGGCGGTGATCGGCGGTCGCGGTCCGGCGCAGCGCACTCAGCTGGTGCCATGGGGCGAGGAACGTACGCCGGCGCGTCGCCCGGACGAGCCGTGGCCGGGCCATCTGCCGGCGCCCGCGCCGAGTGTCGTGCTCGACCCGCCGGCGCCGATCGACCTGCTCGACGCCGGCGGGCGGGCGGTAGTGGTCGGTGACAGGGGCTCGCTGTTACGGCCGCCGAGCCGGATCGGGCTGCGGCCCGGTGAAGGCCGCGAGGTGATCTCGTGGGCCGGGCCGTGGCCGGCGGACGAACGCTGGTGGGACCCGGCGAGCGCGGTTCGGGTGGCGCGGATGCAGCTCGTCGACGCGCGAGGTCGCGCGTACCTCGTCGCCGGTGAGATGTGCAGCGGTGAGAACCCGAAGTGGGTCCTGGAAGGCATCTATGACTGAGCGTCAGGGATCAATGCGCGCCGAGGCTGACGTAGATGGCGTTATGAGGCATCTATTCCGCTATCTACGTCAACCTCGACGAAAAGCACCCACCTAGATGGGGTGGGAGAACCCGCCGGTTCCTTGGCGGGAGCTCGAGGCTCGCTTGTCGGGCCGGATCCCTGACCCACCGCGACCTGAGGGCGTGGGCGATGGCGGGGATACACCCGGCTGGTCGCGGCACCGGCCGGCGTACGAGCCGAAGCCGCTGCTGCGCCCCGCCGATCCGGTGCCGTACGTCGAGCTGCACGCGCACTCGTCGTTCAGCCATCTCGACGGTGCGAGCCTGCCCGAGGAGCTGGTCGAGGAAGCGGTCCGGCTCGGCCTGTCCGGACTTGCGCTGACCGACCACAACGGGATGTACGGCGTGCCGCGCTTCGCCGAGGCCGCGGAGGCCGTGGGACTCGCGACGGTCTTCGGGGCGGAGCTCTCCCTCGACCTCACGGTGCCCCGCACGACGTCGCAGCGTGCGACCGGCGCCCGCTCCGGGATGCCCGACCCGGCGGGCCGGCATCTGCTGGTGCTGGCGCGTGACCCGCTGGGCTACTCCCGGCTGTGCCGGGCGATGAGCACCGCGCAGCTTCGCGGTGGCGCGAAGGGGCATCCGGTCTACGACCTCGACGAGCTGACCGAGACTGCGGGCGGGCACTGGCTGGTGCTGACCGGATGCCGCAAGGGACTGCTGCGCAGCGCACTGGAGTCGGGCGACGGTGGCCCGAAGAGCTACGGCACGTTCGGGCTCGACGCTGCGCGCAGTGCGCTCGACGAGCTCGTGGCGCGCTTCGGCCGCGACAACGTCGCAGTCGAGCTGTCGTACTCCCGGGATCCGCTGGCGGACGAACGGTACGACGCGCTGGCGGCGCTCGCCGACGAAGCGGGACTTCCAGTGGTCGCCACGACTGCCGCGCACTACCACGGCCCACCGCGCCGCCCACTCGCCACTGCGATGGCCGCGGTGCGGGCGCGACGCAGCCTCGACGAGATCGACGGCTGGCTGCCGGCATGGGCCGACGCGCACCTGCGCAGTGGTGCGGAGCTTGCGGAACGGTTCGCACGGTGGCCGGGTGTTGTTGCGGCCGCTGCCCGCATCGGCGCGGAGCTGGCCTTCCCGATCCGGCTGATCGCGCCGCAGCTGCCGCCGTTCCCGAGGCCCGCCGGTCACACCGAGATGACGTACCTGCGCCAGCTTACGAGGGAAGGGCTCGAGCGACGGTACGGCTCGGGCGACCGGAAGCTGTACCTGAAGGCGCAAGCCCGGATCGAGCACGAGCTGACCGTCATCGAAGAGCTCAGCTTTCCCGGCTACTTCCTCGTCGTCTGGGAGATCGTCAGCTTCGCGCGCTCGAAGGGGATCCTGTGCCAGGGGCGCGGGTCGGCGGCGTCGTCCGCCGTTTGCTACGCGCTGGAGATCACCTCGATCGATCCCGTCTACTACAACCTGGTGTTCGAGCGGTTCCTGTCCGCCGAGCGCAACGAGCCGCCGGACATCGACGTCGACTTCGAGTCAGGGCGTCGTGAAGAGGTCATCCAGCACGTCTACGAGAAGTACGGCCGCGAGCACACCGCGCAGGTCGCGAACGTCATCACCTACCGCCCGCGGTCGGCGATCCGCGATGTGGCCAAAGCCCTCGGTTACCCGACCGGCACCCAGGACGCCTGGAGCAAGCAGGTCGAGTCCGGCTACAAGGTCGACCTGGCCGACGTCACCGGTGTACCGGACGAGATCGTGACTCTTGCCGACGAGCTGCGTGACGCCCCAAGACATCTCGGCATCCACTCCGGCGGCATGGTGATCTGCGACCGGCCGATCGTCGAGGTCTGTCCGGTCGAGTGGGGGCGGATGCCGGGTCGCACCGTCCTGCAGTGGGACAAGGACGACTGCGCCGCGATCGACCTCGTGAAGTTCGACCTGCTCGGCTTGGGAATGCTGTCGGCGATCCGTTACAGCTTCGAGCTGATCGAGAACTGGTACGGCGTGAGCTACGAGCTGGCGACGATCCCGCGCGAGATGCCGTGCGTCTACGACATGGTGTGCAAGGCGGACACGGTCGGCGTGTTCCAGATCGAGTCGCGCGCTCAGATGGCGACGCTGCCGCGGTTGCGTCCGCGCAGCTTCTACGACCTCGTCATCGAGGTCGCGCTGATCCGGCCCGGCCCGATCCAGGGCGACTCGGTGCATCCCTACATCCGTCGCCGCCACGGTCGCGAGGAGGTCACCTACATCCACGAGAAGGTGAAGCCTGCGCTCGAGCGCACCCTCGGCGTACCGCTGTTCCAGGAGCAGATGATGCAGCTCGCGGTCGCGGTCGCGGACTTCACCCCGACCGAGGCCGACCAGCTCCGGCGCGCGATGGGGTCGAAGCGATCCGAGGCGCGGATCGCCGCGCTGCAACAGCGGCTGTACGACGGGATGGCCGCCAACGGCATCACCGGCGCCGACGCCGACCAGATCTTCGACAAGATCCACGCGTTCGCGTCGTTCGGCTTTGCCGAGAGCCACGCGATCTCGTTCGCGCTGCTGGTCTATGCCTCGTCCTGGCTGAAGCTGCACTACCCGGCGGCGTTCTGTGCGGCGCTGATCAACGCGCAGCCGATGGGCTTCTACTCACCGCAGTCGCTGGTCGCGGATGCGCGTCGTCACGGCGTCGAGACGCGCGGTCCCGACATCAATGCCTCTGCCGCCGACTGCATGCTCGAGCCGGGAGACGGACCGTCGCAGTGCGGGTGTCTCGACGCGCCACAACCGGCGATCCGGCTCGGCCTGTCAGAGGTGCGGACGATCGGTGACGAGCTGGCAGAGCGGATCGTCGAGCTCCGGGACAAAGAAGGTCCGTACACGTCGCTGACCGATCTGGCGCATCGGGTCGGACTGTCGACCGACCAGATGGAGGCGCTCGCGACCGCAGGTGCCTTCGACGGCTTCGGGGTCACCCGGCGAGACGCGCTGTGGGTCGCCGGTGCTGCGGCTGCGGTCAAACCCGGACAGCTCGAGCTGCCGATCGTCGACGAGCAGGAGGCACCGCAGCTGCCGGCGATGACAGTGCCCGAGAAGCTGTACGCCGACCTCTGGGCGACTGGTGTGACCCCGGACCGCTACCCGACGATGCTGGTCCGCGATCGCCTGAATGCGATGGGCGTCGTGTCGGCCGAAGGCCTGCACCGACTCGAGGACAGGACGCGGGTCCTGGTCGGGGGAGTGGTGACGCACCGCCAGCGGCCGGCGACCGCGCGCGGTGTCACCTTCGTCAACCTCGAGGACGAGACCGGGATGATCAACGTGATCTGCTCGAAGGAGATCTGGGCTCGGTATCGCAAGGTTGCGCAAGGTTCCGCCGCACTGCTGATCCACGGCATGCTGCAGCACACCGACCACGTGGTGAACGTGATGGCGGAGCGAATCCATGCGCTTCCACTCGGCGTACGACCCGCTGCCCGCAACTTCCGCTGACAGCCCGCGCGATCTTGACGAAGAAGGCGCTATCAGGCCCGCTAAACGCGTTCTTCGTCAAGATCACGCGGTTACTTCGCCGTGGGGGAGGCACAAATTGCAGGACGCACAACGCGAGAACGTGTTGGCGAGAACGTGTTGCCGAGACGCGTTGCGGAAGGAGACCCAGCAATGAGTGGCATGGACAAGGCCAAGAACCTTGGCGAGTCCGCGAAGGGCAAGGCGAAGGAGGGCATGGGCAAGGCCGTCGGCAACGAGTCGATGCGAGCCGAAGGCAAGGTCGGCAAAGCCAAGGGCGACATCAAGCAGGCCGGCGAGAAGCTGAAGGACGCCGTCCGCTGACCTGACCACAGGTCTTCATCCCCAGGCCGCGTCCAATGCGGCCCCACAGTCGTTGTACCTGCGTCGGGCCCGCCGGTAGGGGTGCCTTTCATCAGGGTCCTTTCGACCCGTATCGGCGGGCTCGGCGTGCCCGTCCGCTAGCCCAGCGGCAGGACGGTGTCCGGCAGCGGGTGACGGTAGAGATTGGCGGCGTTCTCGCTGCAGATCATCCGCAGCTCGTTGCTCGGCAGATGTCCCCAGGCCCGCTCGATGACGCGCTGGGTGTCAGGCCAGGTGCTGTCGCCGTGCGGGTAGTCGACCTCGACCATGATGTTCTCGACCCCGATCCGCTGGCGGGTGTCGATCGTCGACGGATCGTCGATGGTGCAGAACCAGAAGTTGCGCTTCAGCACTTCCGCCGGCCGGATGTCCCACCCGAGCCCGTAACCAGAGCGATCGACGATGTTGTCGAGACGGTCGAGCAGCATCGCGACCCAGCCGATGCCCCCCTCGCTCATGGCGATCTTCAGCTCGGGGTGACGAAGCGGGTGTTCCGACCACAGCCACTCCGCGCATGCCCCCAGCGACTGCTGGCCGAACAACGTCGCCGACAGCTGTACGGCGGGGGAGCCGGCCGGCAGTGCCGGCATCCCGGAGCTCCCCACATGCAGGGAGATCACCGTGTCGGTCTCGACGCAGGCCGCCATGATCGGGTCCCAGTGCTCGCGGTCCCACAGCGACGGCAGCCCGATTTCGTGCGGCCGCTCCGGGAAGGTGACCGAGGTGAAGCCGCGCTCGGCATTGCGCCGGATCTCGGCGACGGCGAGCACCGGATCGGCGAGGTAGGTGATGCCGAGCGGGATGATCCGCTGTGGATGCGCGGAGTACCACTCCTCGTACATCCAGTCGTTCCAGGCACGCAGGCAGGCAAGGCCGAGCTCGCGGTCGGCGGCGTCGAAGAAGACCCGACCGCAGAAGCCGCTGATCTGCGACGGGAAGTTCATCGACGCCCAGACGCCGTTTAGATCCATGTCGTGCACGCGGGCGTCGACGTCGTAGCAGCCCGGTCGCATCTGGTCGAAGCGGAACGGCTCCATCGTCACTGACTCGGGTCGCCGGCCCGCGACGGCGTTCATGCCGATCTGGCTGTACTTGCGGCCCTCGAACTCCCAGACCTGGTACCCGCGGGAGGTCTCGACGATCCGCGGCGCAGCGTCGGCAAGGGCAGCCGGCACTCGGCCTTCGAACATGTGGGGTGGCTCGACGACGTGGTCGTCGACGGAGATCACGGTGTAGCGGACGTCGCGAGGCTCAGGATCGGGAAGGAACAGCTCCTCGCTGAGCTCCGCCGTCATCGTCAGTGACTCCTAGGTCTCCGCCGCTGCTGTGTCATCACTGGCCCGACCGTCCGAGGAGCCCCATGGCTTCGACAGCAGCACCCACCCCACGAACCCTGCGAACAGTACGCCGACGAGGCTCCAGCCGAGCGTGGTGGTGCCGACGCCGACGTACTTCAGACCGGAGGCCAGGATCACGAAGGTGATGACCGGTCGGATGACGCGGTCGGGCGCGCGTGAGGACAACACCGAGCCGACCAGTACGGCGGGGACGCTGCCGATGATGAGCGACGTCGTCACGCCGAAGGAGACGGAGCCGAACGCCAGCGCTCCGAGGGCCGCGGCGCCGGTGAGCGGGAGCGCCTGCGCGAGGTCGGTCCCGACCAGCTGGTTGGCGCCGAGCATCGGGTAGAGGAAGAGCATCAGGACGATCATCAGCGAGCCTGATCCCACCGACGTCATGCCGACGACGATGCCGCCGATCATCCCGATCGCGATCGTGCGGAGCGTGTGGATCTCGATGTCCTGGACCACGCCCTCGCGCTTGTTGCCCGATCGCCGGTCGAGCCCGAACCGCAGCACCATCGCAGCAGCGCCGACGAGCAGCGCGGTCCCGAGCATTCGCTCGATGTCGGTCTGCGCGCCGCTGGCGTTGCCCTTGATGACGTGGAGCAGGTAGGCACCGAGGAACGCCATCGGCACCGAGCCCATGGCGAGCAGGCCGACCAGGCGCTTGTTCACGGTGCCTTGCCGGAAGTGGACGATCGCGCCGAGCGGGCGCATCAGCACGGCCGCGACGAGGTCGCTGGAGATGGCCTTGTCCGGTTGGACGTTGAACAGCAGGATCAGCATCGGCGTCATCAGTGCGCCACCGCCCGCGCCCGTCGTACCGACGAGCAGGCCGATGATCGCGCTTCCCAGCACGATGTACGGATCGATGTGCACTGCTGAGCCTTCCGGTTGTCGAGCGGGCCCCTAGAAACTATACAAGCCTGGTCGACAAACAACATAATCTGCCGCGCGGCTCTGCGCGCCGTTCCCGGTTGGCGCGGAAATAGTCCTTCACAGCCATTCCCTCGCCGAAGCTGCTCCGCAAATATGCGCCTTGCACCGGATAAGATGTTGTACAGGAGGCGATTGCCATGAGGTCCTACACGTCAGCGCGGGTTGCGCCGGAGGATGTTCACGATCGCCTCCGGGAGCATCTGCTCGTCGACGGGTTCCGGCTCGTCGTCGACCTCGAGGCCAGCCATGGCAGCTGGCTGGTCGACGCGCGCGACGGCCGCGAGTACCTCGACCTCTACACCTTCTTCGCATCCGCTCCGCTCGGGGCCAATCCGCCCGGCCTTGCCGGCGACCCGGACTTCATGAGCCTGCTCGCGAAGGTCGCGGCGAACAAGCCGGCCAATCCCGACACCTACACGACCCACCTCGCCGAGTTCGTGGCGACGTTCAGTCGCGTCCTGGGCGACCCGGCGCTGCCTCACCTGTTCTTCGTCGAGGGCGGTGCGCTCGCGGTGGAGAACGCGCTGAAGACGGCCTTCGACTGGAAGAGCCGCCGCAACGAGCAGGCCGGGCGCTCACCGGGCCTCGGCACCAAGGTCATGCACCTCACCCGCGCCTTTCACGGGCGCAGCGGCTACACGCTGTCGCTGACGAACACCGACCCGGTCAAGACTGAGCGGTTCCCGAAGTTCGACTGGCCGCGGATCGATGTGCCGGCCGTCCGGTTCCCGCTCCA
The DNA here is from genome assembly GCA_035547035.1 of Mycobacteriales bacterium. Classification (GTDB taxonomy): domain Bacteria; phylum Actinomycetota; class Actinomycetes; order JAFAQI01; family JAFAQI01; genus DASZTV01. Next base: position 30,368 of record DASZVL010000037.1, on the reverse strand, counting down.
CGACCATCTCGCAACGGTCGAGACGGCCGAGCGCCACGCACTCGCGCAGGCCGAGGCCGCATTCGAGGCGCATCCGCACGACATCGCGTGCTTCATCGCCGAGCCGATTCAGGGCGAAGGCGGGGACAACCACCTGCGGGCCGAGTTCCTGCAAGCGATGCAGGCGCTCTGTCATCGCTACGACGCGCTATTCGTCCTCGACGAGGTGCAGACCGGCGTCGGGCTCACCGGTACGCCGTGGTGTTACCAGCAGCTAGGGCTCGAGCCGGACATCGTCGCGTTCGCGAAGAAGCTGCAGGTCGGCGGGATCATGGCGGGCCGTCGGGTCGATCTGGTCGCCGACAACGTCTTCACCGTCTCGAGCCGCATCAACTCGACGTGGGGCGGCGGTCTCGCCGACATGGTCCGAGCGCGACGGCTGCTCGAGATCATCGAAGCGGACGGCATCTTCGACGCCGCCGCCCGGCGCGGCGACGAGCTGCTGGCCGCGTTGCACGACCTGTCTCAGCGGCACCCGCAGCTCGTGTCCAACATCCGCGGCAGAGGCTTGATGTGCGCGATCGACCTCCCGGATCCGGCGACCCGGGAGCAGGTCGTCACCGGGCTCCGGGAGGAGCGGGTGCTGGCGTTGCCGTGTGGCGAGCGGTCAGTCCGCTTCCGTCCGGCCCTCTCCGTGACCGAAGATGAGCTCGGGATCGGAGTCGAGGCCCTGCACAGTGTGCTGAGCCGGCTCGCCGTCCCCACCCGACAGCGGGAGCACGCATGAGAGTCATCTCTTCGGTGATCGCCGGCGAGGCCGTCGCCGCCGCGCCCGGCGGCACGGTCGAGGACCGCAACCCGGCGCAGCTCGACGAGGTCGTCGCGCACGTTGCGCTGGGCGACGCCGCTACCTTCGCGGCGGCGTGTGCCGCGGCGCGAGAAGCCCAAGTCGGGTGGGCGGACGTTCCGGCGCCGGTGCGCGGGCGCGCGATCGCGCACATCGGGCGCACCGTCGAGGCAAATGCCGAGCGGCTCGCCCGTCTCGTCACGCGCGAGATCGGCAAGCCCTACGCAGAGGCCCTGGGCGAGGTTCGCGAGATCGTGGACACCTGCGACTTCTTCCTCGGTGAGGGCCGTCGTCTCTACGGCCAGACCGTCGGCAGCGAGATGCCGGACAAGCAGCTGTTCACCTTCCGCAACCCGGTGGGTGTCGTCGCCGCGATCACGGCCGGAAACTTCCCGGTCGCGGTTCCGGCCTGGTACCTGGTGCCGGCCCTGCTGTGCGGCAACGCCGTCGTGTGGAAGCCCGCCGACTACTCGCCGGCTTGCGGCGAGGCGCTGTTCGAGCTCTTTGTCCGTGGGGGTGGGTTGCCGGCGGGCGTGCTGAACCTCGTCCTGGCCGATGGTCCGGCGACGTACGACGGCCTGTCGCAGGCGCTCGCGGACGGCAACGTCGACAAGGTCGGGTTCACCGGCTCGAGTGCCGTCGGTTCACGGATCGGCGAGCTCACGGGCCGCCATCTGCAGTCGGCATGTCTCGAGCTCGGCGGCAAGAACCCGATGGTCGTGACGCCGTCGGCTGACCTCGACCTGGCTGCCGAAGGCGCACTGTTCTCCGGCTTCGGGACTGCAGGTCAGCGTTGCACATCCCTCGGCACCGTGATCGTGCATGAAAGCGTCCACGACGACTTCGTCGCGCGGTTCGACAAGCTCACGCGAGAGGCGGCCGTGGGCACCCCCGGTGAGGCTGTCGTCTTCGGGCCGATGCTCGACGAGAAGTTCGGCGTGCAGTTCGAGGAGTACCTCGGTTGGCTGCAGCCGCATCACTCGTTGCACGGCTCGACCGCGACCGGGCGGATCACTGCCGCCAATCCGCGCGAGGGCTTCGTGGGCGACCCGGATGCCGGTGTCTACTACCACCCGGTGATCGCCGACGGAGTTCGCCCCGACGACCTGATCTTCCGCAACGAGACCTTCGGCCCGCTCGTCGGAGTGACGACGTACCGCGAGCTCGACGAGGCGATCCGGCTCGCCAACCTGCCGGGCTACGGGCTGTCATCGTCGATCTACACGACGGACCCCGAGGAGGCGTTCCGGTTCCGCCGCGGCGTCTCGGCGGGGATGGTGAGCATCAACAACTCGACGTCCGGCGCGGAGGCGCACCTGCCGTTCGGCGGCAACGGAAAGTCGGGCAACGGCTCGCGGCAGTCCGGCATGTGGGTCCTCGACCAGTTCACCCGCTGGCAGGCGGTGAACTGGGACTACTCCGGCCGGTTGCAGAAGGCCCAGATGGATGTCGCGGAGCTCGTCCCCGACGAGTCCTACCGGCTACCGGAGTAGCCGGACCCCGATGACCGATCGGCTGCCCGAGGACGAGCTCGACGCCCGGCTTCGCGCGGCGGTGGGCTCGCTCGCAGGTTCCGGCAGCGCACCCGTCGGCCTCGACGAGCCGGTACGGCGCGGAACGCAGCTCACGGCGCGCCGTGCGATCGAGCTGCTCGACGCGCAGCTCGGCAGCCGCGCGCTCGACCTCGAGGCGCGCCGGCTTCGGGCGGCCGGCAACGGCTACTACACGATCGCCTCGGCCGGGCATGAGTCGAACGCTGCGGTGGCCGCCGCGTTGCGGCCGACGGATCCGGCGCTGCTGCACTACCGGTCCGGGGCGTTCTACCTCGCCCGCGCTGCGCAGGTGCCCGGCTCCACCCCGCTCCGCGATGTTCTGCTCGGCCTGGTCGCAGCGGCTGATGAGCCGATCGCCGGTGGCCGGCACAAGGTCTTCGGCCATCGCGACCTCGCGGTGATCCCGCAGACCTCGACGATCGCGTCCCACCTGCCGCGGGCACTGGGCGTGGCGTTCGCGATCGACCGAGCGCGGAAGCTGGGCGTCCACTCCGCGTGGCCGACCGACGCGCTCGCGGTCGCCAGCTTCGGTGACGCCTCGGCGAACCACTCGACCGCGGTCGGTGCGATCAACGCTGCGTGTCACGTCGCCCACAGCGGTCTTCCACTGCCATTGCTGCTGGTCTGCGAGGACAACGGGCTGGGCATCAGCGTTCCCACCGCACGGACCTGGGTCGAGTCGGCGTACGGTCATCGCCCCGAGCTCGCGTACTTCACGGCCGACGGCGCCGATCCGGCCGCGTGTCACGACGCCGCAGTTGCTGCAGCCGTACACGTCAGGTCGAGTCGGTCGCCGGCCTTCCTGCACCTGCGGATGGTGCGGTTCATGGGGCACGCCGGGACCGACGCCGAGGTCAGCTACCGCCCTCGCTCGGACATCGATGCGGACCTCGCACGCGACCCCGTGCTGGGTACGGCGCGTGTGCTTGTCGAATGCGGCGCGATGACACCGGCGGATGTGATCGCTCGCTACGACTCCGTCCTCAGGGAGGTGCGCGACCTCGCGAAGGAGGCTGTGACGCATCGCCGGCTCGCGAGCGCGGTCGAGGTGGTCGCGCCGCTCTCGCCGCGCCAACCTGATCTCGTCGCTCGAGCGGCGGCGATCGCGGCTCCGGATGCGGCGAGGCTCCAAGGTTTCGGAGGTCGGCTGCCCGAGCTGGGCGAAGCGCTCACATTGGCCGACAGCATCAACCGAACGCTCGCCGACGCGATGCTGGCCGACCCCTCGATTGTCGTCTTCGGTGAGGACGTCGGGCGCAAGGGCGGCGTGTACGGCGTGACGCGCGGACTCGCCCGCCGGTTCGGCGCGGGACGGGTGTTCGACACCCTGCTGGATGAGCAGTCGATCCTCGGCGTCGCACTTGGGACGGGCGTGTCCGGCCTGCTTCCCGTGCCGGAGATCCAGTACCTCGCCTACCTGCACAACGCTGAGGACCAGCTTCGCGGTGAGGCGGCCAGCTTGTCGTTCTTCTCCAACGGGAGCTACCGCAACCCGATCGTGGTGCGGGTCGCCGGTCTGGCCTACCAGAAGGGCTTCGGCGGCCACTTCCACAACGACAACGCAGTCGCTGTGCTGCGCGACATCCCCGGCATCGTCGTCGCGGTGCCGGCGCGCGGCGACGACGCCGCCTCGATGCTGCGGACCTGTCTGGCGGCGGCGAAGGTCGACGGCACGGTCTGCGTCTTCATCGAGCCGATCGCGCTCTACCACTCGCGCGACCTGCACGTCGCCGGCGACGGCGAATGGGCGACGCCGTACGTCGCGCCGGCCGACTGGCCGCTGCGCCACGTGCCGATCGGCGCCGGGCGTACCTACAGCGATGGGACAGACCTGACGATCGCGACGTTCGGCAACGGCGTGCCGATGTCGTTGCGGGTCGCCCGCCGGCTCAGCGACACCGGGATCAGGAGCCGCGTGCTCGACCTGCGCTGGATCGCGCCACTCCCGATCGAGGACCTGCTGCGCGAGGCGGATGTCACTGGTCGGGTTCTCGTGGTCGACGAGACCCGGGCCAGCGGGGGAGTCTCAGAAGGCGTCATCACGGCCTTGTCGGACCACGGTTGGCGCGGTCGCGCTTCCCGCATCGCGGCCGTGGACACCTTCATCCCGCTCGGTGATGCCGCCGATCAGGTGCTCGTCTCGGAGGCCGCGATCGAGAAGGCGGCGCTCGACCTGGTTGCGGGCTAGGCGGTGGCCTGCTTTCGGCGTCGGCCCCAGCGATAACGCCACGGTGCCACGAAGCGGGTGCGCACCCAGTACTCAGCGGCGCTGTAGGGGAGCTGCGTGACGATCTTGCCCTCGGGCGTTGCGAAGTAGTTGCTGCACCCCGCACTCCAGACCTTGCCCTCCATGGCTGCCTGGATCCTTTCGTTGTACCTGCGCATGACGGACGCGCGGACGTCGACCGAGCCGAGTCGCCAACGCCGCAGCAACCGAAGCGTTCTGACGATCAGGTGGGTCTGAGCCTCGTGCATGAACAGGATCGAGTTCACGCCGTTGGTGTTCGGTCCGTAGAGCATGAAGAAGTTCGGGAATCCCGCAACGGTGACTCCGAGATACGCCTCAGCGCCGGCAGCCCACGCGTCCTTGAGCTTGCGCCCGTCACGCCCGACGACGTCGACGGTAGTGAGGTACTCATTGGCTCGGAAACCGGTGCCGAAGATGATCGTGTCCGCCTCGTGCAGCTCGCCGTCTGCCGTGCGGATGCCGTGTGGGGTGATCTCGGAGATCCCAGCCGTCACCAGATTGACGTTGGGTCGGGTCAGCGCCGGAAACCAAGTGCGTGAGCTCAACGGTCGCTTGCAGCCGACCGGAAAGTCCGGGGTGAGCGCGGCCCGGAGCCCCGGGTCCTCGATCTTGCGATCGAGATACGCGCGAGCGAACTCCGTCTGGCCCTGGGTGAACGGATGCGACACGTCGAACGACGCCCGCTGATAGGTCCAGAAGATCTGCCACCGATGCCGCTTTGCGGCCAGCGGAGCTCGCGCGAACTGCTGCATCTGCTCTTCGCTGTACTCGTGGTCGAAGCGAGGTGACACCCAGATCGGCGTCCGTTGGAAGACGTCGACAATGGCGGCGTCATCGGCGATCGCCGGAACGTACTGGATCGCGCTCGCGCCGGTGCCGATCGACGCGACACGCTCACCGGTCAGCGGTCGGCTGTGATCCCACTGCGACGAGTGGAATGCGCGGCCGCGGAACGACTCCAGGCCGGGGATGTCCGGAACGAACGGCACGTTCAGCATTCCGAGTGCGCTGACGAGGACGTCGGCGGTGTGCGTCGCGCCGTCCTCTGCGGTCAGCACCCAGTGCTGCGCCGCCTCATCCCACGCCGCGGTGCGGATCGGTGTCGACGTTCGCACGTGCTCGGCGACCCCGAACTCACCCGCGCAGCGCTCGAGGTAGGCAAGGATCTCCGGCTGGGTCGCGTAGGTGCGAGACCACTGCGGGTTGGGTGCGAAGGAGTACGAGTAGAGGTGCGACGGTACGTCGCACGCCGCACCCGGATAGGTGTTGTCGCGCCAGGTGCCGCCGACGCCGTCGCTCTTCTCGAAGATCGTGTAGTCGAAGCCGGCGCGGCCGAGCGCAACGCCCATCGCGATCCCACCGGCGCCCGCGCCGAGGATGGCGACTGACGGACCGCGTGACCTCAACGCCATGACGTCATCCGAACTGGGCGAAGTACGGCTTTTCGCGCCGTGACTTCTCGACGAGAATGAACACGACGCCCCATGGATCGCGGAACCAGGTCGTACGCACTCGGGCGACGTCGGCGATGCCGGAGACGATGAACTGCACGCCCTTCGCCTCGAGCTCGCGCCGTGTCCCGTCGATGTCGTCACACAACAGAGCGACGTGGCTCAGGCCGTCGTCGACGACAGCACGGTCGTGGTGGTTGCCTTCGATGCCGGGATACTCGAGCAGCTCCAGCACGCGATCGCCGTCGGCGGCGAATCCGAGGATCGCCGCCTTGAGCCGCGGCTCAGGGATCAGCTCGCCCATGTCGGCAGCGATAGCGTCGCCCTCCATCAGGTACGGCGGCGACAGGACGGTCAGGCCCAGGACATCGCGATACCAGGCGACTGCCGCATCGAGGTCAGCGACGCAGACGCCGGTGTGCGCGAGTCCCGTTATCAACCGCCGACCGCACGACGCAGGGCCTCGAGGTACTCGGCGGTGATCCGCTTGCCGATCTGCGTGGGAAACGCGTCGAATCCGTGAAACGTGCCGGGCACGAGGTGCAGCTCCACCGGCACCCCGGCGAGTGCGAGCTCGGCGGCGTAGGTCAGCTCTTCGTCGCGCAGCGGGTCGTGCTCGCAGGCGAGGATGTACGCCGGCGGCAGACCTGACAGGCCTCGCGCGCTGCCGATTGCCCGCGCCGGCGCGGCGTACGGCGACACCTCGCCCCGCTCCTCGGCCGGCCCGAGGTAGTGCACCCACATCAGGGCGCTGTTCGGCGCGTCCCACATCGGGGTCTCGGTCATCGTGCGAACCGAATGCGTGGTGAGCGAGTCGTCGAGCACCGGGTAGAGCAGTAGCTGGAAGGCCAGGGCGGGCCCGCCGCGATCGCGCGCGGCCAGCGCTACGGCGGCGGACAGGGCACCGCCGGCGCTTTCGCCTCCGACCGCAAGTCGAGCTGGGTCGACGCCGAGCGCCGCTGCATTGGAGGCGAGCCACGTCAGGGCGGTGTAGCAGTCCTCGAAGCCGGTCGGAAACCGGTGTTCCGGCGCGAGCCGGTAGTCGACGTCGACCACCACGAGGCCGGCCGCGTCTGCCATGCGCCCGGAGTGTGTCTCGCTGACCTCAAGGTCACCGGTGACGAATGCACCACCGTGGATGTGCAGCATCCCGCCCCGCGGTTGCGCTCCGGTGTCCGGACGATAGATCCGAATCGGGATCTCGTAGCCGTCCGCTGCCGGCACGGTCGCGCGCTCGATCGACACGCGCTGCGTCCAGGAGGGCTGCCGCCCTGAGCCAACGGCTTCGATCAGGCTGCGGATCTGCCGGCGAGCCCGCTGCGGATCGGAGAGGTCCGCGGTGGGCAGGTGCGCAACGATCGCCGCGAGCTCGGAGTCCACCCGTGCATATTGCCGGAGCTGGCGCGCCGGTGCTCAGAGCAGGCGGTTGGCGATCCACTGCGGCAGGTGCGATGCGACGACCTGAGTCGTACCGCGGCGGGGGAGGACCACACGGTCCCGGTCCTTCCGGCAAGCCTGTACCACCGCCTCAGCGACCTCGTCGGGCGTGAGCTTGCGGAGCATTCGGATGCGGAGCATGTGGTCGAAGGCCTTGCGGCACGGCTCGTACGACGTGGCCTCGTCGTACAAGCCCGTGTCGACGGGGCCGAGCTCGACGTTGGTCACCCCGACGCCGGACCCGCGCAGGTCTCGTCGCAGGCCCTCTGCCAGCTGGGAGACCGCTGCCTTCGTCGCGGAGTAGGCGGTGAGACCCGGCAACGCAACCTGGGCGCTCAGCGACGACACGAAGACGATCCGGCCACTGGCGCGTGCGCGCATCCCTGGGATCGCCTGCCGGGCGAGCTCGGCCGGGGCGAGCGCGTTGACGTCGTACAGCCGGCGGAGGTCGCGCGCTGCGAAGTCCGCCAGCTCGCCCGGCGTCCCCAGCCCGGCGCTGTTGACGAGCACGTCTACCGCAGCGATCGCGCTGAGCCGGTCTGCGAGGTTGTCGGCGGCAGTGACGTCCGCGGCAAGATGGCCGACGCCGAGGCGGTTTGCCACCCTCGCCAGCTCGTCCTCACCGCGGGCGACAAGCGTCACCCGGGCTCCCGCAGCGGCAAACGCCTGGCCGAGCGCCTTCCCGATCCCCCTGGAGCCGCCGGTGACGACCACATGGCGGTCTGTGAGCTCCATGCGCGGACTCCTCAGGACTTGCGGGCGATGGTCGACCCGTCGATCTTCACCCAGGTGGCGGCAAGGGAAATGCCGGCGACCCGCCGAAGTTGGTAGACGGCACGAAAAAACGGGACAATCTGTTGTGATGGCAAGGATGCATAGGACCCGGACGGCATGAGCCTGCTCACCAGATATCGCGAGTACCGCGACGACCCGTACCGCGGGTACGGCGGGACGCGCGAGCGTTGGGCAACCCGCCTGTCGATCGCGCTGCCACTCGGTGCGGTCGTCGTCTTGGTGCTGAGCGTTGCGCTCGCCGCGGTGCGCCACTCCGGCGCGCAGCAGAAGGAGCTTCGCCAGGTCACCGGGCTCGGCTACCAGTCGCTGCTCCTGCCGTCGAGTGCCGTCGCACCGACCTTCCAGGTCGGCCGGGGTGGCGCTCGGTCGGCGACCGCATCGCAGCAGCGCGTTGTGATGGGGTCCAACGTGGCGCCCGGCTCAGGGACCGCGTCGGGCGTCACGACGGTCCACCGGCGGTCGGCGTCGCACCGCGGACACCGGCATTACCGCACCGACGCGAACGGGTACCGGCTCGCCCCCGCCCGGATCGCAGCGATGGTGCCGGCGACGACGTGGGTGGCACACCTCGAGCACTCGACGAAGGGGTACTCCAGCGCCAACGCCCTCCAGCCCAACCGCAAGGTCCCGGGCGCCTGGTACGGCTACCCCTCGATCCTGCCGGTGATCAACGCGACCGCGTCGCGTCTGCACGTCCGCCTGGCTCAGCGACCGGACGAGGCGACGACCTGGATCAGCCGCAACGCCGTGGTCATGGGGCGGATCCACTACGCGGTCGTCGTCGACATCTCGCAGCACTGGCTCTACGTCTTCTACAAGGGCGTTCAGATCGAGTCCTTCCCGGTCGGAACCGGCGCTTCGGGCACGCCGACCCCGACGGGCACGTACTTCATCGCCTTCCACGCACCCCCGAACGGACCGGGCTACGGCTCAGTGATGCTCGAGACCTCTGCGCACTCGCGGGTGATCTCCCACTTCGAGGGCGGCGACGACGCGATCATCGCGATCCACGGACCGGTCGGATCCGATGCGGAGATCGGCAACCACGGAGCGGCGATCTCCAACGGCTGCATCCGCATGCACGATCGCGACCTCAACCACGTCAAGCACGTCCGAAACGGCTCGCCCGTCTTTCTGACCTACTGAGTCTGGCTGGACCGGCCATGAGGGGGGTGCGCTCGGCCGGACTGGCCGTGCTGCTGTCGCTCGCCGGCGTCGCCATCGGCGGTGCGGGTCAGTCTGCGATGGCGCGCCCGTCCGTTGCTGCGGCGCAGCGGCCGCCCTTGGTCATCCCGGCGCTTCGGCAGTGGTACCACGGCACCGGTAGCTGGCGGCTCGGTCCACACGCGCGAATCCTGGTGTGGCCCGACCACGCAGACCTGCTGTCGCTTGCCCGCCAGCTCTCGGCGGATCTTCGTCACGAGGTAGGGCGCCGGCTCCCGGTCGCCGCGCAGCGCAGCGGCTACCGCACCGGCGACGTCGTCTTGCGTCAGTCCGACGACCTGGCGCGCCGGCTCGGTGACGAGGGCTACTCGCTCGAGGTGAGCAGGCTGGTGCGGATCACCGCCCCTACCACTGCTGGCTTGTTCTACGGCGGTCGGTCGGTCGTGCAGATGCTGCACCAGGGCTTGTCGGTTCACCAAGGATTCGGACTGGACGTTCCGCGCTACCCCGAGCGCGGCCTCATGGTCGACGCGTCGCGCACGACGTACTCCACGAACTGGGTGCTGCGCGAGATCCGGCGCCTCGCCGCGCTGAAGCTGAACATCCTGCACCTGCATCTCACCGACGACCAGCGCTGGGCGATCGTCAGCCGGAGCTATCCCTCGCTCGCGGCGAAGAACGCGTTCACGCGACGGGACATCCGCCGCATCCTGCGACTCGCCCGGCGCGACCACGTCACGGTGATTCCGGAGATCGAGATGCCGGGGCACATGGCCGCGTTTCTTGCGCAGCATCCCGGGATGGAGCTGAGACCGGCTGCCACCGCGAGCTCGTCGACCTCTCAGCAGTACCTCACCGACAAGCTCGACATCACGAACCCCAAGGCACTCGCGGCGATGCGCAAGATCCTCGACGAGTACCTTCCGATGTTTCCCGGCCCTTACTGGGACATGGGAGCTGACGAGTACCTGCCACCAGCCGAGTACGCCGCGTTCCCTCAGCTGGCGACCTACGCGACGACTCGCTACGGCGTGGGCGCCACTCCTTCCGATGCGGTCCACGGCTTCATCAACTGGGTTGATGGCATCGTCCGCGCGCATCACAAGACGTTGCGGATCTGGAGTGACCAGATGGGGGGGACCGGCGTTGTCCCGGTCAACCCGGATGTCGTCGCGGAGTGGTGGTCGAGCGTCTCGCCACTCGGCGACACGGTGACAGTGTCGCCGAACGCGCTCCTTGGCGAGGGCCATCAGGTTCTCAACGCCGGGTGGTACCCGAACTACTACACAGACGACCTCGGTCCGGTCGCAGGGAAGGCGAAGCTGCCCGGCGTCTACGCCAGCTGGCAGGTCAACCAGTTCGACGGCCAGGAGCTCAAGAACGGCACCGTCACCACACAGCAGACCGTGCCCGCGAGCAGTCCCGGTCTGCTCGGCACGACACTGGACATCTGGGGTCCGTTGAACGAGACGACCCGACAGACCGCAGCCGGCATCGAGCCGAGGCTCGCGGTCCTGTCGCAGAAGGCATGGGGAAGCCGCTTGCCTGCTCCGACGTACGCCGGCTTCGCCAAGGAGATGCGCCGTGTCGGTCTCCCGCGCTAGGTACGTCGTCGCGATCGCGCTGCTCGGCGTGCTGGCGGTGCCGCTCACCAGGTCGACCGCGGCTCCCGCGACGCAACGGGTCGTCGACCCGGTGGCACTCGTCGACATCCGCAGCGGTTCGTTGGGTCCGGGGTTCGTGACAGTTGCCGCCGGCCTGCCGTTCGGCATGGTCACGCCTGGTGCCGCGACGACGACGCCGGTCGGCGACGACCCGCTCAACTACGTCGGTTACTCCTACCAGGACCCCGAGATCCGTGGCTTCACGCTGACCCACTTCTCGGGAGCCGGCATCCACATCGGTGGCGAGCTGCCGGTGATGCCGACGACCGGCGCAGTGACGATGAAGCCGTCGTCCTGGGCCAGCCCGTTCTCGCACGCCACGGAGACCGCCGAGCCCGGGTACTACGCCACGACGCTGCTGAAAACCGGAGTTCGCGCCGAGCTGACATCGACTCTCCGTACCGCCGTGGAACGGTTCACCTTTCCGGCGACCTCACAGGCCAACCTGATCTTCGACGTCACCCGCGACAACGACAGCAACCAGTCAGGCGGGACCCAGTCAGGAGCCTTCCGCATCGTCGGCGACCGGGCCGTGCGCGGCGATGTCGTGGTGCCCGACTCAGGTGGGATCACGATCTGGTTCGCGGCCCGCTTCGACCGCAGCTTCGACCAGCACGGAACCTGGACGGCGACCGGCATGACTGCCGGCAAGCGATCCGTTTCCGGTCACGGCGCTGGCGGCTGGGTGACCTTCGACACGTCGAAGGTCCGTCAGGTGCAGGCCGACATCGCACTGAGCTACACGTCACAGCGTGAGGCGGTGCGCAACCTCGACGCGGAGGTGACCCGACGCACCGGCTTCGACGCGGTGCGGGCGAGGGCACAGCGGATCTGGAACGCGCGGCTCCGCAGCATCGCGATCACCGGCGGTGCCCGCCACGCACGACGAACCTTCTACACGTCGCTGTACCACGCCCTGCTGATGCCGACGACGTACGACGACGCGGACGGCAGCTACCGCGGCTTCGACGGAAAGACACGGTCGGTCCGGCCGGGGCACCATCACTACACCGACCTCAGCCTGTGGGACACCTACCGGACGCAGACTCCGCTGCTCACTCTCGTTGCGCCCAAGGTTGCGCACGACCTGGGTACGTCGCTGCTTGCGGACACCGCACAGAACGGCGGCGTGATCCCGCGGTGGGTTCGCGCCAACCGCGACTACGGGATCATGGGTGGAGACTCCGGAACGCCGACTCTCGCCACGCTCGTCACGAGCGGTGCGCTTCGCGGGGCGCAGGCGCGTCGCGCCTATGCCGATGTCGTCCGGCAAGGGACGACGTTGCCGCCAGCCGATCCTCGGGCCGGGCTCGACAGCTACCTGAAGCTGGGCTACATCCCGCTCGACGTCAGCGACCGTGGCGCGTCCGTCACGCTCGAGTACGCGATCGACGACGCCTCCGTCGCCGCACTCGCACGGCGGTTCCACGACTCGCCACGCATCGCGGAGTTCACCCGCCGAGCCGGCTACTGGCGGCATCTGCTCGACCCCTCCGACGACTTTCTGCGACCGCGGATGAGCAACGGCGCGTGGGCTGATCCGACGAACCTCGGCCTCACGCACGTGTGGAACCCGATCTTCTCCGACGGATGGCAGGAGGGGACCGGCTGGCAGTACCTCTGGCTGGTCCCGCAGGACGTCCGCGGCCTCGCGCGGGCGATCGGCAAGTCGACCATGCTGCAACGACTTGACCGCTTCTTCCTCGCGGCGTTGGACCGTCAGGTTGCCCCGGTCGTGCCCGAGGGGCAGACGCAGGCTTCGCTGTTCGGCACCTACTACGTCGGTGATCAGTACACGCCCGCCAACGAGACCGACCTGCAGGCGCCGTGGCTCTACGACTGGCTCGGGGAGCCGTCGCGGACCGAGCAGGTCGTGCGCGCCGAGGCGAGTGCCTTCAACGCCTCGCCGTACGGGCTTCCCGGCAACGACGACGCCGGGACGATGTCGGCGGCGTACGTTCTGTCGGCGATCGGTCTCTATCAGGCGCAGCCGGGTGTCGACGCGTGGGAGCTGTCGTCCTCACTCTTCCCGCAAGTCGTGATCCGGCATCGCCTCGTGATCTCCGCAGCGGGCAGCGGTCCGTTACGGGAGTACATCCGGGCCGCTCGGCTGAACGGCCGCCCGCTGAACCAGGTGTGGCTGACCTACGAGCAGCTGCACGGCAAGCTCGTGGAGTCGATGGCCTCGCGTCCAACGGCCTGGGGCACCGGACCTCACGCTGCGCCGCCGAGCCTCAGCGACTCGCGCTGAGCAGCCGGCTCGCCCGGAGTCGTGTCACGCGGAGTCGTCGTCGACGTACGGGCAGTGGCGGCAACCCTGCTCGCAGCAGTAGCCGCGCTCAGCGAGGTATGCCGCTGTCAACACGAACAATCCCGTCTCGGGATCTGCGTAGCCGGCGCTGTCCGCCGCGAGGGCTTCACCATGGGCCGACAGGATCGCGGCGCGCTGCGGGTGGTCGACGGGAAGCCGCGAAGCCGCGGGCTCGGTCAGCGGGCGGTTTGCGGGGACATCACTCGGAGCAGGCACAGCGCGAGGATCAGAAGCGGTTCCTGAGGGTGATGAAGCCGATCACCCCGCAAATGACCGCCGCCCCGAACGCCAGCGGGGCGAGCTTCTCGCCCCGGCCTTTGCTCCCGAATGCGAGGAAGAACGGCGTGAAGATCAGCGGGACGAAGCCGGTGCCCAACGCGAACACGATCGACAGCGCCGAGGCGATGAACGTGCCCATGGCGTACTTGTTCTGCTCGAACATCGTGTTGGCCGGCTGCGCGCTCATCGCGTGCGAAAAGCTCGACGTCGCACCGTAGGACTGCTGGTAGGGAACCGTTGGCGGCTCTATCTGCGGGGCGGTCGCCTGAGCCTGCTGGGGCACGCCCGACTGGATCGTCTGCCCGGCCGCGACGTATCCGGTCGTTGCGGCGTGGCCAGGCACAGCGGATGGCTCCGGCGCGGTCTGGACCGGCTGCTGCGCGGCCGGCGCCGTCCCGGCGGAGGTCGCGGTCGTCCAGGTCTGGCCGTTCCACCAGCGATACGGCGCGGCACCGCCGGGGTCGGGGTACCAACCGGGAGCGGGACTCGTCACGCTGACTCCTGAACGGTCGGGATCTCGGTGGACACTATGCGCCGGAGAACAGCTGACCGATGGACGAGAGGTCGATCGGCGTGTAGCTGGTCGGTGCAGTGATCGTCGGCCCGTGCTGGGCGATGTTGAGGTCGATCGGGACGCTGATCCGCTGCTTGGTGTCGAACTGACCGGCGTCGAGCACGACCTCCTCGAGCGCGCCGTTGACGACAGTCGTGTCGAGATGGATCGGCTCGTCCGGAATGCTCGTCGCATGCAGGGCCGGCAGTGCCCCGGCGCTGGGAACGAGCGAGGACAGCATCGGACCGATCGCGGCGTACTCGTCGCTGATGAGCGTGCGGAGGTTGAAGGTGACATTCAGGGCGTTTGGGGCACTGGCCTGTGCACGCGCGACCTGCAGGTGCGCGAGCAGGGTGGTGAGCAGCTTGGCGCGCAGCTCGCTGAGCCGACTTGCTGACGGCGTGGCGCCAGCCGCCCCGGAGGCGAGGCCTTCGAACGACTTCAGTGTGGCGGCGGGAAGCGAGATCCACTTCCCGGCAAGGGCGTCGCGGACGAAGGCGGGAGCACCGGCCACCTGGCGCTCGAGACTCTTGATTGATGGTGCCCCGTTGACGAGGGGCAGGAAGTAGCGCAGGTCGATCTGCGCGTAGAGCGAGCCACCAACTGACTCGAACGTGAGGTAGTTCCGCTTGTCGTCGCCGACGGTGAAGGCGAATGCCGTGCCCGAGGTCGACGTGCCAGTGGAGCTGCCCCGGATCGTCTCCCCGGGCGCGGCCTGCAGCTCGACGCCGATGTGATCGTTGCCGATAGCGTCGGCCTGCGCCTTGGTCGGCCCGTCGCCTCCGAGGCCGGATGCAATCTGGAGCAGGTCGGCACCAGACGAGCCGAGGGACAGCGTCAAGTCGAGGGTGTGCGCCGACCCGAGCGCGTGGATGGCGCTCGAGAGCTCGGCGGCAGGCGACTCGTTTGCGGTGCCGCCTTTCGTCCCCCCGCTGCTCGAGCTCCCGCAAGCCGCGAGCAGCGCGGCGGCAATCGCTACGGCAAGCGAAGTACGGACCGAACGAGCCGGCATCGTGAAACCCCCTCTGCTGGGAGAACGGTACCGAAGGCAGGGCGGTGTCAGGTGCTCTCCGTGCCATACAAGACGGCGGCGAGCCGCTCGGCGTGGTCACGCAGCGTGGCGTCGGGCAGCGGCTCGTCGTAGAACATGTCCTCCCACGAGATCGGGTTGCCCGGCGCCGGGTCGTCGGCGTACCGCGGAACGATGTGGGTGTGCAGGTGCGGGACCCAGTTGCCCAGAGTCATCAGGTTGATCTTCATGGGCTGGAAGACCCGGTCGATCGCCCGTGCGACACGGGAGACGTCGGCCCAGTACGCCGCGGACTGGTCCTTGCTCAGCGCAAACGCCTCTGCGACGTGCTGCCCGTTCCACGCAACCACGCAGTAGCCCGGAAGTCGGCTGCGTGGGTCGAGCCGGACGACGGTCGAGGTCAAAGACGCGCCGGTCACGAGGTCGCGGCTACGCGGATGAACCAGACCGGCGCAGATCGGGCAGTCACCACCGGCTTTGCGCTCGGCCCAGTCCTCGGGCCAACCGTCCCTTGCCACCGGCGCAACGTAGCGCGATTCGTGCCGCCGGCGTTCAGTGACCGCTGATCTGGGCAGATGCCGGACGTGGCGGCAATCTCCACGCTTCTCGTCGTGGTTGCGGTGTCGATGCTCGTGACGCGCGTCGCGACGGTCATCCTCACGGCCACTGGGATGTCTCGCGAGGCCGCCAGGTTCCAGGCCCGCTCGGCCTTCAGCACCGCCGGCTTCACGACGCGGGAGTCGGAGACTGTGGTCGACCATCCGATCCGGCGCAGGGTCATCGGAATGCTGATGCTCATGGGCAGCGCCGGTCTCGTTGCGGTGGTGAGCACAGCGATCCTCGGCCTCGGCAAGAGCGGCGGCGGCGACCGGTTGTGGCGTGTCCTCGAGCTGGTGCTCGGGCTCGTCGTGCTGGTCGGCCTCTCGCGGAACAAGTGGCTCGACCAACGGCTGACGAAGGGCATCAGCTGGGTCCTGCGCCGTTACACCGGGCTGCCGACTCGCGACATCGCGTCGCTGCTGGATCTGGACGGCGACTACTCCGTCCAGGAGATGGCCGTTCGAGATGGCGACTGGGTGGCAAATCGGTCGCTCGGGGCGCTCGGCCTGCGCGACGAGGGTCTGGTTGTGCTCGCAGTGACGCGACCCGGTGGTCGGAGGGTGACGGCGCCGACCGGTGACACACTCGTGCGCAACGGCGACGTGATGGTCGTGTACGGCCATGACGACGCGTTGTCGGAGCTGGACGACCGCGCGTCAGGTCCGCACGGAGAGCTCGCCCATCGCCACGCGGTCGCGCGACAGGATCAGGTCGAGGAGGCCCAGCGGGCGGCGGATCAGCCTGACCTGACGGCACGCCGGTAGGTCGCGGCGAGAAGATCGGCGTAGCCGATCGCGCCCTGCGGGCGTAGATGCAGGTCGTCGGAGTACAGCCAGCTGTGATGGTGGTCCGCGACCTTGTCCCAGTTCACGACCCGGGCGTTCGCGAACTTCGGTACGACGCGAGCGATCGTGGCGTTGTTGGGGGTCTGCCAGGAGTGGTCGTACGGGTCGAGGTGGTCGTTGACGACCAGGATCAGGCGGAGGTGAGCGCTCGGCGCTGAGAGTGCGCGAAGCGTCCGCTCGAGCTCCGACGGTTTGATCAAGCCGTTGTCCCCGGCATGGATCACGACGACGGGGTTGAGGTCGTGCTTGCGCTCGGCGCGGCGGACGTCGTCGAGGATCGGCCCCGGCTGGCGCCCCACCACCGCGTCGATGGATCCGCCGCTGAACACCTTGCCGAGCGTGCGACGGGCGTCGAGCAGCACCGAGTCTCCGAAGCCGCTGATCTTGGGCATCGGTGCCGGACCGCGCCGTTTGGCGTGCCGGTGCACGCGAGCCGCCGGCGGTGCCGGTGCTCGACGCAAGGAGAGGTGGGTTCCGCCTGTCGTGGCAAGGGCAGCCGCAGGCCTCGGTGCGTGCGGGCCGACCAGGACGACGCCCACCGCGAGGGTTGGAATCACGGCCAGACCCGCCACCGCGGGGCGGACAACGGACGGTCTCGCCGTCCGGCGCAGCCGGTCGAGGAACGCGCGCCCGGCCCCGCTGAAGCCGAGCCGGCGTACCGGTGTCTCGACGAACCGGTAGGTGGCATCGGAAAGCGCGAGTGTGAGCGTGACGCGCAAGAGCTGGTCCAGCCAGGTCGGCATCGAGGTGTCGAGTCCGGGGCGGGTGACCACCGCGATCGGCCAGTGCCAGAGGTAGATGCTGTACGAGCGGAGCCCCACCCATCTGAGGACGCGTGTGTCCAGCAGCGTGCCGAGTCGGCTTGCCGGAGCGGTGCAGGCGGCGATCACCACCGCGACCAGCGCGGCAATCAGAAGGAAGCCGCCGCGGTAGAGCGTGTGGGAGTAGCTCGCGTAGCGATAGCTGAGGACCAGCACGGCGACCAGCGCGCCGGCCCCGATCGCGTCACGGATGCGTGCGTTGCGCGCCCGTGCCGGCGAGCGGGCGCTCTGGGTGATGGCCCATGCGCCCAGCGCCGATCCCAACAGGAGACCCATGCTGTGGGTGTCGGTGCCGTAGTAGAGCCGCGATCCGTCGGTGCCGTAGGGGACGTCCCAGCGGTCGGCCAGGAGCCACGCCACTGCGGTGGACGCCAGCGCGAGCGTCACGGCAACGGCGATGACCGGACCGACGAGCTTGCGCACATCCGCGCGGGGATCCTCACCTCGCCGGGCGATCCGTCGCCATCGGAATCCGAGCGTTGCCGCGACGATGAGCGGCCAGAGCAGGTAGTACTGCTCCTCGACGCCGAGCGACCAGAGGTGCTGCAGCATGCTCGGCCGGCCGGTCGCGACGAAGTAGGGCTGGTGCTCGAGGGCCAGCCACCAGTTCGCCCCGAACAGCGACGAGAAGACGATGCCGGGCCGCACGGTCGCGAGCTGGTCGCGCCAGATGAGCGCGCCGGCACCAACGGCGGCGAGAATTGTCGCGAGTGCCGGGAGCAGCCGGCGGGCGCGTCGGCGATAGAAGGCAGGTGCGTCGAGCCTGCGGCGGCGGAGGAACTCGTCGGTGATCAAGCGGGTGATCAGGTAGCCGCTGATGACGAAGAAGATGTCGACGCCGAGGAAGCCGCCCGGCAGGGTCGCGGGGGAGAAGTGGTAGATCACGACGGCGGCGACCGCGATTCCGCGGAGCCCGTCGAGGCCTTTCCAGTGACGTGTCATCGCGGGTTCAGACGCATCTCGCGGGCGTGTGGTTGGGGAGAGGTTGCTTGTCGGGTCGCTTGGAGGCGCTGTCATGCGTCCTCCAGGAGATGTGCCGGGGCTCGCATGTGCCAGGCGTCGCCGATGAGCTCACGAAGGCGCTTCACGTCCACCTTGCCGAGCCGGACCAGCACGTACGGCCAGCCGTCCCAGCCGGGTGGGATGAAGAAGGCGTCGGGCTCGCCGAGCACGAGCGCCTGCTGTTCGGCTTCGTCCCCGACGTAGAGAACGGCGATGTCGAGCCGGAGCACCCTCGGCTTGCCGGCGAGCCGTTCGGGATACGACCATACGAAGCCCTTGTTGCCGACCCGGAAGTCGAAGCCGTCACTGTCGATCTCGACGACATGTGGGAGGCCCAGTGCGATGCGACGGACGTCCTTCGCGGTGGCCACCCGGCGACGCTATCTAGTCCTCATCTGCGCGATAGCCGAGGTTCGGCGCAAGCCAGCGCTCCGCCTCCGTCATCGTCCATCCTTTGCGGCGCGCGTAGTCCTCGACCTGGTCCCGACCGATCTTCCCGACGACGAAGTACTGCGACTGCGGGTGTGAGAAGTACAGGCCGCTGACTGACGCGCCGGGCCACATCGCCATGCCGTCCGTGAGCTCGATCCCGGTGTGGGTCGTGACGTCCAGGAGCTCCCAGATCTTCTGCTTCTCCGTGTGCTCCGGGCAGGCGGGGTAGCCCGGAGCCGGTCTGATGCCGACGTACTGCTCGTCGATCAACGCGTCGTTGTCGAGGTTCTCGTCTGGCTGGTAGGCCCAGAACTCGGTGCGGACGCGCTCGTGCAGGCGTTCGGCGAACGCTTCCGCGAGGCGATCGGCGACCGACTCGAGCAAGATGGCGCTGTAGTCGTCGAGCTCGGCTTTGAACTGGGTGATCTTCTCGAGGATGCCCAACCCGGCCGTCACCGCGAAGGCGCCGACGTAGTCGTGCAGGCCGCTGTCCTTCGGAGCGACGAAGTCAGCCAGCGACCGGTGTGGAATGCCTGCGCGGTGCTCGCCCTGTTGGCGCAGCTCGTTCAGCGTGAGCAGTACGTCGCTGCGCAGCTCCGACGTGTAGACCTCGATGTCGTCTCCGACTGCATTCGCCGGGAACAGACCGAAGATCCCTGCGGCCTGCAACCAGTGCCCTTCGATGACCCGGTCGAGCATGACCTGCGCGTCATCCCACAGCTTGCGCGCGGCCTCACCTGACGCCGGGTTGTTGAGGATGTCGGGGAAGCGGCCCTTCATCTCCCACGCGTTGAAGAACGGCTGCCAGTCGATGTAGCGGCGGAGCTCTTCGAGTGAGTAGTCGGCGAACACCTTCACGAACTGTGTCGCTGAAGCGCTCTTCCAGTCACCGTCGTGGTGGACGTCCGGCGCCTGCTGCGCCAGCATCCGGGGCCTGGGCGGGCGGTAGCCGGTCCAGGCGATCGGGGTGCGGTTGTCCCGAGCGGCGTCGATCGGCAGGATGACCTTGGCGTCGGACCGGGCGGCGTACCGCTCGCGCAGCGACGCATAGTCGGCCTCGACCTCTGCCACCAGGCCTGGACGCTGCTCGTCCGAGAGGAGCGCCGCGACTACTGGTACGGACCGTGACGCGTCCTTCACCCAGACGACCGGACCGTGGTACTTCTTGTCGACCTTGACGGCCGTGTGGGCGCGCGACGTGGTCGCACCGCCGATCATCAGTGGGATGTCAAAGCCTTGGCGTTCCATCTCCGCGGCGAAGTTGACCATCTCGTCGAGCGAGGGCGTGATCAGACCCGACAGCCCGATCACGTCTGCACCGTGTTCCTTTGCGGCGTCGAGAATCGTCTGGGCGGGCACCATGACGCCGAGATCGATGACCTCGAAGTTGTTGCACTGCAGGACGACGCCGACGATGTTCTTGCCGATGTCGTGCACATCACCCTTGACCGTCGCCATGACGATGGTGCCGTTGCTTCGCCCGGCGTCCTCGGGAGACTTGCCGGCCTCGATGAACGGGATCAGATAGGCGACGGCCTTCTTCATCACGCGCGCGGACTTGACCACCTGCGGCAGGAACATCTTCCCGTCGCCGAACAGGTCGCCGACGACGTTCATGCCGGCCATGAGCGGTCCCTCGATCACCTCGATGGGCTCGCCGCCGCGGGCTTCGATGATCTGCCGGAGGTCCTCGGTGTCGGCCTCGGCGTAGTCGTCGATGCCCTTCACGAGGGCATGGGTGATCCGCTCCTCGACAGGTAGCTGTCGCCAGGCCTCGTCAGCTCCCTCGGTCTGCGTGCCGTCTCCGGCGAACTGGGTCGCGATGTCGAGCAGGCGCTCGGCCGCGTCGGGGCGCCGGTTGAGGACGACGTCCTCGATCCGCTCGCGCAGGACGGGGTCGACCTGGTCGTACACCACGAGCGCGCCGGCGTTGACGATGCCCATGTCCATGCCCGCGGCGATCGCGTGGTAGAGGAACACGGCGTGGATCGCCTCGCGAACCGCGTTGTTGCCCCGGAAGCTGAACGACACGTTCGACACACCGCCGGAGACGAGCGCGCCCGGCAGGTTCTGCTTGATCCAGCGAGTGCCCTCGATGAAGTCCACGCCGTAGTTCGCGTGCTCTTCGATTCCGGTCGCCAACGCGAAGATGTTCGGGTCGAAGATGATGTCCTCGGCCGGAAAGCCCTCCTCATCGACGAGAATCCGGTAAGCCCTCGCGCAGATGTCTTTACGCCGTTCGAGGGTGTCGGCCTGTCCGGTCTCGTCGAAGGCCATCACGACGACCGCTGCGCCGTACTTGCGGCACAGCCGCGCCTGCTCCCGGAACTTGTCCTCGCCCTCCTTCATCGAGATCGAGTTGACGATCGACTTGCCTTGGATACAGCGAAGTCCCGCCTCGATGACCTCGAACTTGGAAGAGTCGACCATGATCGGCACGCGGCTGATGTCCGGCTCTGTCGCGATCAGCTTGGTGAAGCGGTCCATCGCCGCGACACCGTCGATCATTCCCTCGTCCATGTTGATGTCGATGATCTGGGCGCCGTTCTCGACCTGCTGGCGCGCCACCGACAGCGCAGTGGCGTAGTCGCCGTCGCGGATCAGGTTGCGGAACTTCGCCGAGCCGGTGATGTTGGTGCGCTCGCCGACGTTGACGAACAGCGAGTCGTCGTCGATGACCAGGGGCTCGAGGCCCGACAGGCGGCAGGCCGCTGTCGTGGACGCTGGGACGCGCGGTGCAACGCCTTCGACCAGACTGGCGATCGCGCGAATGTGGTCCGGCGTCGTCCCGCAGCACCCGCCGAGGATGTTGACCAGCCCGCTGTCGGCGAACTCGTGCACTACTGCGGCAGTCTGCTCAGCAACTTCGTCGTACTCGCCGAATGCGTTGGGAAGACCCGCGTTCGGGTAGCTGGACACGAAGCAGTCGGCGATCCGCGACAGCTCCGCGAGGTACGGGCGCATCTCCTTGGCGCCCAGAGCGCAGTTCAGGCCGATCGAGAGCGGCTTGGCGTGCCGTACCGAGTGCCAGAACGCCTCGGTGACCTGCCCTGAAAGCGTGCGGCCGGAAGCGTCCGTGATGGTGCCGGAGATCATCACCGGCCAACGCCGTCCACGCTGCTCGAACAGCGTCTCGACCGCGAAGATCGCAGCCTTGGCGTTGAGCGTGTCGAAGATCGTCTCGATGATGAGGATGTCCGCGCCGCCGTCGACCAGCCCGTTCGCCTGCTCGAGATAGGCCTCGACCAGCTCTTCGAAGCTGACGTTGCGAGCACCGGGATCATTGACGTCGGGGGAGATCGACGCCGTCCGGTTGGTCGGTCCGATTGCGCCGGCGACGAAGCGCGGTCGATCGGGGTTCGAGGCCGTGACTTCGTCACAAGCCTCGCGGGCCAGTCGGGCCGACTCGTAGTTCAGCTCGTAGGCAAGCGCCTGCATGTCGTAGTCGGCGAGCGAGATGCGCTGCGCACTGAACGTGTTGGTCTCGATGATGTCGGAGCCGGCCTCGAGATAGGCCCGGTGGATGTCGCGGATTGCGTCCGGCTGCGTCAGCGAGAGCAGGTCGTTGTTGCCCTTGAGATCGCTGGCCCAGTCGGCGAACCGCTCGCCGCGGTACTCCGCCTCGCTGAAGGTATGGCGCTGGATCATCGTGCCCATCGCGCCGTCGAGGAACAGGATCCGCGACGCCAGCAGCGCACGGAGCGTCTCGGTCGCATCGGGACGTACCAGTGACTGGTCGGGCACAGCACCTTCCTCGACGACGGACCCGAGCGAACGGCGGCACAGCGCACGCCGATGAGCTGGGAGCACGGTCAACCAATGCGGTTACCCAGTGTCTCATCCCGTTACGGCGATCGCCCTCGAGTTAGCGAGCGGGCGCCGGCGGTGGAGCAGCGGCTGTCGGCGTGCGCGGGTCCCACGCGAACTGCCCGGACCAGTCGACCTGGCCGTAGTACGCGCCCCAGGCGTGGCGGGGGAGAAGTGGTGTTGCGATGCGGACGGGTGTGCCGGTCAGCGATGCGAGCAGCCAGATGCCGTCGCGGGCGGTGTAGAGCAGGCTGCCGCCGTCGGGGGACCACTGCGGCGCGCTCGCGCCGTTGGCGGCAGGCAGTGTGCGGAGGGTGTGACGGGTGGCGTCGTACAGCTCGAGGTCGTGGGCGGCGTACCAGCGGGCGACGGTGTGTTGCGGGAAGCCGGGTGAATCGCTGGCGGGCGCGTCCACGAAGGCGAGGGTGTGGCCATTCGGAGACCAGCTGGGATCGAGCGAGACACTCGCGCGTGCAGTCGTCGGCTGCTCGCAGCTGCCACGTTCGGGAGCGCAGACCAGGATGTGTTTTCCCTGCCAGATCAGGCGTCCGAACGCGCGTGGGCTGTTGTTGACCAGGGCGAGCCAGCCCGAACGACTAGCGGTGACGGCCGTGCTGTCGACGCCGAGCAGTGTCCGTCCGAGAAGCCGTGGCCGGGCGGAGGGTGACCGGATGAGATCGAGCGGCGCCTGGTCGTTGGTGGACACCGCGCCGTCGCCGATCACCCACACCCCGATCCCTTGGTGCGGCCACCAGCCGGCCAGATCGAGGAGCGGTTGCTGCATCCCGTTGAGCGGGTCGTGGTGGAACCTGCGTGCGAGCCAGGTCACTGGCGGGCGGCCGTCGACCGGGTAGGTCAACAGCTTGGTGGTGCCGGTGACCCCGCCGTTCGTGGTGACCGCGAGGCTTCGCCCGTCGGGTGCCCAGGTGGCATCCCAGAAGCCGCGCACGGTGCCGAGGGTGCTCCTCGTGCCGAGCGGGTTCAGCAGGCTCAGCGCGAACAACGAGTGCCCGACGAAGCGAGCCTCGGCGAGGAGGTGCCCGTGCGGACCCCAGCCGATGACCGACGTACCACCGTGCAGCCTCACCGACCCTGCGTCGCTGCCGTCGGCGCGGGCAACCCATTCGCGAAGCTGATCGCCGTGAGGGCCTGACGTCGCGGTGTAGCTCAGCCACCTTCCGTCGGCCGAGAACGCCGGGTGCTGCGGTGTTCCGCCGCCGGTCGGCAGCGGACGGAGCGAGCCGGTGGCGCCGTCGAGCAGCCAGAGCCCGCCGTCGGAGATGAACGCGAGGCTGCCGTGACCGCGAAGTGCTGCGGCGTTGACCACCGGGTGGCCTGGGGCCGCATGCGACGAGGCTGTTGCCGGTGGTCGAGGTCCCGGCGACGACCCGGCGCCTGAACGCGCGACCACATAGCTCCCCGCGCCCATCACGACGATCGATGCCGCCATCAGGGCGCGTCGTCGACGGTGCTGCCAGGCCGGCGCCTCCTCGAACCGTGTCACGGCGTCGGCCCTCGCATCTGTCGCATCGACGGACTGCAGCGAGGCGAACATGGTGCGACTTTCGCCAGCACTATGGCGGACGTCAAGGTCGGCCGACTCGACCCCGACCCGCCTCGACCGCTGTGACTACCGATCGCTACACCTACGGGAGCTAAATGAGCCCGCCTGCGAGCCTGGCGACTGACCGCGTGGCCGATCGTGCGAAGACCTCCGGGGGCGGTGGAGATGCCTGTCCTCACCGCACCGGAGGTCTTCGTCGCATTGACCGTCGAGGCCAACGCCAAGGCCCCAAAACGGTCGCCTGTCAGGCCGTGAACGCGTTATAGCGCGTCGAGACCCTGACAACTCCGCGTCGGGGTAACCCCGCTATCGGTCGCATGGCGACTTGTCTCGGTGGGGAACTTGACCGCGGATCCACGGTCATCGCGCAGGGAACGCTCCGCCTGTAGGGCCAGACAGTCAGGGAACGTGACCGGCTATCCCTCGGCCGGCATTCATTGCCGCCTGGAGATGCCAGAACGTCGTTGGATGGCAACGCTCTCGAGCTGCAGTTAGGACTCGCCCGGAGAGGCCGTGGCTGGAGGGACTGTCAGCGCCGGACTGGATATCGGAGGTGCAGAGCGCGTCTGCCCTGGACGATGGCGGGATCGTCGAGCAGGATGTGGCCGCCGACCAGCTCACCGAAGTGGCGGATGCCCGCGCCAAACAGGACCGGCACCTGGCTTACACACACCTCGTCGACAAGGCGCAGGTTGAGGGCCTGTTGAATGATGTCCGCACTGGCGATCGTGACGAACTTGTCACCGGCAATCTCCTTCGCTCGCGCGATTGCTTCTTCGACGCTGCTGGTGAAGGTCGTTCGGGGGAACCGTTGGTCCGCCTTGTCGGGCGGCTCCCGGTGGGTTACGACGACGACGGGCGCGCCGGCTGGGTGGTTGTCGCCCCAACCATCCGTCTGATCGAACAGCCGCCTTCCGGCGACCAGGGCGCCACAGCCTGAGGTGAGCTCGTGAATCATCACGGCACTCGCGGCATCGACTGAGAAGCTCATGTTCTCCTGAGCGCTAGGGACCACCACCTCGCCACCCCAGTACCAGTCGAACAGCTCAGCCGGGTCGTCGTCGGGTTGGGCGATGAAGCCGTCCAACGACATACACATGTGGGTCAACACGAGGGTCATGTGCGGTAGGACTCCAGGAGCGCGGAGGGTTCATCGGACTGTAAGGGCCGTTAGGCGATGGCAAGCGCGGGAGCTCTCGCTCGACAGAGGTCGCCTTTCGGTACGACATGCCCTGTGCCTTGAGGACGACGATCCGCTGAGGGCTTACCGCGATGAGCCGGTATGGACTGCCCCAGATGAAGGTGCTCAGGTACAGAAGCAATAGCGGGACGCGTATTCGTCGGGTCGACCGTCAGGCCGTGAACGCGCTGTAGCGCGTCGAGACCCTGACAACTCCGTGACACCTGGCGATTGTGGTGTCGGAGGAGCGACCCTCCAAATCGGCACGGGGGAGGGGTGGCGACTGCTGCCATGGGTGAAGCGAACCTAGCCAGGCAACCGGTAGCTCTCGACACGGATAGGCCAAATGCGAGTGGGCCAGTGTCGGAATGCAGGATGGCGTGGAAGCGATGCGATTCGGGCCTTTCGGCCGTATAGCGCCGGGCCTTTCGACACTGTCATATTCAAGTCCCCAAGCCCCCCTTGAATCGTCAAATCCGTTGATTCAAGGGGGATCGAGTGATTTCAACAGGAAGAGTGCGGAACGGCCTCGTGATGCTAGGGGCGCTCGGTTGCGTCGTTGCGATTCCCGCCGCGCCCGTCGCGGCGGCAACTGCGACGAACTGTTTGGCGACGATCGACGATCCGCACTACTCGACCGGCGCGCCGGGCGTGATCGTGAAGATCCGAACCACTTGTGTGGGCGACGTGCCGACAACGCTGCAGGTCTACGGCTACCTGTACCAGCGTCCGCCAGGGTTTATAGGTCCCCCACAACTCGCCGCCACAAACTCGAAGTCGTACAACTTCGTCGGGGGAACGATGACTTGGACCATGTACGTTCCTAACGGATCCGTTCCAGGCTTACCGTGCCACCCGAAATACAAGTACTCGGCATCGATGACGGGCGCTATCAATGGCGTCCAGCAGTTCGCGGTTGGACCGACGGTCGAGAAGACCGTGACCTGTCCGTAGGCGGTTGTCGATACGATCCGAGGTGTGCGAGTTAAAGAGGTCGACCCGCGAGATGTAACGTCCTCGCCTCCTGCCGTTTTCCGTGTCCAGATCTTCAACGGCGGCAGGGGGCGGACGTTTGCGGCCTCAACCTTTGAGCTTGAGGACGTCGCGTACTCGGGCGCGCTTCGGTGGGCTAGGTCGACCGCTGCGGGCCGTGCGTATGCCCTCCACGTTGTGGTGCGGACTGTTGATGGATTGGCCGAGGTTCTACTAGCCGGTCGAGATCCAAACGCGGTGTTGCCGACAGATTGATTGCGCGCGAAGCCAAGCCGGATCCGCTTGCTGCATTAGCGCGCCATCGCGATGCGCAGGTTTCAGGCGGCGACTGTCCAGCCTTGGCCGGACCCGCACAATTCTGCGCGAAGCTCCAGCCCCGTGGTCCTATGACTAGATCGAGTCGGGCGGCTAGCCGTGTGAGGGTGCGCGCTCTGTAACACAGCACCCTCAAACTGCATGGCGGTTCGTTCCCGGTCCGTGTCGGTTGTTGTCGCTAGATTGAGACAATGGCGGTTGCGGACAAGCCGAAGACTGATTTTCGATCTGAGCGGATGCCCTCCGCGGAGGGGCAGGGGCGCGCTAAGCGCGCTTGGCAGGCATACAGCAAGGCTGTCGAGCGCTACGCGACTCCGATCTTCGGACCGCTCGTCCAGCCGGTCGCCGAGAAGCTCGCCGGTGCGGCCGCGATCGACCTCGCGGGCTTCTGGCTGGTCTGGCACCTGGAAGGCGGCTTCGAGGGCTTGCAGCGGATCGGGATGAGCAGGGCTTCCATCTACCGTCGCGTCGCACTCTTTCGCCGGATCTACAACGTGCACCCGGACGAGTACGAGTTCCCCGGCGTGACGGTCGACGTTGAGGCGTATCTGGCATCCTCCGCGATGCCGATCGCGGATCGCGCGACACACCCACGCGTGAAGTCTCAAATCCAAGACAAGTAGCGCGCCGTCGCCTAATGTCTCAGGAATGAGACAAGGTGAAGCGCTGGAGGCAGGCCCTCAAGGAGCCGCCCACGCGACCTTGCGTGAACTGGCGTCGGGCATCGATGCGCTGTACATGTCGGGGCGGGGTGAGGTCAGCGGGGCATTGTTGGCTGATCTCACGACTGCGAGAGGCGAGGCGGAGGATGCGAACGACCCTGTTCCGTTCGACCTCGGCGGATGCGATGCCGTAGTTGAGCCACGATCCTTTGGGCGGTACAAGTTCAGGTTGGCGACCGAGCACGGCCTAATCGGAGTCAGCTCGTCTAGCTCGCTCCCGCCCTTGCGGATCCAGCCTCGATCCGAGCACCTCCACGGTGTCGGATCGGCGGCGTCTGTGCGGTGGTTTCACGATCTTGCGTCGGGCTTCACCAAAGATCTGCGTCTGCACGCGTCGAGGGTCGACGTGTTCTCTGACTGGCAAGGCCTCGATCTCAAGGTCGAGGAGCGTGACCACTTCGTCGGCCGCGCGAAGCGTCTCGACATGCACGAGGACGACGGAAGGCTGACCGGGTTCGAGTTCGGGCGGCGCAGCACAAAGACGATCGCTGGCCGGATCTACGACAAGACAGTGGACATACAGCGCACTGGGAAACATTGGTGGACCGAGAAGTGGGGGAGCGCTTACGACCCGTCCCGGCCCGTGATGCGAGTCGAGTTCGAGTTCGGTAGGCAAGGTCTAACTGAGTTCGGAGTCGACACCGCCAAGGATGCCCTTGAACGTGCCGCCGATCTGTACCTGACCGCGACCACCGATTGGTTGAGTCAGCGGGTGCCAACGGCCGATGAGACGCGGTCACGCTGGCCTGTAAGCGAGGCCTGGCGGATCGTGCAGCGGCCTTCATTTGCAGAGAATGCCGTCGGCCTGCAACGCATTCGTGAGCAATCTTCTACAGCCTCGCTCCGCCGTATCCTTCCGGCGCTGATCGGCTACGTCGTGCTGTTCGCGGCACTGGCTGACGCGGACAGCCTCGACGAGGCCGCCCTTCGGCTCATCGCGGCGATACGTGACGACGAGATCATGCGTGGAGTCAGCTTCGAGGATCGCGTGGAGCGCCGACGGCTGAAGTTGAGGCTCGCATGAGCCGGCCGAACTATGACCGTGTCGCTCGCGTCCTCGTTCGCGTGGGGCTGCGACTGTCTGAGAAGCGGAAGGAAGGCGGTCTGGATGCTGACGGTGGCGTACTGCCGGGTGTCGACCGAGGAGCAGGCGGAAGAGGGCTACTCGATCGACGGCCAGGCGGACAAGCTCCGCGTCTACGCCCAGCTACATGACTTGGGTGATGCGGTCGTCGTCGCCGACCCTGGGCGCAGCGGAAAGGACATGGACCGGCCAGGTCTTCAACAGATCCTGGCGATGGTCGAGCAAGGCCACGTTGCCAACGTGCTGGTGTGGCGACTCGATCGCCTGTCACGCAACCTCGGCGATCTGATCCTCCTGGCCGACCAGTTCGGTCAGCGGGGCGTGGCGCTGCACTCGTTTACGGAGCGGATCGACTTGTCGAGTGCGACCGGGCGCATGTTCTACAACGTGCTCGGGTCGTTCGCGCAGTTCTATCGGGAGCAGTTGGCCGAGAACGTGAAGTTGGGTCTGCACCAGGCTGCGCGACAAGGGCGGTGGGTCAACCGACCAAAGACTGGATACGACCTGATCGGCGGGCGGCTCGTGCCGAATGCGATGGCTCCGGTCGTGCGGCGGATCTTTCACCTGCGGGCGCGCGGTCGCAGTTTCCAGCAGATCGAGAACGAGACTGGGGTTAAGTTCTCGACCGTCCGCCTGATCCTCATGTCACGGATCTACCTCGGCGAGGTCACGCTCAACGGCGAGTGGTTCCCGGGCGAGCACGAGGCGATCATCACGGCAGAGGAATTCGACGCAGCGCAGCGCGCGTTCAGTCCCCGCCGTGGTCGACGCAGCCGCGAGGTGTTGGCTGGAAGGGTCCGGTGCGGCCTCTGTCGTCGCGTCGCCGCTGTGGAGTACCGGCAGAACGGCCAGCCCGTCTTCCGCTGTCGTCACCGGGGGACAGGCTGCGACATGCCGCGTCGACCGGCTCGGGCGCTGGAAATGGCGATGCTGATCGGGATGCGGGTCCTGCGCAGCGATGAGGACCTGCGTGCCGCGATCCGCCGCGAACTCGACGCGGGGCGCGCGCACGCCCCGCAGGGGCGAGCACGTACCCGCGACGAGTCGCGCATGGATGCGGACGTTGGAACACTCGAAGACCAGCGGCGCAAGCTGCTGGCGCTCTATTACGCCGACCAGATCGGCGCTGACCTCTTCGCTGAGGAGGAGGCGAAGTTGCGATCCTCGATCGAGCTCCGGTTGTCGATTAGTCAAGAAGCGGTGGAGGCCGAGCATCAGGCCGACGACTTGGCGCAGCGGTTCGAGGCTGTCGCGCAGGTGCTTGCGAGTCTCGATATCGAAAGCGTCTGGGCTGAGGCTGACCAGGAGGAGCGCAAGGTTCTGGTCGATGAGCTTCTTGAGGAAGTCGCGCTGTTCCCTGACCACCTCGAGGTCGCCATCGCTGGCTCCCCGAGACTTAACGTCCTACTCGAAGAAGTCGGCGTGCAATTTTGTGGTGTCGGAGGGGGGACTTGAACTCGCGAATTGTCGACTTTCGGCCCAAGATCATTTTAGCGAATTATGGGCCTGACCTGCGGAAACGCTTAAACGATCTTGGTCGACAATTGGGCCTGTTTGGGGGGTCTACGGGCTGATAGACCCCCCGTAAACCCCCCGAGAGTTGATCTTGGCGCCCCTGAACCAAGATCATCCGCGAACCCCGCGGCAAGCAAGTTGCCTCGACCTACTTGAGAGCATATTCGCTATCGTCGG
>DASZVL010000036.1:0-54160 GCA_035547035.1 Mycobacteriales bacterium | reverse complement strand
GAGATCGGCCCGTCGTCATCCCCGGCGGACGTGCCCATCTCGACGACATCACTCATGCCGGGCACGCTAGCGAATGCGATGTGGACTCCTGCCCCGTCGTAGGTCAGAGTGCAGGCGATCGGGGGGAACGCACGGTAGCCGCTATGCGCCAACGGCGAGCCCAACGTAGGGAGCCAAACCCGCGCCGAGCTGCGCCACCTGCGTTGGGCTCGGCGTCCTAGCGTGCTGTTCGTCATGACCGAGCGCACTCCGCGGATGCAAGCGCGACTCGCGACCGTCGCGCTGGTCGCCGTCACAGCCGTCTGGGGATCGACGTTCGTCGTCGTCAAGGACGCCGTCGAACGGATGCCGGTCATGGACTTCCTGGCCTGGCGCTTCACCATCGCGGCGATCGTCATGGCGGCGGCCTCGCCGCGGGCGGTCGGCCGGCTGTCTCGTCAGAGCCGGCGGCGCGGCGCCATCCTCGGCCTCGCGCTCGGCGCCGGCTATGTCACCCAGACGTTCGGCCTCGAGCACACGCCTGCCTCGGTGTCCGGGTTCATCACCGGGTTGTTCGTCGTGTTCACGCCCCTGTGCTCCGCCGTCCTGCTGCACAGGCGGATCGGGCGCACCACCTGGCTCGGCGTTGCTCTCGCGACCGCAGGACTTGCACTGCTCTCGCTGCACGGCGTCTCGCTCGGTCGCGGCGCCGGCATCACGCTGCTCTGCGCGATCGCGTTCGCCCTCCACATCGTCGGCCTCGGCGAGTGGTCGTCTCAGGAGGATGCCGCCGGTCTCGCCGTCGTACAGCTGTCGACAGTCGCGGTCCTGTCCCTCGCAACCGCCGCTCCTGGTTCGCTCGCTCCCCCGCCCGACGCGAAGGCATGGGGCGCGGTGCTGCTCACCGCTGTCGCGGCGACCGCCGTCGCCTTCTTCGTCCAGACCTGGGCACAGGCCCACCTCGCGCCGACCCGGGCCGCCGTCGTCATGACGATGGAGCCGGTGTTCGCCGGGATCTTCGGGGTGGCGCTCGGAGGGGACTCCTTGAGCCTCCGGGTCGTCAGCGGCGCACTGCTCGTGCTCGTGGCGATGTACGCCGTGGAGCTGGGCCCCCGGCAGGCAGCAGATGCGCAATTCGAGCGTTTCGAGTAAGGTGATCTGCGTGACGCGCTGGTTTGGCTATTTCACCGGGTCCGGGCTGATGCTCGATCGGGTGGAGTAGCGCGCACTCCGCTTGATGAGCCCCGGGCCACTCGCCCGGGGCTTTTTCGTTGAATGAAGTTGTTGAACTGACGGGTCTTTGAAGGGACAGGCGATGGTGGTGGTCATGACATCGGACGCAACAGCCGAGGAGGTCGAGACCGTCGTGCAGACGGTCAAGGCTGCCGGCGGCGAGGCGTTCGTCAGCCGCGGCGTGCACCGCACGATCGTCGGTCTGGTCGGAGACGTCGAGCAGTTCGAGAGTCTGAACCTCGCCGCGCTTCCCGGCGTCGGCGATGTCGTACGGATCTCATCTGCCTACAAGCTGGTCAGCCGGGAGAACCACCCCGAGACCTCCACGGTGAAGGTCGGGGGCGTCCCGATCGGCCCGGACACGTTCACCTTGATCGCCGGCCCGTGCGCGGTCGAGACCGAGGAGCAGACGATTGCGGCAGCCGAGATGGCGAAGGCCGCGGGGGCGGTGCTGCTGCGCGGTGGCGCCTACAAGCCACGCACCTCGCCGTACGCGTTCCAGGGGCTCGGTGAAGCCGGCCTGAAGATCCTCGCCACGGCACGGGAGAAGACCGGGCTGCCGGTCGTCACCGAGGTCGTGGACGCCGCTGACGTGCCGCTGGTTGCCGAGTACGCCGACATGCTGCAGATCGGCACCCGCAACATGCAGAACTTCGCGCTGCTGCAGGCCGTCGGGAGCATCGGCAAGCCCGTCATGCTCAAGCGAGGTCTGAACGCCACGATCGAGGAATGGCTGATGGCCGCGGAGTACGTCGCGCAGCGCGGCAACCTCGACATCGTGCTGTGCGAACGCGGCATCCGGACGTTCGAGACGGCCTACCGCAACACCCTCGACGTCAGTGCGGTGCCGATCGTGCACTCGCTGTCGCACCTGCCCGTGATGATCGACCCGTCGCATGCGGGCGGCAAGCGCGAGCTCGTCGTACCGCTGTCACGCGCCGCCATCGCCGTGGGCGCCGATGCGATCATGGTCGATCTTCACCCGGAGCCGGGCGCTGCACTCTGCGACGGCCCGCAGGCACTCGTCGACGTCGATCTCGACGCACTGACGAAGGCCGTCCAGGAGATGCCACCGATGCTCGGCCGTCGACTGGTCACGATCGACGGGTAAGCGCTGCGCGGATCGCGTTCAGGGCACGGTCGATGCCGTCGTCGTCGACATCGAGATGCGTCACCAGGCGGACGCGGCGCGGCGCGACCACCGATACGAGTACGCCGTCTGCGGCGCAGGCGGCGGCAAGGCCAGCCGAGTCGACCGGCGCGTCGGCGAGGTCGAGGAAGACCATGTTCGTCTCCACCTCGTCGGGCGCCGCGATCCCCGGCGCGGCCCCGGCGATTCCCTCCGCGAGCCGTCGCGCCCGGGCGTGATCGTCAGCCAACCGGGCCACGTGGTTACGCACCGCATGCAGTCCGGCGGCCGCGAGCACGCCGGCTTGGCGCATGGCGCCGCCGAGCCGATGCCGCAGCTCGCGGGCGTGCTCGGCGCGGGCGGCGTCGCGCATCAGCACCAGCGACCCCACCGGCGCACCCAAGCCTTTGCTGAGGCAGACCGACATGGTGTCGAACAGCGCGCCGTAGTCGGCAAGCCCGACCCCGGTCGCGACGTGGGCGTTCCAGATCCGGGCGCCGTCGCAGTGCATCGTGATCCGGTGCTCGTCCACGAGGGCTTTCAGCTCCCGTAGCGTCTCGACCGGGTAGATGGCGCCCCCACCGCGGGTGTGGGTCTGCTCGACCGCAATCGCGGTCGTCGCGACGGCGTGGTAGCCCGACACCCTCACCTGTGGTGCCACGACCTCCGCCGACAGCAGCCCGCGAGGCACCACCGGCGTACGGGTCTGGATGCCGCCGTGAGCGGCTGCAGCGCCGGCCTCATAGCTGACGATGTGCGCGTCTGCGTCGCAGATCAGCTCTTCCCCCGGTCCGCACAACAACCGGAGGGACACCAGGTTGCCCATCGTCCCGCTCGGCACGAAGACCGCCGCTGCGTGGCCGAACAGCGCTGCGACCTCGGCTTCGAGGGCGTTGATCGACGGGTCCTCGCCGTACACGTCGTCGCCGACGTCGGCGTTCGCCATCGCCTCCCGCATCGCGGCAGTGGGCCGGGTCACGGTGTCGCTGCGCAGATCGACGATGCTCGAACGGCGTCCGCCGATCTCAGCCACGCGTGTTGCCTCCCGACTCAGAGCCGACTGCAGCCATAAGGTAACCGGATGCCACGCGACGTCGTCGCTCTCGTCTCGGTCGACGACTTCGTCAGCGCGATCCGGGTGTACGCAGACCGCGTCAACGACCTGCTCAGGCGCCGCGGGATCCCGCCGCTCGAAGCCATAGACGTGCTCGAGACACACGCGCTCGCGCTGCTCGACGCCGTGGTCAACGCGCCCGAGACCGTCGTCGATCTGGCGGGCTGGTGGTTCGCCCGCGCCGTGGAGACCACCTCGTCGGCCCGGCGGAAGACGCCTGCGGGCGATGACGAGACGACGAGCATGCTGGCCGGAACCGAGAGCGAGGCGAAGGTGCGCGCGGCGCTCGCCGGCCTCGATGAGTCACAGCGCGACGCCGTGATCCTGCGTGACGCCTACGACCTGCCCCCGCAAGCGGTAGGCGTCGCGCTGCGCCGCGGCGCTGACACCGCGGCCAGCCTGACGGCCCGCGGCCGGCTCGCCCTGGTCGAGCGGTACGACGAGCGGCGGGCGCCCGACCTCGCCGGTCACACCGGCCGGACATCCGTCGACATGACCTCGCTCAGCCGGCTGGCGGAGGACTCTCTCGACGCCCCGCACGCCGCGCCGCTGCGCCGACATGTCGCGAACTGCGCCGCGTGCGAGGAGATGCTCGAGACGCTCGCACGCGGACGCCGACTCGCAGCCGGCCTGCCCATCATCGCGATGGATGACGACGCTCGCGAGGCGATGATCGAGCGGGTCGTCGAACACGCCGCCGTGACTCTGCCCAGCCATGACGCAGTCCTGCGCGCCGTCGACGAGGACCACGACCCGGGGCCCCCGGTGTCTCCGATCGTCGCCGTCATCGCGGTGGTGCTGGCCGTCGCGCTCGGCGTCGGAGTCGGTGCGATCAGCCGAGCGGGGCACTCGCTCGGGCCCCTCGCACCCAATCCCACGCCGAGTCTCGCGCCCGTGACACCGTCGTTCTCCGTGTCGCCGTCGCCGAGCCACAGCCGCACCGCCTCACCGTCGGCGACGCCGTCCCTGACCGCGACGGCGTCGTTGTCTCCCACGCCGCTGGCACCGCCGACGACCGCGGCCGCGACGCCCCGCGGACAGCTAGCGCTCTCGCCGACGTCCGGCCGGTCCGGTACGAACATCCTCGTCAGCGGCTCAGGGTGGATCCCTGGCAGTCACGTCTCGGTGTCGTACGCCGGGAAGCCGCAGACGGGCGCCCGGGTCGCGGCGGATGGCACCTTCGCGGTCTACGTCGTCGCCAACTCGGTCCTGCCCGGCACGCGGCGGGTGACGGCGACCAACGGCGAGCAGTCCGCCACGGCGACGTTCATGCAGCAGCTCTAGGGCGTCACGGTCCCCTCAGCCGAAGAAGACCTCGACCTCTGCATAACGTTCGAGCGAGACCGTCTTCAGCTCGCGAGTCGCCTCCGCGAGTGGAACCCGGATGATGTCGGTCCCACGGAGTGCCACCATCACGCCGGAGTCACCGTCATGGACGGCATCTATCGCGTGCAGACCGAAGCGGGTCGCGAGGACCCGGTCGTACGCCGTCGGAGTGCCACCACGCTGCACATGGCCGAGCACCGTTGCGCGAGCCTCCTTGCCGGTGCGCGCCGCGATCTCGGTCTCGAGCACCGCACCGATACCCCCTAGTCGCGCATGCCCGAACGCGTCGACACCTTGGTCCTGCAGCGCCATCGTCCCGGCGGCCGGCACCGCGCCCTCCGCAACCACGACGATCGGCGCGTAGTGCGAAGCGAATCGCTGGTCGATGTAGGCGCAGACCTGCTCGATGTCGAACGGCCGTTCCGGGATCAGGATCACGTTCGCGCCGCCGGCGAGCCCCGAGTGCAACGCGATCCATCCGGCGTGACGGCCCATCACCTCGACGATGAGCACCCGATGATGTGACTCCGCCGTCGTGTGCAGCCGATCGATCGCGTCGACCGCGATCTGCACTGCGGTGTCGAAGCCGAACGTGTAGTCAGTCGCTCCGAGGTCGTTGTCGATGGTCTTCGGTACGCCGACCACCGGCACGCCTTCAGCCGCGAGCGCCGTGGCGACGCCGAGGGTGTCCTCGCCGCCGATCGCGATGAGTGCATCGACCTTCTCGGTGGCCAGGTTCGCGCGGATCTTCTCGATGCCTCCGTCGACCTTCAGCGGGTTCGTCCGCGACGAGCCGAGGATGGTGCCGCCGCGAGGCAGGATCCCGCGCGTCGCCTCGACGTTGAGCGGCATGGTGAGACTCTCGAGCGGGCCCCGCCAGCCGTCGCGGAAGCCCACGAAGTCGTGACCGTAGGTATGAGATCCCTTGCGAACCGCGGCGCGGATCACCGCGTTGAGGCCTGGACAGTCACCACCACCGGTTAGAACTCCGACCCTCACGCGCTCACCTTATGCTCCGGCTTCATGACGTTCTCGATCGTCGCGACGGACGGCAGCGCATGGGGCGTCGCGGTTGCGTCGAAGTTCCTCGCGGTCGGCGCCGCCGTGCCGGCTGCGCGCGCGGGGGCCGGTGCGGTCGCGACCCAGGCCTTGGCGAACCTCGCCTACCGGCCCGACGGCATCGCTCTGCTGAGCAACGGGATGGGGGCGGCATCGGTGCTGGACGCGCTGACGACGGCGGACGAGCAGCGCAACCAGCGCCAAGCCGGAGTGGTCGACGCGGCAGGCAACGCCGCGACGTACACCGGACGCGACTGCCACAACTGGGCCGGTGGCGTGGCCGGAGACGGATACGCCATCCAAGGCAACATCCTCACCGGCCCCGAGGTGGTGGCGGCAATGGAGCAGGCCTGGCGTGCCAGCGACCCGCGCGCGCCGCTCGGCCGTCGGCTGCTGTCGGCACTGACCGCGGGCGACGAGGCCGGTGGCGACCGCCGCGGACGGCAGAGCGCCGCGCTGCTCGTCGTCACCCCCGACGGTGGGTACGGCGGCGGAAGCGACGTCTACGCGGACCTGCGAGTCGACGACCACCCCCAACCGGTTCCCGAGCTCGCGCGGCTCCTGGACCTGCACGACATCTACTTCACGAAGCCGGATCCCGCTTCCGCGCTTCCACTAGAAGGCGCGCTGGCCGACGAGGTCCGCGTGCGGTTGCACCGACTCGGGCACGCCGACGAGAACCTCGACACCGCGCTCGCCGGCTGGGCCGGCATCGAGAACTACGAGGAGCGGCTCCTCACCGGCAAGATCGATCCCGTGGTGCTCGAGCAGCTCCGCAGGCTCTCCTCATGACGGTGCTCGCGATCGACGCGGGCACGACCGGCGTGACCGCGCTCCTCATCAGCGAAGCCGGCCGGGTCGCCGCCCGCGGCTACCAGGAGTTCCCCCAACACTTCCCCGAGCCCGGCTGGGTGGAGCACGAGCCCGAGGAGATCTGGCAGGCCACCCTCGCGGCGTGCCGCGGGGCGCTCAGCGCAGGAGCCGAGCCGCCCACCGCGATCGGCATCACCAACCAGCGCGAGACCGCGGTGCTGTGGGACCGTCGTACGCTCGCTGCGCCGCGCCGCGCGATCGTCTGGCAAGACCGTCGTACGGCGGCGCTGTGCGAGCAGCTTCGCGACGCCGGTCACGAGAGGCGCGTCGCCGAGCTCACCGGCCTGCGGCT
Organism: Mycobacteriales bacterium; assembly: GCA_035547035.1. Classification (GTDB taxonomy): domain Bacteria; phylum Actinomycetota; class Actinomycetes; order JAFAQI01; family JAFAQI01; genus DASZTV01. Next base: position 47,155 of record DASZVL010000036.1, on the reverse strand, counting down.
GGACCCGTACTTCACCGGTACCAAGCTCGCCTGGCTCGCGGCCAACGATCCGGCGTGGATCGGCGTGACGTCAGGCGACGTCGCCGTTGGCACCGTCGACTCCTACCTCGTCGCCCGGCTGACGGCCGGTCAGGAGCACGTCACTGATCCGAGCAACGCCAGCCGCACCCTCCTCTACGACATCGCCGACGGCACGTGGAGCGACGAGCTCTGCGAGCTGTTGCGGGTCCCGTCCTCAGCACTGCCGGAGGTGCGCCGCTCAAGCGGCGAGCTCGGCCGCACGAACCCCGCCGCGTTTCTCGGTCTGGACCTCCCGATCGCCGGCATTGCCGGCGATCAGCAAGCGGCGTTGTTCGGGCAGACCTGCTTCGACGACGGCGAGAGCAAGTGCACGTACGGCACCGGGTCGTTCATCCTCGTCAACACCGGCGCGGATCCGGTGCGCTCCGACGCAGGTCTGCTGACCACTGTCGCCTGGGACATCGGGGACGGTTTGGTCTACGCCCTCGAGGGCGCGATCTTCGTCACCGGCGCCGCGGTGCAGTGGCTGCGTGACGGGCTCGGGATCATCAGCACCGCAGCTGAGACGGAGGCGGTCGCGCGCAGCGTCGGTGACTCGGGTGGCGTGGTCTTCGTCCCCGCCCTGACCGGGCTCGGCGCTCCGCACTGGGATCCCGACGCCCGCGGCGCGATCACCGGCATCACCCGAGGGACGACGCGAGCGCACCTGGTGCGCGCCACCCTGGAGGCGATCGCCTACGAGGTGCGCGACGTGGTCGACGTCATGGTGCGTGATGCCGGAGTGACGCTGCCGGAGCTGTCCGTGGACGGCGGAGCATCCGCCAACGACCTGCTGTGCCAGCTGCAGGCAACCGAGCTGCAGGTCCCGGTACGCCGCCCACAAGTAGCCGAGACGACAGCGCTCGGTGCCGCGTTCCTCGCCGGGCTTGCGACCGGGGTGTGGTCTTCACGCGACGAGCTGCGCGCCACGTGGCAGCTCGATCAGCGGTTCGAGCCGGAGCCGCGAGACGACGCCGGCTACGCCCGATGGCAGGACGCGATCCATCGCACGAGATCCCACCCCCAGCCTTCTTCGAAGTAGCACACAGTGATTGCGCGCCGGATCCGCGTTCTGCGCCCGAATGTCCGACTTGGAGCCCTCCTCGAGGGAGGTTGCCTTGACTTGTGTGCTGCTCCGGTCTGGTTGCGGGTGCACACAAGCGCAGTGCTCAGTCGCCGTCGCCGTCGAGGCCTTGCTCCATCGCGTATCGGACGAGCTGCGCCTTGTTGTGAAGCTGCAGCTTCGTCAGCGTGTTCTGGACGTGGTTCTGCACGGTTCGCAACGACAGCACGAGCCGGTCGGCGATCTGCTGGTAGGTGTAGCCCTTCGCGACCAGCCGGAGGATCTCCGTCTCGCGCGGTGTGAGTGACGGATTGCCCGACACGTCGCCGCTCGACAGGCGCTGGTACTCCCCCAGCACAAGCGCCGCGAGGCCAGGTGTGAAGACGGCTTCGCCGCGCGCCGTGGCGCGCACCGCATCGACGAGCTCGGTGGCACTTGCCGACTTCACGAGGTAGCCCATGGCTCCCGCTTCAACCGCGCCGAGTACGTCGGGCTGCTCGCCGCTCGCCGACAGCACCAGCACCTTCGGTGGCGGGTCGAAGGTCGCGAGCTTGCGTGCCACCTCCACGCCTGAGCCGTCGGGCAGCTGCAGATCGAGGACGACCACCTCGGGTCGGGTGGCCGTGGCAACACGCACGGCCTGCGCCACCTCGGACGCGACGCCGCACACGTCCAGCCCGGCTGCCTCGAGGTCGCGGGCGACCGCCTCCCGCCAGATCGGATGGTCGTCGACGACCATCACCCGCAGCCTCCTCTCATCTCGGGACAGTGATCTCGACCTCCGTCCCCTCACTCGGCCGCGACTCGATCGTCACGCTCCCACCGACCGCCTCGATCCGTCCCACGATGCTCTGCGCAACGCCGAGCCGACCAGCGTTGCGCGCCGCCTCGAGCCGGCCGGCGGAGACGCCGACGCCGTCGTCGCGAACGCTCACCGTCACGAGGTCGTCACGGACCTCTGCGAACACCCACGCGCGGACCTGGGGGCCGGCGTGACGCTCGACGTTTGCCAACGCTTCGCCCACCGCTGCGACCACCGCGTCACACACCGGCGCCGGCAGCTCGATCGGGTCTCCCGGCGTCGCCACGCTGACACGTGCCGAGCCGAACCGGGCCAGGCCGGACCGGAGGTCACCCGGCGCTCCGTCCAGCCCGGGCCCACTCGAGGACACCAGCGAGCGAAGGCTCGTCTCCTGCGCCGCCGCGAGCTCGGCGAGCTCAGCGGCCTCGCCACCGATCTCGCGGCCGCGTCGTGCGAAGAGCGCCAGCACCTGCAACGTCGAATCGTGGATCTCGCGGGCGAGCCGCTCGCGCTCCGCCACAGCCGCCACCGCGCGCGAGGCGTCCGCCACCGACGTCTCTGCCGCGACGGCGAGACGCACCAGATAGCCACCGACACCACCCGCGAGCAGCAACAGGACAACCCCGTTGAACGTGTGTGCCGTGACGGCGCCACGCTCCGCGATGTCGGCCGCACTCACGGACGCGCCCGCAAGGGCGCCACCCCACGGGCCGGCCGCGACCGCGCACGCCAGCACACATGCCGCAGCCCAGGCGGCTGGCAGCGTAGCCGCGCCGCCGTCGATCCGCTCGCTCGTCTGCACCGCGAGGGTGGCCAGCACCATGCCTACGGCAATCGCGACGTCCGCGACGAGCAGGACTTCGAGATGCCGCGACACGCTGGCGTAGCCAAGCGTCGCAACGATCGTCCAGATCGCCATCACGCCGAGCAGTGCCCAGCCGAGATCCGGGCGCTGGTACTGGCGGTGGTCCGACACGACGAGAACCGCCGCGTAGACGAGCGTGAGCACGCGGTACGCCGCGACCGCGCGCGTCAGCGCACGCCTGACCGTCACGGCGGGGACGCTACTGAAGTGATCGACCGTGCGTCGCTTACGAGGCCTTCCTGGCCAGTGCGTAGTCGGGCGCGTCGGCAACGAGCGCCTCGTGTGCGGCCGCCCGGGCGTCGGCGATCTCTTCCTTGGCCTTCGCGGCGTATGTGTCGACGTACTCCTGGCCGGAAAGCTGCATCAGCTCGTACATGATCTCGTCAGTGATCGACCGCAGGACGAACCGGTCGTCCTCCATTCCGGCGTAGCGCGAGAAGTCGAGCGGCTTGCCGATCTTGATCCCGACGCGCATGATCCGCGGAACCACCTGGCCGGGCGGCTGGATGTCGAAGGTGTTGATCATCGCCACGGGGATCACCGGGACACCCGCCTCGAGCGCCATGCGAGCGATGCCGGTCTTGCCGCGGTAGAGCCGCCCGTCGGGCGAGCGAGTGCCCTCAGGGTAGATCCCCAGCAGGTCGCCCTTGCTGAGGATCTCCACGCCTTTGCGCAGCGCCGCCTCGCTCGCACGGCCGCCACTGCGGTCGACCGGGACCTGGTTGATCCCCTTGAAGAACGCAGCGGTGAGCTTGCCCTTGATGCCCTTGCCGGTGAAGTAGTCCCCCTTCGCCAGGAAGGTCACGCGGCGCTCGACCTCGAGCGGCAGGAAGAACGAGTCCGAGAACGACAGGTGGTTGCTGGCGAGGATCGCACCACCCGAAGTGGGAAGGTTCTCCGCGCCCTCGACCCACGGCCGGAAGAGGGTTTTCAGGATCGGGCCCAGGACGATGTGCTTGAGGAACCAGTAGAACAACGTCCGCCCCTCCTCCTTGCGCCTCGTCTGGCCGGTCGGCGAGTGGTTTCTGTCTAGTTCGACCCTAGGCACACCGATTGGTTACCGCAATGCCGAAACTAGGAGGCCGATCTTAACGGCGGCTTAAGTTACCCGCCGGTCATGCGACGATCGATGTGTGAGCACTCCGTTCTCATCAGATGACGCCGCCGCGTTTAATTCCGACGGCGGCCGAGTTGGCGTGGTGCTGTGCCACGGGCTGACCGGCATGCCCGGCAGCATGCGACCGTGGGGCGCGGCGCTCGCCCAACACGGACTCACCGTCAGGGTGCCGCTGTTGCCCGGCCACGGGACGCGCTGGCAGGACGCGAACCGGGTTCGATGGCAGGACTGGTACGCCGCCCTCGAGTCCGCCGTCGACGAGGTCCGGTCGCGGTGCGACGCGACGTTCGTCATGGGCTTGTCGATGGGTGGCACGCTGACCATCCGGCTCGCCGAGCAGCGCAGCCCGGACCTCGCGGGAATCGTGCTGGTGAACCCGTCGCTGTTCACGACGCGCAAGGACGCCAAGCTGCTGCCGCTGCTTCGCCACATCGTGGCGTCATTGCCACCGGTCGGGAACGACATCAAGAAGCCCGGAGTCACCGAGCCGGCGTACCCGAAGCTGCCCGTGAAGGCCGCCTACCAGCTCGCCGAGCTGTGGAAGCTCGCCAACGCCGACCTCGGGAAGATCACGACACCGATGCTGGTCCTCACCAGCCGCAACGACCATGTCGTCGAGCCGGCCAACTCCGAGCGGCTGATGGCACAAGCGGGGTCAGCCGACAAGCGCCACGTCTGGCTGGAAGACAGCTTCCACGTCGCGACAATGGACAACGACTTCCCGCGCATCGTCGACGAGTCGCTCGCCTTCGTCCGCGCCCATTCCACGACCGCCGCGGCGCCGTGACAGCGGTGATGCCATGACAGAGTTCGGCTCGGGTCCGAGCTCCGGCTCCCGCGACAACGGGTTGCGGTGTGCCGGGTACGTCGCCGTCGGCGACCTCGACCCGCGGGTCGCCGACGCGATGCTCGACACCCTTCGCGCGGAAGGCATCGCTGCCTACGCATCGCCCACTCCGGCATCGAAGGGTCTCGCGATGGAGCTCAGGTCGCCGGCGCGAATGACGGACCGGCTCTATGTCGACTCGACGAAGTCCGACCGCGCCACTGAGCTCGTCGGGGTCGAGCAGGCCGACGTCGAGGCGGCAGCGGCGCCGAGAGCACCGGCCGACGTCGACGTCGACGTCGACGCGGCGTGGCAGCAGCTGCTCACGTCGTTGAAGACGCCGACGACTGCGGCCACCTGGCCCAACCGGGAGAACGTGACAGAGAGCCATCGACCGGCCCACCTCGACGACATCCCGCTCGAAGGACTCGACTTCGGGTCGTTGACGTCGCTGGACGAGGTCAACTTGGAGGAGGAGCACTTCGTGCCGCCGCCTCCCCCGCCGCTGCCAAAGCTGCGGACCGTCACGATCGCCTCACTCTTCGCGATCTTCGCCGGGATCGCCATGATCGTCACGAACTTCGACGGCGGCGACCTCGTCTGGCTTGCGATCCTCGCGATCATCGGCGGCAGCGTGGCGCTCGTGTGGAACCTCAAGAACGGGCCGCCGACCGACTCCGAGTGGGACGACGGCGCAGTCGTTTGATGCAGCCTCGGCTGCGCCGTACATAGGGTGAGCCTGTGCTGGTCAGCGAGACGGTCGAGATCACCGGCCACCTGATGGACTCGGGAGTGCTGGCGAAGGTCCTCGACGACGTCCTCGACTACGGCGGCGACTACACCGTCGACCGGATCGACCTCGGCAAGGCCCACGAGGACGAGTCCCACGCGGTCATCGTCGTCGGGGCCGAGACCCCCGAGCAGCTCGCTCGGATCCTGATGCGGTTGCAGGTCCACGGCGTCAACCAGGTCGATCCAGGCGTGGCGACCATCGTCGCGGCTCCCGCGGCCGGCGTCTTCCCCGACGGCTTCTACTCGACGACGAACCTCGAGACTGTCGTTCGCCTCGACGGCCAGTGGGTGCCGGTGGAGCAGCCCGAGATGGACTGCGGACTGATTGTGAGCGGCGGCCGGGTCCGCACCATCCCGGTGAGCGACGTGCAGGCCGGCGACCAGATCGTGTGCGGTGCGGGCGGCGTCAAGGTGGTGCTGCCGCAACGCGAGCATCGCGCGGTCGAGAACGGCGCACTTGAAGGTGGCTTCGAGTTCATGACGTCGACCGTGTCAAGCGAGAAGCCGCAAGCGCTGCTGGTCAGGCAGATCGCCTCCCGAATGCGCGAGGTGAAGAGTGACGGAGGCCGAATCCTGTGGGTCGCGGGGCCGGCAGTCGTGCACACCGGAGCCGCCACGCCGATGGTCGCGCTGGTCGAGCAGGGCTGGGTCGACGTGCTGTTCAGCGGCAACGCGCTGGCGACGCACGACATCGAGTCGTCGCTGTTCGGCACCTCCCTCGGAGTCGATCTGACGGCCGGGATCGGCGTCGCCCACGGTCATGAGCACCACATCCGTGCGATCAACACGATCCGCGCGGCGGGATCGATCAAGGACGCTGTCGACGCCGGCATCCTGCGAAGCGGCGTGATGCACGCGATGGTGCAGGCCGGCCGCCCCTTCGTGCTGGTCGGCTCGGTGCGGGACGACGGACCACTGCCCGACGTCTACACCGACGTCATCGAAGGGCAGCGCGCGATGCGCAAGCAGCTACCGGGTGTGGGCTTCGCGATCATGGTCGCGACGATGCTGCACTCGATTGCGACGGGAAACATCCTGCCTGCATCGGTGCCGCTGATCGCGGTCGACATCAACCCCGCGACGGTCACGAAGCTCGCCGACCGAGGCAGTGCACAAGCGGTCGGCATCGTCACCGACATCGGCCTGTTCCTCGAGCAGCTCGCGCTCGAGCTCGTGCCCGACTACCGCCGCGCCTGACCGGGCGCCCGGTTACTGCCGGACGAGAGCCGCCATCGGCTTCGGGCCGGTCGTCACGCCGGCGAGCTCGACCGGATCGCAGGAGACGACGGTCAGCGCCGAAGAGACGCCGATCGTCCCCGCTCCGCCGATGACGACCGCGGGAACGTCGCTGTCCGGCAGGTCCGGCGCACCTCCGGTCGCGGCGACGACGATCCGCCATCGACCGCCGCCCAGCTGAAGGGTTGCGACGACCACCGCCGGACTCGCGCCGGACGACGAGGACGACATCGCAAACGTCGTGTCGACGACGTTCGGGCGCAACGTCGTCGCGACGAACATGCCGCCCGGCCGGTCGGTCGTGACGACCACCATTCCGAGCTGCCGCGCCAGCTTCGCCCGCTTCGACCGCCACCGCAGATATCGCGGCGCCTCATGGAACGCGACGACGTCGATCGCTCGTGAAGCGACCGCAGTGCGGGCTGCGTCGGGGTTGCGGGCAACCACTCGTGCGTCGAGCGACATCACGCGCAGCTCGGCGGTCACAGCAGCTCCCTTGCCAGGTCCGCCGCGCCGATCAGGCCGGCATCCGCACCGAGGCGAGCCGGTACGACGTCGGCGAGCGGCCGGTAGCCGTGCCCGGACACCACCGCTGCGTAGGTCTCGCGCGCCGGCTTGAGCAACAGCTCACCCGCATCAGCGACTCCGCCGCCGATCACGAACCGACCGGGATCGAGGATCGCCGCGAGGTCAGCCATGCCTTGGCCGAGCCAGCGACCGATCTCCTCGAAGCAGTCGACCGCGGCGTGGTCGCCCTCCTGAGCCGCCACGGTGACCGTCGGGCCGTCGATCCCGTCCGGGTCACCGCCGGACAGCTCGAGAAGCCGCGCCGCATCGGCGGGCCGCTCGCGGGCGATCTGTCGCGCGGCGCGCACCAGCGCCCGGCCGCTGCAGTACTGCTCGAAGCAGCCATGGTTGCCGCAGCCACACAGCCGGCCGCCCGGCACGACCCGGAAGTGACCTGGCTCGCCGCCGATCCCGAACCGCCCCCGTCGCAGCTCGCCGTCGATGATCAGGCCGGCGCCGATGCCGGTGCCGATGGTCAGCACAACCGTGTCCGGGTCCCGCTCACCTGCGCCGAACCGGTGCTCGCCCCAGGCCGCCGCGTTGGCATCGTTCTCGATGTCGACCGGCAGGTCGAGAAGTCGCGACAGGTCCGTGTGCAAGGGGGTGTTGCGCCACGCGAGATTGGGCGCGAACAGCACCGTGGTGCGCGACGCGTCGACCCATCCAGCGGCGCCGACGCCCACTGCCGCGACGTCGTAGCCCTCGCGCAGCTCGGTGACGGTCTCGGCGACGAGCGCTGCGAGCAGGGCCGGGTCGTTGCTCGGTGTCGGGCGGCGACTCGTGGCGAGCAGCTTGCCGTTCTCGTCGACGACGCCCGCCGCGACCTTCGTCCCCCCGATGTCGATGCCGATCGCGAGGGTCATCTGGCTGACTTCATTCCAGGTCGATCCGCTCGACGCGGGACGGGCCGCCGCCGTGGTCGTGACGGTCGACGACCGTGCGCAGCGCCGCAACCATCGAGGTCGCCGCGTCGACGAGGTGGCCGTAGGTCTCGGGTTGCGTACGCCGGACCAACGCGATGAGCTGGCACAGCGGGCAGACCTGGCAGTCCGCACCTTCGCCCATCGACGCGAGCGGCCCGTCACCCACAGCGCCGCGCGCCCAATCACCGATCGCCTCGACGAGCCGCGCAGCCTCTTCGGCTAGCGGCCCCGGCGACGCCGCGCTCACGTACGGCTCCACACGTCGATGTCGGCACTGAACCGCACGCGCAGCGCCCCGTCACGCAGCGCGGCGCCGTCGACGTTGCAGCGGCGGAGCGCGCTCGGCAAGGCGAGGACGCGCCGGGAGCGGCCCGCCGTCACCACGAGATCGTCGCCTTTGCGGACCAGCTCGACCTCGTCGCGCTCGGCGTAGGGAAGGCTGATCGACATCACGAACTCGTCGCTGCTGACCCGCTCCACGGTGAGTGGGTCGACGGTCGCGGTCACCGCAAGCGGGTCGAGGTCCGGCACGCCGTCGTACGTCGACGACGCGAAGCCCGAAAGCGCGTCGAGGCCGAGCGGCTCCGCCGCGGCGTACGACGCTTCCCACACCGGCACGCCCGCGAACGAGGTGCGCACCTCCGCCAGCCGCTCGCGCTGGCTGGTGACCCAGCCTTCGCGCCACGAGTCGGCATCCCCGGTGGGGAACACCCGGTTGGCGACGATGCCGTCGACTCGGTACCCGAACAACGAGAGCGACGTCAGCGTGCGTCTGGCCTCGGCGACGACCATCGCCTCCGGCGTCAGCACGAGCCGCACCGAGGTCGTCTCCGGGTCGACCAGCAGGTCACGGACCTCGGCGAGCTCTTCGGTCAGCCGCTGGGCGGCCGCGAACACCGAGTCCGGCGGGATCGGCAGCCCCGCGAGGTGCGACAGGACCGGTCGAACGGTTCGCAGCACCCGACGGTCGGCCGGATAGATCCGGCGCATCCACCACCGCAGCGCGTCGGGCAGCGCCAGCAGGCGCAACGTCTCGCCGGTCGGCGCGCAGTCGACGACGACGACGTCCCAGCCGCCATTGGCAACCTGCCTGCGAAGCTCGAGCAGCGCGAGGATCTCCTCGGCGCCGGGCAGCACCGTGAGCTCTTCCGCCTCGATCGGGTCGACACCGCCCTGCTCGAGCACCTCGCGGAGATAGTTCTGAACAGTGCGCCAGCTCGCCTCGAACGCGCGCTGCGCGTCGACCTGCTGGCCATACAGGCCGGTGTCGATCTCGGTTGGATCGCTGCCGAGCGGCACGCCGAACGCGTCGGCAAGTGAGTGCGCGGGGTCAGTCGACAGAACCAGTGTCTTGTGTCCGCGCGCGGCGGCGAAGGCTGCCGTCGCAGCCGACGTGGTGGTCTTGCCGACCCCTCCCTTGCCGGTGAACAACAGCACGCGCACCCGGCAAAGGCTACGTTCCGCCGCCCAGCGGCGCGCTCGCGGCGTTGTCATCGTCGCGCGTATGCCCAATACGCGCTTCCTCCTCCGCCTCGCGGGCGTACCGCTGGGCTGGCGGACCTATTTGGCTTCGACGCGCTTCTTGAGGCCCTTCAGGGCTGTGTCGATGATCACTTTCTCGGCCTTGCGCTTGAACATGCCGAGCATCGGGACCTTCAGCTCCACCGCCAGCCGGTAGGTCGCCTCGGTACCACCGTCCTTGGCCTTCAGGGAGTAAGAGCCGACCTGCGACTTGAGCATCGTCCCGCCGCCGACCAGCTTCCAGTCGACGCGGTCGTCGCCCGACCACTCGTAGCCGAGCGTGTAGGTGTCCTTGATCACGCCGGCGTCGAGCACGAACGTGGCGACCTTGGGGCGGCCATCGGGCCCGGCCTCGTCGACCGTCGCCGACTTGATGCCGGTCGACCAGTCGGGGTACGCCCCGAGGTCCGCGATCACCGCCATGACCTCACTCGGCGATGCCGAGATGACGATGCTCGAGCTGGCCTCGTCAGCCACCGTTGCCTCCTCGCGACGACGTGATCACACAATCACCGGAACTCTGTCACCAGACGAGGGCGTACGGCGTGCCGGTGCCACGAAAGTGCCCGACGTTGACGCATTCCGTTCGCCCGATCCGGGTGCGGCCGGCCAGTGGCTGGTGCACGTGACCGAACAGCGCGATCTCCGGCTGCGTGTCGCGGATTGCGTCGAGCACCGCACTGCTACCACGTTCCATCCGCCGAGCGACGACGTCGTACAGGAGCTCCGGGACATCAGGCGGGATGTGGCAGCAGAGGACGTCGACGGCACCGACCGCGGCAACCTTCGCCGCATAGTCCTCGTCGCTGATCTCGTACGGCGTCCGCATCGGCGTCTGCAAACCGCCGCCGACGAACCCGAAGCTTCGGTCACCGAGTGTCACTGTCTGCCCGTCGAGCACCTGGATGCCCTCGTGCAAGTAGTCCGGCCACAGCGGCGGGATGTCGACGTTGCCATAGGTGACGTACGCCGGGGTCGGCATCACACCGAAGAGCTCTGCATACTGGCGGCGCACGGCTGCTTCGATCACCCCCTGCCGGTCGCCGACCTCGGCCCACAAGCCGCGCGAGAACTCGCGAGCCTCGTCGAAGCGTCGCTGAGCGCGCAGCTCGATCAGCTTCACCGCGTTGTCCGCACCGAAGATCTCGCCGAAGATGCCGCCGCTGTTGTCGTCGTAGTCGATGAACAGCACGAGGTCGCCGAGGCAGATCAACGCATCGGCGCCATCACCCGCCCGCGCGAGCGCGTCAGCTCGCCCGTGGACATCGGACACGACGTGCACCCGCATGCCCGAAATCCTAAGAGCGCCTGGGCGCTCTAATAGCGCGGTCCTAGGTGAACAGGGCCCCGCCGATGGTGAGCAGCAGCACCAGTACGAGCAGGATGCCGACGGTGATCACCGTGCCGAACATGACCTTCTGACCTGAGGTGGCATGGCGGACGTCGCCGAGCAGCGGCACCCTGATGCTTCCGCCCGAGCGCGCGCTCTCGAGGAAGCCTGCGCCGCACGCCGGGCAGTAGTCCTCGGCCATCGGCACGTCGAGGCCACAGCGCGGGCACGGCCACTTCTTGTCCGCTGCCGGATCGCCCTCTTCAGGGGAGTCCGCCACGTCGGCGCCGGCGTCGGCGGGAGCGGCCTCGGCGGTCGGAGCCGCCGGTGCGACGCCAGCGGGCAGCTGCGTCGGAACCACCGCCGCCGGAGCCAGTGGGTTGGTGCTCGGCACGAACGGCGCCGAAGCAGCCGGTGGGCGGTTCGTCTGAGCTGGGACGACGGGTGCCGCGGCGCCCGGCTGGTCAGGCGGGCGGATCAGCGGCGGGCCTGTCACGCCCGGGGCTGCGGTCGGCTGCGCCGGTGCGGCAGGCACCGCAGGCGGCGGAGTGGCATCGCCGACCACGGGCGGCGGCGCCTCACGGAAGTCGGCGAAGCACAGCCCACACCACTGGTCGCCGGCCCGACGCGCGGCACCGCAACGCGGGCAGCGTGAATCGCTCACCTGTGGTTCCTCGGCAGGCTCCGGTTGGTACTGAACGGACTAGCCCGTCCGGAGGGCCTCGCGCGTACGCTTTCGCCCGTGCCCGACTACACCGTGCCGGCTGATTTCCAGATCCCCGACGACGCGAACCTCACAGACGCCGTCGTCGCTCATGCGGCGGAGTACGCCGACCGGGTCATCTTCGACCGCAAGGTCGACGGCGCCTGGCAGCCCGTGACCGCCAAGCAGTTCGAGACAGAGGTCAAGCAGGCCGCGGCCGGACTTATCGCCTCGGGCGTGCAGCCCGGCGAGCGGGTCTGCATCATGTCTGCCACCCGATACGAGTGGACGTTGCTCGACTACGCGATCTGGACCGCCGGCGCGGTGACCGTGCCGATCTATGAGACCTCCTCGGCCGAGCAGGTCGAGTGGATCATCTCGGACTCCGGGGCGGTGGCCGTCTTCCTCGAGAACGACGCCCACCGCAAGACCTACGACGAGGTGGCGTCGAAGCTCTCCGGGGTCCGCAACGTCTGGAGCATCACGGACGGTGCCGTCGACGAGCTCACGAAAGCCGGAAACGGCATCTCCGAGGACGAGATCGAGCAGCGGCGGCGAACACTGAAGGCGAGCAGCACCGCCACCCTCATCTACACCTCCGGCACGACCGGGCGACCGAAGGGGTGCGAGCTCACCCACTACAACTTCCTCTTCGATGCCACGTCGACGAGCGAAGGTCTCACCGAGATGTTCGGCGACGACCAGTCGACATTGCTGTTTCTTCCGCTGGCGCACGTGTTCGCGCGAATCATCCAGGTCGGCTGCGTGCAGAACCGGGTCCGGATGGGACACACGGCCGACATCAAGAACCTGGTCGCCGACCTCGGCGTCTTCAAGCCGACCTTCGTGCTGTCGGTGCCGCGAGTGTTCGAGAAGGTCTACAACACTGCGAAGCAACGCGCACACGCCGACGGCAAAGGCGCGATCTTCGACCTCGCCGAGACGGTCGCGATCAACTACAGCCGATCGCTCGACGGCAACCCGATCGGCCGCGCGCCGTGGGTCGTGCCGCACGCGGTGTTCGACAAGCTCGTCTACGGCAAGCTGCGCGCGGCGCTCGGCGGTAGAGCAATCGGTGCGATCTCCGGCGGGGCGCCGCTCGGCTCGCGACTCGGCCACTTCTTCCGTGGCTGCGGCGTACCGATCTACGAGGGCTACGGCCTGACCGAGACGACCGCGGGTGCCACCGTGAACCGGCCGGGCGCAATGAAGGTCGGCACGGTCGGCAAGCCGATCCCCGGCTGCACCGTCCGCATCGCCGAGGACGGTGAGGTGCTGCTCAAGGGCGGCAACGTCTTCGGCGGCTACTACAACAACGCCGAGGCGACGAAGGAGGCCATCGAGGCAGCGGGCTGGTTTCACACCGGCGACATCGGCAAGCTCGACGGCGACGGCTACCTGACCATCACCGGCCGCAAGAAGGAGCTGATCGTCACCGCGGGCGGCAAGAACGTCGCGCCAGCGGTGCTCGAAGACCGGCTCCGGGCACATGCGCTCGTGAGCCAGTGCATGGTCGTCGGCGACCAGAAGCCGTTCATCGCCGCGCTCGTCACGATCGACGAGGAAGCGTTCCCCTCGTGGAAGGCCGCGCATGGCAAGGCCGAGAACGCGACGGTCGCCGACCTCGTCGGCGACACCGACCTGCGAGCTGATATCCAGGGCGCCGTCGACGAAGCGAACAAGGCGGTGTCGAAGGCCGAGGCGATCAAGGCATTCGCAATCCTGGGCGACGACTGGACAGTCGAGTCGGGCCATCTGACGCCGTCGCTGAAGGTGAAGCGCAACGTCGTCGCTGAGACCTACGCGAAGGACATCGACAAGCTGTACTCCGGCAAGCCCGAGTAAGGCGTCACCTCACGCCCACTCGATCATCGCCCGGAGGCGATCAGCGGTCGCCTTCCACGTCCACTGCCCGGTGACCCAGTCACGACCGCACGCGCCCATCGAGGACGCCCGCTCCTTGTCGAGCAACAGGTCCGAGATCGCACTCGCGATGTTCGCGGTGTCTCGACCATCGACGAGCACGCCGCTCTCCCCATCGATCACGGCATCCGTCGACCCGCCTGAGCGACCAGCCACGACGGGCAGGCCGCACGCGGCGGCCTCGAGAAAGACCATGCCAAGGCCTTCGACGTCGAGTCCGCCCAGCCGTTCGCGGCACGGCATCGCAAACACGTCCCCGGCGCGGTAGTAGCCGGGCAGCTCCGCAAACGGCAACGAGCCGGTGATGTGGACGTCGCCGCCGACGCCGTACTCCCTGGCGAGCGATTCGATTCGCGAGCGCGACGGCCCGCCACCGACCAGCAACAGCCCGACATCGCCGGCGCGACGACGTATCTCGGGGAGCGCGCGGACCAGCGCGTCCTGCCCCTTGCGCGGCATCAGCCTAGAGACGCACACCACGACCGGTCGATCGCTCCAGCCGAGCTCCGCGCGTCTTCCGGAACCGTCGACATCGGGGTTGAACAGGTCGGTGTCGACGCCCGGTGCCAGACGTTGCAACCGTGCCGCGTCTTTGCCAAGTGCCTCTGCGAGGCGTGACCGGGTGTAGTCACCGAGGTAGGTGAGAACGTCGACGTCGCCGGCGATCCGGCGAAGCAACGACCGCGCACCGGGCACTGCCGCCCACCCGACCTCATGACCGTGGGTCGTCGCGACGATGCGCGTCGCGCCGGCTTCGCGAAGCGCTGGCGCCAGCAACCCGAGTGGTGCGGCCGCGCCGAACCAGACGTCGGTGCAGCCGTGTTCACGGAAGACCTCCACGGCGTGGCGTCGTACCGGCGGTGTCGGCAGCAAGACCTGGGTGTCGTGCCGGATGACCGTGAAGTCGACCTCGGCGTCCCAGCTCTCCCATTCGCGCCAACGTGATGCGAGGACGACGACGTTCGCGGGGTCCAGCTGCGACACGACACCGTGCAGGAACGACTGGATGCCGCCAGGGCGCGGCGGGAAGTCGTTGGTCACGACAAGCAGCCGCGACGAGATCCGTGGCGTCATGAAAGCGTGGCCACCATGTAGTGACGCCACCGCGCGACGAACTCGTCGAGCTGCAGATGCAGGACGTCACGCAGCGCGACGGCGAGCGCGACGGACGAGCGGTGTGAAGACATGCCAACCGCACGATAGAAGCGCACCAAGGTGGACTGCCCGAAACGCCCTGCGATGTAGCGACATGCGAACCACGCGGCCTCATAGTGCGCAGCAAGCTCCGGGTTCGACGAGCGGAAGTCGTGGTTCGTCGGCAGCGCAGTCGGGACCTGGCCCGTGGCCACGAGGTGCGCGAGATCCGCAGCGGCGACTCCGATCGACACCGGCGCGGCGCGGAACCCGACATAGTCCGCGAAACCCTCCGACAGCCAGGTCGGTGTCTGCGTCCCGGTGGCTGCCCGTGTCGCGACATGCGTGAGCTCGTGGCGGATCACCACCGCGGCACCCACGTCACTGAGCAACGGCCAGCTCACGGGGTTGATCGTGATCCGATCCCCCACCGGGGCCGGGTTGCCCGCGGAGGAGCTGACCTCCGCGCTCGTCAGCGCGGCGATGTTCTGCAGGTCACCGGAATAGTCGTCGATCACGCCCATCTCGCGGACCGTCGCGGGCACCAGCACGACGACTCGCCGCGCCCACTGCCTCCCCCACACCGCATCGACCGGTCCGATCGCCGCGCGCGCCGCGCGCGCGACCTCGCTCATCGTCGCCAGCTGTGATGGCGCGCCGAGCACCAGCACGTGAGCGCTCCTCAGCACCTTCACCGGACCGAAATCCCAGAGGTCGGTCGCCGACCGGTGACCGACCTCCGCGTAGTCGCTCAGCGACGCGAGATACCAGCGCCCGTCGCGCTCGACGAAGGTCGGGTACTGCTTCAACGACGTCGGCACGTCGTCGAAGTCGGTGAGCCTGTAGTGCACGACGACGTACGACGGCGCCCACGTCGGCGCGTCGTAGCGCGCGACGTCGGGCGGCGGGGGTCGGCGAGTTGCCGACACGCTGTACGACCAGGCCGAGATCGGCACCGGCGCCAGGTCGGCGAACATCCGCGACTGCTTCCGGCGAAACTGCCGCCCGGCCGGATCGACGCCCGCCATGAACGCGGCCCGGTCGCGGTCGAGGATCGCGGCGGATCTGGCGTCCAGCACCGACTGGATCGCGTGCAGCCGGGCGGGTGCCGCGGCGTGCGGACCGGCCGGCGACTGCGGCCCGCGCGACGTACCGCCGCCGGTGCCGGTCAGGACGACGGACACCGCGACGGCCAGCGCCGCCACGAGGCACGCGCCGACCGCGAGCGGTCGCCGGCGCGAGCGCGCCGCGACGGGCTCGTCGGTCACGAGCGGCGGCGCCCCCGGCCCGCCGGTGAGGCGACGCCGAGCAGGACCGAGTCCCACGACGGGATCGCCACGCGACCGTTCTTCTTCTCCGGCGGCTCGAGCTGAGGCGCCTGGCGCGGCTCCGGCCGCGGCCGTCGAGCCGGGGTTCGCGGCGAAGCCTTCTTCGCGGCAGCGGGCTTGGCCGGCTTCGCGACCTTCGCCGCGGCCTTTGTGGCCGGCTTCGGGGCCGCTTTGCGCGCTGGCGCGGTTCGCTTCGGGGCCGCCGCAGGCTCGGGACGCTTGCGCGGGCGGGATGCGGCGACAGCCTCTTGGGCGCCCATGCGGGTGCCGAGTGCGTTGAGCGCCGTCAGGTCGCGTCCGGAGGGTCGCCACAGCCACAAGGCGGTGCGCGAGCCGCCCTTGGCGGCGTAGCTCATCGCGATCACCCAGGCGCCGTCCTCGCGTCGCTTGGCGCTCCATTCGACGGTCTCGGGCCGAAGCCCGGCGACCTCGGTGAGCCGCTTGGTGACGACGGCGCCGAGCGAGGCGGTGGATTCCGGTCCGCGCGGGCGGCGCAGCCGGGCGGCCCTGGCCTGGTCGACGATCCGGGCCCGCTCGGAGATCACCGGCGTGGCGTAGATCATGATCCGCGAGACGGGGATCCTGGCGGCCTTGGCGACCTGCTCGACGGTGTCACCGGCGCGAAGCCGGGCCTGGATCTCCTTGGGCGACAGCTCGCTCTCGCGGTGTTCCTCGTCGGTGTCCAGCTCGCCGTTGATGGCCTGGACCAGCCGGTTGTCGATCCTGAGCTGGTGGGTCGCGCGGGCAGCGTCCTCGGAGGCAGCGAGCAGGAGGTGAGCGCCGTCATCGCTGACCGACATCACTTCAAGCTGACGCACGCTGCGCCCTCCCGACCACGAGCCCCACCGATCGGGACAAGGATGCCCCAACCGTCAAAGTTTGCCCGTCTGCCACGCCCGTCACAAGTGAGGATGCACAAAACCGGACAACTGGTCTCTAACCTATCCACTTCCGCCGGGGTCCAGCCGTGCGGCTGGCAAGGCTCGACCGAGCGCCGCGGGCTTAGGGCCCGCAAGCGAGGGAGAACGCCGTCCAGCCGTGCGGCTGGCCCCGGCGACGTTACGGGCGGCCGGCGGAGGTGGGGGGATACGACGACAGCGCCGTCACCTGGACGACCGTGCCGGTGTGCGGCGCCTGGATGAAGTTGCCGCCGCCGACGTAGATCCCGACGTGGTAGGCCGGGCTGCCGAAGAACACCAGGTCACCGGGCTCGAGCGCGCCGATCGACACCGCCGGGATCTCCGACTGCTGCGCCGCCGCGTTGTGCGGCAGCGAGACGCCTGCCGCCTCCCAGGCGCGCATGGTCAGACCGGAGCAGTCGAAGGAGTTCGGGCCGGCGCCGCCGTAGTAGTAGGGCTTGCCGAGCTGAGCGTAGGCGAACCGCACCGCCGCCGCTGCCTGTCCGCTCGCGGGGCCGGTGTAGCTGTTGCGCAGCGCCAGCTGGCGCGCCGCGACCGCGTTGGCCTGGGAGTTGTACTGCGCGCGCGCCGCCGAGGTCAGGCGGTTCAGCAACGCCTTCTGCTGGTTCAGCAGGTTGTTGATCGCGCCGCGCTGGGAGGTGATCGCCGACAGCGTGCTTCGCTGCTGCTTGACCTGCGCGTCGTGAAGGACCTGGTCAGCCGACATGGTGCGCTGCGCCGCGTCTGCGGCGGCGACCTGGCTGGCCTGGTAGTGCGCGACCTCCTGGAGGGTGGAGGTCTGGTCGAGGAAGGTCTGCGGGCTGCCGGAGGTGACCAGCGACATGGTGGCGTCGAGGCCACCGGTCCGGTACGCCGCCGCGGCCTGTGCCGCCAGCTTGCTCTCGCTGCGGGTCAGCGTCGCCTGGTCGCGCGTGAGCTCGCTTGCTGTGAGCTGCGCCTTCTTCTGCAGCTCGGCCAGGTGGTCGCGGGCGTTGTTGTACTGCTCGGTGATCCGCTCAGCTTTCGCGTCCAGAGTTGCGATTTGCGCCTTCACCTGGGTAAGAGACAGGTGCGACGTCGGCGCAGCGGCGCCGATGCCGGTCGGGACAAGCGCGGCAACGAACGCAGCGAGGGTGATGCCGAAAGCAGATACGCGAAGTTTTGGGGTAGTCGCCACGCCTGGCGGCTCTCCTTCTTCCTCAACCGCCTACCGGGTGAGCTGACGGGTTCGGGAGGGAAGTTCGCCCTACGGTGTAGTCCCGCGTGGACGCTCGCGCGCCCGGCGGCCCTAGCACCGATTCACCCCAATGGGACCTGGGTCCCCGGCTCTGATCGGCAGCGGAACTGGCTCCAGCCCCGTTGCCGATCGATGACTCGGCGGTGGCCGTGCGCCTCCGTCCGGCTGACGAAGGTCTTCACACGGCCGCGGCCAGACTAGCGGGTCGCCATGGCAGTCACCAGCACCCGAATGGCCGTTTCGCGGCCTTCAGTTGCCATCTTCAGTACCCAGGATCACTTCCGTCACACCTGTAACAGAGAACTGGATATACGCGACAGATCGGCACTCGAGCGTCGTCAGCTGCCGTAAGCGCTCTTCCGCATCCGCAACGGCGGCACGAGGCCACCTTCAGCCAGCGCAGCCAACGCGCCGGCCTCCTCGTCCGCAAGCTCGCCGACCGGCGGCGCGGCCAGCAGGAAGGTCACCACGCAGTCGTCGCAAGCGACCTCGCGCATCTCGCAGCTGTCGCAGTCGATGATCATCGATTCCACCTTGTGCCTCTCACCCGGTGCCTCACGCTGTTCCGTTCACCGCTGAATCTCGTTGGCCCGGACGCTAACGAGACGGTCTGACGGTTTCGGCGCCGTCTTGGGCCTCCCGTCGCGCGGCGGCGCGCCGTATCGGGACTGTCGGCACCCGCTCTTACCGTGAGCCACATGCTCGGCGATGCTGCTCCTCCGGCACGCCGAGCCACACCTGTGACGCGTGGCGTGACCGGCATTCAGAGCACGTTCGACGAGCTCGGCACGCCGCTGTGCGAGGTGACGTTCGTGGTCGTCGACCTCGAGACGACGGGTGGCTCCCCCGCAACGTCCGCGATCACCGAGATCGGGGCGGTGAAGGTTCGCGGCGGCGAGCTGCTGGGCGAGTTCCAGACGCTGGTCAACCCCGGCATGTCGGTGCCGCCGTTCATCGCGGTGCTGACCGGGATCACCGACTCGATGGTCGCCACTGCTCCCCAGCTGCCGGCCGTGTTGCCGATGTTCCTCGATTGGGCGCAAGGCAGCGTCCTGGTGGCCCACAACGCGCCGTTCGACGTCGGCTTCCTGCGCTCCGGCGCGGGGAAGCTGGGGCTGGACTGGCCCGGGTTCGAGTCGGTCGACACCGCGCGGCTCGCCCGCCGGGTGCTCACCCGCGACGAGGCGCCGGACTGCAAGCTCGCGACGCTCTCGCGGCTGTTCGCCACCTCGACCAGCCCCTGTCACCGGGCGCTCGCCGACGCTCGCGCAACCACCGAAGTGCTGCACCGACTGTTGGAGCGGCTGGGAAATCTCGGCGTACGAACGCACGAGGAGCTGGTCTCGTTCACCGGCCTGGCGACTGCGGCGCAACGCCGCAAGCGCTACCTCGCCGAGGGCCTACCGGTCGGCCCGGGGGTCTACATCTTCAAGGACTCCCGGGGCCGCCCGCTCTACATCGGCCGCAGTCGCAACGTCCGGTCCCGGGTTCGCCAGTACTTCGTCGCATCCGAGCCGCGCACCCGGATGGCCGAGATGGTCGGCATCGCGGAGTCGGTCGAGGCGATCGCCTGCGCGCACCCGCTCGAGGCCGAGGTGCGGGAGCTGCGGCTGATCGCCGAGCACAAGCCGCGCTACAACCGGCGCTCGCGCTTCCCCGAGCGGGCGAGCTGGCTGAAGCTGACCAACGAGCCGTTCCCGCGGCTCGCGCTCGTGCGGCGGGTCGCCGAGGACGGCGCGACGTACCTCGGTCCGTTCGGCTCGGCACGCTCGGCGCAAGCCGCGATGGCGGCCGTTCACGAGGCGGTCCCGCTGCGCCAGTGCACCCAGCGGATCACGCCGTCGAAGCCGACGCCGGCGTGCGTGCTCGCCGGGATGGGGCGCTGCGGCGCGCCGTGCGAAGGCGACCTGACACGCGAGCAGTACGCCGAGACCGCTGCCGAGGCCCGGAACCTGCTCACCGGCGACCCGCAGCCGGTGCTCTCCGCGGCGCAGCGCCGCATGGTCTCGCTGTCCGCGCAGGAGCGGTTCGAGGAGGCTGCGGCCCATCGCGACCGGGCAGGTTCGTTCGTCCGGGCGGTCGACCGGATGCAGCGGCTGGCCGGGTTGGCGTCTTGTCGGCAGCTGGTGGCTGCCCGGCCGGGCTTCGGCGGCGGCTGGGAGCTCGCCGTCGTCCGCTACGGCCGGCTTGCCGGCGCCTCGGTGGTCCCGGTCGGGGCCGCCCCGGCGCCGTACATCCAGGCGGTCGTCGCGACCGCAGAGACGGTGACCCCGCGGCCCGGACCACTCGGCGCCGCGACGTCCGAGGAGATCGGGCAGATCCTCCACTGGCTCGGGGAGCCGGGGGCGCGGCTGATCGCCCTGGACGGCGAGTGGGTCTCGCCGGTCGACGGAGCCGGGCGGCTGCGGCATTGGCTCGACGCGGCTGAGGAAGGCCGGACCGCGGCGAGGCCGTTCGAGGACCGCCGCGCGCTGCGCCCCGTCCACCGGCCGGCCCGCGCCGCGATCTGACCCAGCAATGTCACATTTGGGAACGTTCCGTCGTGGAGATTGATCCGGCCGATCTCGCGCACGCGGTCGGTCACGACGTCGGCGAGTTCGTCATCACCCCGATCGACCCCGATCTTCGGTTCCACTCGACCACCGGAGGCGTGTTTCGCGTCGACTGGAATGAGGCGTCGCTCGTGATCAAGGTCGTGCGGCACGGACACGACGAGGACCCGGGTGCACTGTGGGTGTCGGGCGCGACACCGGATCACCGCAACTACTGGAAGCGCGAGTGGCTCGCCTTCGACAGCGGCTTGCTCGACTCGCTTCCCGGCCAGCTGCGAGCACCGCAGACCTTGCTGACGACGCAGCCCTCGCCCGACGAGTCGTGGATCTGGATGGAGGACGTCGAGGGACGTCACGGGGCGACCTGGCCGGTGGGCGACTACGCCAGTGTTGCGTTCGACCTCGGGACGACTCAAGGTGCGTACGCCGCGGGCGTAGAACCGCTGCCGACTGCGGATTGGCTATCGCGCGATTGGCTGCGTGGCTGGGTAGACGCACTCGAGCGCCACTCGCACGTTGTCGAGGACGACGCGGTTTGGGCCGCAGAACCGTTGCAGATGCTCGACTTTCTGCGCGATCGCTATGCCGCGATCTGGGCGCGCCGCGAGGAGCTGCTCACCATCGTCGAGGCCGCGCCACAGTGCGTCGTACATTGCGACTTCTGGCCACACAACCTCATCGCGGCGGACGACGGGACGACGGTCGCGGTCGACTGGTCACAGGTCGGGATCGGCGCGGTCGGACAGGACCTCGACCAGCTAACACTCGACTCGGTGTGGATGCAGGTCCTTCCCGACGTCGACATCGAGGACATCGAGGCGCAGGTGGTGCCGTCCTACCTCGCCGGCCTGCAGGCCAACGGCGCCGACGTGTCGGCCGACGAGCTCGACGCGTGGTACGCCGCCGCCGCCGCGGCGCACTACGGCCCGATGCTGACGATGTACGCCATGCGGCTCGCCGAGCCGGGTCGAACCGAGGCTTTGGAGCGGCGGCACGATCGACCGATCGAGGCGATCTCGGCGGACAAGGCCCGAGTGGTAGAGCGCGCGCTGACCCTCGGCGAAAGGGTGCTGGGTTTGTAGGTTGGTCGCATGATTACCGCGATCGTGTTCATCTCTGCCGCTGTCGATCGCATCAACGAGGTCGCCGAGGCGATCGCGGCGATCCCGGGGGTCAGCGAGGTCTACTCGGTGACCGGAGAGATCGACCTGATCGCGCTGGTGCGGGTGCGCTCGCACGAGGAGATCGCGGGGGTCGTCGCCGACAAGCTCAACAAGGTCGAGGGCGTCGTGGCGACCGAGACCCACGTCGCCTTCCGCGCCTTCTCGAAGCACGACCTGGAGGCCGCATTCTCGATCGGCTCCGATTAGGCCGAGCAATGCCGCGTTGCTCGGCCAGACAGGGTCCGATCACGCCCATTCAGGCCGAGCGATGCCGCGTTGCTTGGCTCAACCGGCGACGGACTTGCTGGCCTTGATCCAGGTCTCGAGCGCCTCTCCGGCGGCTCCTGAGTCGAGTGACTCCGCGGCTCGCGGCAAGGCTGTCTTGATCTGCTCAGCGATCGGCGCCGAGGTCGGGCCGCCGTGCGCGACGAGGCCCGCGGCGGCGTTGAGCAGTACGGCGTCGCGCACCGGGCCCGCTTCACCGTCGAGGAACCGCCTGCTGATCGCCGCGTTGAGCGCCGCGTCGCCGCCCTTCAGGGCGTCGGCGGGGGCCGCCGGGATGCCGAGCGCCTGCGGGTCGAGCGAGTCCTCGCGCACCGACCCGCCGCTGACCACCCACACCCGCGACGGCGCATGGATCGAGAGCTCGTCGAGGCCATCCGTCCCGCGAAACACCAAGGCGTCCGTCCCGCGGCCCGCCAGCACGTCGGCCATCACCGGGGCGAGCGGCTCATGGGCGACGCCGACCGCCTGCGCGCCGGGCCGCGCCGGGTTGGCGAGCGGCCCGAGAATGTTGAAGAAGGTGGGTACGCCGATCTCGGCACGCGCGTCACCCGCATGGCGCAGCGCGGGATGAAACACCCGCGCGAAGCAGAACGCGATCCCCGCATCGGCCACGCAGCGCGCCACCGCAGCCGGGGACAGGTCGATGACGACGCCGAGCTCCTCGAGCAGGTCTGCCGAGCCGCAGGCCGACGACGCCGCCCGGTTGCCGTGCTTCACCACCGTCGCACCGGCACCGCGTACGACGAGCGCGGCGAGGGTCGAGATGTTCACCGTCGCCGCCCGGTCGCCGCCGGTGCCGCAGGTGTCGACCGCCCGCGCCTCGACGACCAGGGTCTCGGCGGCTGCGAGCATGCCGTCCACCAGGCCGCTGATCTCGGCGGCGGACTCGCCCTTGGCACGAAGCGCCACCGCGAACGCCGCGATCTGAGCCGAGGTGGCAGCACCGGCCATGATCTCGGACATCGCCCAGGCCGTGTCGGCGGCGCGCAGCGACTCCCCCGCCAGCAGCCGGCCCAGCAGGTTCGGCCAGGTCAGGCCGCTCATCTCAGTGGTGCGCGGGTACTTCTGAACGCCCCTCGATCAGCGAGGTGACGGCGTTCGCGAGGGTCACCGGGTCGACCGGGTGCGGGACCACGGCCTCGGCTCGGGACCAGGTCGCCAGCCAGGCATCGTCGCGGCGCGCGACGAGGAGTACGACGGGCGGCGGGTCGTCGATCTCGTCCTTGATCTGGCGGGCGAGGCCCATTCCGCCACTCGGCGCGGCCTCGCCGTCAAGGATCGCGAGGTCCACGCCGCCGGCGTCGAGGCGGGCGATCGCCGCCTCTTGGTTGTCGATCGCGATCGCGTCGATCGTGACTGCGGGCTCAGGGTGCTCGCCCAGCGCCCGGATCACCCGGTCACGCGTGTCGGGACTGCTGGCGTAGACGAGCACGTTGAGCCGGCGCGGCTCGGCGGAGGCCTCCTGCATGGCCCGAATCCTAGGCGTAACGGGTAACCGGTTTTCGGCGTACCTCGGTTCACAAGAGCACGAGCGACGCGCCGGGTGGGGGTCATGCTCACGGGTACGAAGCGGGCTGCAAGAATCACGCCGTGGCCTCCGCAAGTGCGATCGAGCACCGCCCGCACGGCGCGCTCAACCGCCCGAACATCCTCAGCGTCGGTGTCATCGTCTGGCTGTCCTCGGAGCTGATGTTCTTCGCGGCCCTGTTCGCGATGTAC
This sequence comes from Mycobacteriales bacterium, assembly GCA_035547035.1. Classification (GTDB taxonomy): domain Bacteria; phylum Actinomycetota; class Actinomycetes; order JAFAQI01; family JAFAQI01; genus DASZTV01. Next base: position 23,110 of record DASZVL010000036.1, on the reverse strand, counting down.
TTCACGGTCCGCGCCGTCAACGAGCCGCACTGGCCCGCCAAGGGCGTGGTGCTCGACCTCAAGACGGCGACGCCGTTCACCGTGATCCTGGTGCTGTCCAGCGTGACCTGCCAGCTGGGCGTGTTCGCCGCCGAGCGCGGCGACGTGCAGAAGCTCCGCTACTGGTTCATGGTCACGTTCTTCATGGGCGCGGTGTTCATCGGCGGCCAGTCGTTCGAGTACTTCGTGCACAACGACTTCTCGCTCGCCTCGCACGGCTACGGGTCGGTCTACTACATAACGACCGGCTTCCACGGCTTGCACGTGCTCGGCGGCCTCATCGCGTTCGTCCTGCTGCTGCTACGGACGACGTACGGCAAGTTCACTCCGCCGCAGGCCACCGCCGCGATCGTCGTGTCGTACTACTGGCACTTCGTCGACATCGTCTGGATCGGCCTGTTCACGATCATCTACCTGATCAAGTGACGAAAGTGGAGCCCGTGACCACCCCAGGACAAGCGGCCGAGACGGTTGAGCCCACCGCTAGGTCTGGCCGCTCTCGGCGGCGCAAGATCGCGTCGCTCGGTGTGCTCGTCGCCGCACTCGGCACGATGGGGACGCTGTACGCCGGCTTCGCGCCCGCTGCGTCCTCCGCCTCGAACAACGACCCGGCGATCCAGCGAGGCCGTGAGCTCTTCTCGCACGGCTGCGCGTCCTGCCACGGCCTCAACGCCGAGGGGGGCGTGCGGGCACCGAGCCTGATCGGCGCCGGCGCGGCTGCCGTGGACTTCCAGATGGGCACCGGCCGCATGCCGCTGCAGCAGCACGGCCCGGAGGCGCCGCGCAAGCGCCCCGACCCGCAGTTCAGCGAGCAGGACATCCAGGACATCGCGACGTACATCGCGAGCCTCGGCGCAGGGCCCGCCGAGCCGGAGGACCTCAACTACCAGGCCGCTGACGTCGCGTACGGCGGTGCGCTGTTCCGCACCAACTGCGCCCAGTGCCACAACTTCGCCGGCTCAGGCGGCGCGCTGACCTACGGCAAGTACGCGCCCAGCCTGTCGGACGCGACGCCGAAGCAGATCTACGAGGCGATGATCACCGGCCCGGAGAACATGCCGGTGTTCGGCGACCAGGAGATCAGCCCGGCGCAGAAGCTCGCGATCATCAAGTACATCCGAGTGATCAAGACCGAGCCGGATCCCGGCGGCGCCGGCCTTGGCCGCGTCGGTCCCGTCACGGAGACCGCGGTGGCGTGGCTCGTCGGCATCGGCGGTCTCGTGATCATCACGATGTGGATCGGATCGAAGGCATGAGTGAGCGCAACGAGCTCCTCTCGTGGGTGACGGGCAGGGTGGTGGACGTATGAGCACCACCGACGACACTCCCCCGCGCAAGCGGGTGGGACGGCGCCCGACTGACGAGAACCCGGCGACCGTCGAACGGACATCGGCGCAGAACGTCTCCGAACAGCATGCCGACTCGCCGGAAGAGCTGAACTTCGCCGAGCTGCAGGTGGCGGCGCTGTTCGGCGTCGGCATCGTGATGCTGATCTTCTTCACGGTCGCCTACTTCGCCATCTCGATCCGCGACAACCTCGGGCAGTACAGCAACTACGCGCTCGGTGGCTCACTCGCGCTCGCGTTGTTCGCCATCGGTGCCGGTTTCATCGTCTGGGCGAAGAAGCTGCTGCCGCACGAGAAGGTGGTTCAGGAGCGCCACGACTTCTTCTCACCGGAAGCCGAGGAGATCGAGGCCGAGAACACCTTCCTGCAAGGCGTCGACGACATGGGCCTCGGCCGGCACAAGCTGCTGCGCCGTACCTTGCTCGGAGCGCTCGGCCTGTTCCCGATCCCGCTCGTGATCATGCTGCGCGACCTCGGTCCGCTCCCCCACAACAGCCTGCTCGTGACGGGCTGGAAGAGGGGAACCCGCCTCGTCGACGCGGACACCAAGCTCCCGATCAAGCTCGGCTCGATCGAGATCGGCGGCATCCAGACGGTCGTTCCCGAGGGCGTCGAGGACATCAACGACTTTGCGCTCGCGCCGACGATGCTGATCCGCTTCGGCCCCAACGAGATCCTGTCGAAGAAGGAGCGCGACTGGGGCGTCAACGACCATGTCGCCTACTCGAAGATCTGCACTCACGCGGGTTGCCCGATCAGCCTGTACGAGCAGCAGACCCACCACCTGCTCTGCCCGTGCCACCAGTCGACGTTCGACATGTCGCGCGACGCGAAGGTGATCTTCGGGCCGGCCGCTCGCCCGCTGCCGCAGCTGAAGATCTACGTCGACTCCGACGGCTACTTCCGGGCAGCCGGCAACTACTCGCAAGCCGTCGGACCGAGCTTCTGGGAGCGCAGAGGATGAGCGCGAAGAAGGCTGACGCAAACGGGGACGCCCCGGTGACGCGACCGGAGAATCAGGGCGCGGCTGAGAAGGCCACTCGCGGCACGCTGAAGTACGTCGACGACCACTTCGGGTCGGCGGGGTTCCTCAAGCGCAGCATGGACAAGGTCTTTCCGGACCACTGGTCGTTCATGCTCGGCGAGATCGCGCTCTACAGCTTCGTCATCCTGCTGCTGTCCGGTGTGTACCTGACGCTGTTCTTCCACGCGAGCCAGCAGACGGTCGTCTACAACGGCAGCTACCAGCCGCTGCGCGGCGTGCAGATGACCGAGGCCTACAACTCGACGCTGCACATCTCCTTCGACGTCCGCGGCGGGCTGCTCATGCGGCAGATCCACCACTGGGCGGCGCTGCTGTTCGTGACGTCGATCGTCGTACACATGTTCCGGGTGTTCTTCACCGGCGCGTTCAAGAAGCCGCGCACGATCAACTGGCACATCGGCACCGTGCTGATGATCCTCGGCATCCTCGAGGGCTTCTGCGGCTACTCGCTGCCGGACGACCTGCTGTCGGGCACCGGCCTGCGGATCGCGTACTCAGTCGCGGAGTCGATTCCCGTTGTCGGGACCTACGTCTGCTACTTCCTGTTCGGCAGCACCTATCCCGGTCAGGACATCATCCCGAGGCTGTTCATCATCCACGTGCTGCTGATCCCGGGCATCCTGCTCGCGCTGATCGCCGCGCACATGATGATCCTCTGGCACCAGAAGCACACCGACTTCCCCGGACCGGGCAAGACCGAGCAGAACGTGATCGGGACGAAGTTCTACCCGGGCTTCTTCCTCAAGACCAACGGCTTCCTGTTCATGGTCTTCGGAATGATCGCGGGGCTCGCGGCCTTCGCGCAGATCAACCCGGTGTGGCTGTACGGGCCGTACAACGCGGGTCAGGTGTCGGCGGGCTCCCAGCCCGACTGGTACATCCTGTTCCTCGAAGGCTCGCTTCGCATGATGCCCAACTGGGAGTCCCACTTCTGGCATCACACGATCGCGTGGAACATCTTCATCCCCGGCGTGATCATCCCGGGCATCATGTTCAACCTGCTCGCGCTCTACCCGAACATCGAGGCCTGGGTCACGAAGGACAAGGGCTACCACAACCTGCTGGACCGGCCCCGCGATGTACCGGTGCGAACCGGTCTCGGCGTGATGTCGCTCGTCTTCTACATGGTGCTGGTCGCGGGTGGCGCGAACGACATCCTCGCGAACACCTTCCACTGGTCGCTGCAGGCGACGACGTGGGTGTTGCGTGTCTTCCTCATCATCCTTCCGCCGATCTCGTTCAAGATCACGAAGCGGATCTGCCTCGGCTTGCAGCATCACGACGAGGCACTGCTGCATCACGGCGTCGAGACCGGCATCATCCGGCGACTGCCGTCCGGTGCCTACATCGAGGTCGAGGAGCCGCTGCCGGCCAAGCGGGCCGAGACGCTGGCGAAGCAGATCGGCTACCAAGGGCACGACGACCATCACGAGCTGCCGGCCGGCAAGAACGGCGGCGCCTCGAAGAACGGGGCGGCCGCCGAGGCCAACGGACACACTCAGACGGTCACGCGACCGGTCGGCGTACTGGCGAAGGCGCGCACGAAGCTCGAGAACTTCTGGGACGAGCCGCGCGAGACGGTGCCCGACACCCAGCCGCACCCCGAGGACTGAGGCCCCTCACGCGATCTGTGCAGGGTATTCGGCGTCCTGACGCCGGATTGCCTTCACTGATCAGCGACGTCGAGGGGCCAGGGGCGGCTGGGATCCAGCACCTTCCGTACCGAGAACAGCTGGCGCATCCGGTCTGGTGCCTGGAAGGCGAAGCCGTCGATGTGCAGACGGCTCATGACGATCGCCCCACCGAGGTGGTAGCGACGGGGCCGGACGTCGATGTCGAACTGGATCGGGAAGCCCGCCTTGTGCAGCAGCTCCGCGCCGGCCGCTGACGGCCGCGCGCCGAACGGGTAGATGAGCAGGTCGGTCGGGCCGATCAGCGAAACCGCGAGCCGCTTCCACCGCTTCGTGTCGTAGGCGATGGTCGCGAGCGAGTCAGTCGTCAGGTCGATGTGGCCGTACGTGTGGCTCGCGAAGGTCCAGCCGTCCGCCTTGAGGGCCGCGGCGAGCGCGATGACCCGTTGACGCTCGACCGGGTTGCCCAGGTGGTGATATCCGAGCAGGCCTTCGTAACCCGTCAACCCGAGGACGCCTTTTGCCCCGCCCACCGAGAAGTCCGGGTGCTGCGCGACGAACTGATCGACCATCGGGACGACGTCGTCGGAGGTCGTCCGCGGGTCGTGACCCCCGATCTGCGCGAGGATCTGTCCGGTCGCCGTGAGCACCAGCTTTGCCGCGAGGCCCCGGCCCTTGAAGTACCGGTAGTAGTTGACGTCGTCCTCGGACAAGACGAGCGGCTTGCGGCCCTTCGGCACCATCACCTGACCGCGTGCAGCGTCGTGGGCGTCGACGAGCGTCCAACCGTGCCGGTACAGACCGTCGAGAATCCGTTCGAACTCGTACGCCGTGACGAAGTAGTCCTGGAAGCCGACGCCGAGCGCGTCGGTGGTGAAGGCGAGCTGCGGCTTGATCACGAGCGGGTGGAAGAAGATGTTCATCACCGGCCCGTGCCATCTCACGAGGCGCTCGGTGGGGGCCGGACCTGAGGCTGCCGTCAGCGGAGTGCTGCTCGCGGTGGCGGTTACGGCGCTGGTAGCCGTCGGAAGCACCAGCGCGTGCCGGCTGGGCCCGCCACCGCAGGCGCCGAGGAGAAGTGCGGCGCCTACGACGACGGCGGTCCTGGCTGGTCGAGACCTGAGCACACACCGAAGACGATCATCGGCCGCCGCAGGTTGGCTGCCGAACGCCACCGATCGAGTCTGCTTCATGCTCCGCTCATGGGGCACGGTTAGGAAGGCAGTGGCCGCGACGACCCGTTGGAGAGCAAGGCATTGAAGCGATCGCTTTCCGACACCGGCGCGCGCGCGGACGGGACGGTCGACCGTCGCGGGCTGCTCGCAGCAGGCGCCGTGGGGCTTGCCGCGATCGTCGCGGCGTGTGGACGAGCCGCTCCGCAGCGCGCCTCACGCACCACCGGCACGCCCGCGGCGTCGCCCTCGCACCGCCCTGCGCCGCCGAGCCGGCAGGCACCGGTTCGGGCAGTGCAGCCCGCGCACCTCGGCCCGGCGTCACAGGTCGCGCACGGCCCGCGGACCAGCCACGAGGTCGCGCTCACGTTCCACACCGCCGGCGACCCCGCGGTGGTCGACGCGATCCTGCACGCGGCGCGGAAGGAGAACGCCCACCTGACGATGCTCGTGGTCGGCACGTGGCTGTCGCAGTACCCGTCGTACGCCCACCGGATCCTCGACGCAGGTCACGACCTGGGCAACCACACCTGGACGCACCCCGTGCTCACCGAGGACGACGCACGGCAGACCCGGGTCGAGATCGTCCGGTGCCGTCATCTGCTGCGCACCCTGACCGGCGACGGCGGGCGGTGGTTCCGCCCGTCCGGAACGCCGCGCGCCACTCCCCTGATGCTGCGCGAAGCGGGTGCCGCCGGCTATCCGACAGTCCTCGCCTACGACGTGGACCCGCTCGACTACACCGATCCCGGTGCGGCCACCGTCACGCAGCGCGTGCTCGACTCCGCACGTGCCGGTTCGATCGTCAGCCTGCACACGCTCTACGAGGGCACCGCCCAGGCGCTGCCGCACATCGTGCGCGGACTGCGACGCAACGGCTTGGAGCCGGTTGCCGCGAGCCGGCTGCTGGCAGGAAAGGCCTGAGATGCGCGCCAACCGAGTCGCAGCCGCCCGCCTGGTGATGGCCGTCGGCCTTGTCGCGACGGTCGTCGGCTGCTCGACGACCCCGCACAGCGTCGTGCCCCGCGCCGCGGCGGCGCACCTGCCGACCCCGGCCGCCCGAAGCACCAGTGCAGGCGACGCCCACCTACGTCGTACGGCGGCGCTGCCGGGGATGCCGCCGGTTCTCGACCGGCACGACGTCTACGCCGCGGACCGGGCGAACCACCTGGCACCGGCGGTCCGGGGCGACCGTCCGCTGGTCTACGTCCCCAACTCGCTGTCGAACACGGTGAGCGTCATCGACCCGCGCACCTACCACGTGATCGCGACGCACCGCGTCGGCGCGCTGCCGCAGCACGTCGTACCGTCCTGGGACCTGAAGACGCTGTACGTGCTGAACGACGACGGCAACAGCGTCACCACGATCAACCCGCGCAATGGCCACTTCGGCCGCACGATCCGGGTCGCGGACCCCTACAACATGTACTTCACCCCCAACGGCAGGTACGCGATCGTGGTCGCCGAGCGGCTCGGCCGGCTCGACTTCACCGACCCTCACACGATGAAGCTGAAGCACGCGCTGCCCGTGCCGTGCCGTGGCATCGACCACGCGGACTTCTCGGCCAACGGCCGCTACGCGCTGTTCAGCTGCGAGTTCTCCGGTCAGCTGGTCAAGGTCGACATCCAGGCGCAGAAGGTGGTCGGGACGCTGCGGCTGCCGACTCGGACCGGTATGCGACCCATGCCGCAGGACGTCAAGCTCTCCCCGGACGGCAAGGTCTTCTACGTCGCGGACATGGCGAGCAACGGCGTGTGGCTCATCAACGGCCGCACGATGCACATCATCGGCTTCCGGCACACCGGCAAGGGCGCTCACGGCCTGTACGTCAGCCGCGACTCCCGCTTCCTATACGTGACGAACCGCCTCAACGGCAGCATCTCGGTGATCGACCTCGCGACCCGCAAGGTCGCGCGGACCTGGCACATCCCGGGCGGCGGCAGCCCCGACATGGGCGGGATCTCCGCCAACGGCAAGGTGCTGTGGCTGTCGGGTCGCTACAACAGCGTCGTGTACGCGATCGACACCGCCAACGGCCACCTGATCGCCAAGATCCCGGTGGGCCGCGGGCCTCACGGCCTGTGCGTGTATCCCCAGCCGGGGCGGTACTCCCTCGGCCACACCGGCGTCTTCCGCTGACGTCGCTGCGCGGATCAGTCGTCGGATCCGGGCCGGCGCCGCGCCACCTTGGTCTCGCCGCGTCGGCGCTTGCTGTCGAGCCGACGTTGGTGGGCACCCTTCGAGGGTTTGGTCGGCCGGCGCTCCCGTGGTGGCGGCGCGACCGCCTCGCGCAGCAGCTCGGCCAGACGGTCCATGGCGGCCTCGCGGTTGCGCAGCTGCGAGCGCTCGGTCTGTGAGCTGATCGTGACCACCCCGTCGACCAGGCGGCCGCTGAGCCGCTCCAGCGCGCGCTGACGGTACGTCGCGCCGAGCGAGGGCGAGCTCGCCACGTCGAAGGACAGCTCGGCGCGGGAGTCGGCGGTGTTCACGGACTGCCCACCTGGCCCGGACGACCTCGAGAACCGCCACTGCAGCTCCGCCGCGGGGATCGTCAGGCGCGCGTTCACCCGCAGCTCCCCAGCCATGCCCGTGATCCTCCCCGCCCCAGACCACCGTGATCATGAGGCTTGCGTCGCCCACACCGGCGTGTTGTGACGCAACGGTCATGATCACCGCGAAATGGGCTCAAGTGTGGGAGGATTTTGACCGAATCACAAGGTTGTCATTTCGATTCGACAGACCCTACGTTCACGACAGATCTACGTTCACGACAGACCTACGTTCACGACAGATCCGCGCTTTCGACAGACCCGATGTTCACGACGAGCAGAGCCGGGGGCCGACATGACGACTTCCCCAGTCATGCGCTGGCTGGCTGAGGGCCTGCCCCTCACGCTGCTTTGCGATCTCGCCAGCACGTCCGACCCCGACTCCGCGGCGATCAACAGCGTCGAGCGGCCGCGCAACGACACGATCTGGCTGGACGCCGCAGATGTACGGACCGCGTGGCGGCAAGCCGCCTCGGAGTAGAGCCCCGAGCCGCGTCGGAGTAGAGCCTCAGGCCTCGTCTGCGTAGTACTCGAACAGCATCGAGCCGACGGCCGGCACCGCGAACGCAACGCCCAGGAAGACCATCCACCAGCCGAAGACGACGCCGGCGAAGATCACCGCAGCCGAGCCGGCGCACCACAGCGGGGCCCAGCTGTAGGGGCTGAAGAACCCCATCTCCCCTGCTCCGTCGGCGATGTCGGCGTCCTCGAGGTCTTCCCACCGCGGGTCGATCCGCCGACCGGTCACGAACATGTACGTCGAGACCAGCGTGCCGAGGCCGACACCGAGGGCGAGCGCCGTCGTACCCGTCGGGTCGTGCGACGCGAACCAGTACACGATGTCCGAGCCGAGCAGGAACACGGCGATGAAAGCGAACAGCCAGCCTTCTACCTTCATGACGACGCTCCGGACTCCACCGGCGTCGCATGGTGCTCAGCGATGCCTGCCAGATGCGGGTAGTGCAAGTCGAACGCCGGTCGCTCGGAGCGGATCCGCGGGACCGAGGTGAAGTTGTGCCGCGGCGGCGGGCACGACGTCGCCCACTCGAGCGAGTTGCCGTAGCCCCACGGGTCGTCGCCGACCACGCGTTCGTTCTTGCCGGCCCAGCTTCGCCAGGCGTTGTACATGAACGGCAGCATCGACAGACCCAGGATGTAGGCGCCGATCGTCGAGACCATGTTCAGCGTCGTCCAGCCGTCTGACGGCAGGTAGTCGGCGTATCGCCGTGGCATGCCTTCGACACCGAGCCAGTGCTGGACGAGGAACGTCGTGTGGAACCCGACGAACAGCGTCCAGAAGTGGATCTTGCCGAGCCGCTCGTCGAGCATCGTTCCGGTCATCTTCGGCCACCAGTAGTAGAAGCCGGAGAACATCGCGAACACGACGGTGCCGAACAGCACGTAGTGGAAGTGCGCCACCACAAAGTAGGAGTCGGACACGTGGAAGTCGATCGGCGGTGATGCCAGCAGAACGCCGGTCAGGCCACCGAGGAGGAACGTGATCAGGAAGCCGATCGAGAACAGCATCGCGGTGTCGAACGAGATCGCCCCGCGCCACATCGTGCCGATCCAGTTGAAGAACTTCACACCGGTCGGTACGGCGATGAGGAAGCTCAGCAGCGAGAAGAACGGCAGCAGCACCGCGCCCGTGGCGAACATGTGGTGGGCCCACACCGTGATCGACAAGCCGGAGATCGAGATGGTCGCGAAGACCAGGCCCTTGTACCCGAACAACGGCTTGCGGCTGAAGACAGGGATGACCTCCGAGACGATGCCGAAGAACGGCAGCGCGACGATGTAGACCTCGGGATGGCCGAAGAACCAGAACAGGTGCTGCCAGAGCACGGCACCACCGTTGTTCGGGTCGAAGATGTGAGCGCCGAACTTGCGGTCCGCCTCGAGCGCGAACAGCGCCGCCGCGAGAACCGGGAACGCGACCAGCACGAGGATCGACGTGAACAGGATGTTCCACGTGAAGATCGGCATCCGGAACATCGTCATGCCCGGCGCGCGCAGGCAGATGATCGTCGTGACGAAGTTGACGCCACCGAGGATCGTGCCGAACCCGGACAGGGTGAGGCCCATGATCCAGAGGTCCGCGCCGGCGCCTGGTGAGTGGATCGCGTCGGAAAGCGGCGTGTAGGCGAACCACCCGAAGTCCGCAGCGCCGTTCGGCGTGAGGAATCCGGACATCATGATCAGGCCGCCGAACAGGAACAGCCAGTAGCTGAACATGTTGAGCCGCGGGAACGCGACGTCAGGCGCGCCGATCTGCAAGGGCATGACCACGTTGGCGAATCCGACGAACAACGGCGTCGCGAAGAACAACAGCATGATCGTGCCGTGCATCGTGAACATCTGGTTGTACGTCTCGGGGCTCATGATCTGGTCCCCGGGCCGCGCGAGCTCGGTACGCATGAGCTCGGCCATGATGCCGCCGATGATGAAGAACACGAACGACGTGATCAGGTAGAGCAGGCCGATGACCTTGTGGTCGGTGCTGGTGATCCAGCGCACGACTCGGCTGCCCGGTACGACGTGAACCCGCTGGGGCCGAACCCTGCGGACCGGCTCGACGACCGTCACGAGAGGTAGCCTCCTCGGTGCTTTGCTCCGGTGGTGGGCCCGGTGTAGATCGAGTACTCCTTGTTGGTGTTGTTCGCGGCCGCCGTCTTGGCGTTGGCCAGCCACGCGGCGTACTGCGCCGGCGGCAGCGCCTTCACCGTGAACAGCATCCGGTCATGGTCGACGCCGCAGTACTCCGCGCACTTGCCCGCGAAGGTGCCGGTCGACGTGACCGTGACCTCGAACTGGTTCGGGTGACCGGGAATCACATCCCGCTTGAACAGGAACGGCACCACCCAGAACGAGTGGATGACGTCGGGCGAGGTCAAGTAGAAGTGGATCGGCGTGTTGGTCGGAACGACCATCTGCGGCGGCTCACCCGGGCGGCCGGTGATCGACAGGCCGTCCTCGAGGTAGTTGAACTGCCAGGACCACTGGAAGCCGACCACGCCCATCTGCAGCGTGTTCGGGGTGTCGACGATCTTGTCCTCGCGGTTCTCGCCGATCGCGGTGAAGTAGAACAAAACGGACACCACGACAACCGGGATGAACGTGTACAGGACCTCAATCGGCAGGTTGTAGCGCACCTGGCGCGGCATCTGGTCCGGTGAACGGCGGCGGTAGAGGATCGCGGCGCCGATGATCAGGGCGAGCACGAGGCCGCCGACGATCAGCGAGGCGATCAGCGCGCCTTGCCACAGGTGCAGCGCGTCACGGCCCTGCTTGGTGACCGGCTGCGGCCATCCGCCGCGCTCCCACTTCGCCGCCTCGCCCTTGCAGCCGCTCGCGAGGAGCACGACGGCGGGAATGACGGCGATCCGAGCAATGCGGGCGGAGCGTCGAAGCACGCGCCAAACCTAACGCAGCGGCTTCGCGCTCCCGCGAGCAGGGGCGGCGTGTCCGCAACTGCGTCGCGTGCCGGCTGCGGGCGTCGCAGCGCGTCCGGTCACAAATGTGCCGCGATCTCCGCCGCCGCGTCCTCGCCGTACGCCGCTGCCAGACGCTCACGGCCGGCCGCCTTGTCGAAGGCGTACTCCTGCGGCCCGAGACTCTCCAGGCAGTACGTCGCGATCAGCGAGCCGAGCTGCGCCGCGCGCTCCAGGCTCAGGCCCCAGGAACGGCCGGCGAGGAATCCGGCGCGGAACGCGTCCCCGACGCCCGTGGGGTCGGCGATCCGGTCAGCCGGCACGACCGGGATCCGCAGGTCGTCCTGGCCGGACTGCTGGATCACGACGCCGTCGGCGCTGTGAGTGGTCACCCGGGTCCCGACCGCAGCCAGGATCTCCTCGGCCGACATCCCCGTCTTGCTCTCCATCAGCGCGGCCTCGTAGGCGTTGCCGAACAGGATCTCGGGGCCGTCGAGGAGCGTCTTGATCGCCTCGGCGTCCAGCGAGGCGAGCTGCTGGGACGGGTCGGCGGCGAACGGGATGCCGTGGTCTCGGCAGTACGCCGCGTGGGCAACCATCGCGTCGGGCGCGTTGGGGCTGATCAGGACCAGATCGAGCTTGCCGAGCTCGCCGAGGTCGATGTCGGCCGCCTCGCTCATCGCGCCCGGGTAGAACGAGGCGATCTGGTTCTGGTCGGAGTCGGTCGTGCACACGAAGCGGGCGGTGTGACGGCTGCCGGAGACCGCCACACCGGCGGTGTCCACGCCGTGACGCTCCAGCCACTCGCGGTAGTCCCCGAAGTCGGCGCCCACCGCTCCGACGAGCACGGGGCGCAACCCGAGGTTGCCCAGGCCGAAGCAGATGTTCGCCGCGACTCCCCCGCGTCGTACATCCAGCTCCTCGACCAGGAACGACACCGAGATGTTGCTCAGCTGGTCGGGCAGCAGCTGCTCGCAGAAGCGCCCCGGGAAGGTCATCAGATGGTCGGTCGCGATCGACCCGCTCACGGCAATACGCACGTCGTGAAAACTACCGATGGGTAAGGCTTCCGTTACTCACGGGTCACCCTTAGCGTCCGCCTCATGGCACCCAGACACGCCGCTCTCGAGCACGGCACCGGCACCCTCGCGGACCTGGTCGCCGACGCGCGGGCGATCCCGGCGGCGGCGTTCGGCGTGCAGAAGAAGGCCGCCGTACGGGTCATCGACCTCGTCGAGCCGGCCCGCGACTTCGTGATCCGGATCCCGGACGCGGCCGTGGACCTGATGCACCGCGCCGAGCACACGTTCGCCGACTACCTGCGCTAACGCAGAGTCGACCCCCGGAAGCAATGTGGCATTGCTCGGCCTCGCCTGCCCGATTCATCCCGATTCTCGGACTTCCTAGGCCAAGCAATGCAGCATTGCTTGGCATGGATAGGCGCTGGGGCCGCTAGGCCCTGATCAGTGGAACGAGTCTCCGCACGCGCAGGAGCCCTGGGCGTTGGGGTTGTCGATCGTGAAGCCCTGCTTCTCGATCGTGTCCACGAAGTCGATTGTCGCGCCGGTCAGGTAGGGCACGCTCATCCGGTCCACGACGACCTTGACGCCGTCGAAGTCGTTGTAGGTGTCGCCCTCGAGCGTGCGCTCGTCGAAGAACAGCTGGTAGCGAAGCCCCGAGCACCCGCCGGGCTGAACGGCGATCCGTAGCGCCAGGTCGTCGCGACCCTCCTGCTCGAGCAGGTTCTTGACCTTCACGGCCGCCGTCTCGCTGAGTACGACGGACTCGACCACCGCGCTCTGCGCGTCGGTCGCCACGGTCTCGCTGTCCTGGACAGTCATCTTCGCGATCGCTCCTTTGTCGCGCTCCGCGCGCAGCTCAACTCTCGGCGGTGTCTCCATCGTACGCAACCCCGCTCGCTTCAGGGTTGTTCCACACTCACCGGGGCTGAATCGTCATCGCTGTCGCGACCAGGAACGCGCGACGGCCGCGCCGAGCGTGCGCACGCCCTCCGCGCCGGCTTCCAACGCCGCCGCCACCGACTCGAGCTGCCCGGCGACCGACCAGACCTCGTCGAACCCGTGCGCCGCGGAGTCCCGGCTGCCCACCTGCGCCTGTCCCGCCGCCACCACACAGGGCACACCGGCCTCCTGCGCCCGCCTCGCCACTCCTGACGCGACCTTCCCGCGCAGCGAGGTCGCGTCGAAGCTTCCCTCACCCGTCACCACCAGGTCGGCGCCCTGGATCGCCTCGGCGAGCCCGACCGCGGCCATGACGAGGTCGGCTCCCGACTCCCGCTCGGCGCCGAGCGCGAGCAGCCCGAAGCCGAGCCCCCCGGCCGCGCCCGCACCCGGCCGGTCGCGCAGCCCCGGCTGTCCCACCAGCGGCTCGACCGCGTCGGCCCACCGTTCCAGCGCCGCGTCGAGTGACATGATCGCCGCCTGGTCAGCCCCCTTCTGCGGCCCGTAGACCGCGGTCGCGCCGTGCAGCCCGAGCAGCGGGTTGTCGACGTCGGTCGCAGCGACCAGCCGAACCCCGAGGTCGGCCGGCGCCGCCAGACCGCCGAGATCTCGCAGGGCCAGTCCGCCGCCGGCGAGCTGCTCGCGCGGCTCGGCCCCGAGCGCAGCCCACAAGCCGGCACCGCCGTCGTTGGTCCCTGAGCCGCCGAGCCCTAGCACCACCGTCCCCACGCCCTCGGCAACCGCAGCAGCGAGAAGCTGCCCCACGCCGTACGTCGTCGCGGCGCCGACGTCACCTGACTCTGCCTGCAGCTCCGCCAGCCCACACGCGACCGCCGACTCGACGTATGCCGTGTCCCCCGCGACGAGCAGTCCGCACGATCGGACCACCCCGGTCGGCCCGCTGGCCTCGACCTCGCGGAGGCGGCTGCCGGGCAAAGCCGCGGCCAGCGCGGCGATCAGCCCCGGTCCGCCATCCGAGAGCGGCATCAGGACAAGGGAGTCCTCCGCCGCGACGTCGTGCCAGCCCGCGGCGAACGCCTTCGCGGCCTCGGCGGCCGTCAGCGTGCCGGCGAACTTGTCGAACGCCACAACAACTCGCATGACGCCATCCTCGCGCGGTTGATAGGCACGTCACATGTCAGAGGTGACGCTGCGGCCAATGACCGCCGCCGACGTCGAGGAGACCGTTCGCATCCAGATCGACGCCTTCGCCGCGCTAGGCCGCCGACGTGGCGACGAGCCTGAGGCAATCACCGACCGGATGCTCGAACGAGCACGGCTTCGCCACGACCACTTCGTCACCCACGACCCGGACGGCGCGTTCGTCGCCACCATCGAGGACAAGGTCGTCGGCTGCGCCCTCGCGCTGCGTCGCGAGCGTCTCTGGGGCCTGTCCCTCCTCGTCGTCGCGCCGGCGACGCAGTCGAGCGGTGCCGGCCGCAAGCTGCTCGACGCGGCCCTGGCCTACGGCGAAGGTTGTGCGCGGGGCGTCATCCTGTCCAGCTCCGACCCACGCGCAATCCGCTCGTACGCCACGAGCGGATTCCAGCTCTTCCCGCAGGTGTCGGCGAGCGGCTCGCCGGCAATGGCCGGCCGGCCCACGCTCGACCGCAGAGTACGAACCGGCAGCGCAACCGATCGTGAGCTCGCCGACGACGTCGACCGCGACGTGCGGGGAGCCGGGCGCGGTCCCGATCACGAAGTCGTGGCCGCGGTCGGCGCGCAGATGTACGTCGTGGACGATGCACGCGGCCGTGGCTACGCCTATCTCCGCGACGGTGGCGTCTACCTGCTTGCCGCCAGTGACGACGCCACGGCCGCGGCACTGCTGTGGCGGTGTCTCGAGCACGTCCACGACACCGGCACCAAGGCGACGGTCGACCACATCACGGCGGAGCAGCAGTGGGCGGTCGAGGCGTGCTTCGCGGCGCGCCTGAAGGTCGTGCCGGACGGCCCGGTGTTCTGGCGCGGCGCGACGCCGCCATGCGCCTACCTGCCGTCGGGCGCCTTTCTTTGAGACAGCCGCAGCTCTAACCAGCCCAGAGGAACTGCGTTCCCTCGATGCCCGTCAACGCATGCGAGCCACCGGGGCCCTCCAGCTGTGCGTCCCCGTCCGGGTTCGGCAGGTACTCACCTGCCGGCGAGTTCTTCACGGCGTCCCAGGTCCCACCCTGCACCACGACGTACCCGGCCTGGTTGCCGGCCACGGCAATGCCGCGGCTCAGCTGCCGACTCCAACGCCCGCCGGCGTAACGGACGATCGCGCCGCGCACGACGTACGTCGTTCCGTTCTTCTCGAAGCCACTGTGAATCGCCAGCCAGGGCTGGTTGCTCGGGCCGACGAAGGTGGCCTGCCACATCCGCCAGTCCGCCGAGCCGGTGCCGTAGTGACCGAGCTGCTTGCGAGCGTGGCTCCTGCCGAGGGAGAACGTGTCGTAGTTGGAGCTCGGGCCGAGGCCTTCGAAGTCCTGATGGTTTCCGAGCTCGACCAGCAGCTTCTTGCCGTCCGGGCTCACAAGGTCGACGTTGGCGGCAGCCGACCGGTAGTCGGTCCCGACCTTGTAGACGTGCAGCAGGGTGTGGTGGCCACCGAAGGTCGTCAGGCGCAGCCGGTCGGTCTCGATCGAGTCGTTGTGCTTGCCGACCGATGATGCGACATCCACGATGCCTTTCGAGTACGTCGCGACGGCGTACGCATCCCCGTCATGCACCTTCACCAGGTGCGGGGTCGGCGAGGCAACGAAGCGCTTGGTGGACGCGCCGCTGACCACCAGCCGGTGGCCGGCGAAGCCGAGCGGTGCGTACTCCGAGCGCAGCGTGGTGCTCTCACCGGTCACCGTGTCCAGCAGCACGAGTACCGCGCCCGTCTCGAGCTCCCCGTACTTGGCGCTCGGCTTGCTGATCACCTCCGACCAGGCGATTCGGGTGTGGTCGTTCGACTGCACCGGGTCGGTCACCTTCACGGTCTCCGGCGCCGCCACCACCGTCACCGGCCCGAGCTGCTGCGGCGAGGACACCGAGCCGTCGGCGTTGACGACCACCTCGTCGAGCACTCCGGCGGGGGTGAGGTAGGCAAGCCGTCCGATCACGGCGAGCGCCGGTGCGGGATGTGCCGCAACCGGCAACGCCGGCACGAGGGTCGACATCAGAACGGCGGCTGCGCCGACGGTGCGGCGAATCCGAATCATGCGGTGATCCTCATCAGACTGATGCTCGTGGTCAACGGGATGTCCTTCGCCGATCTCGCTCTCGTCGCCGCGGTCGGGATCGCCGGGCCCATCCTCGCCCTGCCGAAGCGCTGGCGCCTGCCCGTGGTCTTGGGCGAGCTTCTCGCGGGCATCTTGCTCGGACCCACCGGCAGCAGCACGCTGCATGCGTCGGACCCGTCCTTCACGTTGCTGGCCGACATCGGATTCGCGCTGGTGATGTTCGTCGCCGGCTCGCACGTGCCGGTGCGCGACCCCGTGATCACCGGGTCGATTCGCAGCGGCTCGATGCGCGCGGTCGGCGTCGCGGTCGTGGCGATCCCGCTTTCACTCGCCATCTCACATGGCTTCGGCACCGGGCACACCGCGCTCTACGCGGTGCTGATGTCGTCGTCGTCCGCCGCGTTGATCCTCCCGATCATCGACTCGCTCGGCATCACCGACCGCGCGGTCGTCAGCGCGCTTCCCCAGATCGCCGTCGCCGACGCCGCCTGCATCATCGCGTTGCCGCTGGCGATCGACCCGCCTCGGGCGGGGCGCGCCGCCCTCGGCGCAGTGGCGGTTCTCGCGTGTGCGGGCGCCCTGTTCGTCGTGCTCCGGTACGTCGAGCGACGCGGCTGGCGACAGCGGATGCACGACGTGTCCGAGAACCGGTCGTTCGCTCTCGAGCTGCGGATCAGCCTTGCGATCCTGTTCGGGCTCGCGGCGGTTGCGACGAGGACGCACGTGTCGATCATGTTGGCGGGCTTCAGCTTCGGCGTCGCCGTTGCGGCAGTGGGTGAGCCCCGGCGGCTGGCACGGCAGCTGTTCGCACTGACCGAAGGCTTCCTCGGCCCGTTGTTCTTCGTGTGGCTGGGCGCCACGCTCAACCTGCGAGACCTCGCCAGCCACCCGAAGTACATCGCTCTCGGCGTCGCGCTCGGTGCCGGCGCCGTCGTCACGCACGTCGCGATGCGCGTGAGCCGGCAGCCGGTCCCGGTCGGTGCGCTGTGCGCTGCCCAGGTGGGCGTGCCGGTCGCCGCGGCCACACTGGGCACGCAGCTGAACCTGCTGGCACCGGGTCAGCCGGCCGCGCTCATCCTTGGGGCTCTGCTGACGATTGCCGTTTCAATTGCGAGCGGCGGCGTCCTCGCACCACGAGACGCACGATCAGCGCCAGCACCACCAAGCCGGCCAGCGCAGCAAAGTAGCCCGCGTACTTGATGATCGTCGTGATGTGACTGCCGGCCGCATCACTGAGAGCAGTCCAGAACCCGACCCAGATCAGCGCACCACCGCTGGTGTAGATCAGGAACCGCCGAAACGTCATCTCGGAGATGCCGGCCAGGACCGCCATCGCCTGCCGCACGCCTTCGACGAAGCGCCCGAACAGCAGCACGAGCCCACCGCGACGGTTGAAGAAGTCTTCGGCCTTCGCGAGCCGCTCCTCGGTCAGCAGGATGTACTTGCCGTATCGCTCGAGCACGGGCCGGCCGCCGAAGTCGCCGACGAAGTAGCCGGCCGCGCTGCCCGCGATCGTCGCGACGAGGCCAACCAGTGCGACGAGGACGATGTTCAGCCCGCCGTACCCGGCATACACAGCGCCGGCGATCAGCACCAGCTGGCCGGGCAGTGGAATGCCGATGTTCTCGAGGAACAGCGAGCCACCGACTGCGAAATAGCCGTAGTGGCGCAACGTCGGCTCGAAGTGCCGCAGGCCACCAGGCAGGTGGTGAGTGGATGACGACGCTGCCAGCGCCCCCACGAGGTCGTCGATCACCTCGTCATAATCCCGGGGCGCCCCACACCGGGAACCAGCGGGATAGATCGCTCTCGATCTTGAGGTCTGCTCCGAGCTGTGCCCGAATCTCGAGCTCGCGCTTGTTGTCGCGCTTGTCCATGCCGATCGGAGCGAACGGGTACCAGGCTCCGCGCTTGTAGAGGTACACCAGACCGACTGTCGGCTTCACGCCGTCACTGAACGCGACCAGAGTGCACAGCAGCGCGCCACCGAAGCCGGCCTCGTCGAGTGTCGAGTTCACGGCATGAAGGTCCGCGACCAGTCCGGCGATGTCATCAGGCGTGGTACGACGAGTGAGCCAGGTGAAGCCGTAGGAGTCGGTGGACTCCTCGTACTTCCCCGCCCCGCCCGCCTCGTCGACGGTCAACAGCGCTTCCACCTGGTCCTGCAAACCGGCGAACGCCTGCCCTTCGGCCGGCTTCACGCAGACCGAGCCGACACCGGTCGGGTTGAGGTCCAGCGCGGCCTGCAACGTCACGGCGGCACTCGGAAGCGCGAACAGCTCGTCGAGGTTCGGCTTCGCCGCTTTGCTGCGGCCCAGGACTGTGTCGAGGAGGCCCATCTCCTAGACGATCGCGGGCTGCCCGAGCTCCCGCGCGATCTCCGACAGCTGCTCGAGCCGCTTCTCCAGCGACGGGTGCGTCGAGAACAGCGAAGAGATCGAGAACCCGTTCGCTAGTGCGGGCGTGAAGAAGAAGGCGTTGAACGGCTCGGCCGCGCGCAGGTCGTGCGTCGGGATCCGCGCCATGTCACCGGTGACCTTCTGCAGCGCCGAGGCGAGCGCCGACGGGCGGCCGGTCAGGATCGCACCGGAGCGGTCCGCCGACAGCTCGCGGTAGCGCGACAGCGTGCGGGTCAGCAGGAACGAGATCGCGTAGACGACCATCGACACGACCATGACGGCGAGCATCATCAGCGCGGTGTTGTCCTGGCTGTTGTTGTTCCGGCGGTCACCGAACGGACTGCCGAAGCCGAACATCTCGCTGTAGAACAGCATCCGCGTGATGAGACCGGCGGCAACGCCGAGGAACGACGCGATCGTCATCACGGCGACGTCACGGTGCGCGACGTGCGACAGCTCGTGTCCCAGCACGCCCTCGAGCTCGTCGCTGTCGAGCCGGCGCATGATCCCCGACGTCGCACACACGACTGCCTTCTTGGGGCTGCGACCGGTCGCGAAGGCGTTCGGGATGTCGGTGTCGGCGATTGCGACGCGCGGCTTCGGCATGTCCGCGAGAGCGCAGAGCCGGTCGACGATGCCGTGTAGCTCAGGCGCCTCTTGCGGCGTGACTTCACGCCCGTGCATCGCGTAGAGCGCGATCTTGTCGGAGAACCAGTACTGGCAGAACAAGATGACGACGGCGAAGAAGATCACCACGCCGACGTTGAGACCGGCCGCGATCAGCGCCGCCATGACGCCGACGTACAGCGCGCCGATCAGGAAGATCGTGAAGGTCATCCGCGCCTGAAGCTTGTGGTCAGGGCGAATTCTGGTCGTACTCATTTTTTTGATGTCCTCATCCTGGGATGAGCCCCTCCTCAGAGAGGAGCTCTTTCACCTCGGCGAGCGAGGCGTCTGCGGACGGCAGCACCAGCTCAGACGGCTCGATGTGGTCGTCCGCCAGCGGCTTGCCGACTTCGCGAACCTTGGCGAGCAGGTCGCCGAGCGCGTGGTCGAAGGCTTCGGCATCGTTGGCGTTGCACGCTGCTTCCAGCGCGGCGTCGAGCTCGTTGAGCGCGGCGAGTGCCGCCTCCGGTACGTCGAGCTGACCCTCGCCGAGGATTCGCACGATCATTTCTCCCCCTCCGGGACTGCGGCCGCCTCCGTCGCAGCCTCGCCGCTGATCGAGATGGCCGGCGCCGCGCCGCCGGCCGGCAGCTCACCCTTGATCTTCGCCAGCTCGAGCTCGACCTCGTTGTTGGCCGTCGTACGGTCCAGCTCGGCCTGGATGTCGTCGCGGCTGCCGCTGGTCAGCGACGCGTCGTCGAGCGCGCCCGACGCGAGCAGCTCGTCGACGGCACCGGCGCGCGCCTGCATCTGCGCGGTCTTGTCCTCGGCGCGCTGGATCGCCATGCCGACGTCGCCCATCTCCTCGGAGATGCCGGAGACCGCCTCGCCGATCTTGGTCTGCGCCTCGGCGGCGGTGTACGTCGCCTTGATCGTCTCCTTCTTCGTGCGGAAGGCGTCGACCTTCGCCTGCAGCCGCTTCGAGGCCTCGGTGAGCTTCTCTTCCTCGGCCTGGAGCTGGGCGTGCTGCGTCTGCAGGTCGGCGAGCTGCTGGTTCGCGGTCGCTCGCCGGGTCAGCGCCTCGCGCGCAAGGTCTTCGCGGTTCTGCGCGACGGCCTGCTGGGCCTGGGTCTGCAGCTTGTCCGCCTGGCCCTGCAGCTGCTGCATCTGGAGCTCGACACGCTTGCGGCTCGTCGCGACGTCAGCGACTCCGCGCCGGACCTTCGTGAGCAGCTCGAGCTGCTTCTCGTAGGAGTAGTCCAGCGTCTCGCGCGGGTCCTCATGCTTGTCGAGGAGCTTGTTCGCCTTCGCCTTGACGATCAGGGACAACCGCCGACCCATACCCATTGCCGGTCCGACCTCTCATGCGTCGTGAGCTAAGCCTCAGCGTAGTCACGTTGCTGAACGGGGGCTGAGCACATTCATCTGCAGGCGAAACCCTGCCCGTACGGCGATTGGCGCACTCCTAGGAGTCTGCTCCTGGCGTCGCGGAGCAGGCCAATGCGGTGTTCAGCGGACTCCTAGACTCGGCGGCGTGATTCTCGGCCGCCGCGGCGCGACCCCTGTCGACAGCGCTGAGTCGCAGCCCGACGAGGAGCTGACACCGGCCGGCAAGGGTCGCCCGACGCCGAAGCGCGCAGACGCCCGCAAGGCACGCCGCCACGCCACGCCGCGCAACAGCAAGGACGCCGCGGCCGCGCAGCGTGAGCGCAGCCGCACCGATCGGCAGCGCGCGATGCAGGCGCTGCGGACCGGCGACGAGCGCTATCTGCCGCCGCGCGACGCCGGCCCGGAAAAGCGTCTTGCCCGCGACGTCGTGGACTCCCGGTTCACGCTCGGACAGGTCTTCATGATCGTGATCTTCGTCGCATTCGTCGGCGGCGGGATTCTGCAGAACCGCACCGTCAACATCGTGTCGAACTACGTCGGGCTGATCGCGCTGACGTTGATCGTCATCGACTGCGCCCGACTGGGCCGGGCCGCCAAGACGGCCGTGGCGGAGAGGTTCGGCGCCGATCAGGTGCGGGGCATCTCGTCGTACGCGTTCATGCGGGCGATGCTGCCGCGCAGGTTGCGCCGGCCTCCCGCGAAGGTCGCGCGCGGCGGCGCGCCCGTGTAGCGACCGCCGCAATGACACTTCGGGAGATCTACTCCCGTAGCGACATCGGCCCGTAGACCTCGCGGCCGTCTTCGAACAGCGTCACCTGCTCGACGCCGGCCTCGAGCAGCTCGCGCCACGACTCACCGATCCACGTCTCGGCATCTGCCTGAGTCGGGAACGACTCGCTCGCGACGCCATCCGCGTCGACATGACCGCCCGCCGCATCCTCGTACCGCCACAGCCACGCCACATGAACGACCATACGAGTTACGATCACCCCGCAATCGCCGCGGGCGGGGGAAGCCGGTCGAAGTCCGGCACTGACCCGCAGCCGTAGGCCCTCTTGCGAGGGCGAGTCGGAATGCCCGGCCGCGGCGAGGGCTCCCGTAACAACCGTCGAGGAGTGCGGTGCGGAGCCCGATCGGCGGGACCGTCGTACGTCGGCGGCAGCGCCGTACCGGGAGTCCCGCAACGCGTCCTCATCATCGAGAGGACCACCGGTGAATCTGATCCGCCGAAGCGCGGCGATTGCACTGACGAGTGGCGTCGCGGTCGCGTCGCTCGTGACGCCCTGTATTGGGCTGACCGGCGCTGCGAACGCCAGCACGACCGTTGAGCCCGCAGCCGCAGCTGCCGGGTACCTGGCCCGCCAGATGGCGGCTAACGGCAACCATCTCGTCGACCTGTACCAAGGCAAGAAGTACGCCGACGACGGCGAGACCGCCGATGCGATCCTGTCCATGGACGCCGCCGGCGTTGCGCAGCACGAAGCCGGCCTGGCAACGGCATGGCTGAAGAAGGATGCCGCCAGCTATCTCGGCGGGACCGCGCCGAACATCTACCCGGGATCGGCGGCGAAGCTGCTGCTGGTCGCGGAGGCGGAGCACGTCAACCCGGAGAGGTTCGGCGGGATCGACCTGGTCGGCGCGCTCGTCGGAACCGAGGGCGGCGGGGGCGCCCCGTCGGGTGAGTACCAGAACCCGTCGGACACGCAGTACAGCGCGAGCGTGCTGGTGCAGTCGCTGGCAGTGCTCGCACTGGCCGACTCCGCGACCACCGCGGGGCCGTCGGCGAGCGCCGTGAGCTTCCTCGCCGGACAGCAGTGCGCGAACGGCGCGTTCCAGGTTGCGATCCGCACCGACACCACCGTCGCGTGCAAGGACAGCGACAACGACGTCGACACCACCGCGTACGCCGTGCAGGCGCTGCTCGCGGCCGGCAGCCACGCTGCCGCCAACACCGCTGCCAAGTGGCTGATCGCGGCCGAGCGCTCGGACGGCGGCTGGGGCGAGACGCCAAGTGCCGCGTCGGACGCGGACTCGACCGCGCTCGCGGTCGAGGCCCTGGTTGCCGCGCACCGCAACGCGAACCCAGGTGCGCGCTGGCTCGTGCGGCAGCAGGAGGGCTGCAAGGCGAAGGCCGGCCGGCGTGGGGCGGTCCGCTTCCAGGGACGCAAGTACAGCGTTTCGACCGACGTTCGCGCGACGTCGCAGGCAGGAGCGGCGCTCGCGCTGACGCCGCTCGGGTGGGCCGACAAGAACGGTGCCGCCCCCTCTGCGCCCACTCTCAAGTGCTAGGTCGCGGTGCCGCGGCTGTTGTGGCGGTTGCGGTGGCCGGGCT
>DASZVL010000035.1:0-6400 GCA_035547035.1 Mycobacteriales bacterium | reverse complement strand
TCGCTCGAGCGATCGACAACGGTGGCTCGCCGGTGCAAGAGGCGGCGTTGGTGAAGGAGATCGGCACCCGCTTCGAGCAGGACCTGCTCCTCGGGCTGCAGGAGCTCATCGACATCGAGCCCACACCGGAGTCGCAGTCGCTGTTCGAGCAGGTTCTGTGCGAGGCGATCCTCACTGCGCCGTCGAACACCATCCGGGGGGGTACGACGGAGATCCTCCTGTCCGTCGCGGCGAAGGGCCTCGCCCGGTGAGCGACGACCTGCTCGACCAGGCGGCGGATGAGCTATTCAGTCAGGTGGTCACGCCTGGCGCGCTCGCTGATGCGGAGCGCGACGGCTGGTCGCAGTCCGTGTGGGCGGCGCTCAGCGAGATGGGGCTGCCGGGGATCTCCGTGCCGGAGGACCGTGGTGGCCAGGGCGGCTCGGTCGCGGACGCGCTCGGAGTCCTGCGGGTCGCCGGGTGGCACGCGCTCCCGCTTCCGCTTGCCGAGACCGGTCTGCTCGCCGGCTGGCTGCTGTCGAGCTCCGGGCTGTCGATGCCTGCTACGCCGCTGACGGCGGTCGCGCCGCGCGACGGCGACGATCTGTCGTGGGACGGCTCCACGGTCAGCGGCACGCTCAGGGGAGTCCCGTGGGCGCAGCGCTGCTCTCACGTTGTCGCCCTCGTCGACGGCGTCGTGGTGCAGCTCGACCGCGACGAGCTGACGATCACGGCGGCGACCAACCTCGCCGGCGAGCCGCGCGGCTCGATTGTGTGCGACCACGTCACACCGGCGGTGTGGGCTGCCGCCGGCCCCGGCGTGGACATCGAGTCGTTGCGGCTGCGAGGTGCACTGACGAGGGTGTGTCTCATGGCCGGCGCGTTGGAGCGGGTCCTGGACCTCACTGTCCGCTACACCGACGAACGGCGGCAGTTCGGCAGGCCGATCGCTCGGTTCCAGGCGGTGCAGGCGCATCTCGTGCACATCGCGGAGCAGGCGGCGATCGCGTCGATGGCTGCCGATGTCGCCTCGCGGGAGTACGCGCGCGGCTCCGCGCCACTTGAGGTTTGGGCTGCGAAGACCTTGTGTGGCGAGGCGGCGCGGATCACTACCCGGGCGGCGCATCAGGCGCATGGCGCCATGGGCATGACGCAGGAGTACGTCCTTCACCACCTGACCCGCCGGCTGTGGTCGTGGACCCGGGAGTACGAAGACGCCGGATGGGCGTGGCGGCTCGGAAGCGCCGTGATCGAGCGGGGAGCCGACGAGCTCTACCCGTTGATCACGGCGGGCTCAGCGCTTCGGCGCTGATCCCGCGGACCATCAGGCCGAGCCCGTACATGAACTGCTGTTCGCCTAGCGCGTTGAGGTACGCGACGTCGCGGTCGCGATCGGTAAGCGAGTCGGTACTGCCGGCTGCCTCCGTCGCGGCTCGGGCCGCGTCGCTGACGATGACGCCTTGCTCCATGGTCACGAACCCGCGGGTGAAGTTCAGGCACGCGGCGAACGCGTCGGTGGCAGCCTGATGCGACAGGCCCGCGAGGGTGAGCAGGTGCAACCCTTCGTCGAGGCGACGCTGGGCGGCGCGGGTCAGTCGTGAGTGCGCGATCGAACCTGGTGCGTAGGCGACGATCTCCCGGTACGCCGGGAGGGACAGCAACAGCTCGCGGAACGCCGCGAAGTAGGCGATGAGCTCCTCGTCCCAGGGACCGTCTCCGGCGGGAGGCAGCTGCTGGTGGATGTCGTGCAGCACGAGACCAGCGAGCGCGTCGACGAGATCTTCTTTGTTCCTGAAGTACCAGTAGATGCTGGCAACCCCCGACTTCAGGTGCTTGGCAAGCGTCGGCATCGACAGCTGCCGCAGCCCATCGCGCTCGACGATCTCGCGCGCCGCGGACAGGATCTCCTCGCGCGACAGCGATCCCCGCGCGCGGCGGGTGCGTCCCGCAGGCGCCTGGCCAGCGTTTGCGGTCACGCGTTCATTAGACCTCGACCAGCCGTGGCATCGCCGTCGTCGTGGC
This sequence comes from Mycobacteriales bacterium, assembly GCA_035547035.1. Classification (GTDB taxonomy): domain Bacteria; phylum Actinomycetota; class Actinomycetes; order JAFAQI01; family JAFAQI01; genus DASZTV01. Next base: position 4,399 of record DASZVL010000035.1, on the reverse strand, counting down.
CAGGACCAGGTCCCCGAGTTCGCCGACGATGTCGTCCCATCGGCCCAGCAAGGAGTCGAGGACGACGCCGCGGTCGATGAAGGTGTGCAGCGGGTGCTCGAGTGTGGCACCGATCGCGCCACATACCTGGACGGCGTGGCCGCTCACCAACTGGTGCGCGCGCCCGGCCTGCGCCTTCGCGAGCCGGGCCGCCAGTAGGCCTCCATCGTCGAACGCGACGTCGAGCAGTCCCTCGGCCGCTGTGATCGCAACCCGGCCGTCGGCGAGGCGATGGCGTACGGCCTGGAAAGCCGCGATCGGTGCGCCGAACTGGGTCCGCGTGCTGGTGTGCTCGACCGACAGCCGGAGCACCTCGTGCGACAACGTGATCAGCTCGGTGGCCAGGGCGCGGCAGGCGGCCGCGACCGCGCTGTCCCATCTGGTCGTCGCGACGAGGCCGGCCGGGGTCGCGACCGTCGCCTCGAACCAATGGAGGGCTGGGTCGAAGGTATGCAGCGGCACTGTGACGAGGTCGGCACCGCGGACCACGGCGAGCGAAGTCGCCGTTGCGCCGGCCACCGGTGCGACCACGATGTCGTCGTCAGCGGGCAGGTGGGTCAGGACGCCGTGGATCTCGCCGTCGGCCGTCCCCGAGGGCCACAGCACCGACGAGGCGAGCGCCGGGACGTCATCACGAAGTGCGTCGAGGACGAAACGGTCGAGGATCGTGGTCCGGGCGCGGGCGCGGGCGTGGGCGGCGAACAGCAGCCGGGTAGCGACCGCCTGGTCTTCGGCGACCACGTCCTCCCAGCCGAGCTCCGCGAGGACCCTCGACACGTCGCCCACCGCATCGGCGAACATCTCGTCGAGCGAGGCGGACAGCAACGCGAGCTGGTCTGCATCCATGTCAGTCAGCCCTTGGGGAGGTTGAGCACTCGGTCGGCGATGATGCCGCGCTGGACCTCGGCGGCTCCGCCATAGATCGTCGTCGTACGGCTGAACCACCACTCCTGTCCCCACCGACGCATCGCGGGATCGCTGCTGAAGGCGAACCGCTCGCCGAGCAGGCTCCGTGCGGCGTCGTAGACGCTTTGCTCCGCTGCGCCGAGGAGGAGCTTGTCCGCGCTGGCCTCGGGTCCGACGGTCTCGCCGGCAGCGAGGCGGCGGACCGTCTCGACGCTACGGGCGCGCAGGCCGATCAGGTCGAGGTAGGCCGTGCCGAGCTGCCGGCGTGCGAGCTCGCCGGAACGCACCGCGACGGCGAGCGTGCCGAGCCGTTCGAGCAGGACGGCCGCGCGCTGCCAGGCGTAGACCGCACGTTCGAACTGCAAGAGGTACATCGCGATCTCCCAGCCCTGGCCGGCCTCGCCGATCAGTCGGTCGACGGGCACCCTCACCTCGTCGAAGAAGCACTCGGCCAGCTCGGCCCGGCCGCTCGCGAGGTAGATCGGGCGAATCTCCACGCCTGGCATGTCGTTGTCCAAGAACAGCATCGAGAGACCTCGGTGGCGGCTCTCGGCCGTCCCGGTTCGACAGAGCAGGACGGTGTGCGAGGCGGTCGCGCCGTGGCTGGTCCACAGCTTCTGCCCGGACACTACGTAGTGGTCGCCGTCCAGCACTGCCCGGCAGCGCAGCGACGCGAGATCGCTGCCCGCCTCGGGCTCGGAGAACCCCTGTCCCCACCACTCGTCACCACGCGCGAAGGCCGGCAGATACCTCGCGGCGATCTCGGGTGCGTAGCGGGCGATCGGCTGGGCGAGGGTGGTGATCAGGCTGTGTTGACCGGTCAATGGAAGGCCCGCAGCTACCAGCTCGTCATACATCACTGCCCAGTGCCGGACATCTCCGCCGAGCCCACCGACGGCGACCGGGAAGCCGTACCTTCCGAAGTCCGCGTCGTAGATAACCTGCACCATGCCGGAGACGAACTTCATCTCCTCTGCGACGTCTTCGATGTAGCAGCCTCGCCACGCGTCGAGATCCGAGGAGCCGAGGAACGTGCGCAGCGCGACTCGGTACTCCGACAGGTCGCCGGCGTAGCGGCCCTCGACGGTTCCTGCCACGTCAGGCCCGCGCGTCGATGAGCTGCGCCAGGCCTTCGAGGTGGGCCTGCGGGTCCCCGAAGAGCTGGCGACTCACGGTCGCGCGACGGAGGTAGAGGTGAGCGGGGTGCTCCCAGGTCGCGCCGATCCCGCCATGGACCTGGATGTTCTCGGATGTGGCGAGTGCCGCCGCTTCGCCGGACTGGTATGCCGCGATCGGTGCCACCTCCGCCACGAGCCGGGCATCGTGGTCGGCGATCCAGGCGGCGTACATCACGGCTGAGACCGCTGCCTCGACCTCGAGCACCACTGAGGCGAGCTTGTGCTTGACGGCCTGGAACTGCCCGATCGGTCGACCGAACTGCTCGCGGGTCTTTGCGTAGTCCGTGGCCATCGCCAAACAGCGTTCGGCGATCCCGACCTGCTCGGCGGCGAGCAGGATGCGGGCCCGGTCGTGACTGTGCTCGACCACCGCCGTCGCGCTACCGGGCTCGCCGATGGGGGTGCCCGAGACGTCGGCGAAGGTGACAGTGGCGAATCGTCTTGTGGCGTCGACCGTCTCGATCTGCTCACGGGAGGTGCCGGGATCGGCCGCATCGACGAGGAACAGCGAGGGTCCATGCTCGGTCGTGGCGCAGACGACGAAGGTGTCGGCGGCGTGGCCGTCGAGCACCCAGGTATGGGTTCCGTCGAGTCGCCATCCCCGTGCGGTCTGCCGGGCGTTCGAGGTTTGACGCGTGGCGAGGGCGACGATGGCTTCGCCGGTCGCGATCCGAGTCAGGAGGTCGGCGACCGGGTCAACCGCGACGCTGGTGTCGAGGTCGAGCAGGAGCGCCGAGCTGAGCGCGGCGCTCAACAGGGGAGCGCACAGCAACGCCCGCCCGGCTTCCTGGAAGACGATGCCGAGCTCGGTGAGGCCGTAGCCGGCGCCGCCGTACTGTGCCGGGACCGCAAGGCCGAAGACGCCGAGCTCGACCGCCAATCGCTTGACGGTGGCGGGGTCCCAGCCGAGTGCGGAGCTCATGGCGGCGCGCACGTCAGCGTCGGCGGAGACCTCGTCGAGGAAGCGTCGGACGACCTGTGCGAGCTCCTCATGCTCGGGGTCGTAGCGAAACTGCACGTTCATGCTCCCGGTCGCGGCTCGCGGTTATCGTATATCTCATTCACCTGTTCTTACGGAGTGGTTCGTGGACATCAGCTACCCGACCGAGGTCCTGGCCTTCCGCGACGAGGTCCGCACCGTGCTCGCCGAGGAGCTGCCGGCGGACTGGCGCGGAGTGGGGGCGATTCCGACATCCGAGCAGACCCGGGAGTGGGTCGCCGAGTGGCGTCGGACCTTGCACCGTCGGGGCCTGCTCGGCGTCGCCTGGCCGACGGCGTACGGCGGCCGCGGGCTGTCGAAGCTGCATCAGGTCGTCCTCGTCGAGGAGCTGACCCGGGTGGGGGCGCCGTTCGGCGAGCAGCCGCTGGACTCGACCACCCTCAAGCTCATGGGCAACACCCTGCTGCAGTGGGGAACCGACGAGCAGAAGGCGGAGTTCCTGCCGGAGATGCTCTCGGGGGCGATGCGGTTCTGCCAGGGCTTCTCCGAGCCCGGCGCCGGCTCCGACCTGGCGTCGGTGCGGACACGGGCCGTGCTGGAGGGCAACGAGTGGGTCATCAACGGGCAGAAGATCTGGACCTCGGGCGGGGACCGCTGCAACTGGATCTTCGTCCTCGCCCGCACGGACCCGCAGGCGCCGAAGCACCGGGGGATCTCGTTCCTGCTCGTGCCGATCGACCAGCCGGGGGTGGAGGTCCGACCGATCCGGCACATGGCGGGAGGGTCGGAGTTCTGCGAGGTGTTCTTCACCGACGCGCGCACTCGTGCCGATCGGCTCGTCGGCGAGGTCAATGCCGGATGGTCGGTTGCGCGAACCCTGTTGACGTTCGAGCGCGGCGAGGAGGCGGCGACCAACCCGCTGCTGTTCCGGGCGGAGTTCGACCGCCTGGTGGCAGTGGCAAAGGCGCGCGGCAAGCTGTCGGACCCGGCGCTGCGCCAGCGCATCGCGCGCTGCTACGCCCGCGTCGAAACCATGCGTTTTCTCGGCTACCGGATCCTGACCGACGTCCTCGCCGACAAGGAGATCGGTGCGGCGGCCTCGGTGTCGAAGCTGTATTGGAGCGAGTATCACCGCGAGCTGACCCAGCTTGCGCTGGACATCGAAGGCCTCGACGGACTGGTCCCGGTCGGCAAGGGCCCGAGTCGGCCGCTTCGCTGTGACGACCCGGGCGCGGATCCGATGTCGACCAACAGCTGGTGGCAGGTCTCGCTGTTCGCTCGTACCGGCACCATCTACGCCGGGACGTCGGAAGTGCAACGCACCATCCTCGCCGAG
>DASZVL010000034.1:0-1756 GCA_035547035.1 Mycobacteriales bacterium | reverse complement strand
GCGGGCGACCTGGTCGTCGTGCTCGAGGCCATGAAGATGGAGCAGCCGATCAACGCGCATCAGGCCGGCACGATCAGCGGTCTGTCCGCCGACGTCGGCGACGTCGTCAGCTCCGGCACCGTCATCTGCGAGATCGCCGGCTCATAGATCGTTAAGGAACCGCTGCGACGCTCGGCGGTTGTGGCCGAACGCTCCCGACCGCTCGCCGAGCAAACCACCCGACGCCTGATCTACGCGCTGGTCGCCGTCAGCGTCGCGCATGCCGTATCGCCGCTGATCCTGCGCGGCGTGCACAGCGCGCTGGGTTGGGACGAGACGGTCTACGTCAGCCAGATCGACCCCCACGCGGTCGCCGAACGCTTCACCGCACCGCGCGCCCGCGGGCTGACCTTGCTCACCGCACCGGCCTCGCTGCTGTCGGGGTCACTCGTTGTGCTCCGGGTCTGGATGGCGATCCTTTCCGGCGCCGGAATGTTCTTGGCCTTCCTGCCGTGGCTGCGGGTGCGGCGCAGCTACGTCGTCCCGTTCGCCGCCTTGATGTTCTCCGGGCTGTGGGTCGCGACGTACTACAGCTTCGAGGCGATGCCGAACCAGTACGTGGCATACGGCGCGCTCGCCGCCTGCGGCTGGCTGGTCATGTGGATGCGCCGGCCGGATCGACGACGCTGGCTCGGGTACGCCGCGACGGCGGTCGCGTTCACCGCCTTGATGCGTCCCACCGACAGCCTGTTCCTGTTGGTGCCGCTGCTCGCCGGGGTTGTGCTCCAGCGCACCTTGTCCCGACGCACCCGTGTGATCGCGTCGAGCCTCCTGATCGCCGGGCTGCTCGTGGGCTTCGCCGAGTGGTTCGTCGAGGCATACGTCAGGTTCGGTGGTCCGCTCGCCCGCTTCCACCAAGCCAGCGCGGAGAACATCGGCGGGCTGCACTGGTCGCTCGGCGCCCAGATGCGCGTGCTGGCCGGGCCGATCCTCTGCCGGGGCACCTGCCAGGCCACGTCGCCGATGGCGGATCGGATCTGGTGGTTCGCGATCCCGGTGTTCGTCGGCGTCGGGATCTGGGCGGCGCGGCGGCACCGTGCCTCGGCGCCGTACCTCATCGCCACGGGTGTCGGCCTCACCATCGCGGCTCAGTACGTCTTCGCAATCGGGTATGCCGCACCACGGTTCCTCGAGCCGACCTACGCGTTGCTCGCCCTCCCGGCCGCGGAAGCGGTGGCATGGCTGTGGCGACGAGCCGGCGAGGGGGGACGGCCGGTCGTGTTCGCAAGCCTGCTCGTGCTCGGAGCCGCCCAAGGCGTGACCCAGCTCCACCTGCTGCGCGTCAACGACCACCGGCTGGCGGTCAGCGCGACGCGCGCGGAGCTGATGGCGGACTACCTCGAGGACACCGGTGTATCCGGGCCCGACTGCTTCGTCGGCGGCGATGAAGCCGGGCAGATCGCGTTCCTCGACCACTGCCATGTCCTCGCGGCGCGGATCCCGCCGGCCGAACAGCTCACCGGTGACGACACCGCGGTCGTCATCGCGCCGGATGCCACGCCGCCCCGCTCCGCGGTGGTCAGCTGGCCCGCACACACGCTCACCGAGAACTCGCCGGTTCGCGGCTGGACGGTGTGGCGGGCGTCAGTCCTGGACGGCCAGGTGTAGCTGTCTCGCCGCCTCGGTGATGCTGCCGCTGATCGACGGATAGATCGTGAAGGAGTGGGCCAGCTGGTCGACGGTGAGGCTCTGCTGCACCGCCATCGAGACCGGCAGG
>DASZVL010000033.1:0-246500 GCA_035547035.1 Mycobacteriales bacterium | reverse complement strand
CCTCGACGGGATGCTCGACCCCGAAGCCGGTGCGGCGGTGATCGCCGCGATCGAACCGCTCGCCCACAAACTCGGACCCGAAGACGACCGCACCGTCCCGCAGCGCCGCGCCGACGCGCTCGCCACCCTCGCCGGCGCCGCCGCCGGCTTCGACGACCTGCTCCCGGACTTCAACGGCGACCGCCCGCACATCAACGTCATCACCAACTACGAAACGCTGCTCGACGACCTCGACCCGCACGCGTCCTACGACCCGGACGGCGCCCCCACCGTCAACGGCATACGAGTGACAGCCGAGACCGTACGCCGACTCGCCTGCGACGCCGACATCCTGCCAATCGTGATGAACAGCACCTCCGAGGTCCTCGACATCGGCCGTGCCAGCCGAACCTGGCCGAAGGGCATCCGCAAAGCCCTGCAGATCGAAGACGGCGGATGCGGCTGGCCGAACTGCCAGATGCCGCTATGGGCCTGCCGCATCCACCACCTCACCTACTGGTTCCACGACGGCGTAACCAGCAAAACAAACGGCGTGCACCTCTGCCGGTTCCACCACTGGCTCGTCCACCACCGCAGATGGAAGATCTGGAAAGAAGCCGTCACCAACAAGATCCGAGTGGCCCGCACATAACACGGGCCTCGGCGTAGCGATGCGAGCGGCCGAGCATCGTCACGAACGCGCCGGCGCTGCTCAAGCGGGAGGACACCCAGGTCGTCCGCTCCTACAAAGTGCGCGGCGCCTACGACCTGAGATATCGGCGGCCGGTCCCCTAGCAGGCGATGTCGTGGTCGATGCCCGCTTTGATCCACTGCGCAACGAGCGCCGGTCCGCCGGTGATCGAGTGCGGCCGGCAGTTGGCGCGCGCGTTGCGTTTGCTGCCGGCGCCGCCGCCCCAGACCGGCGTGCCGCGGAAGCTTGTGACGCCACCGGTGATGGCCCACCACCAGCTGGTCTCGGTGTAGATGCCCGCCCCGACGTGATGGCGGTGCCGCAGGTAGTTCAGGGCGCCGCGAATGATCGCGCGGTTGGCGATGATCCCGTTGGACGTGTAGCCCCATGTGTTGTCGGTCTCGACATCGAGCCACCATCTGCCCCGGCCGGTCGAACCGACCGCACTGACGTAGTCCCACGCGGCTGCGGCTGCGTCGTACCCGTAGTCGTAGGCGCAGCCCGCGTCGTACTTCGGCTTGCGATCGCACGCACGTGGTCCGGTCTGCGCCCAGTGCGGGCTCTTGTGCCCCGGGTCGGCGAGGTTGACGTAGTACTGCGGCCGATAGGTCAGCGAGCTCGCCCAGGCGTACTCCGACGACAGGCAGGGCGAGGGAAAGTACGGGCGCCCGGCAGTCGTCGCGATGATGCCGAAGCTGACGTCGGTGGCCAGGGTGCCCGCGCAGCTCTGTGAGCCGACATCGCGGCCGATGGCGCCGGCCGGGGCCGTCCCCGAGCGGGCCGCCGAGCTCGCCGGCACCGTCCCCGAGCCCGCCGTGGCGGCGATCGCGATCACGCTGATCAGCCGGGCAATCGTCGAAGCGAGGGCGAACACGGCATCCGACGCTAGCCCGAGCTGAGACCGTGCTCCTTCAGCCAGTTCTCAGCGCGGCGACGTGACGCTCGCGACAGCCACGCGTCCTGCACGGTCTCCGCGAGCTCGTCGTACCCCAGCTCGCCGACGCGAGAGGTGCGCAGCAACACCGACGGATGTCCGTCGAAGTGCGGCGTGGTGAAGAACGGGGTGCCAGGCGCGGCGAGGATCGCCTGCTTGTCTTCCTCGGAAGCGACCCAGAACACCACGACGTCGTCGTAGCGCTCGCCGGTTTCCGGGTCGAATGCATCAGGTCGGCGACTGCGGAAGAAGATGAACGACTTGCCGCCGACCTGATAGACGGGATTGGGACTCACCGCGTCCCACACCGTTGTGAACGGCATCGCCCTGGCGAGCTCGTGAATGTCTTCGACGCGCGCGCGTCTGCCGCGTCGCGCGCTCATATCGCTACTTGAAGACGCCGCAGCGCCGGCACTTGGTACGACGGAACAGTCGCGTCGTCCATTCGTGGCCCGGACCGGAGATGCAGGCGATCACCGCGGCCGCGCGGACGTCATCGTTCGTCCGCATCCGCCACAACGGCCCGTCGACGAAACGCGCCGCCTCACCGCGACCCGTGTCCCGCACCCCGGTTCCCCTCCCAGCACGCGCCCACGCTGGCGCAGAGCTAAACGGGGAAGGGACCCATCATCTCACGCGGGTACAGACTCCGGAATCTCCATGTGCTCGGGAGCAGCACTGCGCAAGAGCGAGGAGCGGCCGTCGCGCCATGCCTCGAGCACATGGGTCGCGAACTGTCGCTCCGACCACATCAGCACCTCCGCGCCCCAGAGGATCAGCGGTGCAGCGGCAGGTTGCTGTGCGACCAAGCCGCCGGCGAGCCCATCTGCGGCAACCTGCGCGTGGTGCGCGTCCGCGACGACGTGCACGTCGAAGAAGTGGCATGCCGCTTGCGGCGCATCGAGGCGGCGCAGCGCGGCGGAGTATGCCGCCATCGGGACGACCGAGCTCATCTCGAACGCGGCGAGGTGCCCGATCACGGCCGGCAGCAAGGTGCGGTGCAGGCCGAACAGCGACGCCAGGTTCACGGTCGCCAGGGTCACGCCCGGTAGCTGTGGCAGGTAGAAGCCGTAGCGGGTGTCGAGACCGAGCAACGACAGCGTCAGCGCGTAGAGGTGCTGATGGACGTCGCGCTCCACGCCTTCGCCGTACTCGCCCTGCTGGATCTCCGCCAGCGCGGCCTTCGGCCGGCCGCCGAGTCGGGGTAGCGCCCAGGTGTGAGGGTCGGCCTCTTTCAGCTGCCATGCGCTGCGGTGCATGCAGACCTCGCGGATCTGCTCCCACGTCGCTTCGTGCTCGCAGAACGATGACAGGGCCGGGCCGTCACCCGCACTGGTCAGCTCGCGCAGCGCGGCCGAGATGTCGTCGACCTCGTCACGGACCGGCACCTCGGCGCGAATCCGGTCCAGAAACCGCCGCTCGATCTCCGCGCGGCCGGCGAGCAACATCGGCTCCCACTCCCACCCGTCGTCCACGCCGGCGATGCCGCGGTAGTGGAGCTCGTAGAGGAGGTACAGCGCCAGCGCACTGTCATCACCCGTCACCGGGTCGTCTTCGGCCTTGGGCACGGCGAAGCAGCGGCCCGGAGGGCGGCTCAGCGTCTCGGCCACCCACTCCGACACCGGTCCCCGGGCGGGCGGCAGCGTCGCGCGGCAGTGGTCAACGACCGAGGGCACGTCGCCGTACGCCTGAAGTGGAGAGAGGGTCACCCCGGTGTCGTTCCCCGTCCGTTCCGGCGCGAACCCCTGTCGGGGTGAGGCCGGTGCGACTCGTGTGGCACGAGATACCTCCGGTACGGCGCCCGCGGCCGCCTCGGCTGAGAACACCCGGCGTTCTTAATCTCCGGGTCAGCCTCGCAGGCGATACTGGCGAGCCCGCGTCATTGCCGCGGACCAACAGCCAGGGGAAACATGCGCTCGCGCCGCCTCCGTGTCGTGGCCCAGTTCGGTGCCTTGGCGCTCGTCGTGTGGCTGCTGATCCTGCCGAAGCTGCGAGGGTCGTCCGGCTCGCTGCCGCTGCTGTGGGACCTGGACGGCCCGTGGGTGCCGATCGCGCTTGCGGCCGAGGTCGGCTCGCTCGTCGCCTACACGCTTGCGACGCGCTCGATGCTGTCCGTGCACGTCCGCCCGCCGTACCGCAGGGTTGCCTGCATCGACCTCAGCTCGATCGCGCTCGGACACTGCCTGCCGGACGGGGGCGCTGCGGGCACCGCGCTGAGCTGGCGCCTGCTCGTGCGCGCCGGAGTGCCGGGCAGCGACGCGGCGTTCGCGAAGTTCGCGCAAGGTCTCGGCTCCGCGGTGATGCTGTACTTCCTGCTCTTCACCTCGCTCGTCGCCGGCGGGTGGGACGGCGGCTACACGAAGTGGAGCATCGCGCCGATCACCATCGCCGGCATCGCGCTCGCGGTGGTGACGCTGGTGATCCTGTCGGTGCGCCGCCCGGGCTTCCGGGAGTCGTTCGCGCGGATCCTGTCGCGTATCCCACGAATCGGTCACGGCGTCGCAGCGCGGACCGCAGGGCTGTACGAGCGCCACCTGGAAGGCCACATCCGAACGGCGTCACGTGACTACCGCCGGCTGGTCCAGGCGGCGGTTTGGTCGTTGATGAACTGGGGGCTGGACTTCCTCGCCTTGTGGGCATCCCTGACCGCATTCGACTCCGACATCCGGCTCGAGGGTGTTGCGGTGGCGTTCACGATCGCGTGCATCGGGACGTGGCTGCCCATCACGCCGAGCGGCGTCGGCATCACCGAAGGCCTGATGATCCCGGCGCTCATCGCGTTCGGCGCGTCGCAGTCGGCAGCCGTCGTCGGCGTACTGACCTGGCGGGCCATCGCCTACTGGATGCCGATCCCGATCGGCGCCGTCGCCTACGGCGCACTGCACCTCGACCGCCGCGCGCCGCGGGTCCCCGCGCCGGTCGTCGCCGGCTGACGGGACAATCACCTGCGTGAACGCGGGGCCGCTGTTCGGATCCGTCTTTCTCGCCACCTCCGTCGAGGCGGTCGAGGCGACGACGATCGTGCTAGCCGCAGGCGTCGCGCGGGACTGGCGATCGTCGCTCACCGGCGCCGGAGTGGCGACGGGAGGCCTTGCGATCGCCATCGCTGCGCTCGGTCCCGCGGTGTCGCGGATCCCGTTGACCTGGCTGCGACTCGTGATCGGTGCCGCGCTGCTCTGGTACGGCGTGAAGTGGCTCCGCAAGGCGATCCTGCGGGCCGGTGGCTACTTGAAGGTGCGCAACGAAGCCGTCGCGTATCAGAAGGAGCTCGAACTCGCCGCCGCGATGCAGACCGAGCACCGGTTCGGCGTGAAGGACTGGGGCGCCTTCCGGCTGTCGTTCAACGGGGTGCTGCTCGAAGGACTCGAGATCGTCGTGATCGTGCTCACGTTCGGCGCCAACGACCACAACACCCTGCTCGCCGGAGTTGCGGCCGCGGCGGCTGTCGTCGTGGTCGCGATCGCGGGCGCCGCGGTGCGCGCGCCGCTCACCAAGGTGCCCGAGAACACGATGAAGTTCGTCGTGGGCATCATGCTGACGTCGTTCGGCACGTTCTGGTTCATCGAGGGAACCCACCTGCACTGGCCGGGCGACGACAAGGCGCTGCTCGTCGTCATCCCGGCAGTCGCCCTGGCGGCGATCTCCTGCGTCAGCGTGCTGCGCCGATCCCGCGACCGCATCGCGTCTCCGCTCGCAGCAGTGCTCGGCGTACGAATCGCCGGAGTCGCCCGCCTGTCCCCGAAGTAGCACATCAAGTCGTTCCCGAACCGGACACCGAGCCCGAAACCCGGTCAGCCGAGCGGACATCATGTGCTACTTCGGGTGACGGATAGCGTCGAGGCGGATGCGTCGGTCGGCCCTACGGGCTGCTATTCGGGGAGCTTCTGTGTCATTGGTCCGGGTTCACAACTTCGCGGTCTCGCTCGACGGATTCGGGACGGGTGAGGGCCAAAGCCTCGAGACGCCGTTCGGTCACGCCGGCAGCCGTCTTCACGAGTGGTTCTTCCCGACCCAGGCATTCCGATCGATGCAAGGAGAGTCAGGCGGAACCAACGGTGTCGACGACGCGTTCGCCAAGACCTGGGGCCCTGGCATCGGCGTCGAGATCATGGGACGCAACAAGTTCGGATACCAGCGCGGCCCGTGGGCGGACGACGAACAGTGGAACGGCTGGTGGGGCGACAACCCTCCGTTCCACACGCCGGTCATCGTGCTCACCCATCACGCTCGGCCCGTGCTCGAGATGGCGGGCGGCACCACGTTCCACTTCATGGACGCCAAGCCCGCCGAGGCGCTCGCGGCGGCCCGAGAGCTGGCCGGTGATCTCGATGTCCGCATCGGAGGCGGCGTCTCGACGATCCGGCAGTTCCTCGATGCGGACCTGATCGACCACATGCACGTCGCCGTCGTACCGATCGTCCTCGGCCGGGGCGAGCGCCTCTGGGACGGTCTCGACGGGCTCGACGACCGGTTCGACGTCGAGACGGTCGGCTCACCCAGCGGCATCATGCACGTGACCTTCACCCGCAAGTAGCGGATGACCGCGGGTTTCGGACCTAGAGGCGGGCGCGCTCCGCGATCGATGCTGCTCCGCTTGAGTCGTCGAACGCTTTGATCAGGCCGTCCTGCGCGAACGATGCGATCAACCGTCCTGCTTCATCGCGGATCTGTCCGCGCACGTAGCTCATCCCCGCACCGACCGCGGTGCTCTCGTGGTCGTAGAGGATCCAGCCCTCCCACTCGACCGGATCATGGAAGCTGATGTCGATCGCCATGACCGCGGTGGAGATCGACTTGTGCGACATCGCCGTACCGATGCCCGCGTGTCCGCGCATCGTGGTCGAGATCGACAGGTGCCCGGTGAAGTGCGCCAGCAACGCCCGTCGCAAGTCATCGCGATCGGGCACCGGGTCGTAGCGCAGCCAGGCTTCGAGGCGAGGCGGGCCGACCTCGTCCGGGTCGTTCGGGTCGACGACGTCGACGAGCCGCAGCTCGCGACCCGGCAGCGGCATGTCATACGGAATCGCCGTGTCGGGCGAGCTCGACGGCGGCTGCACCGGGTGACGGATCACGTCCGCCACCGGCGTATCGAGCATCAGCGTCACCACGCCGTTCGTGCGCTCGCCCTGACTGACGGTGACGACTGCAGTCGTGAACGACCGCCCCGCGTGCACCACGTCGACGGCGAAGTCGATCAGCGCGCCGGCACGGATAGGGCGGCAGAAGGCACCGCTCGCGCGTCGTACGACCTTGCCAATGTTCGAGTCGACGCCGGCCGATTTGGTCGCCGCGACGACGGCCTGCGCAAGTGCCTGGCTCGCGTCGATGAGATCGCGGTCCCCGGCATCACTGTCACCGCGATAGCGATGGGGACCGACCTGCTCGACATCGAAGACCTCGAGCAGGTTCGCGAGGTTGGACTCCTTCTCCCGCATCGCGGATCAGTGCTTGTAGCCGACGACGGCCGGCGTCGCGACACCGATCTCGACGGTGACTCGATCCTGGTAGAACGCGACGTGCCCGGTGATCTGCGCAACCTGCGGACACGGCTCGCGATACGCCCACGCGATCGGCTCCTCGCCGTCGTTCAACCGCCAGTACGACGCGGTGCCCTTGTAGGGACAGCGCGAGCTGTCGGCTGTCGCGATGAGCTGCGTGAAGTCCACGTCCGCATCGGGCACGTAGACGACGATGCCGTGGTCCTGCTCGTCGACGAGCAGCGGAGATGTCGTCCGCGCGATCACCCGGTCGCCCGCTCGCACGGTGACGAGGTTTCGTCGACGTAGCAGATCGACTCGGTAGTCGGGTCGCTCGACGTACCCGGACGGTTCAGACACATCGCCCTCATAAGGTGTTCGCGTGATCGTCGTCCTCGCAACCTATGACATGGCTCCGGAAGACCGATTCGAGTTCATCGCCTCGCGCGAGGAGCAGGTGAAGCGCACTCAGTCGGAAGCGGGTTGCCTGGAGTACCGCCTGTGCTTCGACGCGTTCGATCCGGGTCGCATCACCCTGATCGAACGGTGGCTGACCATGGCCGACCTGCACGCCCACGTGAAGGTCGTCGAGGAGTTCCGCTCGACGCTGCCTCCCGAGACGATCACGTACTCGCGAACGGTTCTGCTGCTCGACAGCACCCCGATCGAGTCCTGACTCAGGACGGGATGTCGCCGGCCTGCTGGAACGTCACCACACCCGGCAGTGCGGCGTACCCGAGGTGCTGCTTGATGCCGAACAGGTCTTCCATGCTCCTCAGGTAGGAGTAGTGGTTGAACTGGTTGGCCGCGTCGACGGCCCCGGGTGAGACGTAGGGCGATAACAGAAGCGCGCCGGTCATCCCGCCTCCGTCGCCGAAGCTGCCCGGGATCGGGAACCCGTTGTCCTGTGACGGCGGAAGGTTCGGCGCCTTCGGCTCGTTGCAGCACTTGAGATCGGTCGTGCCCTCGTCGAAGACGATGACGATCAACCCGTCCTTCTTATAGGCCGGCGACGCCATGATCTGCGGCACGACCACCGCGAGGAACTGGTCGATTCCCTTGAACTGGTTGCCGTCGTTGCTAGGGCAAGCGTCGTGCCCGTCGTGGCACAGGCCGGGCGTGATGAACGAGTAGCGCGGTGTCGTCTTGATCGACCGCAGGTCGCGGCCGAGCGGACCGACCACCTTGTGGTGGGAGAAGAAGCCCATCGGTACGACGTGCCGGTTGCAGAACGCACGGCGGTCGACGATCGAGTGGTAGTAGCCGAACGGGTTGTGCTTGTCCTTGTAGTCGGGACGAGCGATGTTGCGTTTCGGCGTCCGCGGACCCGTGGTCAACGGGCTCGAGCAGTGCGACGGCTTCCCAGGCTGCGCATCCATGTCCTCCATGTAGCCCTTCCACGACAGGTGCGCCGCCGAGAGCTGGTCGGCCAGCGACTTCACCTTCGCCGGAAAGGTGCAGCCGATGTGGCTGGCTCCGACGCCGCTGGTGTCGACAGCCTGGCCGTCGCCGTTGAAGTGCCACTTGTGGTGGGGCCCGCCGAGCGTGGTGGGGTCCTCGCAGTCGCCTTGCGTCGAAACGTTGGGCCCCTGCCCGCTGGTCATCGCGATGTAGTTGTCGAGGCTCGAGTGTCCGGTGCCGTAGTACTGCGGGATCAGCTCGCCCTTCGCGACCAACGTCTGCGTGAGGTAGGGCGCGGCGGTGCGACCGATCAGGAAAGTCTGCTCGAACTCCTCGTTCTCCAGGACGATCGTCCAGACATGTCCGATATGCGGCGTCGCCGATGCAGCCGGCTCAGCCATGACCAGAGGGGAAATCAATCCAAGCAACGAAACTAGGAGCGTGATGCGACGCATGGGCACGATCGTGGCAGTCGCGCTCACCATCGCGCTCACATGCCCCGTACCGAGGGTCGATGGTTCGCCGGCGGTCCACGCGCCGCAGCAGGCCGACTCCTTCTACTCCTACTCCGGCGACAAGCCGCTCTCGCAGATCAGGCCCGGAACGGTGCTGAAGAAGCGGACCGTCCAGCTCACCTTCGGCCCGCTGCCGACCCCCGTCACAACCGAGCAGCTGCTCTACCGGACGACCGACCAGCTCGGTCACGCGACAGCAACCGTGACCACCGTCATCGCGCCGCTGCCGCTGCCGGTGCAGCCGGACATCGTCGGATACCTGAGCTTCTACGACGACCTAGGTGGGACGTGCGCGCCGAGCTACACCCTTACCGGAGGCAACGCCAATGGCGCCGGCGGCGCTGCCGGCGGCGCAGCGAACAGTCAGGCCGAGGAGGAGGAGCTCCTCATCGCGTTCTACCTCGCGCAGGGCTGGGTGGTGACCGTCCCGGACTTCGAAGGACCGCACCTGCACTGGATGGCGGGCCGAGAGTCCGGCAAGGAGACCCTCGACGGGCTTCGCGCGACCGAGTCCGCGCTCGGCGTGACCGCCGCGACCAAGATCGGACTGTCCGGCTACTCCGGCGGCGCCCTTGCCGCCGACTGGGCGAGCGAGCTCGCACCGCACTATGCGCCGAGCCTCGATCTCGTCGGAGTTGCCGAGGGCGGCATCCCGGTCAGTGAGGCAACGCTCTTCCGGTACGCGAACGGCACCCCGGTCTACAGCGCGGCACTACCGGGGATCCTGGTCGGCCTGGCTCGGGCGTATCACCTCCCGCTGCATCGCTACCTCTCGCCGTACGGAAAGAAGGTCGTGCGAGTCGAGAGCCGCACGTGCATGACGAACGTGTTCGGCAAGTATCCGGGACTGACCTACCAAAAGATCCTCAAGCCGAAGTACCGGCACATCTTCAAGGTCCGGGCGCTGGCGCGGATGATCGACGCGCAACACATGGGCACGGTCCGCGGCCATCCCGACACCGCCTTCCTGATGGGCAACGGAGACATCGACGGGTACGGCGATGGCGTCATGAGCGTTCGCGACGTCATCGGGCTCGCCGACGAGTACTGCGCCGAGGGCGTGCCTGTCGAGTTCCACCGGTACGGCGGCGCCGGGCATGAGGCGGCTGGGATCTACTTCGATCCGGAAACCGCTCCCTTCTTGCGGGACCGCTTCGCCGGCCTGCCGTTCAAGGGCAACTGCGGGTCGATCCGAGCCACCGGCTGATGCCAGGCTCGCCGGACGCGGTTAGAGTCCGGTTAGCCAGGTCAACGAGACAGAAAGAGGCCCGATCCATGGACGCACGCGCAGCCGTTCTGTGGGACACCCACAAGCCGTGGGAGATCGAAGAGATCACTCTCGACGACCCGGGCCCCAACGAGGTTCTGGTTGAGCTCGTCGCCAGCGGCCTGTGCCACTCCGACGAGCACCTCGTCACCGGCGACATGAAGATGCCGAAGGAGATGAACGAGCTCCTCGGGTTCCCGCAGTACCCGATCATCGGCGGCCACGAGGGCGCCGGCACGGTGCTCGAGGTCGGCAAGAACGTCCAGAGCGTCAAGCCGGGCGACAGCGTCGTCTTCTCCTTCATCCCGTCGTGCGGCCGCTGCCCGTCGTGCTCGACCGGCAAGCAGAGCCTGTGCGACCTCGGCCAGTACCTGATCGTCGGCCGCCAGATCGACGGCCTCGTCGCACGTCACCACCTCGCGAAGGACGGCACCGATGTCGGCACGATGTGCTGCCTCGGCACCTTCGGCACCCACACGATCGTCAACGAGGCCTCCTGCGTGAAGCTCGAGGACGACATCCCGGTCGACAAGGCAGCGCTGGTCGGCTGCGGCGTCACGACCGGCTGGGGGTCGGCGGTCTACCGGGCCGACGTACAGCCCGGCGAGACCGTCGTCGTCGTCGGCGTCGGCGGCGTCGGCATCAACGCCGTACAGGGTGCCTCGATGGCCGGCGCCCGCAACGTCGTCGCCGTCGACCCGGTGCAGTTCAAGCGCGACGAGGCCCTGAAGTTCGGCGCGACGCACACGGCCGCCAGCGTCGAAGAGGCGTTCGCGCTCGTCGGCGAGATCACCTGGGGCGCGATGGCCGAGAAGGCCATCATCACCACCGGTGTCGCCGAGGGCTCGATGATCGCCGGCGTCATGTCCCTGGTCTCCAAGGGTGGCCGTTGCGTGGTCACCGCCGTCGCCGCGATCGAGGCGACCGACGTGACGATGAGCCTGTTCGAGCTGACGCTGATGCAGAAGGAGCTCGTCGGCAGCATCTTCGGCGGCTCGAACCCCCGCCGCGACATCCCGCGCCTGCTCCGCCTCTACAAGGAGGGCAAGCTCAAGCTCGACGAGCTGGTCACCACCGAGTACAAGCTCGACGAGGTCAACCAGGGCTACGAGGACATGCGCAACGGCAAGAACCTCCGCGGCCTGATTCGCTACTAGCAAGACCGCGGTGATCTTGACGTAGTGCGCCCTTCAGGGGGCTCTGACGGGCGCATAACGTCAAGATCACCGCGAGTAGTTACCTGCGTAGCCGCATGTAAGTGGCTGACGCTAATGTCAGACCATGTCGATTGCCGTTACGGACGACCATCGCGCGCTCGCTGAGACCGCGGCTGACTTCCTCGCCAAGCGGGATGCCCGCGGCGCCGCGCGCGCTCTGCTCGAGGCGGAGGCCGAGCCGCGCCCGGCGTTCTGGGACGACCTGGCCTCGCTGGGCTGGCTCGGCCTGCACCTGCCGGAGTCGGTGGGCGGCGCGGGCTACGGCCTGGAGGAGCTGGTCGTGGTCGTCGAGGAGCTCGGCGCTGCGGTGGCGCCGGGGCCGTTCGTCCCGACAGTAATCGCGAGCGCGACGCTCGCAGCTGCGGGTGAGGAGACGCTTCTCGCGAGCCTCGCGGACGGCAGCCGTACGGCGGCGATCGCCTTGGCCAGCGACCTCACGGTCACCGATGGGAAGGCGTCCGGCTCGGTCGCCGCTCTCCTCGCCGGCGGCACCCCCGACGTACTGGTGATCGCCGCCGGCGACGACGTGCTCGTCATCGACGCCACCGACTCGGCGGTCTCGATCAGCTTCCCGAAGAACCTCGACCCGACCCGGCGTTCAGGCTCCGCGACACTGTCGGGCGCGACCGCGACCGTGCTCGCCGGCGCCCGCAACACCCTGGTCGACCTGGCTCGCGTGATCCTGTCCGCCGAGGCCGTCGGCGTGTGCCGGACCACCACCGAGATGGCCGCCGAGTACGCCAAGGTCCGCGAGCAGTTCGGCCGGCCCATCGCGACCTTCCAGGGCGTCAAGCACCACTGCGCCAACATGGAGGTCGCGACGGAGCTGTCGACGGCCGCCGTCTGGGACGCGGCGCGCGCCGCCGAGACAGGCGGCGACCAGGCCCGCATCGCCGCAGCCGCCGCCGCGACGCTTGCCGGCCCTGCGGCGTACCTGTGCGCCAACCTCTGCATGCAGGTGCACGGCGGCATCGGCTTCACGTGGGAGCACGACACCCACCTCTTCTTCCGCCGCGGTACGGCGATCGGCGCGTTCGTCTCCGCCGACGACGCCGCCACCGACGTCATGGACCTGACCCGGTCCGGCGTCAAGCGCGAGCGAACGATCACCCTGCCGCCGGAGGCCGAGGCGATCCGCGACGAGGTGCGCAGCTTCGCCGGCGGGATCAAGGATGCCGACGAGAGGGCCAGGCTGGCGGCGCTGATCGAGACCGGTTACGTGCAGCCGCACTGGCCGAAGCCGTGGGGTCGCGACGCCTCCGCAGTCGAGCAGATCGTCATCGAGCAGGAGTTCGGCGCGGCGGGCATCAAGCGGCCGAACTACGGCATCACCGCGTGGGTGATCCTGACCCTGATCCAGCATGCGACCGAGGAGCAGGTCCAGCGCTGGGTCCCACCCGCGTTGCGCCAGGACCTGATCTGGTGCCAGCTGTTCAGCGAGCCCGGCGCCGGCTCCGACGCCGCCGGAGTGCGCACGAAGGCGACCCGCGCCGAGGGCGGCTGGATCGTCAACGGGCAGAAGGTGTGGACGTCCGGCGCCCACCTGTCGGCGTACGGCCTCGCCACCGTCCGCACCGATCCCGACGTACCGAAGCACGACGGCATCACCACGATGGTGATCGACATGAAGGCGCCGGGCGTCGAGGTACGCCCGCTGCGGATGGCCCCGGGCCCGTCAGAGTTCAACGAGGTCTTCTTCAACGACGTGTTCGTCCCCGATGCCGATGTGGTCGGGCCGATCAACGGCGGCTGGACGGTCGCGCGCGCGACGCTGGGCAACGAGAGCGTGAGCATCGGCGGTGGCACCGGCGCGATGACCTTCCCCGGTGAGGGCCTGATCCCGCCGTACGACAAGAACCCTGACCGCCTGGTCGGGGGCGCGCCGCGGATCGGCCGCTACATCGCGACCACGATGGCGATGGGCCAGCTCAACCTGCGCAGCGCGAGCCGTGCTGTCGCCGGCGGCGGACCCGGACCGGAGGGCGCGGTCACCAAGCTGGTGCTGTCCGAGCTCGGGCTCGACGCGTCGGCGATCCTCGCCGAGCTCGCCGGCACCGACCTGCTGTTCATGGACGAGCCACGTCAGATGACGGGCTACATGGTGCTGATGCAGCGCGCGATGACAATCGCCGGCGGCACCTCAGAGATCAAGCGCAACCAGATCGCCGAGCGCATCCTCGGCCTGCCGCGCGACCCACTCATCAAGTAGTCGAAGGGACCCAACACTCGTGGAGATCAGCGGCAAGAAGGCAGCCATCGTCGGTGGCGCGTCTGGCATGGCGAAGGCATCTGCGGAGCAGCTGAAGGCGAAGGGCGCGCAGGTAGCGATCCTCGACCTGCCGACCTCGGCCGGCGCGGAGGTCGCCAAGGAGCTCGGCGGCACGTTCCACCCGCTCGACGTACTCGACACCGACCAGACCGAGCAGGCGCTCGCCGACGCCTTCGAGGCACTCGGCGGTCTGCACATCGCCGTCAACACCGCCGGTGGCGGCATCGGCAAGCGGACGCTGACCAAGGAGGGTCCGCACCCGCTGGAGGAGTTCCGCCGGGTCATCGACCTGAACCTGATCGCCAGCTTCCAGCTCAACCGGCTCCAGGCGAACTACATGTCGCAGAACGAGCCGGAGGACGACGAGCGCGGCGTCATCATCAACACGGCGTCGATCGCGGCCTTCGAGGGCCAGATCGGCCAGGTCGCCTACGCCGCCGCCAAGTCCGGCATCGTCGGCATGACGTTCACGATGGCCCGCGACCTCGGCTCGCTCGGCATCCGCGTCACCGCGATCGCGCCGAGCCTGTTCTCGACCGGCATCACGCAAGGCATCCCGGACGAGTTCGCGACGATGCTCACCAAGGACGCCGCGTTCCCGAAGCGGATGGGCCGCCCCGAGGAGTACGGCCGCCTCGCGGTTGCGATCGTCGAGAACCCGATGCTCAACGCGGGGACGATCCGGCTCGACGGCGGGCAGCGGTTCGCCCCGAAGTAGCCGACTTGTCAGCGGCTGAGCGCGCCCTGGCGCGCGGAGGCGCTGACAAGTCCGCCGGCGTCTGCCTGCTGAAGCCGGTCGGCACCAGTACGTCGTCCGGGCCGAGGTCGTGCACCGACGCACGACCGAGGCCCAGGACGGCGGAGTCGATGCCGCCTCGCAGGATGTCGAGCACGTTCTCGACGCCCGCCTGCCCGTTGGCGGCCAGACCCCACAAGTAGGCGCGGCCGATCATGACGGCGCGCGCGCCGAGTGCGAGCGCCTTCACGACGTCGCTCCCCCGTCGTACGCCGCCGTCCAGCACGACCTCGATCTGGTTGCCGACCGCGGCGGCGATCGGTGGCAGCATCCGGATGCTCGCCGGCGTGCTGTCGAGGTTGTTGCCGCCGTGGTTGGACACCGAGATCGCGCTGACGCCGGCGTCGACGGCGCGCTTCGCGTCGTCGAGGCGCGTCACGCCCTTGAGCAGGAACTGGCCGCCCCACTCCTCGCGCAACCACGCGACGTCCTGCCAGGTAGGCAGCGGCGTCTGCATCCACTCGCCGTACGCACCGAAGAACGACGGACCGCGCTCCTCCTTGGAGCTCGCCAGGTTCGGGACCGAGAGGTCGGGCAGCCGCCGCGCTTTGAGGAACTGCACCAGCCACCGCGGTCGGCGCAGGATCTCCGGCGCGAACTTGAAGGCGGTCGGCACGTCGATCTTCTCCGGGATCGCCGGGCTTCCCCAGTCGCGCCCGTTGGAGAAGGACCAGTCGAGCGTCACGATCACGCCGACCGCCCCGGCGTTGCGCGCCCGCTCGAGTCGGGCCAGCATCTGGTCCTTCGTGCCCGACCAGTACATCTGGAAGAACGTCTGCGGGTTCGCCGCGACCACCGCCTCGACGGGCTTGCTCGCGAACGAGCTCAGCCCCATCGCGGTCCCACGGGCAGCGGCAGCGCGGGCAACGGCGACCTCGCCGTCAGGGTGGACGGCCTGCACGCCCGTCGGCGAGATGATCACCGGCAGCGAGATCGGCTGGCCCATCACGGTCGTCGACAGGTCGCGATCGGCCGACAATCCGGCCACGTGCGGCGCGAAGCCGATCTCCCCGAACGCCTCCTCGTTGTCGAACAGCGTCCGTCCGCGTTCCGAGCCGGCGACCAACGCGCCGTACACCGAAGGCGGCAGCCGCTTCTTCGCCCGACGCTGCGCCTCGGCGACGGTCTCGAACCAGTCATTCGCCATTGGTGCCCTACTTCTCCGATCCGCGCCGTCGGATGACGACCTTGAGGGGGCTCAGCGTTCGTTCTCTCCAGCTGCCGGCGTAGACACCTGCGCCGTACGCCGCGTCATCTGCAAGCCGTCCCGCGACGAACCGGGCCAGCCCGACGTCAGTACGACGGCGGCGGTGCTCCTCGATCGGCGCGGCGACGGCAAGCGCGACGATCGCGGCGGTCCGCGGGAGATCGCGCTTCCGTGAGAGCGCAGCGCCAGCGAGCAGGGGAAGACCGAACTGCGTCGCGTAGCGGCCGACACCTCGCCACGTCCCGGCGAGGGCCTCTCCGGTCAGGCGCGCGCTCGACAGCTCCGTGACGCCCGCGGACTGCAGCGCGCGTCGCGTCGACACGTAGCTGCCGGTGGCCGCGGCCGCGGCAAGCGCCGGCCGCCGTGCCAGCGCCGCGGCAACGAAGGCCAGCGGCCACGCGCCGGCGACGAGGTGCGCGGATGCGTCGGGATGCCGGCGCGCGAGCGGTGCGGCCGCGGTGCCGTAGCGGAACCGCTTGGCCAGGCGGGCCGGCCAGTCGATCGGCTCGTCGTGACGGACCTCGACCGCGGGGTCGAAGCGCACGCGCCAGCCCGCGGCGTCGAGCCGCCACACCAGGTCCACGTCCTCGCCGTACCGAAGGCCGTCGTCGAACGTCCCGACATCCGCGAGGGCCGCTCGTCGTACGACGAGGGCGGCGGTAGGCACGTAACCGACCGCTCCGAGCGGTTGCACGCGGGCCTCGCCGGGACCCAGGTCGAGCAACCCGACGTTGTCGCGGTAGCGGCCAGAGGTCTCGCGACGAGCAGCGACCACGCGCGGCGCGACGGCACCTACCGCCGGATCGGTGAAGTGGCCCGCGAGTCGCCCCAGCCAGTCCGGACAGACGCGGCAGTCGCTGTCGACGAACGCGACCAGCTCGGTGTCGATCTCGTCGATCGCGACGTTGCGCGCCTTCGCCGGGCCGCCGGACACGTCGCGGCGCAGCAGACGAGCGCCATGTCGGCTCGCGACCGTGGCGATCGCGGCGGGATCGGCCGAGCCGTCGTCGACCACGACCGCGCGGGTACCCGTCCCGAGCGACTCCAGGCAGCGCTCGAGCTGGCCGGCTCGATCCCGAACCGGAACGACGACGGTGACGTCGAGTGCGACCGGCTCGCCGGGCCGCGGGTGGGCGAACCCGCCGTCGGTCAGGCGGCGAGCGAGGACACCGGCCGCGGTCGAGCCGACTCGGCCCGCCCGAAGGTCCGCCCATGCTGCGCGTCCGCCGTCCGACAGCCGCAGCATCCGGCGCGGCGTACCGCCGACCAGGCGACCGCCGTCGAGCTCCCGGGTGGCCGCGTCGATGACCACGGACGTGCCGACCGGCATCGGCATCGCACGGTCGCTCACAGCGCGAGGCCGCCGTCGACCGGGACGATCGCGCCCGTCATGGCGCTGCTCGCCTCGCTCGCGAGGAACGCGATGACCGCCGCCACCTCAGCCGGCTCGACGAGCCGCGCGACCGGCTGCTGCCGGGCGAACTCCGCGGACTCGGGCAAGCCGTAGAGCCGGGCGCTCTCGTGCAGCATCGCGGTGTCCGTCGAGCCCGGGCTGATCGCGTTGGCCGTCACGCCGGTCGGTCCGAGCTCGCCGGCGAGCGCGCGGATCAGACCGGTGACACCTGCCTTGGCGGCGCTGTACGCCGTCAACATCGCGAGGCCTCGGCTGGCGGCCGCGGAGGAGACGGCGATGAAGCGGCCGCTTCGCGGGCTCGGCCGGCGAAGCAGTGCCGGTACGGCGGCACGGGACAGATTGAGGATTCCGCCGAGGTTGATGTCGATCAGAAGCCGCTCAACGTCCAGCGAGAGCTCCCACTGGTTCACACCGCCGCCGATGACGCCGGCACAGCCGACCGCGACGTCGATGCCACCCCACCGCTCCTCCGCTTCGGCAACGGCCACCGCAAGCGCGTCGGCGTCCCGGACGTCGGCCACATGCGCAGCCACCCGGTCGCCGGCCGCGGTCGATGCGACCACGCCGTCGAGCTCGGATGCCGTCGCGAGCGAGTAGGGCAGCGCGTCGATGTTGCTGCCGATGTCGACGGCGAGCACGGCAAACCCGTCTGCAGCAAGAGCGCGCACGGTCGCAGCGCCGATGCCCCGACCTGCGCCGGTGACGATCGCGACCCGGCCGCTCACGATCTCCACCGCTCCACGTCATCGATCAGCTGCCCGGCGACGGTCGCGAGGAGCGCATCGCCCTCAGCCGCGGTTGCGCCGGTCGGGTCACCGAGGACGCCGGTCGGGCTGACAGCGCGAACGCCTTCGGCGCGCAGCCGAGGCATCAGTTCCGCCAACGGCTCAGTGTTGCCGGGACCCGCTGCCGCCATGCGAGTGACGGTGGGGCGGATGCTGAGCATCATCGAGGTCTCGGCGCGCCCGGCGTGCGGATCACCCTCCCAACGCGGGAGGAACAACATCAGGTCGTGGCCCTCGGCTCGCGCCCGCGTCACGCCGCGCTGAAGCGGCTCGGCGTTGCCGCCGTGTCCGCTGACCACGACCACGCCATCGAAGCTCAGCGCGGCCGAGCGGACCAGCTCGATGACGATGAGCTCGAGCGCCTCCTGACCGATGGACAAGGTGCCCGGGAAGCCCGCATGCTCCCCGCTCGAGCCGTATGGCAGCGGCGGCGCCACGACGACGTCGTCGCGCTCGGTGGCAAGCAGCTCGCACAACACCATCGCGACGTCGGTGTCGGTCGACAGCGGCAGGTGCGGTCCGTGCTGCTCGGTCGACCCGACGGGAACCGCCAGGATCTTGCGATCGCTACCGGCAAGGTCGGGCCAGACCATGTCCCCCAGGAATGTCACGAGCCGATGTCCTACGCCAGCGGGCTGGTGTCGCAGGCCCGGTCCGGGCGCCTGCCGATCGTGATCGGCACGAGGTTCGATCGACCGGTACGGGAGTGATCGGGGGACGGCACCGGAGTGCTGCCGGCCGCAACCGATGCGAGGAACGGCTCGCCATGTCCCTTCACGCATTCCGGGTCGGGACCGTCGAGCGGCAGACCGGTGAAGAACTTCGCCGCCATGCACCCACCGCGGCACACGTCGTACGACGAGCACTTCGTGCAGGCGCCGCCGGTCTGCGGGCTGCGCAGCTCGGCGAACAGCTCCGAGTCGCGCCAGACCGTGGTGAAGCCGCCGGATCCGCGGATGTTGCCGGCGAGGAACTGCTCGTGGATCGCGAACGGGCAGGCGTAGACGTCGCCGACCGGGTCCACGAGGCACACGACGCGACCGGCGCCGCACAGGTTCAGCCCGGGCAGCGCATCGCCGTACGCGCCAAGGTGGAAGAAGGAGTCACCCGTCAGGACCTTCTCGCCGTTTCCCACCAGCCAGTCGTAAAGCGCGCGCTGCTGCTCGGGCAGCGGGTGCAGCTCGTTCCACACCGAGGCGCCGCGACCGGCTGGGCGCAGCCGTGTGATGCGCAGCTGCGCGTCGTACCGGTCGGCGATCGCTTTGAACGCATCGAGCTGGCCGATGTTGTGCCGGGTCATCACGACCGAGATCTTGAAGTTCTTCATGCCTGCGGCCGCGAGATGCTCCATCGCGCGGATCGCGGTCGCGAACGATCCCGGTCCGCGGACCGCGTCGTTGACCTCAGCGGTCGCGCCGTCGATCGAGATCTGTACGTCGACGTAGTCGCTGGCGGCGAGACGGGTCGCGATCTCCGGCGTGATCTTCACGCCGTTCGTCGAGAACTTCACCCCGACGTGGTGAGCGGTCGCATAGTCGACGAGCTCCCAGAAGTCACTGCGAACCGTCGGCTCGCCACCGCCGATGTTCACGTAGAAGATCTGCATCCGCTCGAACTCGTCGATGAGCGACTTGCACTCCTCTGTCGTCAGCTCTCGCGGGTCGCGGCGGCCGGAGCTCGACAGGCAGTGCGTGCAGGCGAGGTTGCAGGCGTAGGTGAGCTCCCACGTCAGGCAGATCGGCGCGTCGAGGCCGAGCTCGAACTCGTCGAGCAGCGTCGCGGTCATGACGCCGTCCGCTCCCGGATCATGTCGGTCGCGGCAAGGCCGGCGAGGGCGCGCTGGTAGGTCGGCGTCTCAGCCGGCGTGACGCCGGAGTCCGACAGCGCGGCGCGAGCGGTCGCCGACGAGCTCAGGCGCTGGACCGCGTCGAGCAGCATGGGCGTCTTGAGGAACGACAGCCGCCGGGTGCCGAAGTGGTAGAGCAGCGCCCCGAACCGCTCCGGGCGCACGGCGACGCTCGGATGGATCTCCCAAGCGCCGTCCAGATCGAAGCCGGAGGCTTCGCGTTCAGGTGACATAGCCGAACGACTTAGTAGACACCGCACATGCCGTCGATCGAGACATCCTCGACGAGCACGTCTTCGACGATGACGTCCTCGACAGTCTCGTGGGCCTGGGTCCCGACAGCCTGTGTCCCGACAGCATCGGTTGCGGTTGGCGTCATTGCCTCTCCTCTGCCTCGTTGCGGACGCGGGGTCCGGTAGGCGGACAATATCGACACTCGGTGCCAGAATCAACGCGTGGGTCGCGGACGGCCGCGTGAGACCAGCGCGCGAGAGCTCGAGGTCGTCGCGCTCGAGCTGTTCGCCGGCCAGGGCTTCGCCCAGACCTCGGTCGAGCAGATCGCCGCGGGCGCCGGCGTCAGCAAGCGGACGTTCTTCCGTTACTTCGACTCCAAGGCCGCCGTGCTCTGGCACGACTTCGACAACGAGGTAGAACAGCTTCGCGCCGCTTTCGCGCAGGTGCCGGAGCGCACGCCGCTGATGACGGCGATCCGCGAGGTCGTCGTCAGTGTCAACCGCTACCGCGCCGAGGACGTGCCCGAGCTGCGCACCCGAATGCAGCTCATCGGCACCGACCCGGCACTCGAGGCGAGTGCCGCGCTTCGCTACGACGCCTGGGAGCGCGCGGTCTCGGACTTCGCCGCGAGCCGCCTGGGACAGTCGGCCGACTCGCTCTACCCGCTGGCCGTCGGTCGGACGACGCTGGCAGCCTGCCGGGCGGCGTACGACGTGTGGCTGGCGAGAGCCGACGCCGATCTCACCGGGTACCTCGACCGGGCGATCCGTGCGCTGGCGGCTGGCTTCCGCGGGAGCGCGCTCGACTGATCCGTCAGCCGACGTACGCCGTCATCCGGATCGAGACGAGGATTCCCGGCGGCTCGACGCCGAGCTTCGCCACGTAGCGGGTGGGCGGATCGGTCGGGAACCACACGGCGTACTCGGCGTTCATGCCGGCGAAGTCGGCCGGGTTCGCCAGCAGCACCCCCACCTCGACGACGTCATCGAGGCTGGCATCAGCGGCGTACAGGATCGCCGAGCAGTTCTTGATCGCCTCGCGCGTCTGCTCCTGAATCGTGTCGCCGGCAAGGCCGCCGATCTCGGTGTCGATGCCCGCCATGCCCGACACGTAGACGAACGGGCCGGCCTTGACGCCCTGGCTGTAGAGCGGGTGGCTCGGGGCATGCGGGGTGTAGACGGGGTGTCGCGGCACTGAGGGATCCTACGAAGCGTTCGCCTGCGCAGCGTCTTCGGCTGGCACGAGCGCCTTGGCGAGCAGACCGATGAGGTCTGGGACGTCCGAGGTCGGGATCTCGTGCGTGACGACACAGTGGTCACCACGCCAGACACTGAGTACGACGATCCCGGACTCGGGATGGCCTGACACCCGCAGGTAGTGCCCCGGGCGCTTCGGGTCGACGTGCCAGCCACCTTGGCGCGGCATGAACGCGACCTTCACGCGGTCAGTCTGACGCCGACGAGCGAACCCGTCCACGGGGGCGTCGCGGTCCACCCGTTCGAAGTAGCACACATCGTCCGGGAAGCGGCCCGCGAAAGCGGACACCAGCGGCGCAACAGGGCGTGCGCGGGGCTGTGTGCTACTTCGAACGGGAGCCTGCGTGGGCCAGCTCGGCGAACGCGGACAGCCTGAACCAGCTCGGGAGCGCTCGTCGCATCTGCGCGGTGCCCTGAAGGTCCACGACGCCGGACCGGATCGCGGCGGCCCACGACAGGTCGGCGCGCCAGATGCTGATGACGTCACGCAGGTCCGCGACCACCGCCACCGTCACCGGGTGGCCCGGGTCGACATCGCAGACGTCCGCGTCGTCCTCGGTGATCACGAGCCACCACCGACTGCTCCGTACGGCGACGTCGGTGAAGTGGAACTGCACGACGGCGCGGGGGCGAGGCACCGCCTCGTGGTTGATGTTGCGGTGCATGTCCCACAGCAGCAGCTTCGGGTCGAGATCGGCATCTCCGACCTGCCCGATCCAGCGACTCCCCCATATGCCGTACGCCTGGACGATCGGGGCGAGCTCGCGGCCGGCGTCCGTGAGGCGGTACCGGACGACACGTGCATCGCCGACGCGCTCGACCACTCCGGCGCGGGTCAGCTGACCCAGGCGACTGGACAACAGGCTCGGCGACATCCGGGGCACGCCACGGCGTAGGTCGCTGAAGCGCTCGCTTCCGGCGAGCAGCTCGCGCACCACCAGCAAGGTCCAGCGCTCGCCGAGCAGCTCCATCGCCTTGGCGACAGGACAGAACTGACCGTACGACGCGCCCACGTTGCGCACCATAAGGCGCGACCCGCGCGTCAGTACAGATCTCGTACTAGGTGGCAGGGCGCGAGGTTCCTACGCTTCGCAGCGAGACAGCGAAGGAGCGGCAGATGACCAGCACCGACGAGCTGAGCACCGACAACCGGGCGCTCAAGGCGAAGCACCGCGCGATGTGGGCGATGGGCGACTACCCGCAGGTCGCACTGGACGTCATCCCCGACCTCGGCGCCGGACTGGTCGAAGCGGCCGGAGTCCGGCCCGGTGACCGCGTCCTGGACGTCGCAGCCGGCTCCGGAAACGTAGCCATCCCGGCTGCGCTCGCAGGCGGCCGTGTCGTCGCCTCCGACCTGACACCCGAGATGTTCGAGGCGGGTCGGCGGCTGGCAGCGCAACGAGGCGCGCAGGTGGAATGGCGTGAAGCCGACGCCGAAGCGCTCCCGTTCGAGGGCGGCGAGTTCGACGTCGTACTGTCCTGCGTCGGAGTCATGTTCGCGCCGCATCATCAGGCGGCTGCGGACGAGCTGGCCCGGGTCTGCCGTCCGGGCGGGACGATCGGGCTGGTCAGCTGGACCCCCGACGGGTTCGTCGGCCAGATGCTGGCCGCGATGCGGCCGTACGTCGCACCGCCGCCGCCGGGTGCCCAACCGCCGACCCTATGGGGTGACGAGGAGCACGTCCGCGCGCTGTTCGGCGACGGCGTGACCGGCGTCACGGCCAGACGTCAAATGGTGACCGTCGACCGGTTCCACACCCCGGCCGAGTTCCGCGAGTACTTCAAGGCCCACTACGGTCCGACCGCGGCTGCGTACCGGGGCCTCGCCGAGACGCCCGAGCGCGCGGCCGAGCTTGACGCGGCCCTCGACGAGCTCGCCGCCGCCCACAACCGCGCTGCTACGGGGCTGACGATGGACTGGGAGTACCTCCTGCTGACCGCTCGCAAGAGCGACCGGCGCCAAGGGTCCTAGTCAGACGGCGCCACGGAGAGCAGCGCGGGTCGCTGACCCGCCGCTCCTCCGAAGAGCTCACGCAGCGCGTGCACGCGTTTGAGGTAGAGGTGCGCATCGCACTCCCAGGTGACGCCGATGCCGCCGTAGATCTGGATCGCCTCGCGCACGTTGGACAGTGCAGCCCGCTCGGCGACTACCCGCGCCGCCGCGACCTGGAAGGCTGCGTCGTCGGCGGACTCGCTGACGCTGAGCGCCGCGAACGTCAGCTGCGCGTCGGCGAGTGCGGCGCCGACAGCCATGTCGGCGCAGCGGTGCTTCACGGCTTGGAAGGCACCGATCGGCGAGCCGAACTGCTCGCGCGTCTTCGCGTAGCCGACAGACATGTCACGCGATGCTCCCGCGATCCCCGACAGCATCGCGCTGACCAGCACCACACCACGAGCCGTGATTGGATCCGTCGCCGGCAACGACGCCAGCGGTTCGCCGGAGAGGTTCGCCGTCTCGCGGCGCAGCAGCGGGTCGAGGCCGCCCTGCTCGGCCCGTCCATCCGCGGTCGCGGCGGGGAGCAGGTCGACGCCCTGCGATCCGAAGACGACGAGGTACGTCGCGCCGGCGGCGTCGTACAGCACCGCCGGTCCCGCGTCGGGTCGCGCCGCCATCCCCGCCCGCGCCTGTCCTGACAGCAACACCGCTGCCGCCTCCGGCGCACCACCAAGCGCGGCCAGCCGCGCGGCGAGCGCGGTGGCCAGGAACGGGCCTGGCGTGACGCGGCGCCCAAGCTCGACGAACAACAACGCCTCGTCGACGAGGTCGAAGCCACTTCCCCCGTGCTCCTCAGGGAGTCCGAGGCCGAACCACCCGAGCTCGGCGGCAGAGCGCCACAGCGCATCGAGCGGGGCCGAGTCGCCGTCGAGGACCGCGCGGACGTTGGTCAGCGGCATCAGGTCGTCGAGCACCTCGTTGACCGAGGCGACGATCGAACGCTGGTCGTCGGACAGCAACAGGTCCATGTCGGCTACCGCGGCAACCCGAGCACGCGCTCGCCGATGATGTTGCGCTGGATGTCCGACGTGCCGCCCGCGATCGTCTCGGTGTAGGAGAAGAGGTAGTCCTCATCCCAGGTCGCGTGCGTGATCCCCGGCAGCTCCGATCCCGGTCCGACGATCTCGAGCGCGAGGCGCATCAGCCGCTGCCGAAGCTCGGTGTAGGACAGCTTCACCAACGATCCCTCAGGACCGGGCACCGCCTGATCGGCGTTGCGAAGCGCGTTCGTGTAGGTCAACGCGCGCAACGCCGCGACCTCAGCGCGCGCGGTCGCAATCTGCTCGACCAGCTCGGGGCGCTGCACCGCGGCGCCGGTCTGCTGCAGGTATCCCGCAAGCCGCTCCGCGATCGAGGCGAGCTGCACCTGCCCGTGGGTGAACGCCGTACCTCGCTCGAAGGACAACGTCGACATCGCGACGCGCCAGCCGTCGTTGATCGCGCCGACGACATTGGTCATCGGGATCCGCACGTCGTCGTAGAAGACCTCGCAGAAGTGCGACAGCCCATCGAGGGTCTTGATCGGCCTGATCGTAATGCCGGGCAGTCGCATGTCGCAGATCACCCAGCTCAAGCCTTTGTGCTTCGGGACACTCGAATCAGTGCGGACCAGCAGCTCCTGGTAATCCGCGAGATCGGCGAAGCTGGTCCAGAGCTTCTGTCCGGTGACGACCAGGTCGTCGCCGTCGACGACGCCGATCGTGCGCAGCGAGGCGAGGTCCGAGCCGGCTTGCGGCTCGGAGAACCCCTGACACCACAGCACCTCCCCGCGCAGGATCTTCGGGAGGTGGAACGCCTTCTGCTCCTGTGTGCCGTTGGCGATCAGCGTCGGTCCGGCGTGGTTGACGGCGACGAACCGGCTGTCGATGTCAGGCGCACCGATCCGAGCGCACTCCTCCAGCCAGATCAGCTGTTGCAGGACCGGCAGCCCGAGTCCGTCGTACTCCTTCGGCCAGGACACGCCCGCCCAGCCACCAGCCCACTGCCGTCGCTGCCACTCGAGGTCGAACTCGCGCATCGCCGCACCGTCGTTCGGCCGCGGCTCGCGCGGGTAGCTCTCGCGCAGCCAGTCTCGCGCCGCCTCCCGGAATGCAAGGTCCTCCGGCGACAGGGCGAGATGCATAGCGAGCTAAGCGGCGGCCTTCTCGAGGATGTGTACGCCGCACGCCGAGCCGAGTCCGATGACGTGCGCGAGACCGACCTTCGCGCCCTCGATCTGCCGGTCACCGGCCTCGCCGCGCAGGTGGTGGCAGATCTCCCACACGTTGGCGATGCCGGTCGCGGCGATCGGGTGGCCCTTCGACTGCAGGCCGCCCGACACGTTCACCGGCGTGCTGCCGGTGCGGTGCGCGGCGCCCGAGGAGAAGAAGTCGACCGCGTTGCCTTCACCGCACAGCATCAGGTTGTCGTAGTGCACGAGCTCGGCGGTCGCGAAGCAGTCGTGCAGCTCGACCAGGTCGAGGTCCTCCGGGCCGACGCCCGCCGCCTCGTAGGCCTGCTTCGCCGCGTTGCGGGTCAGCGTGTTGACGTTGGGCAGGACCTGGCAGCCGACCTCGTACGGGTCGGTCGTGAGCACGGACGCCTTGATGCGTACGGCGCGCTTGCGCTGCTCGTCGGACAGCGTCTTGAGCTTCTCGTCGCTGACCAGGACGGCCGCGGCGGCGCCGTCGCAGTTCGCCGAGCACATCGGCCGCGTGTTCGGGTAGGCGATCATGATGTCGTTCATGATCTCGTCGACCGACATCGCCTTGGTGTAGGCGGCGAGCGGGTTCAGGGTCGAGTGCGAGTGGTTCTTCTCGCTGATCCGCGCGAACAGCTCGAAGCTGACGCCGCCGTACTTGTGGCCGTACTCCATGCCGATCTGGGCGAACGTGCCCGGCATGTTGTCGGTGTTGACGCGGCCGTCGAGACCCATGATCGCGCCCTGGCGGCCCGACGGCTCCCAGGTGTCGCCCTGCTTCTTGGCGCCGCCGACGCCCAACAGCCCGGCGCCGGACAGCTTCTCGACGCCGACCGCAAGACCCATGTCGACCTCGCCGGACTTGATCGCCATGACCACGGTGCGCAGCGCGGTGGCCCCGGTGGCGCAGGCGTTGGCGACGTTGTAGACGGGGATGCCGGTCTGACCGATCTGCTTCTGCAGCTGCTGGCCGAGCGCCCCGCCGCCCATCAGGTTGCCCGCGGCCAGCACGCCCATGTCCCGCATGCTGACGCCGCCGTCGGCGAGCGCGGCGCGCGCGGCTTCCGCGGCGAGCCCGACCGAGTCGATCTCGGGGTGCTTGCCGAACTTCGTCATCTTGATCCCGAGGATCCAGACGTCGCCACTGGCCATGTCGCTGCTCTCCTTACGCGGGCGCGAAGCCGAAGCCCACGGCCTCGGTACCGGCGCTGTCGGTTCCCAGGGAGTGCGTCACCAGACGCACCTTCATGCCGAGCGAGACCTTCTCCGGGTTCGGCTCGACGTCGACCAGGTTGGCGCGCACCGGCGTACCGCCGCAGTCGACGATCGCCGCCACGAACGGCGCCTCCACCCCGGGCGGGGCATAGGACACGATCGTGAACGCGGTGACCTGGCCGTCGGTCGGTACGTCGACGCTACGGAAGTCCGCCTCGAAGCAGCCCGCGCACGCGTCGCGGTGGTCGAAGTACCGCGCGCCGCACTTCGTGCACTCCTGCGCCACGAGGTGCGGCTCGGGCTCGAGCGCGAGGTAGTCGACGAGCGGGATCCGGGCGGCGGTGTCGGTGGTAGTCATCGGATGGCATCATCACACACGGATCACTACGACGCCGAAGTACCTGCCTGGAGCACCAGCGACCACGCACGGAGTCAGCGGCGAGAGGCTAAGGAGCGGACGTGCCACTGAAGTCAGGACAGCGGTTGCGCAGCCAGGTCTGCACCACCGAGGTCATCGTCGTGCGGGTCCCGGCCGACGACCTCGAGCTCTCCTGCGGCGGGGCGCCGATGGTCGAGCTGGGCACCGAGGTCGCTGCGGGCGGTACGCCGGCTCCGGGCCTTGCCGACGGCACGCTGCTCGGCAAGCGCTACACGACGGATGACGCCGACGGCACCCTCGAGCTGCTCGTGACCAAGGGCGGCGACGGCACGCTCGCCGGCAACGGCGTACCGCTGGTCACCAAGGAGTCGAAGCCGCTTCCCTCCAGCGACTGACCGCGCGACCCGTGCCCGAACCGGACGCTCCGGCGTGGTTTCGCGACGCCATCGCGGCGAAGCCCACGCATCACGACATCGAGGTCGCCGGCGTGCGCATCCACTACCGCGCGTGGGGTGAGGTCAGCGGGCTGCCGGGAGCGGTGCTCCTTCATGGCGGCGCCGCGCACTCCGGCTGGTGGGACCACGTCGCGCCGCAGCTCGCGACGAATCGGCGGGTGATCGCCGTCGACCTGAGTGGTCACGGCGACAGCGCGTGGAAGCCGGAGTACGACCGGTCGCAGTGGGCGCGCGAAGTCGTGGCCGCCGTCCGCGCCGAGGGGCTCGAACCGGCGATCTTCATCGGCCACAGCATGGGCGGCTGGGTGTCGGTGTTCGCCGGTGTCGTGGACCCGTGTGCGGTGCGGGAGATCATCGCCATCGACTCGCCCTTCACCGAGGTTCCGCCGGAGGAGGAGCCGATCGCAGCACGCCGGCCGCCGACGAAGGTCTACGCGTCGCTCGACGATGCCATCCCGCGCTTCCGCACCGTCCCTCCGCAGGATGGCAACCTCGACTGCGTCTCCCGCCACATCGCGATCGAGTCGCTGCGGGAGACCGCGGGCGGCTGGACCTGGAAGTTCGACCCGGGCATCTTCGGCCAACGAGGCTGGGTGCGTGACCTGCTCCCCAGCCTCGAGGCCCCCCTGACTCTGGTGCGTTGCGAGCGCGGCATGGTCGAGGACGGAATGGTGGAGCGGATCTCGGAGCTGCACCGCAACGGCATCCGGGTCGTGACGCTGCCGAAGGCAGGGCATCACGCGATGTGCGACCAGCCAGAGGCTCTCGTGGGGACGCTTCAGGAGCTCCTTGCCGATGCGAGCTAGCCGTGTTGCGCGTGCGGCTACTGACCGGTCACCGCGCTGAGCGCGGTGCGTACGGCGGGAAGCATGTGCCCGCAACCGTCGGACGGGACGTGCACGAGCAGTGATGTCGACGCGGTCTTCGCGATGATCGGCGCGATCAGCTCGGCGTACTCCGGGCACAGCTCGCCCTTCGCTGCCGCCTGATCGGGCAGTGAGAGCGCGGTCAGCAGCGTCTCGAACCGAGTGCTGTCGCGAGCCAGAGAGATGGCGCGGTCCGGCTTGTTGAACGGTGACGGCGCAAGGGTCGGGCAGACCGTCAGCTCGACCACGCTCGACGGCGCGACCTTCGCTGCGGTGCCGGTCGGCTTCGGCGGGCAGCCGAAGCTCGCCAGCTCGGTGCCGCGGATCCCGCTCGGGCCCGCCGACTGCACAACCGCACTCGACCCGGCGGAGCAGCCCGCGACGGTGAACGCTGCCGCCATCACGATGAGCCGAGATCCATGCATGGTGATTCGACGCGAATCGGTGCGGGTCGGTTTCACTCGGCCGCCCCGGTCACTCTCGCGAAGGAGCGATCGCGACCGTGCGTCGTACCGTGCTCGTCGTTGCTCCCGCCGTGTACTGCTGGTTCCTGTCGGGCGCGCCGAGGTCGACGGTGAAGGTCGCGCGACCGCGGCGGTCGACCGGTGCCTGACGTTGCATCGCGCCTCGCAGCACGACGCGACGCCCACCGCTGAACCACCGCGGCGTCGTGATCGTCGTCGTGCCGGAGCCGGCCAGCATGAGGTGGCGGTGACCGGTGACGTGCAGCTCGAGGAACTCCAGCGCCCGGCGTGGGTCCGCGGCGACATGCCAGCCATAGATACCGAAGCGCGGCTCGATCGAGCGGTAGGTGAAGGAGCTGGGCTGGGCCGCCGGGTCGGCGAACTGCTTGGCGAGGACGCTGAGCGTGTCGGTGATCTCCCGCTCGAAGTTCTGCGGGGTGTGGCAGCCGGGGCCGTAGTCCTCCCACAGGTGCGGGATGTGCAGGGCGTTGAGCTTCCGCGTGAAGTCGAGGCTCCCCTGATGGACGCCTGCCTCGATCAGGCACGACGGCGTGTCGGCCGACAGCAGGGTCTCGCCGATGCCCGGGTTGGGGAATCCGTTGGCAGTGCGGACCTGCAGCCTCGTCTCGCGCAAGTTCGACGCGAGATCTGTCGGGTTGTGCCCGTGCCAGCGGATCTCTTGGGTCGCCTGCGAACCGTAGATCGCATCGACGGCGCCACCCTGGAACGTCGGACTCGCGCTCAGCACCGTCGCGATCGGCTGGAAGCTGGTGTTGACGGCACCCGAGAGAGATGCCGCCTCGCCGAACAGGTCAGGGTGGCGAGCGGCGAGCATCATGGCGCCGTACCCGCCCATCGATACGCCGATCACTGCTCGCTCGGAGCGACGCGGGATGGTGCGGAACCGCTTGTCGATGAGCGGGATCAGCTGGTCGACGACGTAGGTCTCGTACTCCGGTGCTCCGCCCGCGCCGGAGTTGTACCAGTCGCTCCACCATCCGCTGTCGCCGTTGGGTGACACCGAGATCGCCGGGAAGTGACTCGTGAGCTTGACCCCGTCGACGACATGGTTCAGCGACGCGTAGGTGTTCATGATGCCGGCGAGGAAGTAGGTCACCGGCCAGCGCTTGTGCGGATGGGAGCGGTAGCCGACCGGGAGGTCGACGTCGACCTTCGTCGGCGTCGCGAACGCCGGCGTGCGAATCGTCAGCTCGACGACCCGCGAGCCTTTCCGTACGACGTCGACGACCTTCACGCTGCGGGTTCCGCCGGCCTGGTCGGTTCGAGGTGCCGCGACCACCGGAAGCGCAGTGGACGTCATCACGGCTGCCGCGACTGCCGCGACTGCCGCCGAGGCCCACAACAGAGGACGCGCAGCCACGTCGCGACACTAGTGCGCGCCTACGCGTTCACTCGCCTAATGCCCCGGAACGGCATCGCCGAGTCGCTTCAACCGGTGGTGACCGAGTAGCCGCAGCCCAGCAGTGCGCGCGACACATCCGCATGGGTTGCGCGGCCCGCTGATGCGAGCAGACCCAACCGAGGATTGCCGGGTAGATACGGCGCGCCGTCGAGGTGTCCCACGTATCCGCCGGCTTCGTTCAGGATGAGGGCACCCGGAGCGTGATCCCACGGCAGTGACCGCATGAACAACACGAAGTCCTGCGCGCCTTCGGCGATGAGCGGGTAGTCGACACCCGCGCACACGCGGCCGGGTCCGAGCAGTGCAATCTGCTGGCCGAGACACCTCACAGCCTGTCGTTGGCCTTCGTCGAGCAGCCGGGTCAGCGCTGCTCCACGCAGCTCCTCGAAACGTGGCGGCGGCGTACACAGCAGCCTCCGGCCCGCGACGAACGCACCCGAGCCTCTCTCCGCCACATACGCGCAGCGATCGGCGGGCCGGTCGATCCACGCGGCCACCGTCACGCCATGCCGTACGAGGGCAACCATCACCGCGAAGTCCGACGAGCCGTCGACGAAGTTCGCCGTACCGTCGATGGGATCGACCAGCCAGACCACGGGCTCAGAGCCGATCGCGGCCAACAGTGCAGGATTCGCCGCAGTCGCCTCCTCACCCACGACGACCGACGCCGGCAGCAGTCCTTGCAGCTGCCGAGTCAAGATGACTTCGGCGTCACGGTCGACCACGGACACCAGCTCTCCCGGCGCCTTTTCGACCACCTCGTCGGACCGCAGCGTGCGCCACCGTGGCAGGACAACCTCGACGGCGACCTCGTGAACCAGATCCGTGACGGCGGCGATATCCATCCCGACCGAGGGTACGAGCGTCACCAGTTCGCTCGCCCACCGCAACCCCGTTCGGTCGAGCTTTGCTCGGTGAGAGATCACGTGCTGCGCGGACTGCGATCGGCAGGTCGCGGTCTCCTGCAAGGTCGCGGTCAGCGGTCCGGCAGGGCGGCCAGGCCTGATCTCCATTCGTGCACGGCACTAAGGAGCTCGGATCGTGGCGTGCTGATGCGGACACGCGAGCTCGTGTTCTTGGCGCCGTCGGCGGCCGGCAGATCCCAATCGAGCGTCACGGTCTCCGCCGTCGCGGCGATGAATCTGACGCAGAGGTCCTGCTCCACAAACATGAGGTCGAGCTCATCGGGTGGGCCGCTGGATGCGGCGACCAGCCACTCTCCGAGCCGCTCGGCTTCCTCGAGAGTGAGACAGGCCTCCTGCCAGGACCAGCAACTGCTGCCGACCGTGACTTGGCCCGCGACGTCGAGCCATGCTGATTCCGGGTCGATCTCGTACCCGACGACGTGCAGCTCGACGGACCGCAACCGAGACACGTCGACCAGAAGCACGTCAGGACGCTAGTCGGATCACCAGAGACGCGTCTTGAACATCCTGCTTCGAAGGATCCAGGCGCCCGGTATGGACAAGGCCACGATCACCGGCACGGGAGCGCGC
Source organism: Mycobacteriales bacterium (assembly GCA_035547035.1). GTDB lineage: Bacteria > Actinomycetota > Actinomycetes > JAFAQI01 > JAFAQI01 > DASZTV01. The sequence goes on along the minus strand of DASZVL010000033.1, from coordinate 214,739 downwards.
AGAAGAGCACATCCGATATCGATGAGTACGAAGAGACCGCCGACCACCGTTTGCACTCGAAGATCCTCGTTGAGCCGCTCCCACCAGGAGTGGACTGTCCCTCGTTCGCCTGGGACCGGTAGCACATCGTCGGGACCGCCCGATTCGTACACGATCGCACGATAACGCCGAGCGGGCCGCTAACGGCGTCAACGCGATCACAACAGGTAGATCCGCACGGGCGCGCCTCCATTGCTGAACTAACCAGACACGTTGGTGACGCAAGCCCCGGCCTTACGTTCGACCGCGGCCCGCGAAAACCGCTACCACGGCATGCATGCCGCTTGAGTCCGGATCCGCTGACCCGCCGCGTTGGGCTGCTCGCATGTCACATGCGGGTTGTGTAACCGCGCCCGCATGTCACATGCGTGTCGTGAAATACCGCCTCTGTGTGACATGCGGGTCGCAAATCACGACACCTATGTCACATGCGATCACCCAGCCCGGCACCGTTGACAGGCTGCCGGGCGGGTCGATCATGACGTTGTGAGAGGAAGGTCGGCGGGCGTGCTCCTGCCCATGCCGTGGCGCATCCTCGCGGTCGTCGCTCTCATCGGGGGCGCCGGCGGAGCAATATTCGGGTTGGTACGCGGCTTCAGCTACCTCCCGACACTGCCGTTCGCCATCATCGAAGGAAGCATTCTGTTCGGAGTCCCGGCCTCGGTTCTCGGGCTCCTGCTCACCGGGCTCTGGTCGCTTGGCGCGGCAATGCATCGCCGCGGCGGCTAGCGGACTTCCGAGCCCGACTAGGCGATCTGACTGCGCGATCCCGCTTCTCTGCACCACGCAGACGCGGGATGAACGATGCGTACACGAAAACGGTGTGCGTCCAGCGCCCCACCAGCTCTTAGCGACTGCGAGAAAAGAAGCGCATCAGTCTCGGCAGGTAAGCGGCCAGGTCGCGGTTCATGTACGGCTCGGTGTGCAGCCCGACGTCGTACTCGTGCCATCCGAAATGGAGGCCGGCCGCGTCCGCAGCCTTCTTGAAGCACAGGTTGGACTGGTGCATCACGACCTCCAAACCGGCGCCTGCGGGCCACGACGGATCGCTCAGGTCGGACTGACCTGGTTCACCTCTGCTGACGTAGAGGTCCACCACCGTGTTCTTCAGCTTTGTCACGTTCGAGCCTGGATCGTGGGCCCGCCAGTTGGCGGCGTTCGTCGCCGGATCGCCGAACGGGGCTAGCGGCTCCACCCCGTCAGTGGCGATGATTCCGGAAACGAGTGTGCTCGCCCCGGCCTCGCAGACGGGGTCGTAGTAGACGTCGACGGCTCCGGAAAAGGCCGCCGCCGCCCCGAAGAGTCCAGGGTGGCGGGCGGCGTAGGACAGCGCGCCGAACCCTCCCTGCGAGATGCCGACGATCGCCCGTTCACCGCGGCTGCGAAACGTCCGGTAGTGGGAGTCCACCCACGGGACGACCTCTTGGGTGTGGAACGTCTCCCAGTTGGCGGTCCCGAGGCTGGTGTGCTGGTCGACCCAGTTCGTGTACCAACCGCCGCCGTCAGTGTTGTAGCCGCCGTCGACTGCGACAACGATCAGATTGCGCCGCTGCGTCTGCGCCAGCGTGTCCGTCTGGTCGACCCATTGATCCGCCGTGCTCGCCGTGCCCGGCAGCGCGTAGAGCACGGGGTAGCGGCGGTGCGGGTGCTGCGCGTATCCGGTCGGGAGGATGACGTCGATCCGCAGCGGCGTAGTCGTCGACATGCCCAGCGACGGCGTCGAGACGAGGTACTGCGTGACCCTGGCCGACTCATGGTGATGACTGATCACGTGGATCGCCGACGCGGTGCCCGCCCGTTGCGCCGTGGCGGCCGTTGCATGGGCGACACCGAGAGCCAACGGCAGGGCGCACAGCACCGTCAGAACGTGTCGTCGCCTCATCGGGTGACCACCGGCCGGTTTGTGCAGACTTAGCGGCATCTGGGCACCGTTAACCCTTCACAAACCCAGAGCGCCGGAGTCGCGGTGCTCACTTATCGCGTCCCAGTCGATGCCTAGCTCGAGCAGGACCTCCTCGGTGTGCTGACCGAGCTCGGGTGCGGCTCGACCGGACGTCGACGGCTCACCGTCGAACTGGTACGGCGGCGCGACGACCCGGAACGAGCTCCCGTCGCCACGACTGACCTCACTGAGGTACCGGTTCGCCGCGACCTGCTCGTCGGCGTGCAGCTCGGCAAAGCTCTGCGCGGGCGACCACACGCCGGTGAAGCCGGCGAGCACCGACTTCCACTCTTCCAGCGTCTTCGCCGCGAAGATCCGGTCGAGCTCCCCGATGCACTCGCGCCGGTTCTTGTAGCGAGCGACCTGGTCGACGTACCGAGGATCGCCGGCGAGGTCCGGGCGCCCGATCAGCCCGCACAGCTCCGGCCAGAACCGGTCCGACTGCAGGCAGACCAGCGAGATCCAGCGGTCGTCCGAGGTCCGGTAGAAGCTTGCGATCGGGTTGCCGGCGTTCTTCCGGTCGGCGCGAAACAGCCCCCCCGTGTACGGCGCCGCGACGATGTCCGGGCTCATGCTCCACATTCCCGCGTTGAGCAGCGATACGTCGACGACGCCGCCGGCTCCGGTGCGCTCGCGCCGGAACAGCGCCATCGCGACAGCCCCCGCGATGTAGCTCGAGCCCTGCAGGTCGTAGAACGCCGCCGGCTGCATCGCGGGACTGTCGGTACCCGGTTCGGTCAGCTTGTACATCGCGCCGCCGCCGGCCCACGCCGCCGCTGCGTCATACCCGCCGACGTCGACCTTCGGCCCGCTGCTCCCCCACCCGGTCCCGCGCACGTAGACAAGGCGCGGGTTGGCCGCCAACAGATCGTCGACGTCGATCCGCAGTCGCTCGCGCAGCCTCGGCAGGTAGCTCGTCAAGAACACGTCAGCCGTCCCGATCAGGCGCAGCAACAGGTCCCGCCCGCCGTCGGTCTTCAGGTCCAGCGTGACGCTCCGCTTGCCGCGGTTCGGGATCTCGACGAACGGGTTGGGCCCGCCCTCCGTCTGGCTCAGCAGGTTCATCAGCCCGCGTTGCGGGTCGCCGTCGGGCGGCTCGATCTTGATCACGTCCGCACCGAGATCGGCCATGATCGCTCCGGCGCCGGGCACGAACGTCCACGCCGCGACCTCGACCACGCGTACGCCGTCGAAAGGCTTGCCCGCAGCCGTCACCACCGGGCGTAGCGTAACGACCGATGCGTACCTATACCGCGAGAGCGACCCCCGGCCCGAAGGCTCCGTTCGAACGTACGACGGTCGAGCGCCGCGACCCGGGCCCGAACGACGTGGTCATCAAGATCGCGTACGCCGGCATCTGTCACTCCGACATCCACACGGCACGCAACGAGTGGGGTCCGGCGATGTTCCCGCTCGTGCCAGGCCACGAGATCACGGGGATCGTCGAGGAGGTCGGCGCCGCAGTCACCAGCCATGGCGTAGGCGACCGGGTAGGCGTCGGGTGCATGGTCGACTCCTGCCGGGAGTGCGAGAACTGCACCATCGGTGAGGAGCAGTACTGCGTGCCCGGCAACATCGGCACCTACAACGCGACCGGCAAGGACGGGCTGCCGACCGCAGGCGGCTACTCCTCGCACATCGTCGTCGACGAGGCGTTCGTGCTGCGCGTCCCGGACGCTCTCGAGCTCGACGTCGCCGCGCCGTTGCTGTGCGCCGGCATCACCCTCTACTCCCCGCTGATGCACTGGCAGGCGGGACCCGGCAAGAAGGTCGCGATCGTCGGCTTCGGCGGACTCGGTCACATGGGCGTGAAGATCGCCGCCGCGCTCGGCGCCGAGGTGACCGTGTTCTCCCAGACGTTGGCCAAGCAGGAGGACGGGCTGGCCTTCGGCGCGAAGGACTACATCGCGACCCGCGACATGTCGGTGCTCAAGCCGCTCGCGAAGTCCTTCGACCTGGTTGTCAGCACGATCTCGGCGTCCTGGTCGATCGACCGATACCTCCAGCTGCTGCGGCTCGACGGGACGCTGGTCAACGTCGGCGCACCTCCGGAGCCGATGTCAGTGGGCGCCTACAACTTGATGACGAACCGGCGCAGCCTTGCGGGATCAGGCATCGGCGGGATCCGCGAGACGCAGGAGATGCTCGACTTCTGCGCCGAGCACAGCCTCGGCGCGACCATCGAGACGATCGACGCCGACCAGATCGACGAAGCGTGGGATCGTGTGGTCGACAGCGACGTGCGCTACCGCTTCGTCATCGACGCGACGACGCTGTAGCTTTCGTCGCCGCCTTCTTGACGGGCCGCGACCGCGGCGCCGGCTTGAAGGCGACCACCGACTCCTGCGCAGCGGTCGACCGTTCGAGCGCGGCGGTCATCTCGTCGAGCTTGGCCTCCAAGCGAGCACGATCGACCCGCGCGTTGTGCGCCACGAGGATCGCTGAGCCGAAGACCACGAATGCCAGGCCGAGCAGCCCACCGCTGACCAGCCACGGCAGCTGCGCGTTGAGGTTCGGCACGCCGTTGATCTCGCCGCCGCCGCCGGCCATCCCGTTCCAGCCGATGCCGATCAGCAGGATGCCCACCCCGATGACGACGACCCCGAGTCCGCTGCCGAGCGCGGCTCGGCGCAGCTGCTGGAGCCGCCCGCTCGACTCGCCGTGTTGCGAGATGACCGTCATGGTGTCCGCCCTTTCCCTTGATCCCGACCCGCGCTAGCCGAGGTACGTCGCGCGCAGGTCGTTGGTCTTCATGAGCTCGCTTGCCTTGCCGTCGTAGGTCACGACGCCCTTCTCCAACAGCACCGCCTGATCGGCGTACGGGAGCACACCGATGTTCTGCTCGACGATCACGACCGTCGTACCGTCCTTGCTGATCTCGGCGACGATCTTGAAGACCGTCTCAGCGAGCAGTGGCGACAGGCCCAGCGAGGCCTCGTCGATCAGCAGCAGCCGGGGGCTCGCCATGAGGGCGCGGCCGATGGCCAGCATCTGCTGCTCACCGCCCGACATCGTCCCGGCAAGCTGCCCGCTGCGCTCCTTCAGCCGGGGGAAGTAGCTGAAGACGCGGTCGAGGTTGTGCGCGAGCTCGTTACGCCGCGTCCACGCGCCGAGCTCGAGATTGGTACGGACGGACAGCTCGGCGAACACCCGCCGTCCTTCGGGCGAGAGCGACACCCCGTGCCGAACCACCTCGTCGGCCGGCAGGCCACTGATGCGCTCGCCGTCGATCCGTACCTCGCCGGCCCACGTCTCCAGAACGCCGGCGATCGTGTTCACGGTCGTGGTCTTGCCGGCGCCGTTGAGACCGAAGACGGCGGCCGTCGTGCCCTTCTCGACCGCGAACGAGACGCCGTGCAGTGCGGGCAAGGAGCCGTAGCCGGCACGCAAGCCTTCGACCTCGAGCAATGCGGTCATGCCGACGTCCCGAGGTAGGCCTCGACCACGGCAGGATGAGCACGTACCTCGGCGGCGGTGCCGTCGGTGAGCAGCTCCCCGAAGTCCAGCACGTACACGTGATCGCAGATCCGTGTGACGAGCGGCACGTGGTGCTCGATGACGAGCATCGTCAGGCCGAGCTCCGCGCGCAGCGCGAGGAGCCGGCCGGCCAGCTCGTCGGACTCGTCCGGGCCCATCCCGGACGACGGCTCGTCGAGCAGCAACAGGTCGGGATCGGTCGCGAGAGCGCAGCCGAGCTCCAGGAGCTTGAGCTGGCCGTAGGGCAGGGAGCTCACGACCCGGTCCCGGATCGCGGTAAGCCCGAGCATCTCGAGCAAGGCGTCGGCGCGGCGCGTCATCTGGCGCTCGCGCATCGACACCATTGCGGTGCCGACCAGTCCGGCCGTCGCCGGGTAGTCGGCCTTGAGGTGCTGCGCGGTCTTGAGGTTGTCGAGCACCGTCGAGGTCTTGACCATGCCGACGTTCTGGAAGGTGCGGCCGAATCCGAGAGCGACACGCTTGTGGGCGGGGAGCCTCGTCACGTCGCGGCCGCGGTACCGCACCACACCGCGGTCGGGCCGGCGCGCGCCGGTGATCGCGTTGAACGCGGTCGTCTTGCCGGCGCCGTTCGGGCCGATCAGGCCGACGATCTCCCACTCGTTGACCTGTAACGACAGGTCGCGCAGCGCCTGCAGACCGCCGAAGCGCACCGAGATGCCCGAGACCTCAAGAACCGGAGGCACGGTCAGCCTCCTTGAAGCGACCGCCGGTCAACCACCGGACGGCCGGAGCGATCTGCTGCGCGATCCCGCCTGGGTTGAAGGTCAGCGTCAGCAACAACAGCAACGCGCCGATGAACCCGGGGCCGAACTGGCGGATGTTCGCCGCTGTCTGCGTCGGAAAGAGGTTCGCGAACCACACGAACGGGCGAAGCGTCGGCAGCAGGCTGCCGAGCAACGCGAAGAAGACCGAGCCGACGATGACGCCCGCCCGGGAGCCCGCTCCGCCGACCACGGTCATCAGGACGAAGAGGATGGCGAGGTTGAAGCTGTAGTCGCTTCCGGTGAACTGCTGCGACCAGAACGCATACAGCCCGCCCGCGACGCCGGCGAGGACGCCGGACAGGACGAACGCGAACAGCTTGTAGCCGACGACGTTGATCCCCATCGACGCGGCGACTCGCTCGTCGGCCTTGATGGCGAACATCGCGCGACCGGCCTTCGACTTCGTCAGCCGGTAGTCGAGGTACACCGCCGCGATCGCCGCGCCGGCGCAGACGAGGAAGAACCGCGAGTTGCTCAGCAGCATCGACGGCCGGTCCGCCGGCTCGCCGGCGCCCCCTCCGGTCAGCGCCGTCACCTGGAACAGCGACTGCTGCAACGTGACGCCGAAGACCAGCGTGACCAGCGACAGGTAGAGACCGCTGATGCGCAGGGCGACGAACCCGACGACCAATGCGCAGATCCCACCCGACAGCGCGCCGAACAGCAACGCGACGACGAACGGCGCGTTGTGCGCGGTCGAGGTGTACGCCGCCAGCAGTGCGCCCGAGCCCACCAATCCCTGGTGCCCGAGCGAGAGCTGACCGGTGTAGCCGATGATCACGTTCAGTGACAGGCCGACGATCACGAAGATCGCGGCCTCCGTCGCGTAGCTGGCGACGTTCTCGCCGCTCGTCGCGCAGACCACGACGACGCCGGCGAGCGCCAGCCAGGCAAGTCCGCGTGGGACCCAGGCCACCGCGTTGGGTCGCACTCGCAGCCCGGCGTCGTACGTCCCCGCGGTCATGTGGTCTTCCCGAGCAGGCCGGTCGGCCGAACGAGCAGTACGACGAGCAGGACCGCGAACACCACGATCGCGGTGCCACCGGGCACCGAGGCCGGCATGTAGTTGGCCGCGACCTGCTCGATGATCCCGATGGCAAGACCGCCCACGAAGGCGCCCATGAGGCTTGTCATGCCGCCGAGCGCCGCAGCCGTGAACGCAAGGATCAGCGGTCCCGTCCCGGTGTAGAAACCCGACTCGCCGCCGGGAATGAACGGCTTGCCCGCCAGCGTCACGATGGCGGCGACCGCGCCGAGGAAGCCCGCGATCCCCCACACGAGCGCGGAGATCCGGGTCACCTTGATCCCCACCACCGACGCGGCGGTCGGGTCCTGCGAGACGGCGAGCACGGCCGCGCCGTACCGGGTCCGGAAGAACGCGACAGCCGCGAGCGCCGCGCCGACCAGCGCGAGCAGCGTGGCGACCTGCGTCCATCCGTATAGATACGCGCTCGAGTCACTGGCCGGACCGAACAGCGCGAACCTCGACGGCCCGCCGATGTTGGGAAGCACGTCGAAGCTCGTCCCGAGAATGAGGGCCTCGAGCGATGCCAGACCGAGCGCAAGGCCTGCCGTCGCGACGAGCAGCGTGGCGCGCGACGCCCGGAACAGCGGCCGGATCACGAACCGCTCGGCCGCAAGGCCGGCGAGCGTCCCCGCGACCAGACCGAGCAGGATCGCGACGGGGAACGGCCACGTCGGGAAGAAACCGAGCCCCTTCACGGAGCACAGGGTGATGAAGGCCCCGAACGCTCCGATCTCGCACTGCGCGAAGTTGAAGATCCGACTCGCCTTGTAGACGAGCACGATGCCCAGCGCGAACAGCCCGTACCCGCAGCCGACGACGATCCCCGTCGCGAGCTGCACGGGTACGGCGACGCCGCCCGAGGCCAGGATCGTCATGTCAGTGCGAGATCGGTCCGCTGCCGACCGTTGTGTACTCGAGCTTGGAGCAGCTGAGCTTCTCGATCCACGAGCCGGTGCTGCCGAAGTGGCCGCCGTTGAAGTTGACGGTCGGAAGCACGGAGAGCTGGGCGCCGAGCTTCGCCGAGAAGTGCGTCATCGCATTGATGAAGTTGTCTCGTGTCAGGTTGTTGATGCTGCCGACGGACAACAGCGCGTGGTACAGCATCTCGTTGACGCCGTAGAGCAGCAGCTCGACGTCGCGGTTCGTCTTGAGCCCGTCGGGTTTCGGGTTGTTCTGCTGCGTGAAGCCTTTCGGCTCCCGGTCGAGACCCATGAACGGCGACAGGAACGCGGCCTTGATATAGGTCTGCGCGCCGCAGACCGGCCCGGCAACGAGATCCTCGCCCTGCGTGACACCAGGCCCGACCCAGGCCGGCGAGTAGAGCGACTGCGCCGCGGCGGCGATCATGTCGATCCAGAAGTTCGGGTCGACGTCGAGGAACACCGATCCGCCCGACCGGCCGGTGAAGGCCTCTGCCTGGTTGACCACCGCGGCGGCCTGCCCGGCACTGCCTGCCTTCGGGGTGCGGATCACCTTGTAGGCGATGTGGTGCTGCTTGAGCAGGGCAACCGCGGCGTTGGTGACGTCAGTGAAGTTCGGCGTGTCCTCCGTGACGACCGCCCACTTGCCCTTCGCGTTGGCCGGGAAGAGCTCGTTCGCCATCGTCCAGACCTCCGGCACCTGCGAGGCGTAGGTCTGGGTGACCGCGAAGTAGTACGGCAGCGATGTCAGGCCGTTGGTCGTGACGCCGACCGACACGTACGGCGTGTGGGTCGCCTGGAGGACCGGGTCCGTCGCGCACGCCTGGATCTGGTCGGTGCCGGCACCACCGATCACGAGGAACGAGCTGCGGGACAGCTGCTCGCAACGTTGCCGCGCAACCGAGGGGTTGTACTGGTCGTCGAAGAAGTTGACGACCACCTTGCGGCCGAAGACCTTGTGGTTCTCCCAGAAGAGCTTCGTCCCGGTCTGGAAGGCCTGCAGCGGAACGGGTGCCGCACCGGTCTGCGGGGCGTGCAGCCCGAGCGTGATCTGCTTCGCGCTGATTCCGACCGTCTCGTACTTCGCCGCCGACCGCGAGCCGCCACCGGCGCTGCCGGAGCCGACGGCAGAGCCGGAGCCCGATCCGCTTCCCGCGGCGCCGCTCCCGCTCTGGCCGCCGCTACCGGTGCTGGTGCCGCCACCGCCGACAGTCGTCGATGTCGAAGAGGTGCCGCCGCCCACGCCCGCACTCGGACCGGTCCCACCGCCCGCGATGGTTGTGCCGGTCCCCCCGAGGTCAGCCGTGCCGCCGCCGGAGCCGGTGACACCCGAGCCGCTTCCCGTTGTCGTCCCGCCCGACGCTGCCTGCTGCTGCAGCGACGACACCGCCTGCGAGCTGAGACCGCAACCGGCGGTCAATGCGACGATGACCAGCCCCGCCAGCTTCGTCGGTGCGCGTCGGCTCATCTCTGCTCCTGTTGCATCAAGGGGGCCATGGCTCGTGGTTCGGCGAGAACGAAGGTGGTTGCGCCAAGCAGCAGGACGATCAGCACCAGAGCGACCCAGAAGCCCAGCGGGGGTGCGGAGGGGTCCGCCGGCTTCACGGTCATCGCGACGACGGGGGTGACCGGCGCCACGGTCGGCGCCGGGGGTTGAGCCACCTGCGCCGGAAGCCCCGGCGGCAGCGGCTCCGTCGTGGTGACAGGCGTTGCATCTCCACCCGAACCGGTCCCGGTCGCCACGACCCGGCCGCCGGCGCTCGGAGGCGCGGAGGTCGGCTCCGATGCCGGCGCGGTGTAGGTGACGGTGGCTGCGAGTCCGGTCAGCGCGGTCGGCGGGCCGAAGACGACTTGGTAGGCCGTCAGGGTGTTCGTCGGGTTGTCGGTGATCGCGACGCCGAGGTTCAGCGCATTCGGCTTGACCCATCGTTGTGCGATGTCGGCGATGTCGACCGTGTAACGGTCCCCGCCGTCGACCGCCGTCAGCTTCGGTGAGTGCACGTCGCACCCGTCGGTCGGCTTTCCGCCGTACGCCGCCGCGGTCTGGCCGCCTGACCACCCGGTGGTCGCCGGACAGGCGATGATCGTGGCACCGACCGGATCGGCGGTCACCCCCTTGCTGTCGACGGGCAGCGAAACGACGAACGATGTGACGGTGGCGCCGACCGGCAGGCTGCTCACGTCGAACAGGAGATAGGTCTCGGCGATCGGGCCGGCCGGCAAGCCGGCCGCGGCGGGAGCCTCGGGTCCGGAGACCGCCAGATCGCCGGCTGGAACTTCCGGGTCGGGCACCGCGGCGGGCGGGGCGATCCCCGTGCTGCCGATCGCGCCGGGCTGCCCCCGCCAGAACCAGCTTGCCTGTGCGAGCGGGACCTTCACCGTGACGGCGGTCCCGGCGTGCGCGGAGCCCAGCAACGTGGGAACGGGAAGCAAGACCGTGCCTATCGCGGCCGTGATGACCAGCCGTGGCAGACGGGTCGAACGCAACGTCGAACCCCCCTGCCTAGACACCTTCGACCGGCACTTGTCGCGTGTTACGTCGGACGGGAAAGCAGCTGGGTGGGATTCACGACGTGGCGAAATGATGGCACGCGGCGGGGTGAATGTCGGGGATCGTTGCCGCGGTTCGGCTACGCCGGGCGAACGTCTCCGTGGCGGCTGCAGGTGGCGACGTACGACGTCGGTGTCACCTTGACCACCATCCGCCGGCCGCACTGCGCGCAGAAGCGAGGCGGCTCGTACGGGCGCCTCTGGTCGCAGCGGTCATGGTCGCCTGACGCGGCCGGGCGGCCGCAACCGGTGCAGTGCGTCATCTCCAACGAAGGCCCAACTGCGACGAGCGCGCTCAGATCGCCGACGACAACGTCTTGATCGGCATGCTGAGCTCACCGAGCAGGGCCAGGTCCTCCGCGGGCGGCCGGCCAAGTGTGGTCAGGTAGTTGCCGACGATCACGGCGTTGACCCCGCCGAGCAACCCGTCGCGGGTGCCGAGGTCACCGAGGGTCACCTCCCGGCCGCCGGCGAACCGCAGCACGGTCGACGGCATCGCGAGGCGGAACGCGCCGACCGCGCGGAGCGCGTCGGCCGGCGACATCACGGGCAGGTCGGCGAACGGCGTACCGGGACGAGGGTCGAGGAAGTTCAGCGGCACCTCGTGCGGACGGACCGCGGCGAGCTGTACGGCGAGCTCCGCGCGCTGCTCGAACGTCTCTCCCATGCCGACGATCGCGCCGCAGCACACTTCCATGCCGACCTCACGAACCAGCTCGAGGGTGTCGCGACGCTCCTCCCACGTGTGAGTGGTGACGACCGACGGGAAGTAGGAGCGCGCGGTCTCGAGGTTGTGGTTGTAGCGGTGTACGCCGGTGGCGACCAGGCGGTCGGCGTCGGCGCGGGTGAGGATGCCGAGCGAGCATGCGATCTGGACGTCGTTGCCGTCCGCGCGGATCGCGGCGACGACATTCGCGACCTCGGACAGCAGCTGCTCGTCTGGTCCGCGGACCGCGGCGACGATGCAGAACTCGGTGGCTCCGGTCTCGCGGGTCTCCCGGGCGGCACGCACCATCTCGTCGATGTCGAGCCGTGCAGCCCGAACCGGCGAGGCGAACTGGCCCGACTGAGAGCAGAAGTGGCAGTCCTCGGGACAGCCGCCGGTCTTGACGCTGACGATGCCCTCGACCTCGACCTCGTCTCCGCACCAGCGCAGCCGCACCTCGTGGGCAAGCTCGAGCAGCTCGGGAATCCGATCGTCGGGCAGCTGGAGGCAGGCGAGCACGTCGGCCTCGGACAAGCCCATGCCCTGCTCGAGAACCCGGGACCGGGCGCGGTCGAGGACGTCGATGAGCTCGGTGGTCACGGCGAAACCCTCTCAGACCCCGGCGCCCGACCAGCGACGGGTTGGTCGCTGGGTTCGGCGTGCAACGACAGGCGCTACCCGCTCGCCTCCGGTCCTGCGCGCATCGGAAGCCGGAACACAAGCAGGAACGCCGCCGCGAGTGGGACCAGGCAGGTCCACGCGGTGACCTTGAGCGCGTCGGACGGCAGGTGGTGGCCGAAGATCGAGAAGAAGATGGTGCCGAGCACGGCCACGCCGAGTGATGTCGAGAGCTGCTGACTCGCTTCCATGACGCCGGACGCCGAGCCGACCTCCTCCATGCTCACGCTGGTCAGGATGAACTGGAACAGCTGACCAAAGCTCGCACCCAGTCCCACGCCCACGAGGAACAGCCCGGGGACGAGGTCCCACGTCGTCGCGTGGTGTCGGGCGCCCAGCGTCACCGCGACCGTGACCGTTCCGGCGGCGATGAGGACGACGCCGACATGAAGCATGTGGCGGCCGAGCCGACCGATCAGCGCTGTCGACCCGATCATGCCGAAGACCATTCCGATGATCATCGGCGTCAGGGTTAGCCCGGCGTGGATCGGCGACCATCCTTCACCGAGCTGGCCGTAGAGCGAGACGCACAGCAGCAGACCGCCGAAGGCTCCGAACAGCGCGAGGATGACCGCGACCCCGGACAGGTACGTGCGGTTGGCCAACAGAGACGGCTCGATGAGCGGGTGACCGCCCGGACGACGTTCGTAGCGGACGAACCCGACAAGCATCGCCGCTCCGGCGGCAAGCAGCCCGAAGCACCACGGCGGCCAACCGGCGGACTGGCCCTGGATCAGCGGCAGGATGATTGCGACCAGCGCGAGCCCGATGATCGAGACCCCGCCGAGGTCGAGCTTCACGTCCGGATGGGTCGCGCCGCCGGGAAGCGACCGCATCGCGGCGGGCAGCGTGACGACGCCGATCGGCACGTTGATGAGAAACACCAGCCGCCAGCCGATGCCCCACAGGTCCGCGTCGATGAGCGCGCCCGCGAGGATCGGTGCCGCGAGCATCGGAAGCCCGGTCGCCGGGCCGAACATGCCCATCGCCTTCGCGAGCTCGTCTTCGTCGAAGACCTGCTTCATCAGGCCGAAGCCTTGCGGGATCATGAGCGCGCCGAAGGCTCCCTGCAACGCGCGGAACGCGACCAGCACGCCGATCGTCGGCGCGACGGCGCAAGCCGCCGAGAACAGCGTGAAACCCGCCGAGCCGAGCAGGAACAACCGCCGACGGCCGTAGATGTCACCGAGCCGCGCGCCCGCAATCAGCAGGACCGCGAAGGCGAGGGTATAGCCGGCGCTCAGCCACTGGATGGTGTTCGGCCCACCACCGAGGTCGCGATGGATTGCCGGTGCGGCAACGTTGACGATCGTCGCGTCGAGGACATCCATGAGGTTCACGGCCAGCACGACGGACGCGACCACCCACCGCATCCGATACGGCTCCGCGACAGACGCAGTGGTGTCCGAGGCGCTCGTGGCGGTGGTGGCGTCCATGGTGCGGTGCAGAGCCTAACCAGCGGGCAGACTGGCCTCGTGAGCGTCGCCAACCTGCCAGCTCTGCCCGAGTCGTTCGAGGAGCTCGACGACTACTACGGCGAGCAGCCCGTCGGCGTGCGGGCCAACATGATCACCGCACTGGATGGCGCCGCCGCCTTCGCCGGCCGGACCAAGGCGATCACCGACTCGGCGGACCAGACGCTGCTCGTCTACCTGCGCTCATGCTCCGACGTCATCCTTGCCGGGTCCGCGACAGTGGCCGCTGAGCAGTACGGCCCGGTGCGGTTGCGCGATGAGCTGCGGTCGCGTCGTACTGCGGCCGGCCGCAGCGAGGTTCCGCGGCTCGCAGTGGTCACCGCCCGGGGTGCTCTGTCACGTGAGCTTCGGATCTTCAGCGACGACACTCAGCGGCCGTTGATCGTGACGGTCGGGCGTACGGCGACTGGCCAGCCCGAGCTGGCGGAGCTCGGCGACGTCGTCGTCGCGGGAGACGACGTCATCGAGCCGGCCGCGATGCTGCAGGCGCTGCGGGACATCGGCCTCGAGCGGGTCCTGTGCGAGGGCGGGCCTTACCTGCTGTCGACACTCATCGACGCCGGTCTCGTCGATGACATGTGCCTGACCGTCACTCCGTATCTTGCAGGGTCGCAGCCGACCACTCCCCAGCCGACCTCGGCGCTGCTGGCGCCGACGAGGCTGTCGCTGCGTCATGTGTTGCAGCGCAACGACCTGCTCTACCTGCGCTACTCACGGCCCGAGTGATAGACCACACGCGTGCGAATCCGCGTGCTCGGCGCCGTCGCGACGGCGGCCGCCCTGCTGTCGACCGTCCCCACCGCTTTCGGGCCGGCGGCGAACGCCGCCGGTAACGCCAAGGCGAGGTACGTCGTACTGAGCGGCGACTCCAAGTACCTGGTCTACGCGGAAGCGGTGCAGCGTTCCGCTCTCGACCCGATCAGCCTTCCTGCCCACGCGAACCTGTACGCCCTCGGGAGGACAGGCAAGCCGATGTCCCTCGGCAAGGCCGGCGCGGGTGGCGGCCTGCAGCTCGTGTCGCTGTCGCAGTCGATGGTCGTCGTCGTGAACACGTTCAAGACCGGCCACCGGGTCCGGTGGTGGAACCTCGACAGCGGCAAGAGCGGCGACCTGTCGTCCAACGAGCACCTTCTGGGTGCGACGCCCGACGGCTGGATCACCAGGGACGGCGGCTATCCCGACGGCAAGCACGTCGTGGCTCGTTCCGTCGACGGCGACATCGTCGACTATGGAAACCCCCTGCAGAAGGGTGTCGACTTCGGGATCGCGGTCGGTCCTAACGGCTTCGTCGCCTACGCCGACAACTTCCTCAACGACAATGGCGAGATCACTTACACGCCGTGGGCTCACCCGACGGTGCATCGCGTGCTCGCCGCACCGGGTGGCAAGAACGTCCGCTGCGACAGCGTCAGCCCGAGCTACGCAGCCTGCCTGCTCGGCGGCGGCAGCCGCCGTGCGGTTGCACTCTTCGCGCTTCGCGGCAACCACCGCACGACCGGCGGCGGACGATGCGTCAACGAGGCAACCGTGTGGGGTACTCGCGTCGCATGGGACATCGCGCTGTCGAACCACGGGTGCCGGGCCGGTCACCTCGGCCAGATGACGCAGCTCGGCACCACGCGGCTGTCGAAGCTGCGCTTCAACCCGGCCGCGATCACCACGGCATGGAGACGGCTGGTCACCTCACGACAAGGACAGGGCGCCCTCGTCACGCTCGGCGCGATCCGCGGCACGCCGAAGCCGCTGAAGCGCGCGAACATCTAACAACTCGCAGAGCTTGTCGCGGCGTACGACGGCGGAACGTCCTTGGCCGATCGCGCCCAGTTCGGCGCCGGCTGAGGCGCGGTGCGGATCGAGATCGCCGTCTTCCGGCCGAGTGACCCGAACCGCAACCACGACTTCTGCCATGCCTGACCGTTGCGCGTAACGGACTGCACGTACGGCGAGCCCGAGGCGTGCGGGTCTACCACGGCGAGCCGCCGCCCCTCCGGCAACGAGATGACGACCTTCGAGAACAGGGGTGCGCCGATCGTCATGACGTCATCGCCGGGGATCGCCGGGTAGAGGCCGATCGCGTTCCAAATCCACCACGACGTCATCGTTCCGCCGTCGGTGTTGCCCGGGTAGCCGTCAGGAGTCGGCGCGTACATCTGTGACAGCGCGCGGTGCACGACGTCCTCGGTCCGATCCGGTCGACCCGCCCACAGGTACTCGTACGGCGTGTCCAGCTGCGGTTCGTTGCCGAGGAAGGCGAACTGCGACGACGGCCCTGCGTTGAGCCTCGTGAACAGCGTGTTCAGACGGCGTACGAGCACCTGCTTCCCACCGAGTGCACGCGCGAGCCCGGCAACATCGAACGGGACCATGAACGTGTACTGGCTCGCGTCACCTTCGACGAACCCGTGGGCGGGACCGGTCTTGGAGATCGGCAGGAACGCGCCGGTTGCGCTGCGCGGCTCGACGTAGCCGTCAGCGGCATCGAGATTCATCCGCCACCAGGCCGCGCGTGCGAGGAACTCCTTCTCGGTCGAGCTCGCGCAGACCGCGGCCGCCAGCCGCGACGTCGCGAAGTCGGCGGTCGCGTACTCCAGCGACGTGGACACGCTCCCCCAGACCAGGTCCGGGCTGACCAGCAGCTCCTCGCCACCGGTGAGGTTCGTCGACACGTCGAGCTCGGCCGGCAGGTAGTGCAGCGCGAGGTACGCCGGGTTGCCGGGTCGCTCGACGTAGTAGCCGCCGCCCTGCGTCTGGGATGCGGCGAGCCCGGCGAGCGCGGCCGGGGACTCGTCGTCGACACCGTTGCTCGCTGCGCCGTGAACGGCGGCACGCAGCGCCGCACGACGGCTGAACCCCTTGGCTCCGAACGACTCGAGGTCGGCGAGGAACGGCGTCGCCGGATCGCCGACCATGACGTCCGGGCTCGCGCCGACCACGGGCCAGCGCGGCATGAAGCCCGCCTGTCGTTCGTCGGCCAGCAAGGTGCGCGCCATGCCGCCGGCTTGCTTCGGCGCGATCATCGCCAGCAGCTGACCGTGGGTGCGGTACTCGTCCCACAAGCTCATCTGGCTATAGGCCGCCCATCCACGGGCGCGGTGGACGCGCCCGTCCAACCCGGGGTAGCGCCCGTCGACGTCACCGATCAGCTGTGGCGACAGCAGCGACTGGTACAGCGTGGTCGCGAGCATCCGGCGGCTCTGCACACTGCCGCCGGCGACGCGAAGCCGGCCCATCAGGTGCGCCCACGACCCGGCCGCGGCGTGCTGGACGGCCGCGACCGAGCGGTGCGCAACCTCCTGGCGCAGTGCCGCTCGGGCGCCGGCGATGCTCACATAGGACATGCCGAGATGCACGCCCACGTCTCGTGCCCGATCCGTCGCGAACCGAAGGACGGCGCCCGCCTGTGCGGTCGCGCTGAGGTCGTTGGGCGGCTGTGGGATGCCGGCGCCCGGCTCCCAGCCGAGCCCGGTCACAGCCGTGCTGCGCGCATAGTTGCCGCCCTCACGAAACGACTGTCGCTGCCACACCGCATGCGACACGAACGCGCGGTCGAATCGCATCGCGACGTGCAGGGTGTAGCCGGCCGGCTGCTCGCAGAACCGGCCGCTGGTCGTCGTGACGTCGAGCTCGTGGCGCGACGGGATCACCTGGACCGCCGCGAGCGTGTCCGTGTTCTCGCTGCCGCCCGCGTTGACGACTACTGTGCCGGTGCGCGCGCCGGCCGGAAAGCTGAAGGTCGCAGCCCCCGCCCGGGGCGCCGCGCCGATGACGACGCCGATCGCCTTCGTCGTACCGGGATCCAACGTCACGGCGTAGCGACCGGGCGACGCCGACTCGTGGCGATGACTGAAAGTCGCGCTCAGCGGCGAGGTGGCGCTCAACGGCTTCACGATGCTCGACGTGACTGCTGCCGTGGTCGGCATGATCGGCACGTCGCCGAAGGCTGAGCAGCCGCCGCCCTGGAAGCGGTTCAGGTCGAACCCGACGATGCGGTGGTCGGAGTAGGTGTAGCCCGCACCGAACGCGACCGAGTCGGGGCTGGTCCGCGGGCCCCACGACAGCATCCCGAACGGCGCCGTGGCCGCCGGGCTCATGTTGCCGGCGCTGCCGCCGGTGCCCTGATCGGCGAGGTTGGTATCGGTGCCGGCGAACACGTTGGCCAGCCGCACCAGTTGCCGGCCGGTCAGAAGTGGCTGCGCGGGCGGCCGGGTCGCGGCGCGGGCGCTGCTCGTCGCGGGCACGACGGCGACCGTGCCGGCGGCTGCGAGGGCAGTGACAGCGACCCAACGGCTTCGGGCTCCACGCATGACGCAGTGATTATCCGGCGCGCGGAACCCGGAAGCTACGACGTCAGCACCGCGATCGAGAAGGACACCACATCGAATGCGAAGTGGGTTGCGATCGCGCGACCCAGCCGTCCGCGCTTCTGGAACGAGCGGGTGACGAGGTAGCCGAGCGGCATCGTCGCGAGAAAGGCGAGCCCGTAGTAGACGTGGTAGGACTCACGCACCGCGAAGCTCAGCCCGAATGCCGACCAGCGGGTCCAGCCCATCTGCGACAACCGGGTGAGGAAGTAGCCGTTGACGATCACTTCCTCGTTGATCGCGGTGGTCACCGAGATCAGCACGCCGTACACCAAGTAGTACGCCGGGACGTGCGTGTTGGACTCGGTGTTCTGCAGGTCACTTCCGACCGCCGAGAGGAACAGACCGACCAGTCCGGTCAGCAGCCACGAGCCGACGAGCAGCCCGACCGCGCCGCTGACATCGAGCCCGAGTCCCTTGCGCGTCAGTCCGAGCGCAGCCGGTGGCTGCCCGGTTCGAGCAAGCAGCAGCAGCGCGATCGGCACGACGAGCGCGGTTGTGAGGTATCCGAAGCTGAGCAGGAACAGGCTGATGCCTGGGTGGTGCGGCAACGGAAGGTCGAACTCGTTGAGGTCGTTCACGCCCCCGAGGTGCTGAGCGAGGATCGAGATGGCCGCGGCGATGCCGGGCAGCGCGAACGCCGCCACGATGAAGCCGGTCTCCCAGCCGAGCCAGCGCGCCTGTGAACCAGGTTCGATCGGCCTGACCGTCTGGGGGGTGAGGCCCGGGTCGCGGGTCGCCAGCGGGATCGATCCGTCCGCCGCCAGCCGGTCGTGCTCGGCCAGCGTCGCGGCAACCTGCACCTGGGTGGGCCCGAACCCGTGCGCGAGGTACGCCGCGCGCGCGACCCACTGCACGTCGCTGGACCGTGCGATCGTCCAGCTCGCCGGAATCGTTCGACCGTCGTAGCAGACGACGACGAGTCGCTGGAAGCGGCCGCGAGCCACCCGCTCCACCGCGAGACCGAGTACGTCGGCGCGCGGCACCTGGTAGGTGGCGAGGATGTCGCGGACGGTGGTGGTCCACGGGTCGAGGACAACGCCGACCCTGACTGCGCGAACGACCACGGCAACGAGCACCACCAACACGACGGCGGTGACCGCACGTGTCCCCGCGTCCGCAGCGCTGGGGAACAGCCCGGCAAAGGCAATCAGCGCGCCGAGCGCGGCAAGCGTCGTGACGGTGGAGACAAGACCGTTGTTGCGGATCCGCAACGACGGCGGCTTCAGCTCCCGTTGGGCCACGAGGCTGCCAGGTCGAGGAAGCGGTCGTTCTCTTCCGGCAGACCGGTCGTGACGCGCACTCCCTCGCCGGCGAACGGGCGAACCAACACGTTGTCCGCCGCGCAGTGCTCGGCGAACGGTATTGCGTCATCGCCGATCGGCAGCCAGACGAAGTTCGCCTGCGAGTCCGGCACGTCGTACCCCTGACCACGCAGCACCGCCGTCACACGGTCGCGCTCCGCAATCGTCAGCGCCGCGCGACGGCGTACCTCCGGCTCCTCGCCGAGGGCTGCGATTGCGCATTGCTGGGCCAGGCCGCTGACGCTGAACGGCACCTGCGTCTTGCGCGCCGCCTGCACGACGTCTGGGCTGCCGATGCAGTAGCCGACGCGCAGCCCCGCGAGGGCGAAGGCCTTCGAGAACGTGCGCGTCACGATGACATTGGGACGGCCCCGGAACAAGACCAGCGCATCGGGCACGACAGCGGGGTCGGCGTAGTGGTGGTAAGCCTCGTCGACCACGACGAGGACGTCCTCGGGCACTTGCTCGACGAAGTCGGTGAGCTCGTCGCCGACCGCCGTACCTGTCGGGTTGTTGGGGTTGCAGACGATCACCAGCCGCGTGCGCGGGGTGATCGCAGCCGCCATCGCGTCGAGGTCGTGGACGTGCTCGCGCAGCGGCACCTTGACCGCGGTACCGCCGACGACCGTCGTGATGATCGGGTAAGCCTCGAAGGCCCGCCATCCGAAGACGACCTCGTCACCCGCATCGACGACGGCCGCGGCGACCTGGCTGACGACCTCGACGCTGCCCGCACCGACCGCAACCTGCTCCGGTGCGACGCCGTGGTACGCAGCAATCGTCTCCAGCAGCGCCGACGATGCCATGTCGGGATAGCGGCTGACGCCGGCGGTCAGGCCATCGATCGTTTGGGCGACGGCAGGGAGCAGGCCGTACGGCGACTCGTTGCTGGCAAGCACGACGGCGCCGGGCGCCTTCTTGCCGGCAACGTAGGCGGGCAGCGCCGCCATGGCCGGGCGCAAGCGGACAGTCACGCCGTACAGTTTCCCATCGACCCGCCCACCCGCAGCGGGCTTCCCGCCGGCGCTCCCCCTACAAGTTGCCGCGCTTGTCCTGCTCGCGCTCGATCGCTTCGAACAGGGCCTTGAAGTTGCCCTTGCCGAACCCCTGCGACCCGTGCCGCTCGATCAGCTCGAAGAAGACCGTCGGGCGATCCTGGACCGGCTTGGTGAAGATCTGCAGCAGGTAGCCGTCCTCGTCGCGGTCGGCGAGGATCCCGTGCTTGCGCAACGTGTCGATCGGCACGCGAGTGTCGCCGACCCAGCTCCCGAGCTCGTCGTAGTAGGCGTCGGGGGTCGTCAGGAACTCGACGCCGGCCGCGGACATCGCCGAGACCGCTGCGACGATGTCGTCGGTCGTGAGCGCGATGTGCTGCACGCCCGGCCCGCCATAGAACTCGAGGTACTCGTCGATCTGGCTCTTGCGCTTGCCGGCCGCGGGCTCGTTGAGCGGGAACTTCACGGCGCGCGTGCCGTCGGCGACCACCTTGCTCATCAGCGCGGAGTACTCCGTCGCGATGTCGTCGCCGACGAACTCGCGCATGTTCGTGAAGCCGAGAACGCGGTGGTAGAAGTCGACCCACTCGTCCATGCGCCCCAGCTCGACATTGCCGACGACATGGTCGATGCCGCTGAACCACGGCTCGACCGACGACAGCGAGCTGTCGCGGATCTCGAAGCCGGGCAGGAACCGACCGCGGTAGGTACCGCGTTGGACGAAGGTATGGCGAGTCTCGCCGTACGTCGCGATGGAGGCGAGGACCACCTCGCCGTTGTCGTCGCGGAAGGACGCGGGGGGCGTCACGCCGGTCGCGCCGCGCGCCACGGCGAGGTCGTAGGCGTGTGCGGCATCCGGCACCCGGATCGCGACGTCGACGACGCCGTCACCATGGGCTGCGACGTGCTCGGCGATCGGAGTCCCCGGCCGCACCGCACCGCTGACGAGGAAGCGCGCGGACCCGGACTCCAGCACGTAGTCGGCGGTGTCGCGGTGCCCGGTCTCGGGCCCGCGGTAGGCGACGATCCGCATCCCGAACGCCGTGGCGTAGAAGTGCGCCGCCTGCTTGGCGTTGCCGACCGCGAAGTGGACGTAGTCGATGGCCTCGACCGGGAACGGTTCGGGCTCGACGGTCCGGGTCACCATGCGATCGACCGTCAACGTCATAGGCCGAGCGTGGCGCGCCTGGTCGCGTCGTACAACAGTTGGGCGACATACTGTGCAATGTGTCCAGCATCGATGCGCTAGATGGCCGAATCATCGCGCTTTTTGCCACTGAGCCACGCATCGGCGTGCTCGAGGCATCGCGCCGGCTCGGCGTCGCTCGCGGCACGGTGCAGGCCCGCCTCGACCGGCTGGAGCGGACCGGCGTCATCACCGGCTGGGCGCCTTCCGTCGCTCCCGAGGCGCTCGGCTTCCCGGTGGCGGCCTTCGCGACGTTGGAGATCGCGCAAGGCCACGGCCACGACGGGGTCGCCGCGCATCTGCGCACGATCCCTGAGGTGCTCGAAGCCCACACGATCACCGGCGAGGCCGACATGATGCTGCGGCTGGTGGCGCGGTCGAACGCCGACCTGCAACGCGTCATCGACCAAGTCGTGACGTCTCCCGACGTCACGCGCGCGTCGACGGTGATCGTGCTGTCGAGCGAAGTCCCGATGCGATTGCTGCCGCTGGTGGAAGTCGCCACGACGCAGGCCTAACCTCCGCTGTATGGAAGCGGTCGCTGTTCCGGCGCCAGATGACGCGGCGATGCTCGAGCGGTTCGACGCGCACGTCGCGGCCGAGGGAAAGGTCGAGTCCGACAGCTGGATGCCCGATGCGTATCGCAAGACGCTCGTCCGTCAGATCTCGCAGCACGCGCACTCCGAGATCATCGGGATGCAGCCGGAAGGCAACTGGCTGACCCGCGCCCCCTCGCTGCGACGCAAGGCGATCCTGCTGGCGAAGGTGCAGGACGAAGCCGGGCACGGCCTCTACTTGTACGCGGCGGCCGAGACGCTGGGTACGTCGCGCGACGACATGGTCGACGCGCTGCTCGCCGGGACAGCGAAGTACTCGTCGATCTTCAACTACCCGACGCCGACGTGGGCCGACATCGGCGCAATCGGATGGCTCGTCGACGGCGCCGCGATCATGAACCAGGTTCCGCTGTGCCGGTGCTCCTACGGTCCCTATGCGCGGGCGATGAAGCGGATCTGCAAGGAGGAGTCGTTCCACCAGCGGCAGGGGTTCGACATCCTGGTCACGCTGTGTCGCGGCACCGACGCGCAACGCGCGATGGCCCAAGATGCGCTCGACCGCTGGTGGTGGCCGTCGCTGATGATGTTCGGCCCGCACGACACCGACTCACCGCACTCCGAGCAGTCGATGCGGTGGCGGATCAAGCGCTTCAGCAACGACGAGCTACGCCAGCGTTTCGTCGACGTGACCGCACCGCAGGCGGCGTTCCTGGGCCTGCGGATTCCCGATGACGAGCTCGCGTACGACGAGGACACCGGGCACTGGCGGTTCGGCGAGCCGGACTGGGAGGAGTTCCGCCGCGTGCTGTCCGGCGACGGCCCGTGCAACATCGAACGAATCGAGCGACGAACCCGCGCGCACGCCGACGGCGCATGGGTGCGCGAAGCCGCCGAGGCTTATGCCGCCAAGCATTCGGAAACGACTGCGGCATGAACACCCGACGAAATCGTCTCGCTTCGCTCGACGGGTCCGCGGGGTCCCCGAAGTAATGGCGCTGTGGGAAGTGTTCGTCCGCGCGCGAGGCGGGCTGCACCATGCGCACGTCGGAAGCGTCCACGCCGCTGACCCGGAGATGGCGCTGGAGAACGCGCGCGACGTGTTCACCCGTCGGGGCGAGGCGGCGAGCCTGTGGGTCGTGCCGTCGGGTGCGATTGTCGCCAGCGATCCGGCTGATTCCGCCGAGCTCTTCGAGCCGGCGATGGACAAGGAGTTCCGGCACCCGACGTACTACGAAGTGCCCGATGGTGTCGCCAACCTCTGAGGGCGTCGGCATCTCGGCGCAGTCCGATGTCTGAGCTGCCCACCGTCGAGGATGTGGCTGACGGCTGCCTGCTGCTGTCGCATCGGCTGACCCAGTGGGTCGGGGACGCGCCGACGATGGAAGAGGACGTCGCGCTCGGAAACATCGCCCTGGACCTGCTCGGTCAGTCGCGCGGGTTGCTGTCGCTCCTGGGCGACGAGGATCAGCTCGCGTACTTCCGCGACGCGGACGAGTTCCACAACCCGGCGATCTGCGCGACGCCGAACGGCGACTTCGCGAAAACCATGCTGCGACAGCTGTTCGTGGACTGCTGGCTCGAGCTCGTGTGGCACACCTTCAGCGAGCAGGAGGACGATGGCGTGCGCGGCGTCGCCGCGAAGGCCGTGAAGGAGAACGCCTATCACCGGCGGCATTCGCGTGCCTGGGTCGTGCGGCTCGGCGATGGCACGGAGGAGTCGCGCCGCCGCACGCTGCTTGCCTTGGAGGAGCTGTGGCCGCTGACTGCCGACATCGCGGTGCCGGGCTGGCGTGAGTCGGTGACAGAGGCGCTGGTCGAAGCCACCGTGCCCGTGCCGGCCGCCGCTGAGCCCGACCCGGCAGCGCTCGCTGGCGCGGTCGACGCGCGCCGAGAGCTGCTCGCGGAGATGCAGTCACTCGCACGAGCGCACCCGGGAGCGACGTGGTGACGACAACCGTCGCGCGGGCCTGGCACGTGCTCGCCGAGGTCATGGATCCCGAGATCCCCGTGCTGTCGGTACTCGAGCTCGGGATCGTGCGCGACGTCGTTGAGACGGGCGCCGACTCGGTCGAGGTCTCGGTCACGCCGACGTACTCGGGGTGTCCGGCAACCGAGGTCATCGTGGCCGACATCCGTACGGCGTTGTCCGCGGCGTACCGCGAGGTCGAGGTGCGGGTGCAGCTGTCGCCGCCGTGGACGACCGACTGGATCAGCGATACGGGACGGGCGAAGCTGCGCGGATACGGCATCGCGCCGCCGAACGGTCGCGCGCTGCTGCCGCTCGTTGCCGACGACCAGCCCGCGGCTTGTCCCCAGTGCGGCTCGCGTGACATCGAGCAGCTTGCCGGCTTCGGCTCGACGCCCTGCAAGGCGCTGTGGCGGTGCAGGTCGTGCCGGGAGCCGTTCGACTACTTCAAGGTTCACTGAGCGGGCAGATGGCGCGCACCTTCTACCCGCTTCGGGTCGCCGACGTTCGTCGCGAGACTGCCGACACGGTCTCCGTCGCGCTCGATGTGCCGGACGAGCTGGCCGACGTGTTTCGGTTCTCGCCAGGCCAGTTCGTCGGGTTCCGGGTCCCCGGGCCGAACGGCAAGCCGGTGACCCGGTCGTACTCGATCAGCAGCGGCCTGGCGGACGGCGAGCTGCGGGTGGTCGTGAAGCACCTGCCGGGCGGCGTGTTCGGCGCGCTGGCGAACACGACGCTCGCGGCCGGCGACGCGCTCGACACGCTCGCACCGATGGGACGGTTCACGGTGGCGGTCGACGCGGCCGCGTCACGGCACTATCTCGGTCTTGCGGCCGGCAGCGGAATCGCGCCGGTGATGTCGGTACTTCGTTCCGTGCTGGCGGGTGAGCCGGCGAGTGAGTTCACGCTGGTCTACGGCAAC
Organism: Mycobacteriales bacterium; assembly: GCA_035547035.1. GTDB lineage: Bacteria > Actinomycetota > Actinomycetes > JAFAQI01 > JAFAQI01 > DASZTV01. The sequence continues at coordinate 189,849 of DASZVL010000033.1, read as the reverse complement.
CGCTCCGCGACGTCGACGATCTTTCGCGACGCGCTGTGCGATCTGAAGGACCGCTATCTCTCGCGGCTCACATTGATCCATCTGTTCAGCCGGGAGCAGCAGTCGACACCGTTGCTGAACGGCCGGCTCGATGAGCGCAAGCTTCGCGATCTGTCGGCGACGCTGCTCGACGTCCCGTCGTACGACCACGCCTTCGTCTGTGGACCCGAGCCGATGACCGTCGTCCTGCGTGACACGTTGCGCGACCTCGGAATGCCGTCGGATCGGGTGCACATGGAGCTGTTTGGCGTACACGGCGCACCCGGTCCTGACGTCGCGGCCGTCGCGGGCGAACGGGACGTGGAGCTCACTGTCACCCTGTCGGGTCGGACGTCGACGATCGCGTCCAGCCGGTCTGCCACGCTCCTGGACGCCGTTGCGGCTGCCGGGATGGATGCGCCGTACTCCTGCACCGGCGGCGTCTGTGCGACGTGCCGCGCGAAGGTGCTGTCGGGGGCGGTCGAGATGAAGGTCAACTACGCCCTCGAGCCGTGGGAGCTGGACGCCGGCTTCGTGCTGACCTGCCAGTCGATGCCGACGACGGACGCAGTGACCGTCGACTACGACGCCGTCTGACGTGCCGCCGACTGGGAATGGTGGGTCCGTGAACGATGACGAGCTGAAGTCCTACTTCCACCTGTATCTCGAGCGCGGACGCGATGCAGTGTTGTGGAAGCTCGACGGGCTGTCGGAGTACGACATCCGCCGACCGATGACGGCCACCGGCACCAACCTCCTGGGGCTGGTGAAGCACCTGACGTATGGCGAGGGCTGGTACTTCGGGAACTGTTTCGACCGTCCGTTCCCCGAGCCGCTGCCGGACTGGGCGGAAGACGATCCTGAACCGAACAGCGACATGTACGCGCGTGCCGACGAAGCACGCGAGGACGTCGTCGCCAAGTACCGCCGGTCGTGCGCCCACGCCGACGAGACGATCGCGGCACTGCCGCTGAACGCGACCGGCTTCGTGCCCTGGTGGCCACCGGAGCGCGCCCATGCGACGCTCGGCCGCCTGCTGGTCCACGTCGCCACCGAGACGCATCGTCATGCCGGTCACGCCGACATCGTTCGCGAGCTGATCGACGGCGCCGCCGGAGTGTCGCCCGCCAACTCAAACCTGCCGGAGGTCGAAGATGACTTCTGGCCGTCGTACGTCGAGCGGCTCGAGCAGATTGCTCGCGAGTTTCGTGAGGGAGAGAGACCCGCACGGCGTTGGTGATCTTGACGAAAAAGGCGCTCTGGGGCCCTCATACCGCCGTCTTCGTCAAGATCACGGCGGGGCACTGAGCGCAGCTTCCACGCCGACCTGGTGACGGCGTTCGGTCCGCTCTTAGCCGTCGTGACACTTAGCCGGCGAACTGCGCGCCGAGCCGATTGGTGATGTAGCGCACTGACCACACGATCATCGCGAGGATGGACATCGCGTCGAGCACGCGAACCGCAACGAATGCGCCGACGCCGAGAATGAGAAGGACCGCGAGCTGAATGGCGGCGGCCACGACGAAGAAGAGGCCGAACAGCACCGATACGCGCCGGAACACCGTGCGGTAGTCATCGGTCGCCTGGATCTCCTCCGGCACCGGAAACACCTCACGCGCGAAGGTGGCTGCGAGCGGCTTGCCGACTGCCACAGACCCGAGCCAGAGCAAACCGTTGACCACCCCGAGTACGGCAGGTTGGACGAGGTACGCCGTCGCGCTGTCGGTCGCGATGCCGACGATTGCTGCTGCCAGCACGAAGATCAGGACCACCTGGGCAATCAGACCGGGACGCCCCTTACGCCGCTCGTAGGCGTAGATGAGCACTGACGCGGCCGTGCCGGCTCCCACACCGATGAGCAGGTTGCCGCTGCCCTTCCACGCGGCGTAGAAGGCGAGCGGCGGAGCGAGGATGTCGAGCATCAGGCGCGGGCCGACGGCCCGCAGCAAGTCCGACCCTGTCGGCACCGTCTCGACGACGGACTCGACGTCTGCCATCGGGGCACCGTACGCCGATCCGCGGAGCGCGGCGATAGTCCTTGGCGGCAGGTGACAGCATGGCGGCGTGCCCGCATACGTGATCTACCAAGGCGAAATCACCGACGCCGACAAGTACGAGCAGTACAAGCCGCTGTCCGGCGCCAGCATCACGGCGTCCGGCGGTCGCCTGATCGTGCGTGGTGGCGACACCGAGTCCCTCGAGGGCGAGGCGCCCCCCGGCCGCACCGTGGTCATCGAGTTCCCGACCCGGCAAGCTGCCGTGGACTGGTACAACAGCGCCGACTACGTCGCCGCGCGCGAGATCCGCAAGGACGCCGCAATCGCGCGGATGTATGTCGTCGACGGCTACGACGGGCGGTAACCCATGCGGATCGACCATGTGCTCTACGGCGTACGAGACCTGCCTGAGGCCCAGCGTTGGTTCTCCGACGAGTTCGGGCTGGCGGCGGCCTCCGGCGGCGCGCACCCGGAGCTCGGCACTGCGAATGCGATCATCTCCGCCGGCCCCGGCCAGTACGTCGAGCTGATTGCGGTCGTGGACGCCACCATCAATCATCCGCTTCCGAAGGTCCTCAACGCCATGCTCACCGATGGCGACCGTCCCGTCGGCATGTGCCTTCGGCCCGACGACCTCGAGCAGGTCGCCGAGCGACTCGCCCTGTCGCCGGTCGACATGCACCGGGACCCTCCGGGCGGGCGGCGGATCGAGTGGCGGGTCGTCGGCATGGAAGGCGCCCTCGGACCGCACCGGCTGCCGTTCTTCATCGACTGGGGATCGCACGCCGCTGAGCTCGACACCGAGAACGAGTCAGCGGCGCCTGACGGAGCGATTGCGTGGGTCGAGATCGGCGCGGCGCCGGACGACCTGGCGCGATGGGTCGGCGAACCGGTCGACGGGCTTCGCGCCGTCGACGCGCCGCCGGGGGTGAGCCGGTTCGCGATCCGTCGGGGCGACTCAGAGATCGTGATCGGACCCCGCGAGATCCGCTAGCTCGAGGCCTCCTCGGCGAGGCCGACCATCTTGCGGAAGTCCTCGCCGGTGTTCGCGTGCGGGAACGGCTCGTCCGGCACGGCCAGCCCGAGCCGTTCGCAGATCGGCTCCCATCCGTCCGAGGCGCACCACTCGAGCAGCCGGTCGGACGGCGCGGTGCGCCGGACCAGGTCGTTGTGGGCCTCGAAGGCTGCCTTGGCCGCAGCCTCCTGTCGCCAGCTCGGCGTGAAGGTCTCGAGCATCGCCCGCATCATCGCCGTCCAGTCGTTGTCCTCGGCGTCCTCGCCGAAGTACGCCTGTTCGCTGATCGTGAAGATCGTCGTCGACGCGCTGCGCCACCACGAGTCCGCATCACGCACCGAAAGCACGATCAGCGAGTCGGGATAGGCCTCGGCAATCGGTCGCCAAAGGCCGGCTGCCGGCCAGTCGACGCAGGAGCCGTATCCGGTGAACAGCTCGTCCCAGTCCGGCATCGACCCGCGGTACCCCGACGCCCACATCGCAGGATGCTCAGGATGGTTGCCCACCTCGAGCATGTGGTAGCAGGGCTCGCCGAAGAGGACTTCGAGCGCTGCCTTCAGCGAAGTGGTCCCGGTCCGCCCGAGTCCCGCTCCGACAACGTGAAGCGCCATTCGCCCTCCTACCGGCTTCGTGCGTACATGATGACGGGTGGGGACAGCCGCTAAGGAGCGGACGTGGCAGAACTGTCGTACGAAGACGACCAGGTTGCATGCACCGATACAGCCCTCGTCATCAAGCGCTACTACTTTCCAGGCGTAGCGAAGCGCATTGCCTATGAGGCGATCCGGAACGTGACCCGCCGCGAGCTCACCGGCCTCCGCGCCGCGGGACGCTGGCGAATCTGGGGATCAGGCGACCTCGTTCACTGGTGGAACCTCGACCCGAAGCGACCCGGCAAGAAAGTCGCGCTCGTCCTGGACATCGGCAAGCGAGTGCGCCCGACGATCACGCCGACCGACCCCGACGCGGTGGAGCAGATTCTCACCGCCCACGACTGAGTGCCTACTGCCGGGCCATCGCCTCCGCGGCGGCCGCTTCGGCGTCGGCGCGCTCGACCTTGCCTGTCTCGATCACGACCTCGTGCAACGTGCCGGCGAAGTGGTTCGGGCTCTCGTAGCGCGTGCTCACCGCCGAGCCGTGGTCGTAGCCGACGCTGTGCCCGATGCTCGACATGATCCGCATCGCGAAGGGCACGTGGCATGACCCGACGACCGTGTCACCGAAGCGCAGCTCGAAGTCGCCCTCGCCACCCTGCCGGGTGAAGCGCAGCCCGACCTCGGAGGTGCCCACGGGCACCTCGGCCTCGGAGACGCAGACCGTGTGGTTGCCGAAGGCGTTGTAGTCGAGCACCAGCTTGTCGTCCTCGACGAACCACGAGATGCCGGCGTTCGCCGTACCGGTCGCGAGCAGCACGCCGTTCTCACCTGCTGCGCGGGTGATCCGCGCCGTCATGTTGAAGCGGCTGCCTGCGAGCGTTGCACCGGCCTGCGCCGGCAGCGGAGCCATCGGCGGCTTGTAGACGTAGCGCTTCGAGAGGCGATGCGGCGTGTTGTCGTCGTAGCGCGTGAAGAAAAGCTCGATCGTGCGGTCGTCGAGCGGCAGTACGCCGTGCTCGCGCGCCTCCGACCACCAGAGGTCGACAAGCTCCTTGAGTCGCTCGGGTTCCCGCGCGGCGAGGTCGTGACACTCCGAGAAGTCCTCGGCGACGCGGTAGAGCTCCCACTGGTCGTCGTCGTACGGCACGTTCTGGGTGTGGCGGGTCACCGCCTTCCAGCCGTCGTGCCAGATCCCGCGATGCCCGTTCATCTCGAAGTACTGCGCACCCTTGACCGTCGGCGCATCTGCCTCGCCGAGCGTGTAGAGCATCGAGGTGCCCGCAATCGGCAGCTGGTCATAGCCGCGGTACGTCGCGGGCGGCGTGATGCCGATCGCGTCGTAGATCGTCGGTGCCACGTCGACCGCGTGATGAAACTGCCGGCGGACGCCGCCGGGATCCGGGATGTGACCCGGCCAGTGCACGATGAACGGCACATGCACGCCGCCTTCGTGGGTGTTCTGCTTGTACCACTTGAACGGCGTGTTCCCGGCCTGCGCCCAACCCCACGGATAGTTCGCGTGACTGTTCGGCCCGCCGATCTCGTCGAGCCGCTGGATCGCCTCGTCGGGCGTCTCGAGGATGAAGTTGAAGAACTTCATCTCGTGCAGGACGCCGTACGGTCCGCCCTCCTGGCTCGCACCGTTGTCGGAGACCAGCATGATGATCGTGTCGTCCATCAGCCCGAGCCGCGACAGGTCGTCGAGCAGCCGGCCGATCTGCACGTCGGTGTGATCGAGGAACGCGGCGAACGCCTCCTGCAACCGCGCCGCGAGCCGCTGCTGGTTCTCCGGCATCGAGTCCCACGGCTCCACGCCTGGGTTGCGCGGAGCCAGGTCGGTCCCCGCCGGCACGACGCCGGTCTCCTGCTGTCGTGCGAACCACTCGTCACGGGTGGCATCCCAACCGGCATCGAACTTGCCGCGGTACTTCGCGAGGTACTCCGCCGGCGCCTGGTGCGGCGCGTGCGTGGCGCCGAACGCGAGATACAGGAAGAACGGACGGTCCGGCCGCACCGACACCGAGTCGTGGATGAACTCCGACGCGCGGTCGACCAGGTCCTCGGAGAGGTGGTAGCCCTCGTCGACCGTCTTGGGCGGGTCGATGCGGTGGTTGTCATAGAAGAGGTCGGGGTGGAACTGGTCGGTCTCGCCTTCGAGGAATCCGTAGAACCGGTCGAACCCTCGCTGGCACGGCCAGTGGTCGTACGGCCCAGCCGCGGAGCAGTCGAGCGCCGGGCAGAGGTGCCACTTGCCGACCGCGAACGTCGCGTAGCCGTTGTCCCGAAGGACCTCACCCATGGTCGCCGCGTGCGGCGTGATGTGACCGCGCATGTGCGGGTAGCCGGTCGCGAAGTTCGCCACCGAGCGCATCCCGACGGTGTGGTGGTTGCGCCCGGTCAGCAGCGCGGCACGGGTCGGCGAGCACAGCGGCGTGACGTGGAAGTTCGTGTAGCGCAGGCCGCCTGACGCGAGCCGGTCGATGTTCGGGGTCTCGATCGACGAGCCGTAGCAGCCGAGCTGGGCGAACCCGGTGTCGTCCAGGACGATCATCACGACGTTCGGCGCGCCCTCCGGAGACTTCCGCTGCGGGAATGACGGCGTCGACTCGACGTGGGTGTCGCGGATCTCGCCGTCAAAATCCTCGAAACGCGGCATCAATCCTCCGGAGGTCCTCGACGTCCCGCCTTGCGGGCTCTTGACACCGACGGCAATATATTGACACTAAGAACGACAATAGTTCAAGGGACGGGGCCCGCTTTGAAGGCGCTCACGGTTTGAAGGTCAACCGCGGTTTGAAAGTCGACACAGTGCCGATCCGACGCTATGCGCCTGCATTGATCGTCGCGGTCGCCCTGCTGCTCGTGATCATCATCGCCCCGTCGAAGGGCCCCTCGACCAGCAGCTCCGCGGTGCTCGCCAGCGGTGGCCCAGCCGGCTTCCCGACAAGCTCGGCGGAGCTTCCGCCGGGCGTCAGCCCGTCGGCCAGCGCAGCACCATCCCCCGGCGCCAAGGGGCACCACGGCAAGACACCGACCGCCGTCTCGACCGCGCCCACGTCCGGCAGCACGAGTACGACGGCACCCGCGGCCGGCAGCACCGCCCACTGCGTCGGCAAGTTCCAGTTCGCGGTCGCGGGCTTCGAAGCCGCGCCGCCATGCCAGCCGGTCTTCGCCGGCAACAACGGCGGCGCCACCTTCAAGGGCGTCACCGGCAAGACAATCGAGATCGTCTACTACCAGGCCAAGACCAACCTCGCGCTGCAGGCGATCCTCGGGCCGGCCGGCCTGTCCCCCAGCACCGCCCAGGTCAGCGACTACATCAACCGCGTGACCACCTTCATCAACAGCCGCTACGAGCTGTGGGGTCGCAAGATCCACGTCGACTACTTCGTCAGCCCGTCGTGCGCGGCTTCGCCGCCGAGCGACTCGTGCTTCCGTCAGGATGCGCAGACGATCGTCGCGAAGTACCACCCGTTCGCGGTGCTCTTCCCCCGCAACATCACCGCGCCCGGGTTCAACGCGGAGCTCAGTCATCTCGGTGTCGTCAACCTCGGCGGCATGAACATGCCGATGAGCTTCTCCTCGTCGCAGGCGCCGTACCACTACGACTACGACATGGACGGCGACACCCAGGCGGAGCTGACCGGCGAGTGGTATTGCAAGGAGCTCGCGAACCGCAAGGCGATCTACGCCGGCGAAGCCGACCTCCGCGGCAAGATGCGCGCCGCCGAGGTGCTGTCGGAGGACACCCCCGAACACGTCGAGGCGGCGCAGCGGCTCGCGGCGATCATCAACCAGTGCGACCACAACGGTGGCGCCACGGTGAAGACCTACTCCCCCGACACGAGCCAGGCGGTCGTGCAGAGCACGACGCTCGCGTCGCAGGCGAAGCAGAACGGCATCACCACGATGCTGTACTTCACCGACCCGGTGTTCCCGGTCTACCTGACGCCGCAGATGACCAACCAGAACTATTTCCCGGAGAACGTCGTCGTGGGTTCGGCCTACCTCGACTTCGACGGCCTCGCTCAGCTTTACGACCAGCAGCAGTGGAAGAACGCGTTCGGGCTCGGTGACCTCCCCGACATGGCGCCGCTGTCGAAGTACGACTCCGGCGCGGTCTACCGCTCGACCCACGGGTCGCAGGCTCCGTTCACCAGCGCGGCCAACATCCAGGGCTTCTTCACCGTGCTCGCATCGGGACTGCAGCAGGCCGGACCTGACCTCACGCCGAGCAACTTCGAGCGGGCCGTGCTGACGCTTCCGGCCGAGGGCGGCAGCCGCTACCACAGCCTGATCAAGTTCGGTCCTGGCGACTTCACCGGCGTCTCCGACGCGCGGATGATCTTCTACACGACTGCGAAGCGCTCACCGACCAACGGCAAAGCCGGAACGTACGTCGCGCTGAACAGTGGGCACCGCTACACGCTGGGGCAGTTCCCGAGCACGACCTTCAAGATCCCGGGCCGCGGGTGAGGCTCACCGGCCGCACGCTGCCGCACCGGGCCACGGTGTGGCTGGTCCGGCTGCTGGCCGTTCCGGCGATCGCCGTTGCGGCCGAGCTGATCTTCGGCTGGGGACACCACGGGCACTGGTTCGGCTTCCTGCCCGGGCCAGACGGCGTACCGTTCGGCAACCTCGTCGAAGGTGCGATCTTCGGCCTGCTCTACTCGCTGCCGGCCTTCGGCCTGATCCTCGTCTACCGGGCACAGCGCGTCATCAACTTCGCCGCATCCGCACTGGGGAGCGGCGCGGCCGTACTCGGCCTGCTGGTCATCACGCAGGCCCATCAGCCGTATCTCGTCGGCGTCGCGTCGGCACTCGTCGGCGGTGGGGTGCTCGGCATCGTCGCGCAGCGACTGCTGCGCCGGTTCGCGGACAAGTCACGGCTGGTGCTGACCGTCGCGACGATCGGTGTCGGTCAGATCCTCACGCTGCTCGAGGTCGTCCTGCCGTCGTGGTTCCACAGCAGCGTGCTCGGCGCGAGCCAGCTCTCGACGCCGTTCAGCCACAGTCAGTTCTCGATCGGCAAGGTCGTCCTGTCCGGCAACTACATCGCGATCATCGTCGTCACGGCGGCCGTCACGATCGGCCTCGGCTTGTTCTTCCGGGTCACCCGTGCAGGCCTGGGCGTGCGGGCGAGCGCCGACAACGCCGACCGGGCGATGTTGCTCGGCATCCCGGTACGCCGCATGGTCATCCTGGTCTGGGTCATCGCGGGTGTGCTGTCCGCGGCCTCGGCGTTCCTCAAGATCGCGGTCGTCGGTCAGTCGCTCGGCGCGGCCGCCGACCCGTCGCTGCTGCTGTTCCCCCTGGCCGCGGCGGTCATCGCACGGTTCGACGACCTCCCGACCGCGTTGATCGCCGGCATCGGACTCGGCATCCTCGACCGCGCCGCCTACTACTCGACCAACAACCCGAACCTGCCGGCCGCGTTGGTGCTCCCGATCGTGCTGATCGCGCTCCTCGGCCGCGGCCGCGTGTCACGCGCCTTCGACAGCGGCATCTCGAGCTTCCAGACCTTCGCCGAGGCGCGGCCGATGCCGCTGCAGCTGCGCCGGGTGCCGGAGGTCGTGTGGGCGGGCCGCGGCGCGAAGCTGCTCGGGCTCGCGCTGTGCATCGTCGGTCCCTACATCGTCGGGGGGGCGCGACTGGGATTCCTCACCCAGGTCGTGCTCTCCGCGATGGTCGCGCTGTCGCTGACGGTGCTGACCGGCTGGGCCGGTCAGGTCTCACTCGGACAGTTCGGCATCGCAGGTGTCGGTGCGGCCGTGGCAGGCGGCCTGGCGACGCGGGCACATGCCGACTTCTTCGTGACGCTCGTCGTCGCCGCCGTGGTCGGCGCCCTGATCGCCGCGTTGATCGGCATCCCCGCGCTGCGACTGCCGGGCATGTTCCTCGCGATCGTCACTCTTGCCTTCTCCGCCGACGTCGCGTTGGTCCTCCTGGATCCGCGCTACTTCGGCTGGCTGCTGCCGAAGGACGGCCAGACCATCGAGCGACCGATCCTCTTCGGCCGCTTCGACATGACGAGTGACCGCGCCTTCTACTACTTGTGCCTGGCGTTCCTGCTGCTGTTCCTCGTCGCCACGATCAAGCTGCGCTCGAGCCGGTCGGGCCGGGTCTTCGTGGCGCAGCGCGACAACATCCGCGAGGCGCAGGCGCTCGGCATCAACGCGGCGAGGACCAAGATCGCGGCATTCGCCCTGTCCGGCGCGATCGCGTCCGTCGGCGGCGCGCTGCTGGCCTACCAGGTCGGTGCGCTCGATCCGACGACCTTCCCGATCCAGCTGTCGATCGACGTCTTCGTGTTCGCGGTTGTCGGTGGCATCGCCAGCCCGTACGGCGCGATCCTCGGTGCGATCTTCTACCAGGTCCTGAACTTCTACGGGCAGTCGATCTTCGGGTTCCTCGACCACATCGGGTTGCACAGCGTCGTGAGCGTGATCAACGAGCTGGGCCTGAACAGCGGCGTGCTGCTCGTCCTCTCCCTCTTCCCGGGCGGCATTGCGGCGTTCGGCATCCGCGCCTTCCGCGACCCGTTCCTACGATGGGTTGCCGGCCGCCGGAACATCGAGCTGCCGAGCATCGCCGCAGACCGCGCCGAGGCAGAGCACGTCGCGGATGCACATCGCTTCCACGTCGACGAGCCGACCGAGGACGCACTGCTCGTCTGCCGCGACCTCGACGTCGGGTACGACGGGGTGCAGGTCCTCTTCGGCGTCGACATGCACATCCAGCGTGGCGAGGTGCTGGCGCTGCTCGGCACCAACGGCGCCGGCAAGTCCACGTTGCTGCGCGCGATCAGCGGCCTGACGATGCCGTGGACCGGGAGCATCGTCTTCGACGGGCAGGAGATCACCAAGGCGAGCGCGGTCGAGCGGGCGCGGGCCGGCATCGCACAGGTGCCCGGCGGCAAGGGCATCTTCCCGACCGTCACGGTCGCCGACCACTTCCGGGCCGCCCGCTGGATGGGCAAGAAGGCGCACTCGGCAGACGCCGACGCCGCGCAGGAGCAGGTGCTCGAGTGGTTCCCGAACCTGCGCAACCGTTGGGACACCCTGGCCGGCAACCTGTCCGGCGGCGAGGCGCAGCAGCTCGCGGTGGGCATGGCGTTCATCACCCGGCCGCAGCTGCTCATCATCGACGAGCTCTCGCTCGGTCTCGCGCCCACGATCGTCGAGCGCCTGCTCGACGTCGTACGCGACCTCAACAAGGCCGGCACCACCGTCGTACTCGTCGAGCAGTCGGTGAACGTCGCGCTCACGATCGCGGAGCGGGCCTACTTCATGGAGAAGGGCGAGGTCCGCTTCTGCGGCCCCACGGCGGAGCTGATCGAGCGTGACGACATCGTGCGCTCCGTCTTCCTGGCGGCTGCCGATCCGGTCGAGCCGGTGCCGGCGCCCCGGAAGCCGGCTGCGAAGCCTGCTGTGGGGATCACCGACCAGCCGGCGGCCGACATCCTGCGCGTCACGGACCTGTCGATCTCGTTCGGAGGGGTTCGCGCTGTCGACGGTGTCTCGTTCACGCTTCGCGGCGGGGAGATCCTCGGCCTGATCGGGCCGAACGGCGCCGGCAAGACCACCGTCTTCGACATGATCAGCGGCTTCCTGCGGCCCGACACCGGGACCGTCTGGTTCGCCGGCAACGACGTGTCGTCGAGCAGCGCCGACGCGCGAGGCAGGCTCGGCCTGGGACGATCGTTCCAAGACGCGCGCATCTTCCCGAGCCTGTCCGTGGCGGAGAACATCGCGACGTCGCTCGAGCGGCACCTCGAGGTACGCGACCACCTCGCCGCCGCGCTCGGCATGCCGGATGTCGCGGAGCTCGAACGGCACATCGCGTGGACGGTCAGCGACCTGGTCGAGCTGCTCTCGCTCGGGGCCTACCGCGACAAGCTGGTGCGCGAGCTCTCGACCGGCACGCGCCGCATGGTCGACATCGCGATGGCCCTCACCTACGACCCGACGGTCCTGCTGCTCGACGAGCCGAGCAGTGGCATCGCGCAGCGCGAGACCGAGGCCCTTGCTCCGATGCTGCTTCGAATCAGAGATGAGGCGAGCTGTTCGCTGCTCGTCATCGAGCATGACATGCCATTGATCTGCAGCGTCAGCGATCGGCTGCTCGCTCTCGAGCAGGGTCATGTCATCGCGTCGGGCGCACCGCAGGACGTGCTGAACGACCCGCACGTCATCGCGAGCTACCTGGGCAACAACGAAGCCACGCGCAACCGGTCCGGCACGATGCCGGTCGGTGCAGAGCCGGCTGGTGCCAGATGAGACGCCTGATCGTCGCCGGCGTCGTCGCGGCCCTGGGTGCGACGACGTACGCCACGGCGTTCGCCGTGTCACCGACGGTGCGCCACGCCAAAGCTGCCAACTCCGCCTCGACCCATCTCGGGCCCGACGAGGTCGCGTGGTACGACGCGAGCCGGGCGACCGCGGCGGCACCCGGTGCACCGATGGCCGGCGTCGGACCGAAGGACCTCGTCGTCGAGGGCCTCACCATCAACACCGCGTTGCTGCCGATCTCACTGCCGATCCCGCAGATCCGGGAGGTCACCGCCTTCACGGCGATGTCCTTCAAGCTCCCGAAGGGCGCGACGCCCGCGGGCCTCACGCTGAAGCTCACCGGCACCAACACCGCAGCCATCGCCAAGCACCTGCCGAGTGGTGTCACGCCGATCGCCTGCCCGGCGACGACGGCCTTCAAGGCCGGACCGCAGCAGCCCATCAGCGCCGCGCCGAAGTACGACTGCTCGAAGCGCTCGACGGTCGGTCAGCTGACGACCACCGGGAAGGCCGTGACCTTCCCGGGCATCAGCCGACTGCTGACCGGTCACACGCTGTCGGTCGTGATCCTGCCCGGCAGCCTCGGCCTCGAGCGGTTGGTCTTCAGCCCGCCGACCAAGACGGTCCTGAGCCTGCTGTCGTTCAACACCGCGCCGTCACTGACGACGCCGGCCCTCACGCCGCCGCCACCGGCGACGACCGCTCCGGCGCCGGCGATCAACACCGCCGTCCCGCCGGTCCCGCCTGCGCCGGCGCTCAGCGCCCCGGCAACGGCGGTGCCCGCCCCCACGGTCGCGCCGTCATCGCCCCCGGGTCTCACCACCGTGGCGCTGAGCAAACCTGACGACGCCCGCGACCGCGCGCGGGCGCTCGGGATGCTGCTGCTTCTGCTCGCGGCCGTTGCATGGCTGGTCGTGACCGAACGCAGCGGCCGAGCCGCCCCACAGGAGATGGGTGTCGGACGGTTCCGCGCGACCCGCACCGGCCCGCCACCGACCATCTGACGAGGAGAGAAGTGGAGATCATTCTTCTCGGGACCGGCAGCCCGCTGCCGGACCCGAACCGCGCCGGTCCTTCGACCCTTGTCATCGCCGGCGACGCGAAGCTGCTGATCGACGCCGGCCGCGGCGTGCTGATGCGCGCCGCAGCAGTCGGTGTGAGCGCGGCGGCGATCGACGCCGTCCTCCTCACGCACCTGCACAGCGACCACATCACCGACCTGAACGACGTCATCACCAGCCGATGGGTGACCTCGTTCGCCCCGGCCCCGCTCACGGTCGTCGGGCCGCCGGGGACGCAAGACGTGATCGACGGCCTGCTGGCCTCGCTCGGTCACGACATCAGCTACCGGCTGGCCCACCACGCAGACCTCACGTGGCAGCCGCCCGTCGAGGTCATCGAGATGACCGAAGGCGTGTGCTTCAAGACGGACTCGGTGACCGTCACTGTCGCGCCGACCGACCACCGCCCGGTCGAGCCGAGCATCGGGTTTCGCGTCGAGCACGACGGCCGGTCCGTCGTACTCGCCGGGGACACCGTCCCGTGTGAATCACTCGACGCGCTCTGCCGCGGGACGGACGCGATCGTGCACACCGCGCTGCGCGCCGACATCCTCGACAACGCCCCGATCCAGCGGCTCAAGGACGTCACGGACTACCACTCGTCCGTCGAGCAGGCGGCGCAAACCGCGACTCGGGCCGGCGCGTCGACGCTGGTCCTCACCCACTACGTCCCGGCGATCTCAGCGGCAGACGAGCCCGAGTGGAGGTCGCGCGCAGCGGCCCACTTCTCCGGCAGGATCGAGCTGGGCGACGATCTGCACCGGGTCGAGATATGAGCGACGCAGGTCGGATCGGGGGCAGCTAGATGGCAATCGAGCGCACGAGACAGATCGCGGCGAAGAAGTCGAAGGTGTGGGCTGCCCTCGCCGACTTCCCGGCGATCGTCACCTGGGCACCCAACGTCGACCACTCGACGCCGACGACCACCGAGCATGGCGGCATCGGCGCCGTACGGCGAGTGCAGTCGGGTCGCATCACGCTGCTCGAGAGTGTCGTCGACTGGCAGCCCGAAGACCTGCTCTCCTACACCCTCGACGGGCTGCCTCCGATCGCGGGCAGCGTCGTCACGACGTGGCGCCTCGCCGAGCACGGTGACGGCACGCTCGTCACGATCACCAGCTCGATCCATCCGCGGCCGAACCCACTGGGCCGCGTCGTCGCCCGCGCGCTCGGGCGTCAGCTGCAGAAAGCCGCGAAGCAGATGCTCGCCGGTCTCGCCGCACACGTCGAGGAGAACCCGTCGTGACACCCAAGCCGGACGTCATCATCATCCTCACCGACGAGGAACGCGCGATCCCGCCGTACGAGTCGGCAGAGCTGAAGGCGTGGCGGGAGAAGAACCTGCCGAGCACGCAATGGTTCCGTGAGAACGCCGTGACGTTCGAGCGGCACTACACCGGATCACTCGCGTGCGTGCCGAGCCGGCCGACCCTCTTCACCGGCCAGTACCCGGACCTGCACGGCGTCACCCAGACCGACGGCCTCGGCAAGGTTGCCAACGACTCGCGGATGCGCTGGCTACCGCCGGGCGAGGTGCCGACGCTGGGCAACTGGTTCCGCGCCGCCGGCTACGACACGCACTACGACGGCAAGTGGCACATCAGCCACGCCGACCTGATGGAGAACGGCCGGCCGCTTGCGACCAACCGGGCCGACGGCACGGTGATTCCGGAGGCGGTGCAGCACTACCTCGACGCCGACCCGCTGGCGCCGTACGGCTTCTCCGGCTGGGTCGGGCCCGAGCCGCACGGCGCTGGACTCGCCGACAGCGGCTACCGCCGCGACCCGCTGATCGCCGAACGCGTGATCGCGTGGCTGGCTGATCGCTACGACCGCCGGCGCGCCGGCGAGGCTGCGGCGCTGCGCCCGTTCCTGCTCGTCGCGAGCTTCGTGAACCCGCACGACATCGTGCTCTATCCGGCGTGGCGAGGCCGCCGCAACCCGTTGTCGCCGACGCCGCAGGACCCGCCCGACGTACCGGCCGCGCCCACCGCCGACGAGGACCTCTCGACGAAGCCGTCGGCGCAAGCGGCGTACCGGGCGGCGTACCCGTCGGGTTACGGCCCACCGGCAGCGATCGAGCGGATCTACCGCAACGGCGCGCAGGAGTACCGCAACCTCTACTACCGGCTGCACCTCGAGGTCGACCGGCCGCTCGAGCGGGTGCGTCGTGCGATCGACGAGCAGGCGATGGGCGAGACCGTGATCGTCCGCACGGCCGATCACGGTGACCTGCTGGGCGCACACGGCGGGCTGCACCAGAAGTGGTTCAACCTGTACGACGAGGCCACGCGCATCCCGTTCTTCATCGCCCGCGTCGGAAACGACAGGCCGTCGGCGCCACGCCGGATCACCACGCCGACGTCGCACGTCGACCTGGTGCCGACGCTGCTGGCGGCAGCCGGGATCGACGAGGCGGCCGTCGCCCGCAAGCTGCGCAAGGACTTCAGCGAGGTCCACGCGCTGCCGGGCCGCAACCTGATGCCGATGGTGGACGGGACCGCGACTCCGGAGGCGACGAAACGCGCCGTCTACCTGATGACGCGCGACAACATGCTCGAGGGCGATTCCGGCCTGTCGGGCCTGGCCCGCAGGCTCAAGCGCAAGGCGAACCCGCCGACTCCGCTGCGGATCCAGGTCGCGGCGCACGCCGGATCGAACTTCGAAGGAATCGTGGCGAAGGTAGACCCCGGCGACGCGCCGCGTGGCGGCGGACATCACTGGAAGCTGGTCCGCAGCTTCGACGACCCCGCGACGTGGACGAGTCCCGGCGTCGCGCAGCTCGCGTCAAACGGGATCGGCGGCGCGGCGTACCGCCGGGAGCCGCTGCCGGACGAGTGGGAGCTCTACGACCTCGACGACGACCCGATCGAAGCGGTCAACCGGGCCGGCGACGACAGGTACCGCCAAGTGTTCGACCACCTGCGCCACCGGATGAAGGAGGAGCGCGCGGCCTGCGTCCCGGAGCGCAACAACCCGTGGCCGTACGTCGAGCGCAAGCAGGTGCCGTCGGCGAAGCGACCGCGTCCGCCGGTGCGGGCGATCCGCCGGCTGGTGCAAGGCGCCGGCATGCACCCGGACCTGAAGAACCCGGAGACGTTCAAGTTGCACGGTCGCCGCGCACTCGTCGTGGGCACCAACCACGGCGTGCTCGACGTCGGCAAGGCGACGGGCGTCTTCGCCTCCGAGCTGACGGTGCCGTACTACGCGTTCCTCGACGCCGGCATGACGGTCGACGTCGCAAGTCCGAAGGGCGGCACGATCCCGGTCGACCCGCTGTCGCTGAAGCCGGTGATTCGCTCTGCCGCGGATGATCGGTTCCTCGCCGACGACACGTTGCGACGCAAGGTCAACGAGTCACTCGCGATTGCCGACCTGGACATCGGCGACTACGACATCCTGTATCTCGCGGGAGGCTGGGGCGCGGCGTTCGACTTCGCGATCTCCGAGGAGCTCGCCGCCGCGGTCACCGCCGCCGCAGCCGCCGACCTGCTGATCGGGGGCATCTGCCACGGGCCGCTCGGTCTGGTCAACGCGTCGGCTCCGGACGGTAGGCCGTTCGTCGAAGGCCGCAGGATCAGCGCGGTGACGGACAAGCAGGTGCGCGAGCTGGGAATCGGGTCCACGCCGTACCACCCCGAGACCGAGCTTCGACGCAAGGGCGCGGAGTTCGAGTCCGAGACACGCTTCCGTGACCCGTTCGCGAACCACTGGGTGGTCGACGGCACGCTCGTCACCGGCCAGAACCAGAACGCCGGGCCGATGGTGGCTCAGGAGCTGATGCGACAGGTCGCCGCGAGGGCCGCGGCCCACGACAACGAGAAGGAATCAGTCTGATGGTCGAGGTCCATGCACCGCGCTACGGCACGATCAACATGCCGTACATCGCCACTTGGCCGAGCAAGCCGATGGACGAGCCGATGTGGGCGCTCAACCTGATGCACTACCGCGAGAGGGCGGAGTACGCCGACGGCCGCGAGACCGAGCTGACCGGTTGGGAGGCCGACAACCTCTACAGCCCGCTCGGCCCGCTCGCCGCGATCGGCGCGGAGCTCGTCATCGTCGCGATCGTCGTCGACCAGCCGGCGGGTGAGGACTACAAGTGGGACCGTGTGGCGATCGTGCGCTACCCGAACCGGCAGGCGCTCGCTGACATGAACATGACGCCGGAGTTCCAGGAGGCTCACGTCCACAAGGACGCCGGCATGAAGTTCACGATCGTCGCCGCGACGTTCCCGCGCCCGGACACCATCGACCGGTCGCTGGTGGACACGGACACGACACACGAGCAGCTGATGCTGCTGCAGGTCGTCGCCGATGCGGACGCGCCGGAGGTCGAGATCCCCGGCGCCACCCGGATCGGGACGTTCGACTTCGAGGACAACGTCATCGGCGATGAGCGCAAGTGGGCGGAGGCCCGATGGGACCTGCTGCCGTCGAACACGAGCGCCGAGGCGATCCGTGAGGCAACCGCAGCAACCGCGACGGAGAGCGAGCGCTACGTCGTAGCCCTCAAGCCGCAGCTAGGCGACTTCCTGCGAACGGTTGCCAAGTCCTAGGTGCCCCTGAGTCGTTGTGTCATCGCGTTCGCATGTCACATGAGTGTCGTGAAATGCAACCTCTGTGTCACATGCGGGTCGTAAGTCACGACACGCATGTGACATGCGATCACCGCCGCTAGGCGGGCCCGTCAAGAGCGTGCGAGAGGACGGTGCCGAGCTGCTGCCTCGCCTGATCGAGGCTCATGCCGAGCTGATCGGCTAGCCCAGGCAGCAGGACCGACCCGGCCAGAAAGCCGAGTGCCTCCGCCGTCTCGGCAGCGCCATAGTCCGCGATGACCCCGTCGATGAGCGTGACCTTCTTGGCGGGCGTGACGGTGTCAGCGCTGTACGCCGACACGATCGCCCACGACGAGAAGAGGCAGTCGCGCGCCAGGGCATCCATGTCGGAACTGGTTCCCCCTCAGCCGCGCAGAACGCACGTCGTCGCGCACCCGCCGTACCCCACGGACTATCACCCGGGCGATGGAGTTTGCTTGCCCCGCAACTGATCAACAATCAGACAGCGATCGACCTTCGACCGCGCCAACAGGTGCCGCCGGTGCGACTTGGTTGGCAGTTCCGCGCAGCATCTGAGGTTCGAAGATGACGATCACTTACACCGATGCAGAGCCGAGGTCGGGCGTCGTGGTTCTGCCCGCCGGCGTCAAGGTTGCCGCTGTCCTACCCGCCGAGCAGAAGCCCAGCGACGGCTGGCGAATCACCGACGCCAACGGCATCGTCCTCGCCGACCACCTGACGTCTCGCAGCCAGGCGATCCGCATGCTCGGGGAGTACGTCGAGGGGCATGCTCTCCCGATCAAGGTCGTCGACCACAGAGGCCGACCGACCGGAGACCGGATCGGCTGACCCGAGCTCACCTCATCGACGGCGCTCGATCGCCTTGCGCGACCGCCATCGGCGTACCGCCGCGCGGTGCAGCGGATCGAGGCCGCGCCCTTCGGCGACGAGGTCGGCCCGCAGACTGCCCCGGTGGCGGAAGATCCAGATCAGGCCGAGTCCCCACACGACGTACTGCACGCAGAACGCCGCTTTGAACTCGCCGATCGACGCCGACGACGGACCCACGCCGAAGGCGGAGAGCACGCCGCCGATGCCGGCGATGACGAGTAGCGAGGCCACGAAGCCCCCCATGTTGACGATCCCGCTGGCGCTGCCGGCGCGGACGAGCGGGTTGTAGGTGCGCGCGAAGTCGATGCCGACCATCGAGCCCGGGCCGTTCGAGCCGAGCACGACGATGAGGACGACCAGCAGTGCCAGTGGGGTCCGGCCGGGCCACGCGAGCACGACGGTCCACACCGCGATGGTCGCGAAGACGATCGCGATCACGAGGTTCGAACGGCGGAACGGGTAGCCGCCGGTGAGACGGCCGAGTACCGGCCCGACGGCCATGCCGACGACGACGAGGAGGGTGAGCAGCGCGCCGGCCGTGTGCTTGGAGAGACCTTCGCCCGTGACGAGGAACGGGTAGCCCCAGAGCAGGGCGAACGCGTTGCCGGAGAACTGGGCCGTGAAGTGCGCCCACAGACCGAGCTTCGTGCCGCGCTCGCGCCACGCCTCCGCGACATGCGTCGCGATCTGCGCCCGGGTCAGGGCGACGACCGTGGGCTCGCGGTCGGGTGCGTGGTCGCGCACCATCGCGACAACCAGTACGACGGCTCCACCGCTGAAGGCGGCACAGAGCAGGAAGGTGTCGCGCCACCCTGCGCCGGTGAGCAACGCCACCAGCGGGTACGCCGCCGCGATCTGACCGAGCTGGCCGACGATCGCAGTGAGCTGGGTGAACAGCGGCACCTGACGCGGCTGGAACCAGACGCCGACGAGACGGAGCACGCTGATGAAGGACATCGCGTCGCCACCGCCGACGAGAACACGGGCGACGATCGCCAGCCCGACGCCGTGCGCGAGAGCGAGGGACGCCTGGCCCGCCGCCATGACGACTGCGCCCGAGGCGAGCATCCGGCGGCTGCCGAAACGGTCGAGCGCCGCACCGACCGGTACCTGCATTCCGGCGTACACCGCGAGCTGCAGGACGACGAACAGCGAGATCTCGGCGGCTGAGGCGTGGAGCTGGTGCTGCGCGCGGATGGCGGCCACGCCGAGCGAGCCGCGCTGGAACACCGCCACGGCGTACGCGGTGACGGCGGCCGCCCACACCAACCGGCCCCGGGCCGCACCTGTCACATGAAGACGGTAAAGGCCCATCCCCGAGGCCGGTTTCCGGTTTGTGCAGGATTCTCGGCGTCAGGGCGCCGGATTTCCTTCACAACACGTTGATGAAGTCGGCGATCGCGGTCGCCAGCTCCTCGCCCTTGTCCTCCTGCAGGAAGTGGCCCGCGTTCTCGATCGTCCGGTGGGGCTGTCCCGCCGTACCGGGAACCTTCTCGAGGAACAGTCGGTCGCTGCCCTTCGTGACCGGGTCGCTGTCACTGAACAGCATCACCATCGGCTTGTCCCACTTGGCGAAGACCTCCCACGCCGCCCGGTTGGCCTCCGAGGCGGGGTCGTCCGGCGTGATCGGCACCAGCGTCGGGAACACGCGGGCGCCTGCCTTGTAGGTGTCGTCCGGGAACGGCGCGTTGTAGGCGTCGAGCACCTCTTGCGGCAGCGGGTTCACCACAGCCGAGCTGATGATGAAGCCGACATCGAAGTTCGGCGTCTCCTGCGAGAACCGGCGCCAGTTGAGGAACGCCTCGGTGATCCGAGCGTCACCGGTCGGCAGCCCCGTGTTTCCGATGGCCACGCGCGCAAACCGCGACTCGTTCTCGGCGACGACCCGCAGTCCGACCAGACCGCCCCAGTCCTGGCCGAAGAAGCTTACGTCCGTGAGGTCGAGGTGGTCGACGACGAGACTGCGCACCCACTCGACGTGACGCGCGTAGGTGTAGTCGTCGCGGTTGACCGGCTTGTCCGAGCGACCGAAGCCGACCAGATCGGGCGCGATGCAGCGGAAGCCGCGCGCCACGAGCACCGGGATCATGTGGCGGTAGAGGTAGCACCATGACGGCTCGCCGTGCATGAGCAGCACGACCGGCCCGTCACTCGGCCCTTCGTCGAGGTAGTGCATGCGCAGCGTCCCGCCGTCCCCGGACGGGATGTCGGCGTAATGCGCGGCGAAGTCGTACCCGGGCAGTCCCGAGAACTGCTCGTCCGGCGTGCGCACTACCTCCACGATGGATCCCCTCTCGGTGTCCTCGCCGTTCAGGCCGGCAGCAGCCGGTCCAGCGAGCCCTTGATCGCGACCGCGGCCTTCGCGGTCGTCAGCTTGTGGTCGACGCGCAGCAGCTCCATCGACTCGAACGAGGTGAGTACGTCGACCCCGGACAGCACGATCGCCGCGTCCGCCACACTCAACGTCGCGAGCTCGGGCGCGAACTGCTCGGCAGACTGATCGCGAAGGAACTCGCGGCGCCGCGACAGCGCGTTCGCGATGACCGCCTGGAACGGCGCGCGGATCAGCGCTGCCCGCATCACCGGAGCAACCCGCTCGTAGAGCGCGACCCGCTGCGACACCAGGGCGTCGATGCGGTTGGAACGGCTGCCTTCGCCGATGTTGGCGAGGTCGAAGAGGTGGCCGACGCTGTCGAGATGGCGACCGATGGCAATGCGGCCCATCTCGTCGAGGTCGTCGAAGTACCGGAAGACCGAGCGGAGCGAGACACCCGATCGCTCGGCGACCGCGGCGACGGAGGGGTTGAGCTCGCCCTCGCGGAACAGCTCGAGCAGGGCGTCCACCACGGCCTCGCGGTTTCGCCCGCGCCGCGCGCGGCGACCATCGAGCTCCGACGAGGTGGTGGTCACATCACATCCCTGGCGATGCCCAAAGGCCGAGTGTATTGACAGTATACATGACAGTTTCTACCGTTATCGAGTGACGTTGGCGCTCGACATTCCGAAGGCGTTCACTCCACCTGGCGGATGGCACGGCGAAATGCCGCCACCCATCCTTGCCGGATGCGACGAGCCGCTCGTCGACGGCGCGCCGGACCTGCGGGGTCTCTGGCGATCGATCGATGTCACCGACGACGACGGCCACCCCGTCCACGACAGCCATCCGATTCGCAACTACACGGAGCGGATCGAGCAGGCGGGCAATCGCGCCGTTGTCACATCAGCCGGGATCATCCACGACATGTACGTCGACGGCACCTACGAGAACGGCGTCAACGACGTCATGCAGTCGGACTTCACCACTCGGATCTCGGTCGCCGCAACCTATGAGGACGGCGCACTCGTCCTGCACCCGGACGGGTTTCCCGACGTCAAGATCCGTCGCTGGCTAGAGGGCGACAAGCTCCGCTGGCGCTACCACACCCTCTTCACCGCAACCCTCGAGCGAGTCGGCTAGCTGAGACCGGCTGCCGCCGCTGCGTCTGCTTCGACCTCGTAGCCACGAATGTCGGTCACGAGCCCGTTCGCGACGGTCAGCACCTGCCAGCGATCCGCCGCGCCGTCCTCAGGCGACGTCACGGCGAGGCTCACGAGGATCTTGTCCCCACGCGTCCTGATGTCCCGAACCTGGCCTCGACGGCCGGCGGCGCGCCCATTCGCGTACCAGGTCAGCACCTGGTTGCGGTTCTGGCACGACGGCGAGGAGTCGCCTGGCGCCCCCCATGTCACCTTCGGGTCGAGGTAGTCCGCGAACTGCTCGAGATCTGCCGAGTCGAGTGCGACCCGGACCTTCTCGGCGATCATCTCGATCGACTGTGCGCTCATCGTCTACCCCTTCGCGCCACATCCCGCTGATTCACGATACGAAGCAGTGTCTGACGCAACGATGAACCGCCGTCAACTTATGGTTGACGGGGCCCGAATCGTCAACTTAAAGTTGACGAATGGCTGATCTTCCGATTCGGCTCGACGACCTGATCGAGCACGTCATCGCGCAGCACCCGGACGGCGACGTGCTGCAGCACCTCTCCGACGCGGTGGAGACCTCCGGCCGGGTCGGCGAGATCGCCGACCACCTGATCGGGCACTTCGTCGACCAAGCGCGGCGCTCCGGCGCCTCATGGACCGAGATCGGCGCCAACATGGGCGTCACGAAGCAAGCCGCACAGAAGCGCTTCGTCATGGCTCGGCCCTGGACCGTCCCGGAGGACCTCGACTTCCCGGACCGCGGCCCGCTGTCCCGGTTCACGATCCGCGCCCGCAATGCCGTGGCAACCGGCAAGCAGCAGGCTGCCGTGCTGGGCCAAGGCGAGGTCACAAACTCGCACGTTCTTCTCGGGCTGATCTCTGAGCCGGAGGGTCTCGCGGCCCTCGCGATCGTCGCGGGGACGGGGCTCGAGCTGGACAAGGCGCGCGATGCGATCCTCGCCACCCAGAAGAAGAGCAGCCGAAAGGCGCGCAGCGCGGTGCGGTTCAGCCGCGAGGCGAAGAAGACGTTGGAGCTCGCGCTGCGCCAAGCGCTGCGCATGGGCCACAACTACATCGGCACCGAGCACCTCCTGCTCGGCGTCCTGCAGCAGGACCAAGATCCTGCGACGGCGGTGCTCGCCAAGCTCGGCATGACGTATGACAAGACGTGCATCTGGCTCGAGGACGAGATCGAGAAGCTCCTCGCTGCCAAGCAGCCGAAGGCGGCAACCGCGGCGAAGCGGCCCGGGCCCCGGAAGCGTTCAGGCAAGTAGTGCCGTGACGATCGCGGCGTGCATCGGATCGAGTACGTCGCCAACCGCGTCGGGCTCGCGCTCCGAGGCGAAGTAGCCGGCCAGCTCGAGCATGACGAAGCCGTGCGTCGCGCTCCACAGCTGCGCCGCGATCGCATTCGCGTCACCGGGCCGGAAGATCCCCGCGTCAATGGTCCGCTGCGTGGCCGCGACGAGCACCTCGTACGTGTCGCGACCCTCGTCGAGCTCCTCGTCATGCAGCCGGTAGCCGCCGAGCGATGCGCTGCCGAACATCACGGCGTACAGGTGTGGGTTGTCGAGGGCGTTGGCGCGGTAGGCCTTGCCGAGCGCGGCGAGGTCGAGCAGCGGGTCGTCGGTCTCGGGCACGGCGGCCAGGTGGTCGGCCAACCGCGAGAAGCCCTCTCGTACGACGGCCCGCACCAGCTCGGGCAGGCCGCCGAAGTGGGTGTACACCGCCATCGTCGACGCACCTACCTCAGCCGCCAGCCGACGCGTCGAGAGGCCAGCAGGCCCCTCGTCGGCCAGCAGCTGTGCAGCCGCCTCGATGAGCCGCTGCTTGATCTCAGGCCCAGCTGTGCGCGACCTCACAGGCCCTCCACCTCGTCGGGACTTGCCATCGTGACATAACGGCGTTATACATCTTCATAACGTCGTTATGGAGCGTGCCATGTCGAGCAACCAATACCTGGAAGCGAACTTCGCGCCAGTCCGTGAGGAGACGACGAGCTTCGATCTCGCGGTCACCGGCAGCATCCCCGAGCACCTCGACGGCCGGTACCTGCGGATCGGACCGAACCCGATCCACGAGGCAGACCCCGCGACGTACCACTGGTTCCTCGGCGACGGGATGGTCCATGGGCTGCGGCTCGTCGACGGCGAGGCGAAGTGGTACCGCAACCGCTACGTCCGGTCCGCGGATGTTGCCGACGCGCTTGGCGAGCCCCGGCGACCAGGCCCGTTGCACGCGGGCTTCGACATGTCCCCCAACACCAACGTCATCGGTCACGCCGGCCGTACCTTCGCCATCGTCGAGGCCGGGCCAAGGCCGTACGAGCTGACCGAAGACCTCGACACCGTCGGCCCGTGCGACTTCGACGGATCGCTCCCGGGCGGGTACACCGCGCACCCGCACCGTGACCCGATGACCGGCGAGCTGCACGCGGTGTCGTACTTCTGGGCGTGGGGCAACAAGGTCCGCTACACCGTGCTCGGCGCCGACGGCCGGGTCCGCCGGCATGTCGACATCCCGGTCCACGGCGCGCCGATGATGCACGACTTCTCGCTCACCGCGAACCACGTCGTGCTCTACGACCTCCCGGTCTGCTTCGACGTCAAGACCGCGGTCGGCACCGTGCCGGCACCGATCCGGCTGCCCGCACGCGCAACCATGTCCGCCGTCGTGGGGCGCAACGCGATCCCCGAGGGACTCGCCAAGACCATGATGCGCACCAGTGGTGCCGGACATCGGTACTCGGCCGCGTCGTTCCCGTACCAGTGGAACCCGAAGTACCCCGCGCGCATCGGCATCTTCGCCCGCGAGGGCGACGGCTCCGACATCCGCTGGTACGACGTCGACCCGTGCTACGTGTTCCACCCGCTCAACGCCTACGAGGACGGCAAGGACTTCGTCCTCGACGTCGTCCGTCATCCGAAGATGTTCGACGTCAACCTCACCGGCCCGGACGAAGGCCCGCCGACACTCGACCGGTGGACCGTCGACACGGCGGCAGGCAAGGTGCTCGAGTCGCGCATCGACGACCGGCCACAGGAGTTCCCGCGCATCGACGAGCGGCTGACCGGTCATCGACACCGCTACGGGTACGCGGCAGCGGTCGGGCCGGAAGGCTTCGACGGCGCCGTGCTCAAGCACGACCTGACGTCGGGCTCAACCGCGACGCGCGAGCTCGGCGTGGGCAAGCAGGTCAGCGAGTTCGTCTTCGTCGAGTCGGACGGCGGAACCGCCGAGGACGACGGCATCGTGATGGGCTTCGTCTACGACCGCGCCGGCGACCGGAGCGATCTCGTGCTGCTCGATGCGGGCACGCTCGAGGACGTCGCCCGGGTGCACCTTCCGGTGCGCGTGCCGCAGGGATTCCACGGCAACTGGGTGCCGAGCGCCTGAGCGCTACGCGGTGACCGTCGCCGCTGCCGCCTGCAGGCCGAGCTGCTCGATCGAGATCTCGCGCATCTTGAACTTCTGCACCTTGCCGGTGACGGTCATCGGGAACTCATCGACGACCATGACGTAGCGCGGGACCTTGAAGTGCGCGAGCCGGCCGTTGCAGAACTCCCGCACGTCATCGACCGTCAGCGACTGGCCGTCGCGCACGACGACCCACGCACACAGCTCCTCGCCGTACTTGTCGTCCGGTACCCCGACGACCTGTACGTCGGCAACCGCCGGATGCGTGTAGAGGAACTCCTCGATCTCGCGCGGGTACACGTTCTCGCCGCCGCGGATCACCATGTCCTTGATCCGTCCGACGATCTTCAGGTAGCCGTCGGTGTCCATCGTCGCGAGGTCGCCGGTGTGCATCCAACGCGCGGCGTCGATCACCTCAGCCGTGCGGTCGGGGTCGTTCCAGTAGCCGAGCATCACCGAGTAGCCACGGGTGCACAGCTCCCCCGCCTCGCCGCGAGGCACCAGCTGCCCCGTCTCCGGATTGATGACCTTCACCTCGACGAACGGGTGCACCCGCCCCACCGTCGACACGCGGCGCTCGAGGTCGTCATCCGAGCCGGTCTGCGTCGACACCGGCGACGTCTCCGTCATGCCGTAGCAGATCGTCACCTCGGTCATGTTCATCTCGGCGACGACGCGCTTCATCACCTCCACCGGACACGGCGAGCCGGCCATGATCCCGGTGCGCAGCGTCGAGAGGTCGTACGACGCGAAGTCCGGCAGTGCGAGCTCCGCGATGAACATGGTGGGCACGCCGTACAAAGAGGTGCACCTCTCCGCGACGACGGCGTTGAGCGTGAGCGCCGCGTCGAAGCCTGGCGCGGGGATCACGATGCACGCACCGTGCGTGGTCGCCGCGAGATTGCCGAGCACCATCCCGAAGCAGTGGTAGAAGGGCACCGGGATGCAGACCCGGTCGATCTCCGAGTAGCCGCAGCCCTCACCGATGAAGAAGCCGTTGTTGAGGATGTTGTGGTGCGACAGCGTCGCGCCCTTCGGGAAGCCGGTCGTGCCGCTCGTGTACTGGATGTTGATGGCGTCGTCCGGCGAGAGCTGGGCGCTGCGCTCGGCCAGCGCGTCAGCCGACACCGCATCACCGCTCGTGACGAGCGCGTCCCACTGCGGCGAGCCGATGTAGATCACGGTCTCGACGGTCTCGAGCTGTCGCCGCACCTCGTCGATCATCTCGACGTAGTTGGAGGTCTTGAACTCCGTCGCGGACACGAGGATCCGGCACCCCGACTGGTTGAGGGCATAGACGAGCTCGTGCGTCCGGTACGCCGGGTTGATGTTGACGAGGATCGCCCCGATCCGCGCCGTGGCGTACTGCAAGAGCACCCACTCCGCGCAGTTCGGCGACCAGATCCCGACCCGCTCGCCGATGCCCACACCGCTGTCGAGCAATCCACGCGCGAGCCGGTCGACGTCCGCGTCGAACTGCGCGTAGGTCCACCGCCGTCCGCTCTCGCACTCGACCATCGCGTCCGCATCGGGAACCCGCGCGACGGTACGCGCCAGGTTCTCGCCGATGGTCTCGCCGAGCAGCGGGATGCTGCTCGTCCCAGAGCTGTACGACGTCATGGCGACCTCCTCGTCCGGACAATCATCACGTCACACACCGCGCAGAGGCCAGGCTCGGCGGCAAGATGGACTTGCGCGGCCAGTGGCCCGGCCGGATCCTCCGCCCCTCGAGCGCGTAGCACCAGGAACCGGCGGGATCGAGATGGACGGGGCTCTGCGCCCGCTGGTTCCACCACGCAACCGTGACGTCGTTCTCCATCGAGTGCCCGCCGTTCGCGAAGCCGACCGCGCCCTCGTCGAGTGCACTCGCTGGGTTCGGGAACCGGGTCTGTTGCAAAGCCTTCTGAAACGTCGCCGGTGTCAGGTGCGGTCCAGCCATCTGGATGCCGGAGGCGAGCAGCAACAGCTGCCAGTACCCGATCTCGCCGAAGTCGAACGACAGCGACGTGCTGCAGTCGCAGAAGCCCGGGTCCACCTCGTTCAGTGCCTGCTCGAAGGGCGTTTGGCTCTCCGAGATCTGACGCGGGAAGGACGAGACCTCGAGCAGCGAGTTGCGCTGGGTCGGCGACCACGCCTGCGCGAGAAAGTTCTGGTCGGAGCGTTCCGCGATCCACTCCGGATGAAAGCCCTGCACGGACGCGAAGTTGCTCATCACGGCAGCCGCCTGCAGCTGACACATGCAGATCACGGACGTGACACCCGACGTGCGCATCTTCAGCACCGCGTTCTGGGAGGCGTTGGTCCACTGCGCTGTCTCCTGGGAGTTCTGCGCGCCGTTGTCGGAGCCCTGCGCCTGGACAACGACCGTCGTCTTCAGATGCACCCCGCACGCAGCGAGAGCGGCCACGAGCGGCGCGCTCGGGGTAGGCACCTGGGAGAGGGTCGCCGACACGATCAGCCCGAACGTGCGCGTCTCGCGCTTCAAGATCGGGTTCGAGGAGTAGATCGCCTTCTTGCCTGCGAGCTGGCTGCACACGAACTGGCCGACGTTGCTGATCAGGTCCTCTCCGACCATCGGATAGGACCAGACGTACGGCGCGAGCGACTGCTGATCTTTGCGCAGCTCTGTCGACTGCCCGGAAAGGCTGATCACCTGATTGCGGGCAAGCGCGTTGTACCAACAGCTGTCGGAGCCGTCATCTCCCGCCGCGAACACATCGAGCTGCTTGGCGACCCAGTCCGCCTGCGCGCCGATGTCAGCGCAGGTGCCGGTCGCGCTCGGCTCGCTGCCGCCGCCTGTCGCAGTCGGCTCCAGGTTGAGGGTGCGGCCGTAGAACTCGAACCGCTTGTTGAAGAAGGTCTCGAGGTCCTTGATCGCTCGGGCGTACTCGTTGCCCACGCCGACCTCCGACGGCATGTAGACCCGGATCTCGTTTGCGGTCACACCCCGAGATGTCGCACCACCGTTGTTGCCCTGCCATGACGCGACGCAGGGTGGTGCTTGCGGATCTGCGATCTGCCGCGGCGGCGTTCCCACGCAGTCGTACAGGCGAGGCGCCGTCTTGGTGGGCGTCGTCGTCGGGGTGGGGGTAGGCGTCGGCTTGGCTGACGGCTTCCCAACAGGCGCCCCGCCGAGCTGTCCGAAGTCTGAGCTCTGGTTAGGCGGCGGCTTCTTGATCTGCTGGATCGACTGCGGCGCGTACTCCGCGATCGCCGGTGGCGCCGTGGATGCAGTCGTCACCGCGAGTGCCGCGAGCAGGACGAGGAGGACGACGGTCAACGTCCCGAACACGAGGGACGGCGTCCGAGGCTGCGAGCCGGCCTTACTTGCCATCGGGCGTCCGTCCCTCGACGTTCCCGCCGTCGCCGATCAGCGAGGCCTGCAACCGGGCATAGCGCTCGACGACCGCCGCCGTGATGGGCAGAGAGCCGCCGGTTTCGACGAGGTACGTCGTCGTTCCCGACGAGAAGACGACCCCTTCGATGAACAGTGGCTTCACGGTCTGGCGGTTGGGTCCCCCGAGCAGGTAGAGGCTCGCTCCCGGGATCGCCTTGAACGGACTCACGCCGGACTGGCCGAGCGAGGCGTTCGGAGCGACGTCCTGCACCCGGTCCGCGATCTGCGTCAGCTCGAATGACGCGAAGGAGCGGGCCGCCGCGGGGCGGTCGAAGCGCACCGCAAGGTCGAGCAGGAAGTCACCGGTCGTTGCCTTCCAGATTCGCGAGCTCGCACCTGTGAAGCCATACCGATCCAGCGCCGCCTTCGTGAGCGACGGGTCGGCCGGCGTCACCTCGGTGACCGACTTCTCCGGGAGCTGGTCACGCGACGCGTCACTGACCAGCCGGTAGCCTCCCGGACCGGTTGGGATGAGAGGGCTCGGCGCCGACGGCGACGACGACGAGCAGCCCGCTGCACCGGCGGTCAGGATCCAGACCACGAGACCCGCGAAAGCCGTCATCCGCATTCGTTGCCAGCCCACAGCTCAACCGTCGAGTCCGCGCCCGCAAAGGCGGGCGAGTCGGTGAACGCCTGTACGGCGGCGTGCAACATCGGCGCTGTCGTCGCGCTCTCGACACGGGACCGCAGTGCCTGGTAGGCCGCCTTCTCCGCGGCCAGCGCGCCCACGATCGTGGCAGGCACGGAGATCGTCGTGTCCGAGATGGTGTGCACCGATCGCCCGGTGTCGATCCGCGCAATCACCCGCAGCGCGCCCCCCGTGTAGCTCAAGATCGCCTGGTGGCTCGTGACAGCCGGCTCTGGCAGCCCGTTGAGGGCTGTCACGCCGTCGCAGAGGTTGACCGGCTCGCCGGCGCCGAGCGCCGCGGACCCACCGGCATGACAGCCGGCCACGAGGCCACCCGAAGCGAGGACGAGCAGGGCGCTTCGCCAGATCCGCCTCACCGGCGGCTCGTGCGGTTTGCAGCGGGTGCCTGCACCGGCTTGATCGAGTCGATCGTCGCGGTCATCTGCTGGTCGACGTCTTGGCCACCGGCTGACCCTGTGATCGATCGCTGCACCGACAGCAGCAGCCCGCCGTACTCGCTGCCGACGTCGTAGCGCTCGGTCTGGGTCAGGTTCTCGGACAGCCCGAACACGGTCGTGGTGACTTTCACCCGCCATGCGTCCAGCTGCTTCCCGCAGGCGTTGACGTGCTGGTCACCGACGATCTGGCCCGACACGCTCATCGTCAGCGAGTGCGTGACGTCGACCCCGATCCCGTTCCAGGTTGCGCCGTTGACCATCGGCTGTCCGATGAGCTCCACACCTGGCGCGAGCGGCGCGAACGTCGTCGTCGTACCGTGGCTTCGCGTCTCGATCCTCGTGACGTAGATGCCGCCGCCGATCGGCTGCAACCCGATGTTGGTCGGCGGAATGGTCTGCGACACGTTGACGACCGGCTTCATGACCGCGTAGTCCGTCGTGGTCACGCCACCTCGGAAGGTGGGGGCCGTGATCGAGAACGCGTAGGACTCAGCCGGCAGCGGCGGCTTGATCGAGCGGACTCGCCAGACGGCCTTTCTCGGGAGCGCGGCGACCGTCTTCCCGTCGGCCTTCGCGACGCCGTGTTCGCGGTAGGAGTAGCGGCCCGGCTTCGGCGGCCGCGTGAGGCGCTGCGTCACCGCTTGCGGGGGGAAGGCTGTCGGGTCGGCGGCCGGGCATGCCTTCGGCGCAGGCAGCGGTACGACGACCGGCGGCTTGGGCACCGAGACCGCCGGCCCGACGGGTGCGACGCCCGGGAAGCTCGGAACGGGTGCGTCGTGACTGCCGAGAGCGTGCACGATCGGAGCGCCCAACAAGACGTTGGTCGCCTGGCTGCGCACGCCGGTGGCGAGGTCGACCGACGGTCCACACGCCGCCACGAGTGCCATCGCCAGGCCAGCGGCCGTGCCGCTCGGTAGTGCTCGCGACTTCCTCACGATGTCGTCTCCCCTGCCGGTTGTGCCGTCGGATCGAGGCCGAGCTGGTAGGCGATGACCGAGCGGACCAGCGCCTCGCCGTCGGTGAACTTGCTGCGCAGGACGAACAGCTCCATCACGTCGTGCTCTGCCGGGAACCACAGGTAGAGGTTCTCGTCGCCGGTGTTGAGTGCCTCCAGCCGGACGAGGCCGAAGTGCAGCGTCTGGAAGCCCCGACCACCCGCGCCCAGTCCCTTCTCGATGCCGGCTTGCACGCTCGGGTCCTGCGCGTTGACGTCCGTGTGGAAGAGCGTCACCTGCAGAGCGCCCTCGACGGTCGTCCCCTGGCGGATGCTGAACAGCTTGCCGCTCTGGATCAGGCTGGCCTTGCCGCCGGCCGAGAACCCCTTCGCCTGGTCAGGCTGCTCGGTGACGTCATAGCCGTTGACCACCGCAGGAGCGATCTGCGCCGGATAGCTCACGGGCGGGATGTCGCCATGGGTGTGCCCGCCGGAGCAGGCGGCGAGCGTCAGCGCGGCTGCGGCGAGCAGCGAGATGCGGGCGCGGCTCACGACGCACCCAGCCAGGCGTTCGGGATCTCGCTGGTCCACGGGTCACGCAGCGAGGCCCGGGTGATCGCGGCGACGAACCGGTTGGTACCCGGCTGCTGTTGCGCGACCCGACGTCCGACCGAGCGAGCCATCTCTTCGACGGCGGCAAGGTCGTCGTCCTGCAGGTCCCGGCGGAGGTCACCCCACACAACCCGTGTGAACAGCCAGGCGAGCTCTTCGTGCTCGGCGTCCGCTTCGACTGCGGTGACGAACTCGAGCGGGGTGAGCCGGGGGTCGCCGATGTTGAGGTCGTAGCAACGGTCGCGGAACTCCGCGTAGGCCGCGATCGCCCGTCCCGAGCCGCCGTACTTCCCCGCCCATCGGCGCCGCCGGGCGCGGCGCAGCAGCTTGAGCGGCACTGGGTAGCAGACGACGACGAAGAGCAGGCCACCGATGATCGCGAGCGCCCGCCAGGCGTAGTAGCGCACCTCTTCGTAGACCAGGCGGACCGACAGCTGGCGGACCGGGATGTAGAGCGACAGCGCGAGCTGGTCGGTCGGCGTGATCTTCGCCTTCTTCTTCGGCTGCTGCGAGATGCTCGGCTCTGCCTTGCGGGGGGTGCCGATGATCGGCACCCACCCGTAGCCGGGGAAGTTGGCCTCCAGCCACGCCGACCCGTCAACCGGCCGGAACGTCGTGACGCCGTGCGACGCGCTGCCGCCGTAGAAGCCGTAGCCGATCCTGGCCGGGATCCCCGCCCAACGCGCGAGCATCACCTGTGCCGCCACGATCTCGTACGGCGTCGCCTTGCCGCCCGCGAGCATCGCGCTGACCTGCGACGGCACGATGTCGACCGGGCGGCCGGACCCGGCGGCGACGACGCTGTCGAGGAGCTTCGACCTCAGAAACTGCAGCCGGTCGAAGTCGTCCTTCGTCGGAGCCTTGGCCAGCAGATCGAGCACGGCCTGCGGCGGTGGCGGGAGGTCGGTGTATGGCTTGAGCGCCGGTGCGTAGGTTCCATGGTCGTGCTGCAGCTGCGTGCCCGACGGCAGCGCAGGCGCAGTCGTCGTGTAGGTGAGACCGGCCCGAACGCTGATGTTACTGAGCGACACGAGCTGGGTCTCGGGGTCGTATCCGGCCGTCGCCGTGACACCGTGGACCGACTCCAGCTGCGGCGGCCCTGGCAGGGTCTGACCGAGCAGCGCCCCGATGGTGATGGTGGCGTCGTACGTCGCCGGCGCCTTCTTGCCGATCGGGTGCGGAGCCGGCGCGACCACTCCACCGGATGTCAGCGGCTGCAGCCGGGACGCATCAACCGACGGCAGCAGGAATGCGTTGTCGCCGTAGCTGTCGAGCACCCCGAGCCGCCAGGGTCCGGGTGCCGAGGAACGGACCGAGAAGAGCACCTGGTTGGGCGGCAGGGCGGGCGAAGCCGGAGGCTTCCGCGGGGGGATGACCGCGTTGTGCTTGGTGGCGGGGAACAGGAAGCTCGACTGGGCGATGCCGACCAGGATGGCCACGGCCACGGCGAGCAGCACCGCACCCCGGATCAGCCGCCGCGCTTCGAAGCCGGCACCCGTGCTCACCTGCCTGGCGAGGTCAGCGCCGAAGGCGAGCGCGAGACCTGCCACGACGAGCACGACGGCACCGACCGTCGCTCCCAGCCCGCCATCCTTCGGTTGCAGCAGCGCGACGGCAAGCGTCACGAGCGAGGGCAGGCCGACCGCCAGCTTCGGACGGGCGAACGTCAGCGCCGCACTCGTCGCAGCCGCGGCGAGGAACCCGAACAGCACGACGGCCAGGAACCGCCAGCCCGGGTCGAACGGAACCGGTGGGTTTCGAAGGCCTCCCGTATGGATGGTCCGGTTGATCAGGCTCGGCAGGCTCCCGCCGCCACCCGGCGCCGTCGTGGTGAGGATCGCGCCGGCAAGCGCAAGCACCGGGACCGCGGCGTACTGCAGCAACGAGCGCCGCTCGAAGCGCGTCGACAGCCATACGAGTCCGGTGCCGAGCAGCACGCCCAGGGCCGCGCACAGGAACGGCGCCGCTACCGAGTGGAAGAGGTGTGCGGCCAGCCAGGCCGCGCCCAGCGTCGACGACGCCGCCGACAGTGCGACGTACGACGGCCGGCCGACCTCGACGACCGCCTCGTCCGACTCCTCGGCCGGCTCGGGACCGGGCGGTTCGTCGGCGAACCCTCCCAGCTCCACCCGTTCCGGATCCTCAGCCGTGTCCGGCCGCGCCTGCGGCTCGAGCAATGTCGTCATCGGCGTCCGCCGACTCGCTGCACGTGATGACCGAAGGCGGCTTCGATGGACCCGCCCGCTGTCACCTGGATGACCTGGCACCCGAGCTCCGCAGCGTGGGCCCAGGAGAGCGGGTCGGACTCCTCCCACACGAGCTTCACCAGAGCGACCGAGGCTCCCCGCTCGATCACGATCCGCAGCTGGTCGGCGACCGTGCGATCGAGGTGCGGCGTGATCACGGCGATGTGAGCGCCCCGCCGCGCCTCTGCCAGTAGGCGCACTCCCGCTTTGGACAGCGGCGAGGGCGCAGCGTGGATTCGCGCGAGATGGTCGAGCAGCGGATAGCGCGCCCGGCTGCCGCGGACTCCGGCGCTCAGCTCGTCGTCGTTGCTGTGCAGGCTGACCGCGAAACCGTCCGTGATGTGCCGCGAACACAGCGACGCAGCGACGCGCACTCCGGTCTCGAACGTCTCACTCGGGACACCAGGCGAATGCCAGCTGCGGTCGGTGTCGAGGAAGACGCACACCCGGTCGGTGATGCCCTGCTCGGACTCGCGGACCAGCAGCTTGCCGGTCTTCGCCACAGCACTCCACACGACCCTGCGCAAGTCGTCACCCGGCACGTAGTCGCGCATGCCGTAGAACTCGAACCCGGTGGGCCAGGGTTTCGAGATGGGCGGGCGGACCGGCGGGTCCTCCCACATCCGGGTCAGTACCCGGTCAAACGCCGGCTCGGTGCGCGGATGCACGATCAGCGTCACCGGCTCGGCAAGCTCCTGCGCCTGAGTGGTCAGACCGAACGGGTCGCTCCAGGTCGCCGACAGCGGCCCGAGCTTGAAGACGCCACGCCGGCTCGGCGTGAAGGAGTATGCGTGCTCGAGTGGCTGTCCCGGCGCGATCGAGAGCACCGGGAAGCGCACGGTCTCGCCGAGCACCGGGTCGAGCCGTTCCTGCATGATCAGCGTCGTCGCGCGTCGACGCGCCGACAGGGACAGCTCGACGCTGACCGTCTGCCCCTCCCGCACGCGTCCGGGCAGCGTCGACCGCTCGACCGCGAGCGCCAGCCGCCGGCGTGCGGCAAGCCAGGCGGCCCCGATGACGAGGAGGCCCGCGTAGACGAGCAGGTACATCGTGCGAGACCCGAGGTGGTGGGCAAGCCACCATCCACCCGCAGCGAACACGAGCAGGATCGCGCCCGCAACAGTGAGGTGCACCGCGTCGAGCGCGCGCAGCACACCGCCGCGGGCCTCACCCAGACGGGCGAGGCCGCGGAGCTGGCGGCTCTCGCGCGACACGACGGGTCGGATCTACTTCACACCGAGCGGGAGCTTGACCCGGTCGACGATCCGCGCGATGACGTTGTCGATCGTCTCGTCCCGAAGGCTGGCATCAGGAGTGAGCACCAGCCGGTGGCCGAGCGCCGGCCGGACCAGCAGCTTGATGTCGTCGGGGATGACGTCCTCGCGGCCTTGTGACGCTGCGAGCACGCAGCTTGCCCGCATCAGCGCGAGCGCAGCGCGCGTCGATGCGCCCATCGCCAGTGCCGAGTCGACGCGAGTCTGCTGGCAGAGGTCGACGATGTAGAGCTGGAGCGCCTCGGGCACCGTGACGCCGACGACCCACTCCATCATCGAGCGGATGGTGTCGAGGCTCACCACCGGCGTGAGGTCGTCGATGACCTCCTTGACCTTGTTGGTCCGCAGAACGTCGGCTTCCGCCTCCCGTCCGGGGTAGCCGACTTCGAGCCGCAGCATGAACCGGTCGAGCTGCGCCTCCGGAAGCGGGAAGGTTCCGGCAAGCTCCACCGGGTTCTCGGTGGCGAGGACGAAGAACGGCTTCGGCAGCCTGTGGGTCTCCTTGCCGACCGTGACCCGTCGCTCTTGCATCGCCTCCAGCAACGAGGACTGGGTCTTCGGCGTCGCCCGGTTGATCTCGTCAGCCAGCAGCACGTTCGCGAAGACCGGACCCTGGTGGAACGTGAACTGGCTGGTTCGCTGGTCGAAGACCGGCGAACCGGTGATGTCGGACGGCAGCAGGTCGGGCGTGCACTGCACGCGGTTGACGGTCGCGTCGATGGACTGGGCGATCGCGCGCGCCATCATCGTCTTGCCGGTGCCGGGCATGTCTTCGAGCAGCACGTGACCGTCGCCGAGCATCGCCACCAGCACCAGCCGGATCTGGTCGGTCTTGCCCTTGATGACCTTCTCGACGTTGCCGACGATCCGGTCGAACTCCTCGGCGAACCGCACCCGGTTCATCGCGGCGCCGCCCGACCGCGCCTTCGGCACGGCCGCCTTCCGGGTGCTGCGGGAAGCGCTGCGGGTTGTGCGCTCAGCCATGACCGACATGTCCTTCTCCCATTACTTGCGCAAGCGCCGCCGGCAACGCACCGGAACGGTTGATGGTGGCCTCGCTGGCTCCGAGGTAGGAGCGAACGACTTCGGGGTGAGCAACGACGTCCGCGGGCGTGCCTTCGCACAGCACGGATCCCAGCCGTACGGCGACCATGCGGTCCGAGAGCGAGGTGACCAGCGGGATGTCGTGCTCGATGACGACCACGCCGCAGCTCGTCTCCTTGGCGAGTCGGCGGACGACGGGGGCGAACACCTCGACCTCGCTCTGCGCCAGCCCCGATGACGGCTCGTCGAGCAGCAGGATCTTGGGCTCGGCCGCCATGATGCAGGCGATGTCGACGAGCCTGCGGCTGCCGGTCGACAGCTCGCGGGCGAACTTGTCGGCGAACGACCCCAAGTGCATGAGGTCGATCAGGTAGTCGACGCGGCGCCGCACCCGACGCTCGGACCGCTGCACGTTCGGCAGCCAAGCCGCGGCGGCGATCGCCGATCGCGACGTCAGTCGCCGCTCGAGCGCGACGGCGATGTTCTCCCGCACCGTGAGGGCCGGGAACAGCCGCGCGTTCTGGAATGACCGGGCTAGGCCGGCACGAGCGCGCGCGTCAGGCGACAGGCCCGTGCAGTCAGTGCCTGCGACGCGAACCGTCCCCGAACCAGGTCGCACGTAGCCGCTGATCACGTCGAACAGCGTCGTCTTGCCGGCGCCGTTCGGGCCGATCATGCCGAGCACCTCGTTGGCCTCGACCGAGATGCTCAGGTCTTCGAGGGCGATCCGACCGCCGAACCCGACATGGATGTTGTGCACCTCGAGAACCGGGCCGCTGTCCTCAACGACGTGCACGCTGTCGCGCCGTTGCGTCGCGACATAGCCGGAGGCGGTCGCGCCCGTGCCGCCGAGGAACACCGCGCGCAGCAGGTCGCCCCTCGCGAGCAGGTCCTCGGTGGGACCGTCGAAGCGGATCTCGCCCTTGTCCATGAAGATCGCGCGGCGGGCGATGGTGAGGGCGACGTTGGCTGACTGCTCGACGAGCAGAATGGTCGTTCCCGCGTCGTTGATGCGACGGACGATGTCGAGCAGCTGCTCGACGACGACCGGGGCGAGTCCCAACGACAGCTCGTCGATCATCAGCAGCTTCGGCCGCATCAGGAACGCCTGACCGAGCGCGACCATCTGCTGCTCGCCGCCCGACAGTGTGCCCGCCGGCGTGGCGAGCCGCTCGCGGAGCGCTGGGAACAGGTCGAGCACCTCGGCGGTCTTGGACTCGACGTACTCCTCGTCGGTCCGGTGAATCCACGCAGCGCTTCGCAGGTTCTCGGCGACGGTGAGGGACGGGAAGACCGCTGCGCCGCCGGGCATGTAGACGATCCCGGCGCGCGCGTTGAGGTACGGCGGGGCGTGGGTGACGTCGATGCCGTCAAAGAAGATCGCGCCGTTCGACGCTTCCTGCAGGCCGCAGATCGCACGCAGCAACGTCGACTTGCCGGCGCCGTTGGTTCCGAGCAGCGCGACCAGCTCGCCTTCGGCGAGCTGGAGGTCGACGTTGAACAGCACCTGCGCGGTCTCGTAGGTCACGTCGACGTCGCGACAGATCAGGATCGTGTTCTCGCCGCGATCGCGAGAAGCCTTCGAGATCTCCTCGGCGGAGCTGGCCGCGGCCGCCGCCCGCATGTCGCGTTCGACACCGGGCGCGCCCGCGCCGACGACGAAGCTGCCCAGGCCCATCACCACGGCAGCGATCACGAGGCTGCCGTTGAGCGTGAGGTTCTGCGTTCCCAGGAAGAGCGCCTCGCACACGGCGAAGCCGATGAGCTGGAACGGCGCCGTGGTCTGCGCCGCGAAGCCGCGGAACCGCGGCGCCGTGACCATCGTCACCACAGAGAGCAGCCCCGGCAGGATCAGCAGTCCTACACCCATCGGCAGTGCGAGCAACGGGATCGACAGCCACAACCACGGCGAGAGGACGAGTCCGACGAGGACGAGCGCGTCGAGGAAGATCAGCACGCCCGCGACGGTGAACATCCGACCGGGTCGCGTCGCGATGATCTTGTCCGAGACCGGTCCGGCGCCGGCGAGCATCACGAGCCCGATCCCGCCGTACGCGGAGAACAGCGCGCCGCGGGAGCCTGATCCGAGGCCGAACTTCTGAGCGAAGTACAAGGAGAACAGCGGCGTGAGGAAGTTCGCCGCCACCGCCAGGATCGGCGTCATGATCCACAGGCGCCGGACGGTCGAGATGCTCGCCGCCGCCCGCCAACCCTCGGCCCAGCCGATCTTGGGCTGCTCCTGCGCGGCAACCGTTTCGCTCGCCCCTTGAGCGAGCCGGTCATAACGGCCGCGCGGCGGCTCCTTGAGCAGGAACATCGGCAGAACGACGACGATCGAGACGACTCCCAGGACCACGAAGGTGGTCCGCCAGCCCCACGCGTTGCTCATCTGGCCGGTGACGAGCGGCCCGATGGTCGAACCGAGCCCGAAGCCGATGAACAGCATGCTCATCACGCGCGCCCGGACCGAGACCGGGTAGTAGTCGGCAACGAGTGGGATCGCCGCGGGCTGGGCCAGCGCCGCGCCGACACCGCCGGCCGCGCGGGTGCCGGCCAGCACCGCCGTGGACCCGGCTCGACCTGAGCCGATCTGCGCGACGGCAGCGATGATGGCGCCGGACGCAAGCATCCTCACCCGGTTGACCCGGTCGGCCATGTAGCCGGTGAGCGGCGCCAAGACCTGCCCGACGACCCCGACGATCGTGCCCAGGGCAACGATGAAGCCGGTGCTGGTGTGGAACGTCTTCTGGATGTCCGGAGCCAGGACGTTGAAGCCCGCGACGTCCCACAGCGCCATCGTCATCGACGCGCTGAAGATCACGATCGGCAGTGCCGGGGCGCCCAGGGTCCTCGGATCGATGCCGCGCAATCCGGCCATCAGCGCCTCACGCGCCGTGGGTCCGGGGTCGGGGGCTTCGACCGGCCGAGCCATGAAGCTGTACGCCGCGCCGAGCTGGTGCTCGTGCTCGCGCTCGGACGGGACGAAGTCCCGGCGAGCGAGAGCGCCCTCGTCGATCGTTCGCTCAGCCATCGGCGCGCTCCCGTTGGAGCATGCTGACCGCCCACTGCCCGGGCGGCCGGTAACGCTCGGGGACGAACACGGCGCCACCGCCGGAGCGGGTCTTCGGCGCGATGGGAGCCTGGACGTACCGGCGGCTGGCACGGTCCGCGAACAGGCTGGGGACGTCGATCTTGTAACGGTCCGCGACACGGCGCAGCATCATGTCGCGGACCGTGTAGGCGAGCTGGCTCAAGCCGCCCGGCGCGAAAAGCATCACCGCGACAAGACCAAGACCGGTCGCGCCGAGTGACAACAGCTGGTTGGACGAGAAGACCGTCGTCGCGCCGATGTACACCGCGCCGAGCAAGGGACCGAGCGTCGTACCCAGGCCGCCGATGACGACGAGGACGAACACGTTCGTGCTCTGGCCGATGCCGAAGTCGGAGACGCCCACGCCATAGGCGGCGTAGGCGTACATGCCACCCGCGACGGCAGCCATGAAGCCCGAGATCATGAAGGCGCTCAGCCGGGCGCGCGTGAGGTTGATGCCGAACGACTGCGCGAGCGCTTCGTTCTCCCGAGACGCGATCAGCGCCCGGCCGGTGCGGCTACGACGCATCCCCAGCGTCGCGACGAGCGCGAGGACGAGCACGACGAGCGTGACGTAGTAGAAGGTGCGGTCGTCGTTGAGGTTCAGCCCGACGAGGTTCGGCCGGGCCAGGTACTGCGGGAGATAGCGCCCGAGCTCGGCCGGATCGACGAGCAACGAGATCACGGCGGCGTTGAACGCCAGCGTCGTGATCGCAAGGTGCAATCCCCGTAGCCGCAGCGCCGGCAGCCCCACGACGAGCGCCGCAACCGATCCGGCGAGCCCACCGACGACAACCGGGAGCGGGAACGGGAGCTGAAGCTTCGCGGTGATGTAGGCACCCACGGCGGCGATTCCGAGCTGGCCAAGGCTGATCTGCCCCGCCCACCCGGTGAGCACCAGCAGCGACAGCCCGACGACGGCGTACAGCACCACCACGTCGGTCAGGGTGGTCTGGCTCGGGCTGAGGATCCATGGCAGCGCAAGCACTGCGGCAACGACAAGGAATAGCCCGGTGCGCTGCCAGCGGACGACGACGTCAAGACCGCGCAGCTCAGCGGGAATCGGGCGTAGCTCGACGCTCTGGGTCCAGCCATCGCCGCCCGCATCCGATCGGCGGGGCCGGCTGCGCTGCGCGAGAAGCACGACCACCACGACGAGCAGCGAGACACCGTCGACCGCCGCGGTCGTGTTGTACGACCACAGTGCCGCGTGCGCGATGACGCCGATGACGAGCGCCCCGACGACTGCGGCGGGCAGTCCGACCAGACCCCCGACGACCGCGGCAGTCAGCACGGGAACGAGGCTGACGCCGCCGGCCGCGCTCGAAGCGGTCGCGCCGAGCACTGCGGTGACGCCCGCGATCACACCCGCGATCAACCACGCCCGCGCACTCACCGCGGCGGTGTTGACGCCGAGCGTCTGCGCGCGCGCCGGGTTGTCAGCCGATCCGCGCAGCATCACCCCGGTGGCGCTTCGGCGCAGATAGCCGACGAGGAAGGCCACAAAGGCACCGAGCAGTACGACGGCAAGGATGTCGGAGGTCACGAACGTGACGCCGCCAACGGTTGTCGACCAGCGGAACGGGAAGCCGGCCGGGATGGCGAGCGCCGCGCCCGCCTTGTCGTGGAAGGCGTAGAGCAGCAGCACGCTGAGCATCGCGAACGCCTGGCCTGCGCCGATCGTGAAGACCGTGACGACGAGTCGTGGCGCGTCGGCGAACCGGCGCAGATGGACGGCAGCGAACAGGACCATCTCGAGCAGGACCGCGGCAAGCAGCGCGGTGACGACCGACAGCCAGAAGTTGAGCTGGAGCAGCCAGCCGGCGACGCCGACCGGAAGTGCGAAGTGCTCGTTGGCGACCTGGACGCTCGAGACCTTCACGCACGAGCCGCAGACGACGTGGATGCCCATGAGAAACGTGCGCCGATAGGCGAGCTCGCCGAACAACGTCGCGGCTACGGCCGCGATCTGCAGCTGGGCGAAGTTGATGATGCGGTTGGAGCGGTAGACCAGGACGACGGCGATCGCCTGCAACGCGACCGGCGCTCCGCCGACCAGGCCGAGCGCGCTGATCCCCAGCGGCAGGCCCTTGGGCAACGCGAAGCTGCAGGCGAGGAGAACAGCGAGAACGCCGAACTCGGCATGATCCCGAAACGATGCAAGCAACGGCTCGGCCAGAACGCGTCGGGTCCGCTGCACGGGCGGACTGCTCGCCGTCAGCGGATGTCCATCATCGCGGCGTACGGCGCAAGACGTTCGTCGTCCGGCTCGAGCTCGGTGACGAGCGTGTTGACCGCGCCCCACTCGAGTGAGACGGCGACGGCTCGGAGGTCCAGCTTGGACGAGTCGACCGCGAGCACGACCTCGCTTGCCATGGCGGCCAGGGCTCGCTTGACCTCAGCCTCCTCGGTGCATGCCTCGCTCGCACCGACCACCGGGTCGACGGCCGCCGCGGACACGAACAGTCGCTGCAGGAGCAGATGACCTGCCGCCTGACAGGCGATCGGACCCACCAGGGAGCCGGTCCGCGGCTCGAGCTGCCCGCCGGTGAGCATCGGCACGAGGTGCCGCTTGCGCCGCAGCTCGGTGAACGTCTCGGGTCCGTTCGTCAGGACGGTCAGATCAGCCGAGTCGGGAATCGAGCCGACCAGGCGCAGCAGCGTCGACGACGCATCGATCGCGATCGCACCCCGGCTCGGGATGAGATCGACCAGCTTCTGCGCGATGACGGTCTTCGCTGCCGCATGGTGACGATGCCGGTCGGCGAACGGGGTCGGTCCCACCCGGATCGCACCACCGCGGACGCGCTGCACGAAGCCCATCTGCTCGAGCTGCTCGAGATCGCGACGCACGGTCATCTCACTGACGCCCAGCGCCCTGGCCGACTCGCGGATCTCGACGCTGCCGTTGCGTTCCAGCTCGCGCCGGACCCAGTCGAGGCGACGGTGGCTGGCGAGGTTCGATGCCGGGCCGGTCATGCGGCAGCCATCCCGCGCGACCGCACCACGTGACACAACGACCGACGTGTCATCGACGTACTCCCGCGGGCTAGGCGCGATCTTGTGATGTCGGACAGATTCGCACACCGGTCTGACCAGGGCAAGAGACCTCTCCGGCACGAAATTCCGCTCTGTCAAGCGTGTTGCCGGGCTCCACGGCGATCTGTAGTTTGCATCAAACTCTCACACGTTCGGTCACGGGAGGTTGCACATCAACGTCGCAGGGGACCTCCTCGCGCGCCTGGATCAGCGGCAGAAGGCAACGCTGACGGCAGGTGCGGACTACTGGCGCACCCCGACGATCGACGGGATGCCGGTCGGTGCGCTCAAGGTCACGGACGGTCCGGTCGGGGCACGTGGCGACCTGACCTCCGGGACGACCTCGACCTGCTTCCCGTGCGGCTCCGCGGTCGGAGCAACCTGGGACGTCGAGCTGGCAACGGCACTCGGCGAAGCCCTCGCTGAGGAGACCAGGGCCAAGGGTGCGCACGTGCTGCTCGCCCCGACCGTCAACCTGCATCGCCACCCGCTCGCCGGCCGCAACTTCGAGTGCATGTCGGAAGACCCCGAGCTGACCGCCCGCCTCGCCGCGGCGCTGGTCAACGGGCTGCAAGGCGCCGGCGTCGGTGCGTGCGTCAAGCACTTCGTCGCGAACGACCAAGAGACCGACCGGTTCTCGGTCGACGCGCGCGTCGGTGAGCGGACACTCCGGGAGATCTACCTACGGCCGTTCGAAGCAGTTGTCGCGGAAGCGGACCCCTGGACCGTGATGGCCGCCTACAACAAGGTCAACGGCACCTATGCAACCGCCAACCACCGCCTGCTGGTCGAGATCCTCAAGGAGGAATGGGGCTGGTCGGGCGCCGTCATCTCCGACTGGTGGGCTACCCACGACACCGTCTCCGCGGCGGCCGGCGGCCTGGACCTCGAGATGCCCGGGCCCGCCAAGTGGCTCGGGCCGCAGCTCGCCGACGCAGTCGCCCGGGGCGAGGTGTCACAAGCCCGCCTCGACGACATGGCCGGCCGGCTGCTCCGCCTGCTGGGCCGGGCCGGGTTGCTCCACAACCCGGAGCCCGAACACAGCGAACGCAGCGACGAGTCGGACGAGCGCACCGCGCTGGCCAGGCGGATCTCGGCGGATGCGATCGTTCTGCTGCGCAACGAGCAGTCGACGCTGCCGATGTCCGCTCACCTCGCCTCCATTGCCGTGGTCGGGCCCGCCGCGGACCCCGGCTTCGCGCTAGGAGGTGGCAGCGCCCTGGTGCACCCGCACCGGCTCGTGGGTCCGGTCGATGGCCTGCGGGCCGCCGTACCGGGCGCGCGCATCGAGGTGGCCCGCGGTTGCCCCCACGGGCGCTTCGCGCCGCCGATCCGTCCCGACCTGCTCGCCGACGGCCACTGGACCGCCGAGTTCTGGAACGGTTCGCAGGCAGCGGGTGACCCGGTCCATTCCGGGCGGTACGACGCGGTCCGGTACTCGTTCTTCGGCAACAAGATTCCCGGCATCGCCGACCCTTGCCAGATGCGAGCGCGCTACTCGGCGACCTTCACGCCTGACCAGACCGGACCTTGGCGCCTCGTGCTGGCCTGCGCCGGGACGGTGAGCGTGTCCGTGGCGGGCCAGCAGGTGCTGGGCAACGGCTCGGACGTCCCGAAGGGGCAGATCATGGCCGGGCCGATGCTTGCCACTCATGAGAGCGCGGTGGAGCTCGAGTCGGGCGAGCCGGTCAGCATCGAGATCGATCTCGCGGTGGCGACGCCCGGTTGCCTGCCACACCTCTACTTCGGCGCCCATCCGCCCGACCCGGCCGCCGAGATCAATGCGGCCGCGGCGCTCGCCGCGGCCGCGGAGCAGGCAATCGTCGTCGTGGGGACCGGACCCGAGTTCGAGTCCGAAGGATTCGACCGCCCCTCGATGGAGCTGCCCGGCGATCAGAACGCGCTCGTGGCGGCGGTTCTCGCGGCGGCACCGAACGCGATTGTCGTCGTCAACGCATCCGCGCCGCTTCGCCTGCCGTGGGCCGATCGCGCCAACGCGATCGTCTGGACCTGGTTCGGCGGCCAGGAGATGGGGCACGCGCTCGCCGACGTCCTGCTCGGTCACGCCGATCCGGGCGGGCGGCTGCCGACCACGTTCCCGGCACGTCTCGAAGCGACCGCGGCGCACCAGGACTTCCCGGGCGAGCACGGGACGGTCACGTATCGGGAGGAGCTGCTGATCGGTCACCGCTGGTTCGACGCGAACGGGCTCACGCCGGCGTACCCGCTCGGCTTCGGGTTGTCCTACGCCGACATCTCACTAGGCAATGCGAGGGCGGACGTCGGCTCGGAGACGGTCAGCGTGACGGTGACCGCCACGAACCGCAGCGAGCGAGCAGGATCCGAGGTCGTGCAGGTCTACGCCGACGCAGCGGTGGGCGCTCCGGACGGTACCCCTGTCCGCCAGCTCGCCGGCTTCGCGAAAGTCCGTCTCGAGCCGG
Source organism: Mycobacteriales bacterium (assembly GCA_035547035.1). Classification (GTDB taxonomy): domain Bacteria; phylum Actinomycetota; class Actinomycetes; order JAFAQI01; family JAFAQI01; genus DASZTV01. The sequence goes on along the minus strand of DASZVL010000033.1, from coordinate 145,372 downwards.
GCGCATCGGCCGAGGTGAGCGTCGAGCTCCCGCTGCGCGCACTCGCCTCATGGGATGACGCCGAGACCGGCTGGCGCATCGCTGCCGGCGCCCGGCGGCTGCGGGTCGGGCGTTCGTCTGCCGACCTTCCGTTGCACGTCGACATCGAGGTCTCGGACCACCTGCTGCCAACTCCGCAACGATGAGCGACGACCTCTTCCCGCCCGGCCGATGGCGGGCACGGTGGATCTGGGCTGCGCCGCGCGACGGCGTAATCCCGGGAGCGGACGGGAAGCGGCACAGCGTCGCGCTTCGACGCGATGTCGTCCTTGCCGACGTCCCCGCATCGGTTCCGGCGCGAGTGTGTGCGGACTCGCGTTACGTCCTGTGGGTCAACGGGATCGAGGTCGCCCGCGGACCGGTGCGGATCAACCCGCGTCGGCGCAAGTACGACGTCATCGACCTCGCCGCCGCGCTGCGTCCCGGGCGCAACAGGATCGCCGCGATCTGCACGCACTACGGCGACGCGACGGCCTGGTGGCAGCCCGCGCCGATCCTGACCAGCGCCATCAGCCGCGGCGGGTTCCTGCTCGAGGCGCAGGTCGGCGACGACCTCGTCGTCAGCGACGGATCGTGGGAGGCGACCTTGCTCGCCGGATGGTCCGCACTGCCACCTGGCGAGGGGTTCAACGGTCGCGGAGGCGAGTGCGTCGACGCGCGATCGTTGCCCGCGGACTGGCTCGACGCCGACCGCGACCTGTCGCATTGGCCGGCCGCGATCGCCTACGACGCGCACTCGATCGGCGACCCGGGGCGGCCCGAGCCGCCGACCTTTCCGCATGGCCCGTACGGCGAGAGCCCGCTTCCGCAGCAGCCGCCGCGCGACGTGACGCTGACCCCGATGCCCGGCGGGTTCACGGCGGACGAAGTGGTGGCGGGCACCCTGCTCGTCGAGGCGAGTGGTCCGGCCGGCGCGCAGCTCACGATGCGGACCTCCGAGTTCGCGCGAGGCGACCAGCCCGGTGATCCGACGACCGACCCCGCGGGCGGCGGCGTGATCGGGTTCTCACTGACCCTCGACGGCACCTCGCGAGTCATGGAGTCCGTCGACATCTTCGGGGTGCGCGAGCTGCACGTCGACCTACCCGAAGGCGCCGCGATCAGCCGGGTCGCGGTGCGAGAGCGGCTCTATCCGGTCGAGCCGGGTGCGGAGTTCAGCTGCTCAGACCCGCTGCTCGACCGGATCTGGGCGGTCGGTCGACGTACCGTCTCGCTCTGCTCGTTCGACGCCTACATCGACTGCCCGACCCGCGAGCAGCGTGCATGGGTCGGCGACGCCGTCGTCCATCAGATGGTCGACCTCACGACGAACCTCGACTGGCGCCTGGCGCGCTGGTACCCGTACCTCGCGGCCTCGCCGCGCCCTGACGGAATGCTCCCGATGGCGGTCGCGGGCGACGCCGAGCACTACGACGTCGCGGTGATCCCGGACTGGGCACTGCACTGGATCCATGGCGTGCACAACCTCTACCGCTACGTCGGCGACGAAGACGAGGTGCGGCGGCTCCTGCCTGTCGCCGAAGGCGTGCTGCGGTGGTTCGAGCCGTTCATCGACGCGCATGGCACGCTCCTCGACGTCCCCGGCTGGGTGATCGTCGACTGGTCGTCGATCTACACCGAGGGCGTGAGCGCAGGGCTCAACGGGCTGTGGGGCCGCGGGCTGCTCGAGTTCGCCGAGATGGCCGAGTGGCTCGGCGATGGCGGCCGGGCAAGGTGGGCCCGCAACCTGCACCGTGCGCTCGCCGCCGGGTTCGAGCGGTTGTGGGACCCGACGCGGCAGCGGTACGTGGACTCGTTGGTCGAAGGCGCCGACCGGCCGATGGCGTCACAGAACGGACAGGCCGCGGCGATCGTGGGCGGCCTCGCACCGACCGATCGATACGAGACGCTCCTCGAGCGGCTGACCGATGCCGACGCCTTGATCCATGCGACGTTCGCCGTACCCGACGGTCCGGCCGGCCCCGGCACCGGTGTCGCTCCGGGCGGGGAAGCCCTGCGCGCCGGCCATCCCGAGCCGTGGTGGGACACCGATCGGCAGATCGTGCGCGCGCAGCCGTTCTTCCGGTACGTCGTGCACGACGCGCTGGTGCAGGCGGGCCGCGCGGACCTCATCGTCTCCCAGTGCCGTGACTGGAAGCAGCTGCTCGAGATCTGCCCGACGTCGTGGTCGGAGACGTGGTTCGGCGGCACGGTCAGCCATGGCTGGTCCTCGACGCCGACTCGCGACCTCATGACCCGGGTCCTCGGTGTGATGCCCGCTGTCCCAGGCTTCGCCGAGGCATCGATCACTCCGGAGCTCGGCGATCTCGAGTGGGCACATGGCCGGGTGCCGTCGCCGTACGGCTTGATCAGTGTCGACGTGGCGCGCGAGCGCTTCGACGTCGACTGCCCGGTGCCGTTCACGTGTGAGGGCAAGCGGTACGCCGCCGGTCGTCACTCGATCACGCGAGCCGCGTCGTGATCGTGCGGTCGGGCGGGGTGGAGCTCACCACCTATGTGCAAGGTGAGGGCGAGCCGCCACTCGTTCTCGTGCACGGCTACATCGGCAGCCACGTGGACTGGGACTTAGTCGCTCCGGCGCTCGCATCGTCCCGGCGGGTCATTACCTACGACCATCGCGGGCACGGCGACAGCACCAACGCGGGCAACGCCGCGGCGTACACCTTCGACAAGCTCGTCGACGATCTCGAGTCCGTGGTCGACGCGCTCGGTCCCGGGCCGGTTCACCTGCTCGGGCACTCGATGGGTGGGGTCGTGTCGATGCGATATGCGCTACGCCATCCCGATGCATTGGCTTCGTTGGTCCTCATGGACACCGCGGCGGAGCCGATGGGTGGGCTGCCGTCCGAGGCGATCGACGGCCTCGTCGCGGTTGGCCGGACCTCCGGCATGGCGGCGGCCGCCGAGATCATGGTCGCCTTCGCGGCCGAGCTCGGGGACAGGGCCCTGGACGATGCGGCGAAGGCTCGCGCGTTGGCGAAGTTCTCGCTGCTCGACGTCGAGGCGGTCGGCGCGTTCGGTGCCGAGCTGGGTTGCTATCCGTCGATGCTCGGCGCGCTGGCGGCGCTCGAGCTACCGACAACGGTGATCGTCGGCGAGAACGACACCGGGCTGCGTGGTGCCGCGGACTCACTCGCCGCGACGATCCCCGGCGCCGTACTGGTCGTCATTCCGGGAGCCGGCCACAGCCCGCAAGAGGACGCCCCCGAGGCTTGGCTCGCGGCTGTCGAGGGCCATCTCGCCCGGGCGTCGCAGTGAGTCTTCGGTACCGGGTGATGCGGCGCGTGATTGCAAAGACTGCCGCATCGCGGGACGCGTTCACGGTCGCGCAGCTGCGGTCGTTCCAAGGACCACCGGCACCGAAGCCGGTCGACGTGGCGGGGGCACGGTTCCGACCCGAGTCGCTGGCGGGCCTCGCGGTGGAGATCGCGGAGCCCGAGTCCGGCGACACGATCGCTGACGTTCTCTACCTGCACGGCGGCGGTTGTGTCGCTGGCACGCCGAGCACCCAGCGTCGACTCGTCGGCTCGCTGGCCCGCGAGGCGGCCGTGCGGGTTTGGTCGATCGACTACCGCCTCGCCCCGGAGCACCCGTACCCGGCCGGCGCCGACGACACCGTCGCGGCGTACCAGGCACTGCTCGAGCACGTCGATCCGGCGCGACTTGTGCTGAGCGGGGAGTCGGGCGGCGCGGTGATCGCACTGGCCGCGTTGCTGCGCGCGCGTGACGCCCGTCTGGCGATGCCGGCCGCCGTCGTACTGCTGTGTCCGTGGACCGACCTCACCTTGTCCGGTGAATCGACGGTCGAGAACGCCGGCAAGGACATGCTGACCCCGGCGTTCATCGAGATGTGCCGTGATGCCTATGTCGGGAGCAACGAGCCGAGCGACCCAGCGCTGTCTCCTCTGTTCGCCGACTTGTCGAGCCTTCCGCCGATGCTTCTGCAGGTCGGCGAGCTCGACCTGATCCGCGACGACTCAGTGCGGTTCGCGAAGGCCGCTAATGACGCCGGCTCCGTCGCCGACCTTCGCGTGTGGCCCGGGATGGGTCACGGCTTCACCGGGACCGGCGACGACCTTCCGGAGTCTCGAGCCGGCATCGCCGAGGTCGCGACCTGGCTGCGGAAGCAGCTCGGGGCCGGCACTCGCGGCTCGTAGCGGCGGCGAGCCGGGCCACCAGTCCCCCGCGAACTTGCACTTTCCAACCGTTCCAGCCCGATTTTCGGTTGGAAATCGCAAGTTCGGCGAGCCCAAGGGGCCCGACGACTTCAGGTGCGACTTCGAGCCTCAGGGAGTACGACGAACGACGACGCGCGCCCGCCGAGATGCAGCGTGCGGTCTGACGCGACGACCGCGGTCGCCGTCGCCAGCGGCTCACCGCCGCCGTGGCAGCGCCCGAACCGGGGATGCGAGCCGCCGGACACCTGCACGCGCAACCGCGACCCCTTCGCGAAGCGGTGGCCGATCGACCACAGCTGGACGCCGACGGTGGCTGGGCTGACCTCGTTGTGCCCCCTCACGGCCTGGATGCCGTCGCACACCGTCACCGACCTGCCCTTCGCGTCGACCTCGCACAGCCGGACGAAGACGTCGAAGTCCGGTGTCGAGGACGACATCGAGACCTCGGCCGACACTTCGCCGATCAGCTCGTAGTTGTCAGCCAACGGCTCGCTCGTGAAGACGACGACATCGGCTCGTGCCTCGAGCATCGCGTTGTCCTGCGGCCCCTTGTCCTGACCGAGCACCGGACCGCCGACGTACGGCGTGGGGTCCGCAGGGTCGTAGCGGAACGTCCGCTGCCCGTCATCCGCAGGCTCGGGCGACAGTCCGCCGTCCGCGTGAAGGTGCCACCGCACAGCCGTCGACGGCGGCGGCCACTCCGGCAGGTCACGCCACGCGTTCGCGCCGGTCACGAAGATCCGCACGGGAGCTCGCTCCGGCACGGCTGTGCCCAGCAGGTGCCCACTGAGCCAGTCGATCGACAGCTTCAGCCCGTGCCCGATCCCAGCCGGGTTGCCGTGGGTCCACGGGCCGATCGTCAGCTGCACGGAGCAGCCGGCGTCGAGCATCGAGCGATAGTCGGCAAGCTGGTACGGAAGGAAGATGTCGTACCAGCCGGCAACCAGACAGGTCGGGACCGTGATCCGCGCGGCCTGGTCGGTGGCCGAGCGCTGCGCCCAGAAGCTGTCCCGCTCGGGGTGCCTGAGCCAGGCCTGGTACGCCGGCACGCTCTGTGCCACCGCACGGTCGTCGAGGCTGTCGAGCGGGAGCTCCGCGTAGAGGTCCTCCAACCGCTCGTCGAGGGCGCGGCCTTGCCGGAGGCGGGACAGAAACGAGCCTTGGAAGTCGGCGGCATTGCTGGCGTTCCAGGACAGGCAGGAGCGCAGCGACAACACCCCGCCCGGATAGACGAAGTCGTACGGGTCCGAGGACGCATTGACGATCGAGAGCGCGGCCAGCTGCGGGCTGTCTGCCGCGACCAGCCACTGAGCGATCCCGCCGTAGCTGGCTCCCGTCATGGCCAGCCGGCCGTCATACCAGTCCTGCTGCTCGATCCACGCGATGGTGTCGAGGCCGTCGTCGCGCTCGTTGAAGGCGTCGAAGTCGCCGCCCGAGCCGAACGTGCCACGGCAGCTCTGCACCAGCACCTGGAAGCCGCGCTCGGCAAACAGCCGGCCGTAGATCGTGCCGATCCAGTTGGACCGGCCGTACGGCGAGCGGGTCAGCACCGTCGGGGCCGGGCCGCCGCCGGCCGGCGTGTAGAGATCCGCGAGCAGCGCCGTGCTGTCGCGCATCGGGATCTCGAGGTCGCGCCTGACCTCGACCCGGCCGGAGATGGGTCGCGGCAGGCGCATGAGCGCCCCGAGGAGCCGGCTGCCGACGGTCATGTTCCCCCTTGAACGGCCCTGGCACGCCGCCCACTCGCCTGTTAGATTTTGTGAGCACGCACAGCATCGCGCAAACGGTCCCCCGACACAACGGGCTGAGACGAAGGACTGGTCGTGGCCGTCTGGAACGCCGACGTCGACGCGTTGATCGCGCGATCGCGCCGGCTCGGGTCGGACCCTGCGACCACCAACTACGCCGGCGGCAACACGTCGGTGAAGACCTCGCTTCGGCACCCGGGGGCCGGGATGGTCGACGTCCTGGCGGTCAAGGGGTCCGGCGGAGACCTCGGGACGCTGACGGCCTCAGGTCTCGCACTGCTCGAGCTCGACCGGGTGCGTGCCCTCGAAGCTGAGTACCGCGGCGCCGACCACGAGGACGAGATGGTCGGCCTGCTCGACACCTGTTGCTTCGGCAGCGGCGGCGCCGCCCCGTCGATCGACACCGCGATGCACGCCCTCCTTCCCGCGCTGCACATCGACCACCTGCACCCGGATGCGGTGATCGCCCTCGCGACCGCGATCGACGGCGAGACCCTCACCAAGGAGTGCTACGGCGGGAGTGTCGGGTGGGTGCCGTGGCGCCGTCCCGGGTACGAGCTGGCGCTGCAGATCCGCGCGCTCCATCTCGACAACCCGCAGCTGAAGGGCGTGGTCCTCGGCGGTCATGGCCTGACGGCGTGGGGCGAGACGAGCGACGAGTGCGAGGCGAACAGCCTCGACCTGATCACGCGCGCCGCTGCCTTCATCGAGGCGAAGGGTCGGCCCGAGCCGTTCGGCGCGGTCTCGGAGGCGTACGCCGCACTACCTGCGGTCGAGCGCCGCGCCCGCGCCGCCGAGCTGTTCCCCTATATAAGAGGAGTGGCCGGCGCGACCGACGCCGTCATCGGCCATTTCAACGACGACGACCTCGTGCTCGACTTCCTGTCACGGGCGCAGGCGCCGCGCCTCGCCGCCCTCGGGACGAGCTGCCCCGACCATTTCATCCGCACCAGGGTCAGACCGCTGTTCGTCGACCTTCCGGCCGGCGCGGGACTCGAGGCGCAGGTCGCGCGCCTCACGGAGCTGCACGCCGCCTACCGCGCCGACTACCGCGGCTACTACGAAGCGCACGCGACGAGCAGCTCACCGAAGATGCGGGCGCCCGACCCGACCGTCGTGCTCGTTCCTGGTGTCGGGATGTTCAGCTTCGGCGCTGACAAGCAGACCGCCCGCGTGACCGGCGAGTTCTACGTCAACGCGATCAACGCGATGCGCGGCGCTGAAGCGCTCTCGACGTACTCGCCGATCCCCGAGTCGGAGAAGTTCCGCGTCGAGTACTGGTCTCTCGAAGCGGCGAAGCTGGCACGACGACCCGCCCCCAAGCCACTGACCGGCAAGGTTGCGCTCGTCACGGGCGGCGCATCGGGCATCGGGCGCGCAGTCGCGGGCCGGCTAGCCGAGGCCGGAGCGTGCATCGCGATCGGCGACATCAACGACGCGGACGGCGACTCGGCCGCTGCCGACCTCGGCGGCGCCGACCGCGCGATCGCCACTCACCTCGACGTCCGAGACACGGTCTCGGTCGATGCCTGCTTCGCCGCCGCGACGCTCGCGTTCGGCGGCGTCGACATCGTCGTCAACAACGCCGGGCTGTCGATCTCCAAGCCGCTGGTGGAGACCTCGATCGAGGACTGGGACAACCAGCACACCGTCATGGCACGCGGTTCGTTCCTCGTCAGCCGGGCCGCGGCGCGCGTGCTGTCCGCGCAGGGCCGCGGCGGGGACATCGTCTACGTGGTCAGCAAGAACGCCGTCGTGGCCGGGCCCGAGAACGTGGCGTACGGCGCCGCGAAGGCGGACCAGGCACATCAGGTTCGCCTGCTCGCCGCCGAGCTCGGCGAGCTCGGGATCCGGGTCAACGGGGTCAACCCGGACGGCGTCGTCGCAGGATCGGGCATCTTCGCGAACGGCTGGGGCGAGCAGCGCGCGGCGGTGTACGGCGTGCCGGTCGAGGATCTCGGCAAGTTCTACGCGACCCGCACCCTGCTCAAACGGGAGGTGCTCCCGCAGCACGTCGCCGACGCCGTAGTCGCGCTCACCACAGGCTTGCTCCCGCTCACGACGGGCGCGATCATCCCGGTCGACGGCGGAATCCCGGCGGCCTTCCTTCGATGAGAGTGGTGTCACGACGGTGATCAGCCTCGACGAAGTTGCCGACACGAACTCGCCGCTGCTCTCCGACCATCATCGCGACCTTGATCACGCGCTCGATCTCGCCGCCCGAAGCGGCGTCGACGCGGAGGGCGTGATCGCCGAGATCGCGCGGTTCTCCGTCGCCGCGCCGTCCTGGGCACTCGGCACCGGCGCCACCCGCTTCGGCCGGTTTCCCGGGCCCGGTGAGCCCCGGACAACGGAGGAGAAGGTCGACGACGTCGCAGCCGTCAACGCGCTGACCGGCGCCAACCGCACGATCTCCCTCCACGTCCCGTGGGACGACCCGGCGGATCCGGCAGCCCTTCGGGAGCACGCCGCGGCTGCGCGCATCGGTTTCGACGCCATGAACTCCAACACGTTCCAGGACAATGCCGCGACGACCGGTAACGGCGCGATCAGCTACAAGTTCGGATCGCTCGCCGCGCGCGACAGCGGCGTGCGCAAGCTGGCGGTCGAGCACAACCTCCACTGCATCGAGCTCGGCGCCGCGCTCGGCTCATCCGCCCTCACGGTGTGGCTCGCGGACGGCACCAATCACCCCGGTCAAGCCAACTTCCGCGTGCAGTTCGAGCGGGTCGCCGAGGGTCTTGCCGAGATCCATGACGCGATGCCCGAGGGCTGGACGTTGCTGACCGAGCACAAGCCGTATGAGCCCGCGTTCTACTCGACGGTCAACGCGGACTGGGGCTCCTCGCTGCTGCTCGCCCAGCGAGCCGGCGACCACGCCGCCTGCCTCGTCGACCTCGGGCATCACCTGCCGAACTGCAACATCGAGCAGGTCGTGTCGCGGCTCGCGATGGCCGGACGGCTCGGCGGCTTCCACTTCAACGACTCGAAGTACGGCGATGACGACCTGACGGTCGGCAGCATCAAGCCCTATCAGCTGTTCCTCATCATGCTCGAGCTGATCGAGGTCGGCCGCGGCCGCCTGCCCGATCTCGCCTACATGGTCGACGAGAGCCACAACGTGAAGGACCCGCTGGAGGATCTCATCCAAGCCACCGATGCGATCCAAGTCGCCCTGGCGCAGAGCTTGCTGGTCAATCGCGAGGAGCTCGCCGCCGCGCAGGATGCCAACGACCCGGCGCTCGCGCAGGAGCTGCTCCACAGAGCGTCACGAACCGACGTCCGGCCGCTGGTCGCCGAAGCACGCCGACGCAACGGCGCCGCCCTCCAACCGCTCACGGCATTTCGAACGATCGGCTACCGCGCGCAGGTGCGCTCCCAGCGCGGCGACCACGCCGTCGCGACGGGCCTGTGACCCGCGGGTCGAGCCGTCGTGCGCGTCGCCGCGGTTGATCTCGGCGCGACATCGGGGCGGGTGTGCGTCGCCGAGTTCGCCAATGGCGACAGCCGCCTCGACGTCGTCCACCGGTTCGCGCATCAGCCGGTGGCGGCGAACGGCTCGCTGCGATGGGACTGGACCCGCCTCGTCGATGAAGTACGCCGCGGTCTGGCCACGGCACGCGAAGCCGGACCGCTCGCCTCGATCGGCGTCGACACCTGGGGCGTCGACTACGGCCTGATCGATGACGAGGGCGCCGGCAACCTGGTGGCCCCGCCGTACAGCTACCGGGACTCGCGCACCGCGGGATGGCGCGAGACCGCAGAGCGGATCGGCGAGGAACGGCTGTACACGACGACGGGCATCCAGGCGATGCCGATCAACACGATCTTCCAGCTCGCGGTGCACGACCGCGACGAGCTCGCGTCGGCCCGAACCCTGCTGATGCTTCCCGAGCTGCTCGTCCGGGAGCTCAGCCATGACGTCCGCGGGGAGCTCACGAGTGCGGGGACCACCGGTCTCGTCGATCTCCGCACCGGGGGCTGGTCCCACGACCTCATCGCTGCAGTGGGTCTCGAAGCGTCGCTGTTCCCGACCATCGGTCGGGCCGGACAGCATGCGGGGGCCTGGGAAGGTGAGCACGGCGTTCCGGTGCACCTGGTCGGCGGTCACGACACCGCGTCGGCGGTGCTCGCCGCGCCTCGCGGCGGAGCCGGCCGCGTGTTCGTCGCGACCGGCAGCTGGCTGCTCGTGGGTGTCGAACGTGACACCCCTGACGTGAGCCCGGAAGCCCGGCGGTTGAACTTCTCGAACGAGCCAGGCGTGTTCGGCGGCGTGCGCTTCCTCAAGAACGTCTCGGGACTGGCGCTGCTCGAACGATGCCGGCATCGCTGGGGCGGTCCACCGATCGAACAGCTTCTCCAAGCCGCTGCGACATCACGCGCCGACGCGGTGGTCGATCCGGACGCCGCGGCCGAGGCCCTCGACGTGGAAGGCTTCGTCCGCGAGGCGGCTCGCCTGCCGGTCGAGGCGGGACCCGGAGATGTGGTGCGCGTCCTGTTGTTGTCGTTGGCGCGCAGGGTCGCCGCCGTGGTGACGGAGCTGGCGACCCTGCTCCCTGACCCGCCCACGGAGATCGCGATGGTAGGCGGCGGCGTACGGATCGGGCTGTTGCGCGAGATGATCGCAGCAGCCACCGGCCTGCCGGTTTCGCTCGGTCCCGCGGAGGCGAGCGCATGGGGCAACGCCATCGCGCAGGGCCTCGCGCTCGGCGAGTTCGCGACGCTCGATGAGGCTCGCCAGGCCATCTCCGCGGGGTCCTAGGCCCGACATCGACAGCGGCATCGATCAAGGGATGCGGCCTGCCATGTCGAACGTTCGATCATGGGAGGGCGGCCCCTTCGGGTCCGGATCGCGGCGCTGGCCGGAGCGCTGGCCATGGGGATGGCCGCGCCGGCGGCACACGCACACGCCGCGCGCCCCTGGCACGCCGCGCTGAACCCGGCCGGGCCGAGCTGCAACTGGCCGATGTTCGGCCAGAACCCGGCTCGCACCTTCACCACCCAGTGCCAGGAGGCACCCGACCCCACGAACGTCGGCCGGCTTCTCCCGCGCTGGTACTTCCACGCGAACGACGTCATCACCGCCAGCCCCGCGATCGTCGACGGCACGGTGTACGTCGGCGCGTGGGACGGCACGTTCTACGCACTGGACTTCGCTACCGGCAAGGTCCTCTGGAAGACCACGCTCGGCACCAACCGCACCGACGGTCATCCCGACCATCACACCGGCGCCTACGGGATCATCACCTCGTCGGCCGCAGTCGCAACAGTCGGCCACCGACGGCTCGTGTTCGTCGGTGGCGGCGACACGATGTGGGCGCTCGACGCGTCGCGGCGCAGCATGCCGGACCGCCGGCGCGTCGTCTGGGCGGTCAACCTCGATCCGAAGCATCCGACCAGCGACGGCGAGATCGAGTCCTCACCCGTGGTCTGGTCGGGCGCCAAGGGCGGACCTGTCGTCATCTTCGGCAGCGACGCCAACCAGGACAGCGGCTACACCGGCGAAGGCATGTGGGAGCTCCGCGCCGCGACCGGAAGGCTGGTCTTCCACTTCAACCCCGAGACCTATCTGCACCACTCTCTCTACGGCTGCGGCAACGTCTGGTCCTCGCCGGCACTCGCGCTCGATCCGAACGCGAGCAAGGTGTCACGGCGGGCCATGCTCTACTTCGGCACCGCTGACTGCCCCGACAACGGCAACAACCCCTGCCCGTCCGACGGCTCCGACCAGTACTGCCGGCCGGGCGGCCACTACGACTACCGGCACCGCTGGACGCGCCTGTCTCAGGCGATCCTCGCCATCTCCGCCGTGACCGGCAAACCGGTGTGGAGCTACCAGCCGTTCCCGCGCAACGACATCTCGGACGATGACTTCGGGGCGTCCGCGCAGCTGTTCACGCTGCCCTCCGGACGGCAGGTCGTCGGCGAGGCCAACAAGAGCGGCTCCTACTACGTCGTCGATCGGCACACGGGCAAGCCGCTGTGGAACCGTCCCGAGACCGGCAACGGCAACCTGCAGGCCGGCTTCGCGCTCGGCGGCCTGCTGGGCTCCACCGCGGTGCTTCCGGTCAGCGCCACGCCCACGGTGTTCGGTGGGGCGGCGATCAACACGCCGGTCTACTTCAACGAGCGGGCCGGCGAGGAGAACCTTCAGCCGCCTGCCTCGATCGCCGCCATCGCGACTCCGCTGGTGGGCTTCTCCGGCACCACCGGCGCGCACGTCTGGTCGGCGGTCCAGGCGCCGACGTACAGCCCCACCACGGCAGCCAACGGCGTCGTCTACAGCGGCGCCGTCGACGACGTCCTGCGCGCGTACGACGCGCAGACCGGCGCGATCCTGTGGGCCTTCCCGCTGACCGCGCCGATCTCATCGGGCGCCGCGGTCACCGCGAACGGGCTGGTCATCGGCGCCGGCACGTCCGAGAGCGACGTCGAGTTCAAGACCTGCGACAACCTGCCGGGCCCGCTGCAGGAGCCGTGCAAGGCGACGCCGCTGAACGCCACCCTCAACCCGCTGTCCAAGGCCAACGGGATCTGGGCGTTCAGCCTTTCGTCACCCAGCTAGAACAGCGGTCCCGACTTCGACACGTCGTGGCGCACGACATCCATACCGCCGTCGAGCGTCGGACCGATCGCGGCGATGAAGGTCGCCATGTGCGGCTGCGACATGTGCGCCGTCAACGCCTCGTCGTTCTCCCACCGCTCGATCAGGCCGATCGAGTTCGGGTCGTCGGCGGAGGTCCAGAAGCTGTACTCGATGCAGCCGGCTTCTGCGGTGCTCGCGGCACTCATCGCGGCAGCGGCAGCAAGTGCCGCGTCGCGCTGGTCGGCATGAACTCGGCCGCGGCCGGTAATCAGGATCATCGTCAGACCCTAGACGCAGCCACACGCGACCAGATCGGGCACCCGCGGCCCGTACACCCCCACGGCCACGCGCGCTTGTGGCCGAGACGGGTACGCGGGTGCCCGGCTCATGTGCCCCGTCAGGCGGGGAGGTGCATGGGCGTCCCGGGACCGGATTGGCGACGACCACGAAGCGTGGTTGCCCGCGTCGTCTCGGCGGCGTTCGCCTCGACTGCGGCATGCGACACCTGGGACTGCGCCACGCTCAGTCGCGCGGACAGGTCGTTGGCAAGCCACCGAGCCGCGCGGGGGTCGCTGACCCACGTGCCGAACTCACGCGGGTCCATCACGAGCACGCGCAGCGGCTCCTCTGCGATGACCGTCGCGGACTGCGGCTGGTTGTTGAGCAACGACATCTCCCCGATCAGGTCACCATGCCCTAGCCGCCCGATGACCGCACCGCAGACCGCCACGGATGCCTCGCCCGAGAGGACGATGAAGGCCTGCCGCCGGATCCGGCCCTCGACGGTCAAAGCCGTGCCCGCCGGAATCGTCGTCTCGTAGACGAGCGCATCGATGCGCACCAGCTCCTCGTCGGAGTACTGGCCGAACATCGGCAGCCTGCGGAGCATGTCGATTCGGCTCATCGGCACGCCATGGGCGTCGTTCCTGAACATTGGCCACCCCCTCGAACCCGCGAGCACTCTCACTGTGGCCAGCGGCGATTACATGCCTGTAAAGGTCGCAAAAAGGTGGATACGCTCGGAACCGGACGATCATGAAGGTGCGGGGGGCATGACGGACGAGAACGGCCGGGTCCTCGTGGTCGAGGACGACGAGAAGAGCGCTCGGCTAATGTCCGAGCTCTTCTCGATCCGCGGATACGAGCCAGCGACCGCGCGAACCGGCTCCGAGGCGCTCTCGCTCGCCGCCAGCCTCCAGCCGCGCCTGATTCTCATGGACATCAAGCTGCCGGACACCGATGGCTCGTCAGTGCTTCGGGCGCTGCGTGAAAATCCGGATACTTCGGACATCCCGGTCGTGGCGGTGACGGCGTTCGCGATGAACGGCGATCGGGAGCGGCTGCTCGCCGACGGCTTCGACGGGTACCTGTCGAAACCGATCGACGTCGCGACGCTGGTCGACGAGATGACCGCCCTCATGTCGGGCGGCGAGCGGTGACGATCGGTAATCGACCTTTCATCGGCGGCACCCGACGCCACGCCACGCTGGAGGCGTGGCGTCTAACCGGTCGATGAGCGTGCGCATCAGGCATGCGACACGTCCGGGGCGACGCTTGGTCGCCACCATCCGCCACGCGGTCTTCCGATCCGATTCGACCCTGACATCCGCCGTCCAGCGTCGCGCCGAAGAGGAGGTCGTCGCCAGACTCGGCGGCGACGCCGCCCTCACTCTCGGGGGGCTGTTCGTCGTACTCACGATCAACGCTCCCGAGCACACATCGTCCAGCGCGTGGATCGCGAGCACCGGCGTTTTCGCCTTGGTTGCCGGCGTCCTGATGCGCTTCATCCCGGTCCGCGTACCGCTGCCGGCAATGGATGCACTCGCGGTGGTCTCCGAGATTCTGCTCATCTTGCTCAGCCGCTACGGCTCCCCCGTACGGCCGGCGCTACCCGGCGTGTACGTCGTGATCGGCACGATCCTGTTCTCGATGCGCTCCACGCGCGTGGCGCTGCTGCACGTGCTCGGCTTCGGCGCGAGCTTCGCGGGCGTCCTGATCCTCGGCCCGGACGTCTCGGCACCGGTCTCGAGATGGCTCGGGTTGATGACCGCCGTCCTGATCTGCGGCGGGTTCGCGCGATGGCTGGTCGGCCTCGGCAGCAAGCTGGCGATCTCCGAGCAGGAGGCGCGGGCAGTCGCCGAGCGCGCGGGCTCGGCGCTGGACGTCGAAAGCAAGGCAAAGTCGCGGTTCATCGCGCGGATGTCGCACGAGCTCCGGACGCCCCTCAACGTCGTGCTCGGATTCGCCGACCTCCTCGGCACCCGGACCGCCGGGCCACTCACTGAGCGGCAGGCCAGCTACGTCGACGACATCGCCTCGGCGGCGCGACACCTCACCGAGCTCGTCGATGACGTCCTGAACCTCACCGCGGTGGAGTCGGGCTCTCTCGACCTCCAGACGCACGAGGTGGACATCGCCCTCGCCCTCGGCGATGCCGCGCGCCTGGTGCGTGAGCAGGCCGCTGCCACCGGCGTCATGATCGTGGTCGAGCCGGTGAGGGACGGCTCGACCGTCGTCGCTGACGGGCGCAAAGTCCGGCAGGTGATCGTCAACCTGCTGACCAACGCAATCCGGTTCACCCCCCACGGCGGAACCGTGACGGCCAGCGCGCGAGCACTGGCCGACCGGGTCCGCATCACCGTCACCGACGAAGGCAGTGGCGTCCCACCCGAAGACCGGGACAAGATCTTCGAGCAGTACACGACCGCGGCCACCCGGACAGACGGCACGGGGCTCGGCTTGCCGCTGTCACGGCGGATCATCGAGGCCCACGGCGGGCAGCTGGGCTTGGTCGACAGCAAGCTGGGGATCGGCAGCACGTTCGCCTTCGAGCTCCCCGTCACCCCGCGCCCGCCGGAAGGCGTCACGCTCGAAACCCTCTCCGATCCGTCGGCCTCCGACGCGTCGTACGCCGCATTCGCCGAGCCGGGCTCAGAAGCCAACCGCAAGCTGATCGTGCGAGTCGGTGCGTGGCTGGCATGGGTGAGCGCCGGACTCGAAGTCGCGATCGCGATCACGACTCCGCTGTCGCTCGCTACCCGGTTGGGCGTCATCGGGGTCGCGGCCGGCAACACGATTTCGGCGGCGGCGATGTGGCGACTGCAGGACCGCATCAGGCTCGTGGGCATCGACCTCTGGGGCGCGTTCGGCGCCATCCTGATCAGCGGCGGCGTCTACTACTCCCAGTCGTTCATCTCACTCGTGCCACTCGCCTACGGCTTCGCGCCGATGGTGGCCTTCGCGCTGTGGGGTCGGCGGCGGGCGATCGGCCACGTCGCATTCGTCGGGCTGTGCTTCACGGTCGTGCTGCTGCTGCGAACGCATCTGACGGGCCGGGTCAACCTGATGCTCACGATCATGACGGTCATCAGCTTCAACGGTGCGATCGTGGACTGGCTGACGGAGCGGCTGCGCAACCTCGTCATCACCGAGCAGGCAGCGCGGCAGAGTGCGGAGCAGGCCCGCGCCGAGCTAGCCGCGGCCACCGCGCACAAGAGTGACTTCCTCGCCAACACTTCGCACGAGCTCCGCACACCGCTCAACGCCATCGTGGGGTTCGCCGACCTGTTGCACAACGAGGTCGCGGGACCCCTCAACGAGCGACAACGAGGGTACGTCGACGACATCCGCGCCTCGGCCCGGCGACTGCAGACGGTCATCGACGACGTGCTCGACCTGGCGAAGCTCGAAGCCGGGAAGCTGCGCATCAGCCGCGAGATCGTCGCGATCGGGCCGATGCTCGAGCGGGTCGCTGAGCGCGCCCGCAGCTCCGGCGAGACTGTGGCAGTCGAGGTCGACATCGAGCCGACGGTGGAGGTCGTCACCGCTGACGTGCACCGGCTGGAGCAGGTGCTCACAAACCTCGCGGTCAATGGCGTGAAGTTCACACCGGGCGGCGGACGGGTCAGACTCGCCGCGCGCCGGGTCGGCGACATCGTCGAGCTCATGGTCGCGGATACCGGCATCGGCATCCTGCCGGAGCAGCAGCTCAGGATCTTCGAGCCGTTCCAGCAAGGAAGCCGCATGCTCGGCGACAGGCTGCCGGAGGGCACGGGCCTCGGCCTGTCCCTCGCGAAGCATCTGATCGAGATGCACGGCGGGCGGATCAGCGTGCGCAGCGAGCCCGACAAGGGCGCCGTATTCACCGTCCAGCTCCCGGTCTCGCCCGACGAATCGTCGGTCGCGGCGACGTCGAGGCCAACGGTCGCCGCCGGTGGGGGCAGGACAGACCGATGACCGCTGCATCGGTCCTGGTCGTGGACGACAACGCCACCAACATCCGGCTGCTCGACGCAATTCTCTCCGCGCACGGCTACGACGTCCGTGCCGCCGAGAACGGGCGTGCGGCGCTGCAGATGATCGCGGACGACCCCCCTGACCTCGTCATCCTCGACGTCCAGATGCCGGGAATGAACGGCCACGAGGTCTGCCGCCGGATCCGAGAGGACGAGGCGTCGGCGATGCTGCCGGTGATCGTCGTGACCGCGTCGGGAAACGAGGAGAAGCTGTCCGCGCTCGACGCGGGCGCCGACGACTTCGTCGCCCGCCCGTTCGACCAGGCGGAGCTGCTGGCGCGAGTGCGGTCACTGCTGCGCATCAAGACCTACCAGGACACGATCAGCGGCCAGGCCGCCGAGCTCGCGTCGTGGAACCGCGTCCTCGAAGAGCAGGTGCAGGAGCAGGTCACCGAGGTCGAGCGCCTGAAGCGGCTGCGCCGGTTCCTTTCCGCCCACGTCGCCGACGCTGTCCTCGGTTCGGACGAAGCGCTGCTCGAGCCGCACCGACGCGAGATCGCCGTCGTGCACTGCCAGCTACGCGGCTTCACGGCGTTCGCAGCGGAGAACGAGCCGGAGGCGGTGCTGCGCACCCTGCAGGAGTTCCACCGGCTGGTCGGCGAGGTCGTGACCACCCACGGCGCGACACTGGGCTCGTTCGCCGCGGACCGCGTCGTGATCTTCGTCGGCGATCCGGTGCCGGCCGCCGATCCGGTGCGGTCCGCGGTCGCCACTGCCGTCGACCTGCGTGAGGCTGTCGCCGGTCTCGTCGAGGAGATGAGCGAGCCTCGCACCCTCGCGCTGTCATGCGGCCTGAGCTTCGGCTACGCGACGCTCGGCGTCATCGGCTACGAAGGCCGGCTCGACTACTCGGCGATCGGGCCCGTCGTGGACCTCGCGGGGATGATCTGTGACGCCTCGGCGCCCGGCGAGATCCGATGCGGTCCGAACATCGCGACACTGAGCAAGCAGTACGCCGTCGTCGAAGACCGTGGGGTGGCCGACCTCGCCGCGCACCTGCCGCCGACCGGCACCTGGTCGATTGTCGGGCTGCGCGACGAGCCGGCCGGCGATGCCGACGAACCGGACCTCGACGTCCGGCTGCTCGGACCGGTCGAGCTGCGCTACCGCGGGGTCGACGTACCGATCCGGGCGGCACGAGTGCGGCGGCTGCTCGGCCTGCTCGTCCTGAGCCGCGGACGTGTGGTGTCGATCGACCGCCTGGTCGACGAGGTGTGGGACAACGACCCGCCGGACTCGGCCCTCGCAGCCCTTCGCGTCCACGTCTCCCGGCTCCGCAAGATGCTCGCAGGAGCGGGCCTGGAGAACCTGCTCGTTACCCGCCCCACCGGATATCTCCTCGACCTCGCCGAGGGCAGCGTCGATGCCGACCGCTTCGAACGCGCCGTCGCGACGGCCCGCGGGGTCCTCGAAGGCGGCGAGCCCGGCAGGGCGGCGGAGATCTTCCGCTCGGCGCTGTCGATGTGGCGCGGACCGGCGCTGTCCGGAATCGCCACCTCGACGTACGTCGCCGGCGAGGTCGCCCGCCTCGAGGCAGCGCGAGTCAACGCGCTCGAGGACTGCATCGGTGCCGAGATCGCGGCCGGACGGTCACGCGACGTGCTCGGCGAGCTGGAGGCGCTGACTGTGGAGCATCCGCTCCGCGAACGGCTGTGGTCGTTGCGGATGCTTGCGCTGTACCGGTCAGGTCGGCAGGCCGACGCGTTGGACACCTACCAGGTTCTGCGCCGCCATCTCGACGACGAGCTCGGCTTGGAACCGTCGGCAGAAGTGGCGCGCCTCCACCAGGAGATGCTGTCCCAATCACCTAGCCTTATGGGTGACGCGTCCCGCAGCTAGAGCGGAAGCGGCGGATCGGAAGGAGCACCGGTGTTCGGCCGGCCCAAGTCCCCTGCAACGAGCACGCCGACGGCGCAGCCCGAGGTGCGGACGGCTCCCGCCTACCCGGAGCAGCTCGGCTGGGCGGGCATCGTTCTCGCCGCGTTCGGCATCGTCGTCGCGTTGCACGGCAACCACGTCCGCGACCACCAGCAGCTCGCCGAAGGCCTCGCTCTCGCGGTCGTCGGGCGCGGCGTCGCGCTCGGCCGCCCGATCGTCATCCGCCACCTGCTGCTCGCGATCGGATGCCTTGTCCTCGCCCGGTTCATGTTCGATCGCGGGGACGCCGCTCTCGAACAGCTCACCCTCGTCATTGCTGCGTTGTGCGCGCTCTGGGCCCGGCCGGCGCCGGTCGGCACCGCGGACCAGCGCAAGCGCATCGTCGAGCTGGTCGACGCGACACCCAACGACGCGTTGGCGCCGTTCGCGCAGCGGCTGGACAAGTCCTACCTGTTCTCCCCCGACGGTCAGGCGGCCATCGCGTACAAGGTCCGGCTCGGTGTCGCGGTCGCGTCGGGCGATCCGCTCGGCGCGCCAGAGTCGCGGCACGAGGCCGTGAAGGCGTACCTGCAGACAGCCGATGCCAACGGCTGGCGGATCGCCGTACTTGGTGCCGGCGAGGACTGGACCTCCTGGTGGCGTGAACATCAGGGACTTCGCGCGGTGCCGATCGGCCGCGACGTCGTCATCGACGTCGACAGCTTCAACATGGAGGGCCGCGCCTTTCGCAACCTGCGGCAGGCGGTCCAGCGCACCCACAACTTCGGCGTCACCACCGAGATCTACGACGAGGCGACGCTGCCGGCCGAGCTCCGCGCAACGCTGCGCGAGATGGTGCAGAACAGCAAGCGCAACCCGCATCGCGGCTTCTCGATGATCCTCGACGCGCTGCTCGAGAAGGAGCACGTCGGCATCAAGATCGCGGTCGCCTTCGACAAGGACCACAAGGTCGTCGGCTTCCAGCGGTTCGCGACCGCAGACCGCGGGCGAGAGATCTCGCAGGACCTGCCATGGCGGGTGCCCGGCGCGCCGAACGGCACTGACGAGCGACTCACCTACGACATGATCGCGTGGGCGAAGGAGCACAAGGCGCGCCGCGTCTCACTGTGCTTCGCGGCCTTCCCCGAGTTGTTCGAGGCAAAGCCGGAGCGCGGCTTCGACCGGTTCGGGTACTGGGCCGCCCACCGGCTCGACCCGCTGATCCGGCTCGAGTCGCTGTACCGCTATCTGCGCAAGTTCCACGCTCTTGGCAGACAGCGCTACGCGGTGCTGCGGCTTCGCGACGCGCTGCCTGTCGTGATCGCGATGCTCACCTTGGAGTTCGGCGTACGTCGCACCCGCCGCAAGGAGCGGCGCGGCTGGCGACGCCTGGCTCGCCACGACAGCCAGTAGCCGTACCGGTCGCCGAGGACCGCGACCGGTTACTGCAAGCCCGGCCAGACGCGACGGCGGAGCAGGGCAAGCCAGACGTCGCGGTACTGCCTGGCCCGGTGGCGCTGGTCGCGCCAGCTGGTGCCGGTCACCCGATGCGCGATGGGCACCTCGCACTCGAGCACCTTCGCCCCACGGCGGAGGGCGTCGATCGTGAGACCGACCTCGACACCGAAGCCGCGGGCAAACGGCTGCGCCGCGTCGAACAGCTCGCGGGTCACGCACCGCTGACCTGACAGCGGCTGGGTCGGCGTCCAGCCGGTCGCTCGGACGATCCCTCTGGTCGCGAGGCGGACCACGAAGCCGCGACCACCGCCCGGAGCGGTTCTGGGGAGGATCGCGATCGTCATGTCAGCGCGACCCTCGAGGACGGGCTCGACAAGCGCCGCTGCGGCACCGGCGGTGGCCTCGAGATCCGCGTCGAGGAACAGCAACGGCGAATCGCCGAAACCTGCCGTCTTCGCCTCGCGCGCGCCGGTCGCCATCGCGGCCGCCTTCCCGCGTCGGCTCGGGTGCCGGACGACGATCGCGCCCGCCTCACCGGCGACCGCCGCCGTCCGGTCCGTCGATCCGTCGTCGGTGACGACGACCGCGCCGACCCCCGGGATCGTCGCCGCACTTCTGACGGTCGCCTCGATGCGCTGCTCTTCATTGAGCGCCGGGATCACCGCCACGACGCGCGGACCAGGCACGCTCATGCCGGCCCGACGGGCCTGCATGAGCAGCCACTGCGGTGCTTGTCGGAGCGAGCCGCCTCCACTGCGTTGCGGCACTCGCGCATGGAGTCACACTGTCACAGTGCTTCCGAACTTCGTCGTCGTCGGCGTGAGCCGCGCCGGGACGACGACAGTGTTCAACACACTCGCCCGGCATCCGCAGATCCTCGCGTCCTCGACGAAGGAGACCCGCTACTTCCAGGCCGTTCGATACGGCGAGCCGCTGCCGCCGCTGTCGACGTACGAGTCGTACTTCCGGCGCTACTCCGGGCAGCCCGTGATCATGGAGTGCACACCCGACTACTTCTACGGCGGCGAGCCGACGGCATCAGCGATCAAGGACACGTGCGACCCGCGGGTCACGATCATCCTGCGCGAGCCGGCAAGCCGGCTGATCTCGTTCTTCCAGTTCATGCAGGGCCGGCTCCAGGTTCCCGCGGACATGACGCTCGCCGACTACGTCGCGAAATGCCGGTCGGTGCCAGCCGAGGACATGAACACCCGTGGCGCCAACAACTACACCGCCTTGTGGGGCGGGCAGTACGCGCGGTTCCTGCCGGCATGGCTCGCCGCCTTCCCGGAGCGCTGCGACATCTTCTTCTTCGATGACCTGCGGTCGGACCCGATCGGTCTGCTCAGGCAGCAGTGCACCCGGCTCGGCGTCGATCCGGCGCTGCTACCTGACGCGGTCCCGGTCGACAACAGCGCTCCGGCCTACCGAAGCCGCGGCGTGCAGCGGACGGCGGCGTTCCTCGCGAAGCGCGGTCGATCGGTGTTGCACCGCTACCCGTCGCTGTACTCGCGAGCGCGCAGTAGCTACGAGGCCGTCAACAAGGCCGAGGCGCCTGAGGTCGCAGTGCCGTCAACGCTTCGGCGCGAGATCGAGGCGTTGTACCGCCCCTGGAACGATCAGCTGCGCGACCAGCTGCATGATGCCGGCGTGACGGGTCTTCCGGGGTGGCTGACGGAGGCCACTACCCGGTGAAGATCCTGGTCGCCGAAGACGACCGACGACTCGCTGCGGTCCTTGAGGCATCGCTGCTCGAGGCGGGCTGGCAGGTCGAGACGGTGTACGACGGCACCACGGCGTACGACCGCCTGCTGCGCGCCGCCGACGTCGACATCGCGCTGCTGGACTGGATGCTGCCCGGGATCGACGGCGTCACCGTCGCACGCCGGGTTCGCAACATCGGGCTGAGGATGCCGATCCTCATGCTCACCGCGCGAGACGCTGTCCGTGACCGGGTCGAAGGTCTGGACTCCGGGGCCGACGACTACCTGCGCAAGCCGTTCGACCTGGACGAGCTGCTGGCGCGGCTTCGTGCGCTGTTGCGACGCAGCAGCCAGGTGGGAGAAGCACCGATCACGATCGGCGACCTCGTCGTCGATCCTGCGACGCGCAACGCATCTCGTGGCGACGCCGACATCACGTTGTCGGCGCGCGAGTTCGACATCCTGCACCTGCTCGCCCTCAACGCCGGAAAGGTCGTCTCCCGGCTGCAGATCCTCGACGAGGTCTGGGACGGCGAGACAGACCTGCGCAGCAACGTCATCGACGTCCATCTCGCCGCCATCCGGGCCAAGATCGACAAGCCGTTCGGCACCGCGTCGATCAAGACGCTCCGCGGCGTCGGCTACCGCCTCGACGTACCGCCGAACCGATGAGCGTTGGGGCGCGGCTGTCCCGCTTGCCGCTGCGGGTCCGCCTGGTCTCCGGCTTCTCGGCTGCGATGTTCGTCGTTCTGCTGGCCGCGGGTGCCTTCGTGTACTGGCGGGTCGCGTACGACCTGGACCGCGGGCTCAACACCGACCTGAGCGACGCAGAGCAGACGTTGCGGCCCCTCATCGACGTCAACGGCACGATCAACAACCGTGACGCCGCAGGTGCCGCGGGCGTCGCGTGGCAGGTGCTCGACTCGAGTGACCACGTGCTCGACCACGACGGCGCCGCGGCCTCGACCGCGATGGTCAGCCCGACCGAGCTTGCCGCGGCCGCGACATCCGCCCAGACCGTCGACCACGGCGACTTCCTGACCGGGTCGAAGGCGCCGTATCGGCTGCGGATCGTGAAGACGCGGCTGAACCCGACTCACTTCCTCGTCATCGCGGTACGCCGCGACCACCGCGACGAAGCGCTGCGGGAGCTGCTCGCGCAGCTCGCCATCGCAGGGTTCGGCGCGCTGGTCATCACTGCCTTCGTCGGTGACCGGCTCGCCCGTGCCGCGCTACGACCCGTCGAGCGCTACCGGCGGCGCGCCACCCAGATCGCCGGCGGCGCGCTCGACCTGCGGCTCGACGTACCGCCGAACCGGGACGACGAGGTGACCCGCCTCGGTCACACCTTCAACGACATGCTCGCCACCCTCGAGCGAGCACTCGAGCGCGAGCGCCAGTTCGTCAACGAAGCCAGCCACGAGCTCCGCACCCCGATCACGGTGCTCACGAGCCGCGTCCAGCTCGCGCGACGCCGCAGCCGGACGATCTCGCAGCACGAGGCGGTGCTCGACGAGCTGCAGGTAGACCTCGGTCGCCTCGCCGAGCTCGCCGAGCAGCTGCTGCAGCTGGGCGCTGCCGGCGCCGGCGATCTCGATGCGACCGCCGATCTCAGGGCCGCCGTCGACCGATCGGTCAAGCTCGCGCGCCACACCGGGGCGAGGGCCAAGGTGTCGGTGAGCGGACCAGCCGGCGTGGTGCCGGTAACCGTGGGCGAGGTCGGCGCGGACCGCATCGTGGGCAACCTGCTCGACAACGCGCGCATCCACGGCGCACCACCGATCCAGCTCATCGTCGACCGGCCGAGCCGTGAGTGGTCTCGGCTGGTCGTCACCGACGCCGGACCGGGAATGGCACCTGCACTGCTCGCCAACGCCACACAACGCTTCACTCGCAGCGACGAGGCCCGGGCAAGGCCGGGTGCGGGTCTTGGGCTGTCGCTCGTGGACGGGCTCGTCTCACGCGCCGGCGGCGAGCTCCGCCTGTGCTTCGGTGACAGTCACGTGTCGCACGGTCGCGAGGTAGCGATCGACTGCAGCCACGGACCGGAGATGACCGTTACTGTCCTGCTGCCCGCCCCGGCGACGCAGCCCCCGTCATAGCGTTGCGACATGGCTGATGGTCGCGACGTCATGGAGCAGTTCATCCCGAGCTCGCCGCTGGTCAAGCTGCTGGGAATCGAGATCGGATCGCTCGGCGACGGCGAGGCGACGCTACGGCTGCCGTACCGGCCCGACCTGACGACGATCGGCGAGACGGTGCACGGCGGGGCGATTGCCGCGCTTGCCGACACCGCCGTGATGGCCGCCTGCTGGTGCGGCGCCGAGCCGCCGGAATCGCTGCGTGGCAGCACGGTCGACCTGACCGTGCACTACCTCTCCCCTGCCGTCGCGAGCGACCTCACCGCAACCGCGCGCGTGCTGCGCCGCGGCCGGAAGATCTCTCACGCCGAGGCCTCGGTCACGGACGCGTCGGGGACGCGCGTCGCGCACGCAGTCGGCACCTACCAGCTCGGCTGAGGGTCGGCGAATACGAGAGAATGTCGTCATGAGCTGGTCGTGGACGCTCCTCTGCTGGGGTGCCGCGATCGGCGTCGTAGGAGTCCTGGGCAGCTATCTCGTCGGCCGCCGCGCCGATCTCGATCCCGGTCGTTGGCGCGCGTACTCAGGCTTCGTCGTGGTGTCCGGCGCCCTCGCCCTGTTGGCAGCAGGCCTCGACAGCGCGTGGCCGGTCATCGCGCTTGCGGTGTACGTGTCAGTCGCCGGCCTTGCGCTCCCTCTCGTCCTGCTGCCCCGCCTTCGCAAACCGGCATCACATTCGTGTGCCACTGAGAGCTCCTGCGATGCCACCGCCTGCGCCACCTGCCCGCTGGCATCCCACGCCGCCGCCCGATAACCGATGGCCGATCGGCTGGACCGCGCCGATCATGGCTGGGTGATCCGCCGCGTCACTGCTGCCGATGTCGACGTGTTCCGGCAAACGCGCCTGCGCGCCCTCGCGGACTCGCCGTCGTCGTTCGGGTCGACTTACGGCGACGAGCTCGC
Organism: Mycobacteriales bacterium; assembly: GCA_035547035.1. GTDB lineage: Bacteria > Actinomycetota > Actinomycetes > JAFAQI01 > JAFAQI01 > DASZTV01. The sequence goes on along the minus strand of DASZVL010000033.1, from coordinate 120,464 downwards.
GATGCCCGACACGACGTGGATCGAGCGTGTCGCCAGGGCTGCGGCCGGGACCGAGCGCGCGATGTTCCTGGCGTTCGACGGCGAGGAGTGCATCGGCCTCGCCGGTGGCATCGAGGGTGAGTACGGCGCAGACAAGCAGCTGATCAGCATGTGGGTCGCGCCGTCGTACCGCGGCACGGGAGTCGCCACGGACCTGGTCGAGGCCGTCCTCGCATGGGCCACGGAAAGCGGCGCCGGAAGTGTCGGGTTGTGGGTGACGAAGGGCAACGCCCGGGCACAGGGCCTGTACGCCCGGATGGGTTTCGTCGAGACCGGTGACGCGCAGCCACTGCCGTCGGACCCCTGCAAGGACGAGATCCGGATGGTCCACGGACAATGATCACGTGCGGGTCGCGGTCGTCGGGGCAGGTGTCGCCGGCCTGACGGCGGCGCTGGCGCTGCAGCGCGACGGCCACGACGTCCAGGTCCATGAGCAAGCCGGCGAGCTCCGTACGGGTGGCTTCGGGTTCAACTTGTGGACCAACGCCACGACACCGCTCCACGCACTCGGTGTCGAGGTTCCCGGCGAGCCGTTCGACCGCATGAGCTTCCGGGCCGGCGGCCGCGAGTTCCTGACGATCCGGATGCCGACGACGGGGCAGCCGCACATGAACGTCGAGCGCGGCGCCCTGCTGCACACCCTCTACGCATCGCTGAAGCCGAGCACCGTCCGGTTCGCGAGCCCCGCGGCCACCACCGCCGACCTGCTGGCGGCCGGCGCCGACCTGGTCGTGGCCGCCGACGGGGTCGGGTCCCGGCTACGACCTGACGCGACGAAGCAGCAGCGGATCAGCAAGCCGTGGGCGGTCTGGCAAGCCGTCATCCCGACAGGTGGCGAGCTGATCGAGCCCGGCGGCGGCGCGGTTGTGCTCGGCGCCCGGCGCTTCTACGGGATCTGGCGACACCCCGACGGTGAGCTCTGCTGGTTCGTCGAAGAGCCGTCGCTGTCGCTGGACGCGACCGCCGCGGACGTCCTTGCCGGGGCCGCCGAGGACGAAGATCCGCTGGTACGACGGGTCGCTGAGCTCACCCCGGCCGACCGCCTCGGCCAGTGGCTGGCGCGCGACCGCCGACCGACGCGACAGATCATCGGAGACCGCGTAGTCGCTATCGGTGACGCCGCCCACCCTATGCTCCCGTGCATCGGTCAGGGGGCGTGCACATCGATCGAGGACAGCATCGCCCTCGCGCTGGCGCTGCGGAACGGCTCACTCGAGGAGAGCCTGCGTCGCTACCGCAGGTCGCGGCTGCCGGTCGCGAGGGTACGAGTGGCGACCGCGCACCTGGCCTGTGTCCTTCGCCGGCCCAGCCCGGTCGCGACTGCGATCGCATCGACCCCGGTCGGCATTCCGTTCGTACGGGGTGCGGCACTGTGGATGCGGATCCTCAACCGGGCAGATCGCCGCCTGGTGGGTTCATAACTCGATGGCGAGGAGCACTTCCGCGCTCGTATCGTTCCGCCGTGGCCCAGGACCTTCGCGCCGTGCTTCGAGAGCGGCTCACCTCCGCCATGAAGCAACGGGATGCCGTGTCGATGCGGGTCCTTCGGTCGACGATCGCCGCGATCGAGAACGCGGAGGCGCCGAGCGTCGATTCGGAGCAGCTTCGCGGATTGGCGATCGAGCGGAGCCCGCACGGAGTCGGTGCCGGCGAGGTCGACCGAGTCCGGCTGACGGCTCGCGACGTTCGCGCGGTCGTGCGGCGCGAGATCGACGACCGTCTCGCAGCAGCCGCAAGCTACGAGCGAACCGGCCGAGACGACCACGCCGCGCAGCTTCGCGCCGAGGCCGCCGTACTGAGCGACCTCGGCGCGAGCGCGGTCTGACTAGGACAGGTGGACGATCCGGACCATGCCCATGAATGCGTGCGGCATCCCGGTCTTGAGGTCCGGGAAGAAGCACAGCTGCGCGTAGTCACCCGCAGGAAGGTTGTAGGTCAGCGTCTGCGCGTGCCCCGTGAACAAGACATCGGTCCCCACGGCACCCGGAAGCTCCGGCCCAGGCCCGTTGCTCTTGAACGACTTGATGACCTGCTTGCGGGTGGTCCCCGCCTTGACGTGCTGCAGGAACATGAAGTGCGGCGAGTTCGACGCGGCGTTCTCGAACTCGATCGTCCCCTGCGCCGGCAGGTTGACCGGCCCGCGGAAGCGCTTCGCCGTCGTCGCGCGCTCAACCGCAGCGATCGTCGGCGCAGTTCGCGAGCCTTCCTTCGTGGTCACGTGCAGCTTGACTGCCTGGCTCGCGCCCGGCCCGTTCGCGTCGTTGAGCAGGTAGTAGGTGCCGACCTTGTTCAGGACCACACTGCCAGTCGCCGAGTTGTGACCCGTCCCCGTGTCGAGGCCGCCGTAGAAGGTGGTACGACGAACGATCCGGTTGAGTGCCTTCATCCCCTGCGGCGTGGGGTCCTCCTGGTGCCGACCATAGGTGGCGAAGTCACGACGCAGGTGAGCGACCGTGTAGCCGGCGTGGAGCCGCATGATGGCAGCCTCCTGCTCGCCCTTGTCGGCGTGCAGCGTGATGTTGACCCGTCCAGCCGAGAATGTTCTCGGGCCGGTGACGTCAAAGGTGCCGCCCTTGCTGGCGTTGATCGTCAGCTGTGGCGTGTCGACCAATGCGCGCTTGACGTGCGACGTCGCCAAAGCGGGTGAACCGCTCGCGGCGAGCAGCGCTCCGGTGGCTGCTGCGGCGAGCGCTAATGATTTCGATCCAAGCTTCATCTTCTGGGTGTCCTTTCCCCCGAAAGCGTTCAAAAGATTGCTGGAACATACAGCAAATCTTGTTGGCTGCAATACTGGCGGCGTGTCGAGAACACGGGGGCGGCACTGGCTTGCCGTTGGCTCTCTGGCTGCCGTCGCAGTGGGATATTCGCTTGCACCACAGAGCGCCGGCGCGACCACGCCGGGCATGGTGCTCGGCAACGTCCCGACGGCGGATGCCCCGATGTCGGCGACAATCGTGGTGCCCAAGGACGGCGCCGACAAGGGCTACGCCACCAAGGTCGTGACCATCTCGCAGGGCGGCACGCTCAGCGTCGTCAACCTCGACAACGAGGAGCACACCGTCACGGCTGACGCCGTCGGGAAGAACGGCAATGCGCTGTTCGATCGATGGGTCGAGCCCGGCCATACCGAGACGATCGCGAAGGCGAGCACGCTCGCGGCGGGCACGTACACCTTCCACTGCACGTTCCACCCGAGCATGACCGGGACGTTGGTCGTCGAAGGTGGCTCCGGTGGCGGCGTGCACCCGGTCGCACCGCACTTCACGCTGCCATTGCGCCTGCCGCCGGTGATCGCGACGTCGCACCCGAAGCTCCCGATCGAGCCCGCATTGGTGCGGGTGTTCCCGACCGGACCGAAGACCAAGATGTGGACGTTCGATGGCACCTATCCAGGGCCCACCATCGACCGGCCCGCCGGGCACGACACCAAGGTCACCTTCACGAACAAGCTGCCGAAAGCGGCAGGTCAGGTCACGATCCACTTCCACGGAGATCACCACAGGTGGCAGGTCGACGGCCAACCCGACCGCTTCCTGATCCGCCACGGCCACAGCCGCACCTACGACCTCCCGTTGACCGATCACGGAAGGCCGGAAACAGAGGCGACGGACTTCTACCACGACCACCGGATGAACCTCACCGCCCGCAACAACTGGCGCGGGCTGCAGGGCTTCTTCTTGGTGCACTCGAAGCAGGAAGCATCCCTGAATCTGCCGAGCGGCAAGTACGACGTGCCGCTGATGGTCACTGACCGCAAGTTCACCGCGAACAACCAGCTGACCAACCCGTTCAAGGATCGCAAGCGCTCGATGAGTGGCGGCCTGACCGGGCCCTCGGCTCCACCCGGCGACAGCACCGTCGGCAATCGCATCCTCGTCGACGGCGAGTTCGCGCCGCACCTGAACGTCGCCCAGCACCGCTACCGGCTGCGCCTGCTCAACACCTCGGACTTCACGTCGTACGACTTCGCGCTCTCCGACGGCAAGCCGTTCATCCAGATCGGGACGGGGAGCGACCTGCTCCGCCACCCCGTCGTACGCCAGGACATCCTGCTCGGCCCGGCGCAGCGTGCGGACGTGATCGTCGACTTTGCCGGCGAGCTCCACAAGAAGGTCGTGCTGGAGAGCGTCCCACGGACGAACCCACCGCCGTCCGGAGTCGGCACGCCCACCGCTGAGCTGATGCAGTTCCGCGTCACAAAGACGGCGCGTGACCGAACGAGGGTCCCGCACGACCTGACGGTGCCACCCGCAATTCACGCGCCGTCGAAGGTGTCGTTCACGTGGACCTTCGCGCTGGCGGGCACGGCATCGACCGGGACCTACTGGACGATCAACGGAAAGCCCTTCAACCCGCACCGGGTCGAGGTCGAGGTACCGCTCGGCGCGACAAGGGCCTGGCAGCTCACCAACAACTCACCCGTCACGCACTACATCCATCTGCACGAGGAGCAGTGGCACACGATCTCGCGCGACGGCAAGCCGCCGCCGCCCTGGGAGCGCGGGCTCGAGGACACCTGGCGACTCGACCCCGGCGAGAGCGTGGTCGTCGCCGGGAAGTTCACCGACTACACCGGCGTGTTCATGCTGCATTGCCACATGCTCGACCACGAGGACGACGGCATGATGACGCAGTTCGCCGTCGTCAAGCCGCGCACGAGCAAGCTGCCGACCGGCTATCACTTCGCGTCAGCAGCGACCCACCTGCACAAGAAGCGCGCCACACCCATGTCGATGTCGATGTCGCCGCCGCTGCAGCTGCTCGACGAGACCTCGTGGCGGCGCGGGATCGGACGCTTCGGCACGGCGATCGTGCTCGAGGTCGCGGCCGTCGGTCTGCTGTTCGGCCTGCGCCGGTCCTGGCGGGTTCCGCACCGCGCCTAGTAGTACCAGGGGTAGCTCGACCAGTTCGGGTCGCGACGCTCGAGAAACGCGTCGCGTCCTTCCGCTGCCTCGTCCGTCATGTACCCGAGCCGCGTCGCCTCGCCGGCAAAAAGCTGCTGCCCGACGAGCCCGTCATCGATGGCGTTGAACGCGTACTTCAACATGCGGACGCCCATCGGGCTCATCGCGTTGACCTTGCCGGCCCACTCGAGCGCCACCTGCTCGAGATCCGCGTGGCCGACGACCGCGTTGACCATGCCCATCCGGTGCGCATCCTCGGCGCCGTACTCCTCGCCGAGGAAGAAGATCTCCCGGGCGAACTTCTGCCCGACCTGACGGGCGAGGTACGCCGAGCCGTAGCCGCCGTCGAAGCTCGCGACCTTCGCGTCGGTCTGCTTGAAGCGGGCGTGCTCACGGCTGGCGATCGTCAGGTCGCAGACGACGTGCAGGCTGTGACCACCGCCCGCCGCCCAACCCGGTACGACGGCGATCACGACTTTCGGCATGAAGCGGATCAGTCGCTGCACCTCGAGGATGTGCAGCCGACCGGACCGCGCCTGGTCGATCGACTCGGCGGTCTCGCCCTCGGCGTACCGATAGCCGTCGCGCCCGCGGATCCGCTGGTCGCCGCCGGAGCAGAACGCCCACCCGCCATCCTTCGGCGACGGCCCGTTGCCGGTGACGAGGACGCAGCCGACGTCGGATGACATCCGCGCGTGGTCGAGTGCCGTGTAGAGCTCGTCGACCGTGCCCGGCCGGAACGCGTTGCGAACCTCGGGGCGGTTGAACGCCACCCGTACCGTGCCCGAGCCGCGCGCCCGGTGGTAGGTGATGTCGGTGAAGTCGAAGCCGGGGACCTCGGTCCAGGCCGAGGGGTCGAAGATCTCAGAGACCACGCGGCGATCGTAGGCGGCGGTCGGGAGACGGATTGTCAGAGGTTGTCGATTTTCGGTCAGGCCGTTCGTCGTCATGATGAGAGGTCCGCGGAGACCGGGCCCCGACCGAGAGGGAGATGGACATGGCGCAGTACCTGGTTCTGATCTACGAGGACGAGTCGCCCTTCGCGGACGAAGCCGTCGGCGCAGAGGTGCACGCCGCGCACACCGCGTTCTTCGAGAAGCACGGTGCCGCGATCGCCGGCGGCAACGCGCTGCAGCCGGCGTCTACGGCGACGACGATTCGCGACAACGGCAGCGGCGGCTCGATCGTCACCGACGGGCCGTTCGCGGAGACCAAGGAGGTCCTCGGCGGCTACTACCTGATCGATGCTGCCGACCTGGACGCCGCGCTCGAGATCGCGAAGGCGGTGCCGGCCAAGTTCGGTGGCGTCGAGGTCCGTCCGATCCGGGACATGGGCTGAGCCGAGCCTTCGATGCTTGACGCGGTCGAGGTCGCAGCCGCGGTCGCAGATGCGCACCGTCGCGAGTGGGCGTTCGTGCTCGCCGCGACGGTGCGCGTGACGCGCGACATCGACCTCGCCGAGGAGTGCGCGCAGGACGCCTACGCGAAGGCGCTCGAGGCGTGGGCTCGCGACGGCGTCCCGCAACGACCCGGTGCCTGGCTGACCACGGTGGCGCGTAGGCGCGCGACCGACCTGTTGCGCCGCGAGGCGCGGTTCCGTACGGCGGTGCCGCTGCTGCTCGACGAGGAGACGACGCCGGATCCGGCGGACACCGACGTCGACGCGGAGATTCCCGATGACCGGCTGCGGCTGATCTGCACGTGCTGCCACCCGGCGATTGCCCAGGAGGCGCAGATCGCGCTGACGCTTCGACTGCTCTGCGGATTGACGACTGCAGAGGTCGGTCGGGCTTTCCTGGTGTCGGAGCCGACGATGGCCGCGCGGCTCACCCGCGCAAAGAAGAAGATCGCCATCGCGAAGATCCCCTACCGCGTGCCGCCGCCGGACGAGCTGCCCGAGCGGCTGGGCGCCGTCCTCGCCGTCGTACACCTTCTCTTCACGACCGGGCACACCGCACCGGCCGGCGGCGACCTGGTCCGGGCCGACCTGGTCAACCGCGCGATCGATCTCGCCCGCATGCTCCGCACGCTGTTGCCACGCGACCCCGGGGTCGCCGGCCTCCTGTCGCTCCTGCTCCTCACCGACGCCCGACGCGAAGCGCGGGTCGACCGGACCGGCCGGCTGCTGCGCCTCGACGAGCAGGACCGGCGGCAGTGGAACGCTTCTGCCATCCGCGAAGGCCTCGCGTTGCTGGGCCAGGCGGTCAACACCGGCGCACCCGACCGCTACGCGATGCAGGCGGCAATCGCCGCGGTCCATGCCCGCGCAGGGAGGTGGGAGGACACCGACTGGGAGGAGGTCGTGCGGCTCTACGACGCGCTGTGCGCGGCGTGGCCGTCGCCGGTCGTGTCGCTCAACCGCGCCGTCGCGATCGGCCTCGCCCATGGTCCGCTGGCCGGGCTCGACGCGCTCGACGAGATCGGCGCGCCGCCTGAGCTCGCGGGGTACGGCTATCTGCCGGCGGCTCGGGCGGACCTGCTTGCGCGGCTCGGTCGTGACGAGGACGCCGTCGCAGCGTACCGGCAGGCGATCGACCTCACGAGCAACGACGTCGAGCGGGAGTTCCTCGTCGGGCAGCTGCGGGAGGTCTCGGAGCGAGGGGCTACGACGCGCCGTCCAGCGCCGCGATAGTCACGCGACCGTCGGCGCCGACCCGCCATCCTGGGTTGGTCGCGATCTCCCACCGGAAGCCGGATGGGTCGGCGAAGTAGCAGTGGAAGCCGCCGAAGTCGGCCTGCTGTGGCTCCTTGAGCACGCTCGCCCCGGCGGCGCGGGCGCGCTCGCACACCGCGACGACGTCGTCCTCCGTGGCGACCACCTGCGCGAGGCTCATCGGCGCGGGCGAGTCTGCCGGTACGGCCGGGTCGTGCGGTGCGACGTCAGCCTCCAGTGCATGCGCGCCGTAGAAGGCGAGCAGCAGGCCGTGGTTGACCTGCACGAAGATGATGTCGCCGGGTACCTCCAGGGCGATGTCCCAGCCCAGCCCCTCGACGTAGAACCGCTTCGCCTGCGCGATGTCCGCGACGCCGAGCGTCACGATGTCGATTCGCTGTTCCATCCGGCCACACTGCCACGGCCGCAATCCGCTGGGAAGTGTCACTGCCAACCGCCAGAATCGGCTCCGTGGAAATGACTGTCTTTGCGACGGCGATCGGTGACTGCGGCATCGTCTGGAACGACCGCGGTGTCGTCGGGGTGCAGCTGCCCGAAGGCAACGCCGACGAGACCCGGGAGCGGATCCGGCGGCACTGGCCCGACGCGATGCCGGCCGAGCCGACGCCCGCAGCCCGGCGCGCGATCGAAGGCATCACTGCCCTGCTCGCCGGTGAGGCTGACGCGATGGACGACGTCACGATCGATCTGGACGGGGTGAGCGAGTTTCGGCGTGGGGTCTACGAGATCGCCCGCACGGTCGGGCCCGGCGACACCATCACCTACGGCGCGATCGCGAGCCGGCTCGGCGTACCGCACGCAGCCCGAGAGGTGGGGCAGGCGCTCGGTGCCAACCCGGTGCCGCTGATCGTCCCGTGCCACCGAGTGCTGGCAGCAGGGGGAAAGCTGGGCGGCTTCAGCGCGCGAGGTGGAGTGACGACCAAGTCCAGGTTGCTCGCCATCGAGGGCGCCTCTCTGTTCTGACCCAAGGGTCGCGGTGATCGGCAGGACAGCGCCTGTCCTTCGTGACTGTCGGTCGCCTGCCACTCACCTCCCTTTGCACGTCCAGCGTCGCAGTCGACAATCAGGCGGTGGGCCGGAAACGGGTGTGGCCGCCACCCGACATCGATGTGAACGAGGCCCGGGTGAGCTATCTCGCATTCAGGGCCGCCGAGCCGGAGCTGCGGCGGCGCGCGCGGTCCAAGGAGGCGTTGATCTACCGGCTGCTCGGCAATGGAATGAGCCGGGGCATGCGACCCGAGCCCCGCCGGCTCGAGTGGCGGGAGGTCGAAGACGAGAAGCTCCGTCGATACGTCAGTGCTTGCTACGCCGTAGCGGAGCGATTCAACGGCGAGGACCGGAACGTGCTCAAACTGTCCGGTGCGTTGCCGATCGGGTTCTGGGACGACGTCGAGGAGGAGGTACGTCGAGCCGCCGCCGCCGAACGGCGCAAACCGCGGCGGTCCTGAGGTCGAGCCCGACGCTCTGGGCGTCTCAACCGCCCGCGAGACATCTTTTTCGTTGGGCTCGGCGGTTTCGGTGCGTTGCGTTACACCCCGGAACGTAATAGGTTTCGCGCATGTCGCAGGCTGCTCCGAACGAGTCGAGCGACGACCCTCCCCGCGTCGGCCGCCCCCGCGACCCACGTGTCGATGACGCGATCCGCAAGGCGACGCTCGAGCTGCTTGTCGAGGACGGCTACCAGGCGACGACGATCCAGGCGATCGCGCGCCGCGCCGGCGTCAGCGCGCCGAGCGTCTACCGGCGCTGGTCGAGCAAGGCAGAGCTGATCGAGGAGGCCGTCTTCCCGAGCGGGCTGCTCGCGCCGGAAGCCGGCTCGGGTGACGTGATCACCGACCTCCAGCCCTACTGCCTCGCCATCCTCAGCTACCTCGCAGACCCGCCGATCCGCGCCGCGATCCCGGGACTGCTCGTCGAGTACCAGAACCACCGCGAGATCTGGCAGCACTCGATGCAGCGCAGCTTCTATCCGATGCGCAAGTCCTTCGAGGCCTACCTCGAACAGACCGGGCGTCGGCCGACCGTCTCGACCGACGCGCTCTTCGACGTGATGGTCGGCGCGCTGTTCACCCGGGCCCTCAACGACGGCGCCGAGAATGCGGCCGAGTTTGCGCGCGCGGTCGCGGGCGTCATCACCGCGGCCCTCCAGCCGGTCAAGAAGGGGACGTGACGGACATGACGGAACCCGTCGAGATCGAGCACGTCACGATGAAGGTCTCGAGCCGCGAGCCCGAGCAGGTCCGGCAGAGCCTGGAGCACTGGCTGGCACGGCAGCTCAGTGGCGGCAGCGACGTCACGGTCTCCGACCTCGAGGGCAGCGAGGCCAACGGCATGTCCTCGGACACGACGTTGTTCCGCGCCCGCTGGACCGATGCCGACGGCGATCACGACGAGCGCCTCGTCGCGCGGATCGCCCCCGACACCAACGACGTGCCGGTGTTCCCGACGTACGACCTGCAAGGGCAGTACGACGTAATCCGTGCCGTGGCGGCACTGACCAAGGTGCCGGTCCCGCGCCCGTGGTTCTGCGAGCCGTCGAGCGACGCGCTCGGCGCGCCGTTCTTCGTGATGAGCCGCGTCGACGGCGTCGTGCCGCCCGACGTCATGCCCTATCCGTTCGGCGACAACTGGCTCTTCGACGCGGGCGAGGCCAACCAGCGCAAGCTGCAGGAGTCGACCGTCGCGGCGATCGCGGCGTTGCACGACGTCAGCGAAGCGGCGGAGCGGCTTCCGTTCCTCGAGAAGGACAAGCCAGGTGACACCCACCTGCGCCGGCACGTCGCGAACACCCGAGCCTGGTACGACATGGTCGCGCGCGAGGGCGCGCCGTCGAAGCTCGTGGAACGCGCCTTCGACTGGCTCGACGCGCACTGGCCGGCGCATGAGAGCGCGACGGTTCTGTCGTGGGGCGACTCGCGGATCGGCAACGTCCTCTACGACGACTTCGCACCCGCCGCATTGCTCGACTGGGAGATGGCGGGACTGGGTCCGCGTGAGCTCGACGTCGCCTGGCTGGTCTACGCGCACCGCGTCTTCCAGGACATCACCGGCGCGCTCGGCCTGCCCGGCATGCCGCATTTCCTGCAGCCCGCGGACGTCGCGACCTACTACGAGTCGCTCACCGGCTACACCTGCCGCGACCTGCGCTGGTTCATGGTCTACGGCGCGGTGCAGTGGGGCATCGTCTTCCTTCGTACCAGCGCCCGCCAGGTCCATTTCGGTGAGAAGGAGTGGCCGGCGGACCGCGACGAGGTCATGCACAACCGGACCCATCTCGAGTCACTTCTCGACGACATCACCGAATAGAGGCATGCCATGGCGCCGGTCGCGCTCGACGAGTACCCACTGCACCAGACGCCGCTGTCGATGCGCTACGTCGCGAGCAGCGACCGCAACTTCTACGACCGCTGCTACTTCAACGCGCACGACCGCACCGGCGACATCTTCCTGATCACGGGTGCGGGCATCTACCCGCAGCTCGGGGTGAAGGATGCGTACGTCGTCGTGCGTCGCGGTGACCTGCAGCACGTCGTACGGATGTCTGACGCCCTCGACGACGAGCGGCTGAGTCTCCGCGTCGGTCCCTACTCGGTCGACGTCGTCGAACCGTTGCGCAAGATCCACCTTGTCTGCGACGCCGACTCGGATGGCATCGGCTTCGACCTCACGTGGCGCGGCGCGTTTCCCGCGATCGATGAAGAGCGGCATCTTCTGCGGACCGGCATCCGGCCGATTCTCGACACCTGGCGCTTCGCGCAGCTCGGCACGTGGGAAGGCGAGATCCGAGTGGCGGGTGACACGATCGCGGTCTCGCCCGACACCTGGGTCGGGTCTCGCGACCGGTCATGGGGCATCCGCCCGATCGGCGAGGCCGAGCCGGCCGGCAAGCCGGTCGACGGCGCGGCGGACTTCGGCTTCTGGTGGCTGTACGTCCCCGTCAAGTTCGACGACTACGCGATCGTGCTGATCGCCCAAGAGGACGGCACCGGGCACCGCACTCTCAACGACGCGGTGCGCGTGCATCCGGACGGCCGCATCGACCAGCTCGGCTGGCCGCGCGTGAAGATCCACTACCGCTCCGGCACCCGGATCCCCGAAGGCGCGGCGATCGCCCTCACCGAGCCCGACGGGAGCCCGCTGGTCATGGAGATCGACTGCCTCGCCCATGTGCCGTTGCATGTCGGCTGCGGGTACGGCGGAGACCCGGACTGGTCACACGGAGCGTGGCGCGGGCCGAAGTGGATCGAAGGCTCGACGTACGACTTCACCGACCCCGATGTCGCATCGCGCACGCCGTGGGGCGTCATCGACCACGTCGGCCGGGCGACGATCAACGGCGACGTCGGGTGGGGCCTGTTCGAGCACGGCACGATGGGCCGCCACCTGCCGAGTGGGTTCACCGACTTCCTGTCGGTATCACAGTGACCGACAGCGCGGGAACCGCAACGACTAACAGCGCGGGAACCGCGACGACGATCAGCGGCGCGACAGTCCTCATCACCGGCGTGACGAGCGAGGTCGCGAAGCCTGTCGCGCTGGCGCTCGCGAAGGACAACGAGGTGTACGGCGCGGCACGCTGGAAGGATCCGGCCTCGCGGGCGCCGTTCGAGGCCGGCAACGTCAAGCCGGTCTTCCTCGACCTGGTGAAGGGCAACCTCGACGACCTTCCCGAGCAGGTCGACTACGTCGCGCACTTCGCGGTGATGAAGAGCGGCAAGTGGTCGGTCGACCTCGACGGAAACGTCGGAGGCGTCATGCTCCTCATGGAGCGCTACGCCGACTCCAAGGCCTTCCTGCACTGCTCGACGTCCGCGGTCTACGAGCCGCACCCGCACGACGAGGCGCACGAGGACTCGCCGCTCGGCGACAACCACCGCGCCTACTACCTGGAGACCTACTCGATCTGCAAGATCGCCGCGGAGGCCGCGGCTCGCCATGGCGCACGGCGGTACGACCTGCCGACGACCATCGCGCGGCTCAACGTCCCGTACGGCGACGGTGGCGGCTGGCCGATGTTCCATCTCGCGCAGATGGAAGCCGGGCAGGAGGTCGCCCTGCACGAGGTGACACCCAACGTCTTCCAGCCGATCCACTCCGACGACATCGTCGCGACCGTCCCGAGGCTGCTCGAGATCGCGGGAGTGCCGCCGACAACCGTGAACTGGGCGGGCGACGAGCAGGTCAGCGTCGAGGAGTGGACGGCGTACCTCGGTGAGCTGACGGGCATCACCGCGAAGCTCGCCGTCTCCGAGCACTCGCTCGCGAGCGGCCGGGTGAACCTCAAGCGAATGCACGAGCTGGTCGGCCACACGACGGTGCACTGGCGTGACGGCATGCGCCGCATGGTCGAGGCGATGCGACCGGATCTGCTTAGGTCGTAGGAGTGCAACGCGAGCGGCGCGATCTCAGCCTGCTCGCCGGTGGAACGCTCGTCTCGGTCGCGGGTGACTCCGCAGCACTCATCGCCCTGCTCTTCGAGCTGAAGCGGCACGGCGTCGGCTGGGTCTCGGGCGCGCTGGGCGCAGAGCTGCTGCCGTTCGTGCTGTTCGCGTCGTTCAGCGGTCGACTCGTCGACCGTCACGACAACCGCCGCCTGCTCGTCTTGGCTCTGACGGGTCAGGCCCTCGTCGCGGTGCCGCTCGCGTTCGTCCGCACACCATGGCTCGTCATCGTGTTGTTCTTCGCGCTCAACAGCCTCGCGACGATCGATCGCCCTGCGGCAAACGCGATGGTGCCGGTCCTCAGCGGCGACATGGATCCGACAAAGGGCTTCGCATGGGTCGCCACCGGCGCCGGGATCGGGTGGATTCTCGGTCCAGCCGTCGGCGGCGTCCTGACCTCGACAGCCGGTGTGACGGTCGCGATCGGAGCGGATGCCGCAACGTTCCTCGTGGTCGCCGTGACCTGCGCCCTGCTCAGCCGCACCCGCGGCACACAATCGTCCGAGGAGCATGAGCCTGATCGACACGGTGGACTGCGGATCCTGCGTCGCGACCCGATCCTCTTCCTGAGCATCGTGACCACCGCGATCGCTGTCGCATGCGCTGTGGTCGACAACGTCGCCGCACCGTTCCGGTTCCTCGACCAGCTCGCGACATCGTCGACCGGGTACGGCGCCTACCTCGCGCTCTGGGGCGTCGGTGGAATCGCGGGAGCCCAGATCCCACGACGGCTCAACGCGTCAAGACTTCCGGCAGCGCTCGCCGTCGGCAACGGCGTATCCGGCTTGGGCATCGTCGGGATCGGGCTGGCGCCGTCACTCGGCGTCGCACTCGCCGCCTCGACGGTCGGCGGGATCGGTAACGGCATCGCCAACGTCGCACTGAGCGCGCTCGTGGCCGACCGCGTCGCAGCCGCTCAGCGAGGCCGGGCGTTCGCGGCGGTCGGAGCCATCGTGCAGGGCGGGGTGGGCGTGGGGACGGTCGCGGGCGCGCCACTGGTGGCGGCCTTCGGCGCGGGTCACTCGATGATCGGAGCCGGCGCCCTCGCCGCCGTACTCTCCGCCCTCACCGTCGCCTGGGCATCCTCGCGGTGATCTTGACGTACTGAGCCCGTCACGGGCGTGTTATAGGCCCACAACGTCAAGATCACGGTCATTGAGGGGCGGGCGTTCGCTGACGTCGACATCGTGACGGGTGTGGCCGAAGCCGCCGTCGATGCGCATCGGCTGCAACAGCGACGTCGACGCGGTCGCATCCGCCGCGAGCCGGCCCTGCGAGATGAGCCGATCGATCACGGTGTGCAGCACCTCTGCCGCCATCCGACCTAGCGAGGTCAGGTCCGAGTGCGAGTGGAACCGCTCGTGCAAATCGACCTGCGCGATGGCGGCCGGCCCGAGCAGCTCGTCGGTGTCGAGCAGCAGGCCGATGTCGACGCCGTACCCGCAACGGAACGGCAGCTGCTCGAGCAGGTCGCGGCGAGCCGCGTACTCGCCGCCGAGCGGCTGCACGATCCGGGCGAGCTCCGGCCAGAACGCTGCGAGCAGCGGGCGGGCCGTCAGCTCGGTGACGCGACCGCCACCCACCGTCACATCGGTCTCGGTACGCCGGTCGTACGCGCCCTTCACGAGTGCGATGGAGGGATCGGCGAGCATCGGGCCGATCAGCGCCGGCACGAAACGAGGGTCGAACCGCTCGAGATCGGCGTCGAGAAAGACGAGTACGTCGGAGGTGGTGGCCGCGACACCCTGCCACATCGCCTCGCCCTTGCCGGGCGCCTCGGCGGTCACGACGCGGGCGCCGGCGCGGGCAGCTTGCACCGCGGTTTCGTCGATGGAGGCGCTGTCGACGACGACCATCTCGTCGACCAGTCCGTCGCAATGCGCGCCCAGGACCGCGCGGACGATGTCCCCGACGGTCCTCGCCTCGTTGCGCGCCGGAAGGATGATGCCGACGGTGTGGTCGCGTTTGAGCGCGCGGACCCGCTCCACCGGCCAGTCCGCGATCCGCGTCATCTCGGTGAGCCGCGCGACCACCCTCAGATCCTCGCTCATCTCGACAGCACCGCAATCACACAGCAGTCAGGCGCCTCGCCACCAAGCTCGGCGTCGCCGGCGACACCGGCACCTTCCAGAATGCCCGCAACCAGCTCCCGGTTCATCCCGCAGACCAGCCCCGGCGCGACGTCAGCGACGGCCCGGAACGGGCAGTTGCGCAGCCGGATCGCCGGTTTGCCGTCGTCGACAGGCTCATAGCCGAGATCGTCCAACGCGGTGACGACGGCGGCGCGCGCACGCCGAGCCGACGGCGGCCGGTTCGCCTCGCCGATCCGGCGACCTTCGGCACGAGCGACGTCGTACGACGCCGCCGCCGCATCGTCCGGCCGGTCGCTCACGGCGCGCGCAAGCAGTCGCGCGGCGAACACGTAGTGGCGGGCGGGCACCGACAGCTCGACCTCGATGCCAGACGCCGTGTAGCGCTTCGCGGGTCGACCGGAGCCGGGCCCGCCAAGCCGGCCCTCCGGCCGCGCGTAGTCGGTGTCGAGGAACCCGGCAGCAGCGAGCCGGTCGAGGTGGAACGCCGTCAGCCGGCGATTGATGCCCGTCGCGCGGGACACCTCGTCGCGGGTGAGCGGCCGCCGCGCCTGGCGCACCACGCGATACACCTCGCGGCGGTGCGGCTCGGACAACAGCTGCGCCAGCTCCCAGGCAGGCGCAGCGGCCGGCACTGCGGCAGGCGCCGCACCGGACGGTCCGGTCTGGCTCATGGCCCCACTCTATCGACAATCTCGATTAGCGATAGTACGGTCGGCCCATGAGGCACTTCTCGTTCCGGCCTTCGGTGACCATGAAGGGGCGGAAGTTCAAGGGGCTCCGCGGTCTCGCGGGCAAGCCGTTGCACCCGCCGCTGACCGACGTGCCGATCACGGCGTACCTGTTCGTCGCGGTCTTCGACGTCATCTCGATCGCCGTGCACAGCTCGCACGCCGCGCTCGGCCATCAGATGTACCTGGCCGGCAGCTGGACGCTGCTCGGCGGCGCGGTCGTCTCGGTGCTCACGGCTCTGACCGGAACGATCGACTGGTGGAAGTCGAGCGAGGCCGGCACCCAAGCACGCCGCACGATCAACGCGCACGCGATCACGATGATCGTGGTCACCGTGATCGTCGCGGTCGACGTCATCGCCCGCCTCGCGTCGTACGGCGACAACGCCTACACCCCGGGCTGGATCGTCGCGCTCTCGGTGATCGCCGGCGTACTCGTCAGCTTCGGCGCGACCATCGGCGGCGGGCTGGTCTACGACTACGGCTTCAACGTCGAGACCGCGGGCGACCACCCGGTGTGGCACAAGAGCGAGACCGACGTCTTCCCCGGGCAGCCGCACTGATGGGATCCTCGGTCGCATCTCTCGCGGACCAGCGAGTCCGTGATCTCGGTACGCCGAGCGCCATCGACCTGGAAGCGGCCGAGGCGGCCGCCGAGGCACTGATGCGCGCACTCGGGATGGACCCCGAGACACAGGGTCTCGCCGACACCCCGAAGCGTGTCGCTCGCGCTTATGCGGAGCTGCTGACGCCGCGCGAGTTCACGCTCACCACGTTCCCGAATGACGAGGCGTACGACGAGCTGGTGCTCGCCAAGGACATCCCGTTCACGTCACTCTGCGAGCACCACCTGTTGCCGTTCACCGGGACCGCGTCTGTCGGCTACCTGCCGGGTCCGCGAATCCTCGGCCTGTCGAAGCTTGCGCGTGTGGTGGAGCTGTTCGCGCGGCGGCCGCAGGTGCAGGAGCGGATGACGAAGCAGATTGCCGGTTGGCTCGACACTCACCTCGGTCCACGAGGCGTCGGCGTCGTGATCCAGGCGGAGCACACCTGCATGACGCTGCGAGGCGTGCAGGCCAGAGGCTCGGCGACCGTCACGAGCTCGCTGACCGGTCTGGTCCGCACCGACGAGCGAACCCGCGCGGAGTTCCTCGCCCTCGCCGGCTAGCGACTACTGCCCCGGCAGCAGCTGCAGCGAGATGTTCTTGCAGTCCAGCAGGACGGCGTAGCTGGACCCGGAGCCGGTGCCTTCCTCGCCCGTCAGGCCGGAGAGGTCGCTGTCGTCCCCGCCGGGCGCGTTCGTCTGCTGGGCGGCGATGTTGCCCGCGAGGGCAAGCTCGTCCGCGGCCAGCTTGCCGAAGTGGGTCGGGTCGAGCTTGGCGGCCTGCTGCGCGTAGCTCACCGCGGCCTGTCCGTTGGTGTTGCAGGCCTCTTCGGCCAGGTGGGTCGCGTTCGGTGCATTGTTCTTGACGCTGCTGCAGCCCACTGCCAGCAGGCACACGAAGAGACCAGCCAGAATCCGCTTCACGCTGCTCTTATCGGCAGCCAACCCCGATCTCTTTCCCCGAAGTAGCACACATGGTCGCGTCGAATCCGGACACCAGGGCCGCTATGACCGCGGCGGACGGGGACTTGTGTGCTGCTTCGGGCCGGGTTGAGCCAGGCGGGAGAGCACGACGTCAGCTTCGGCCATGATCCGGTCGATCAGCTCGGCGCAGCTCGGCAGGTCCTCGATCATCCCCACGACCTGGCCACTCGCCATGACCCCGAGGTCCACCCGGCCGTCGACCATGGCCGCGCGCAGCAGCATCGGGGTGTTGCCGGCCATCAGCACCTGCGACCAGGTGAGCTCCTGCGACTTGCGCATCGCGGAGCCCTCGCGAAGCATCGCCGACCACGACAGGCCGGCGTCCTTGCGGAACCGCGCCGCGTTGTGGAGTGCGCCCGACAGGCGCTTCACGGCCGACTGCGACTCGAGCGAGTCGACGAGGTCGCTGCGCAGGACCCGGTGCGGTACGCCGTCGACCTGCCTCGTGACGACCGTGTCCGAGACCGACTTGCCGAGGTAGTGCCGCTTGACCGCGTCGGGCACCGGCGAGTCGCTCGTCAGCAGGAACCGCGTGCCCATGGCGACACCACTCGCGCCGTAGGCGAGTGCGGCAACCAGACCGCGGCCGTCGAAGTAGCCGCCTGCGGCGACAACCGGAACCTCGCCCGCTACGGCGTCGACGACCTGAGGCAGCAGTAGCGAGGTCGGCACCGATCCGGTGTGCCCGCCGCCCTCGCCGCCCTGCACGAGCACGGCGTCGACCCCCCAGGACACGACCTTCTCGGCGTGGCGCTTCGCGCCGATGGACGGCATCACGAGTACGCCGCCGTCCTGCAGCCGCTTGATCAGATCCTGTTTGGGTGCCATGGCGAACGAGCCGACGCGCACGCCTTCACGGATCAGGAGCTCGACGCGGTCGGCGACATCGGACTGGTCGGCGCGCATGTTGACGCCGAAGGGCGCGTCCGTGAGCTCACGCACCTCCTTGATCGCGCGCGCGAGCTCGTCGTACGTCATCGTCGCGGCAGCGAGGATGCCGAGACCACCTGCCGCTGAGGTCGCGGCCGCAAGCTGCGGCGTCGCGACCCAGCCCATCCCGGTCTGCACGATCGGATGGCGGATCCCGACCAGCTCGGTGAAGCGGGTCGGCAGCGTCGTGCGCTTGCGAGCAGGCACTACGCGGGAACTTCCTTGCCTCGCGTGTTCTTCGGATCGAGCTCGGCGATGATCGCCAGCTCCGCGTCGGTCGGCTCGCGCGACGTCGGTACGTCGGGCGGGACGACGATCTCGAACCCGGTCGCGGCCACGACGTCGTCGACGCTGACGCCCGGGTGGACCGACCGCAGTCGCATTCGGTGGTCGGGTGTCTCGAAGTCGAGCACGCAGAGGTTCGTCACGACGTGACGCAGCCCGTGATAGCGAGTCGCCGCCGCCCCGGCCGCGGCGGCACGGTCGTAGCCGACGCCGGTCACCACGTCGACCGAATCTACGAAGACGCGCGGACCGTGGTTGGGGACCCAGTACGACGTCACGTTGTTGACCGTGTTGCCAGGAGCGCCGCGGAAGCCGAGCAGCTGCGACTTCGGCTTCTTCATGTCGCCGATCGCCGCGAAGTTGTGGTTGCCGAACGGGTCGAGCTGCGAGCCGCCCATCATCACGTGACGACGACCGGACCAGACGACGTCGAACATCGCGCGATAAGGGTTCCACGCCTCGACCGCGCCGCCGGCGTCCGTGAACATCGCTTCGCCGTCGGTCATGACCAGGTCGGGCTCGAACGCACGACGCGCAAGCAGGCCACCGATGCGCGGGATCGTGCCGATCGGGTTCGCGACGATCTCGCCGTCGCCACGGAAGCACTCCGCGACCGCGACCACGCAGACGTCTGCGCGCGCCGTCATCGAGCCGCGACCTTCCGCTGGTAGTCCGCCTCACTGATGTCGATCCAATCTGCCCGCCACTGCTGCCACGCTTCCGGTGACTCGGCGCTGGCGGCGTACTCCTTCTGGAACGCCTCGTCGCGCTCGTAGTCAGGCGTGCAGGAGGTGAAGTGCGCGCCGTTCGGCGTCTCGGCGACGCCGTCGGTCCAGAGCCGGCTGATCCGTTGCGTGTGATGGCTCCCGAACGTCGCGAAGTCCGCGGTGTCGACGATCCGTTCGCACGTGACGAACGACCTCGCGGCCGCCTGGCACATCAGATCGTCGAAATACAGGTCAGGACCGAGGAACTGCGCGTTGCCACCTCGATCGGCGCGGTTCTGGTGGACGAGCGCGACGTCCAGTGGCAGCGCCGGCATCGCGACCAGCTCCTCGCGATCGTCGTACGGCGAAACCACAGTGCGGATCTCGGGTTGCCGCTCGACGACGTCGGAGCCGAGTCCGACACGGGTCGGCAGGAACGGCACCCGCCAGGCCGCGGCTTGCAGTCCCAGCAGGAACATGCCCTCATCGAGCTCCATCGCCTCGATCGCGCCCGCCTGGCGGGCCAGCCGGAAGTGTGGCTCGAGCGCGATCGAGTCCAGCGACACGAACGCGAAGACGACCTTGCGAACCATCCCTGCCGCGCACAGCAGGCCGACGTCTGGTCCGCCGTACGACACAACGGTGAGGTCGCGCAACGATGAGCGCAGCATCGCGCGGACGACGGCCATCGGCTTGCGGCGCGAGCCCCAGCCACCGATGCCGATGGTCATCCCGTCGCGAAGCTCGGCGACGATGTCGTCGACGCTGACTGTCTTGTCCGGCATTACTTGTTGTCGTCTTTCGCCCAGGCGTCGCGCTTCTCGACGAACGAGTCGCGCGACTTGTCCGAGACGCCGCTGAGGTTGAGCTCGAACGTGAAGCCCTGCTCGAACCGGTAGGAGCGCTTCACGTCGACCGGGTCGATGCCGTTCAGCGACGCCTTCGCCGCTCGGATCACGGTCGGGTCGATCGTCGCGATCTGCGCGGCGACTTCGAGCGCGGTCGCCCGCAGCTCCTCGCGCGGCACAACCTTGAGCACCGTTCCGTACGACGCGAGCTCCTGCGCCGATGCACGCTCAGCGGTGTAGACCATCTGCCGCATCCGGTGCTGCGGCACCAGCCGTGAGAGGTGGGTCGCAGCGCCGAGTGCGCCCTGCTTCACCTCCGGCAGGCCGAAGGTCGCATCGTCGGCGGCGACGATGATGTCGGCATTGCCGACCAGACCGATGCCACCACCGAGGCAGAACCCGTTCACCGCAGCGATGACCGGCACCTCGCAGTCGTAGACCGCCGCGAACGCCGCCGCGCATCCGGCGTTGGCGCCGAGCAGCGCGGTGAAGCCTTCGGTCGACTGCATCTCCTTGATGTCGACGCCGGCGTTGAAGCCCTTGCCCTCTGCGGCGAGGACGACCGCATGGACATCGCTGTTCTTGCCCGCCGCGGTGACCGCCGCAGCGAGCTCGAACCACCCCGCGACGGTCAGCGCATTGACCGGCGGAGCGTCGACGACGACCTGCGCGACATGGTCGCTGATCGACGTGCTGACAGTCACGGGCCCGACTTTCTGAAAGGTCGTCAGATTCGGTGCAACCATATATGCAGAGCTGGCGGCAGCCGGCTCTGCATCAGGGCGGCGGGCGGCGAGGAGGACGCGTGTGGCGAAGCAGGTAGTCCTCGTCACCGGGGGCACGAAGGGCCTCGGGCGCGGAATCGTCGAGGCGTTCCGGACGGCGGGTGCGGACGTCATGGTCTGCGCGCGCAACGCACCCGAGGGTGCGACCGAGGACTTCGTCGCGGCGGACCTGCGCGATCCCGAAGCGGCAGCGAACGCAGTACGCGCCACCGTCGAGCGCTTCGGGTGCCTCGATGTCGTGGTCAACAACGCCGGCGGCGCTCCCCCGGCTCCGGCGGCTGAAGCCTCTCCGAACTTCGTCGGCAAGGTGATCGGCCTGAACCTGCTCGCACCGCTGTACGTCGCGCAGGCGGCGTACCCCGTGATGCGGGAGCAGCCTGCGGGCGGCGTGATCATCAACATCGGCAGCCTCTCCGGGCATCGGCCCTCGCCTGGGAGCTCGGCGTACGGCGCCGCAAAGGCGGGACTGTCGAACCTCACCGCGACGCTGGCGATGGAGTGGGCGCCGACGGTGCGTGTCAACGAGGTAGTCGTCGGCTATCTCGAGACGGAGCAGTCGGGCCTCTTCTATGGCGACGAGGCGGGCATTGCCCGGGTGGCCGAGACGATCCCCATGAAGCGGATGGCCCAGCCGGCCGACGTGGCCGCCGCCTGTGTGTTCCTCGCGTCGGCCGACGCCGCGTTCATCACCGGAGCAAAGCTCGCGGTCCATGGCGGCGGCGAACCGCCGCCGTTCCTCTCCGCGGCCGGCCCGCGGTGAGCACCCATTACGATCGCGACCATGGCCAGATCTGAAACCGC
The DNA here is from genome assembly GCA_035547035.1 of Mycobacteriales bacterium. GTDB lineage: Bacteria > Actinomycetota > Actinomycetes > JAFAQI01 > JAFAQI01 > DASZTV01. The sequence continues at coordinate 98,641 of DASZVL010000033.1, read as the reverse complement.
GTCAGGTACGCGGGCAGAGTCGGCCGGGCGCGCCAAGGGCGTGACGAAGGCCACCGCGCCGCTGCGCGCTGTCGACGGTCGGGTTCCGGGTCGTCGCGGACTCGCGACCCGCAAGCGGCTGATCGAGTGCACGATCGAGCTGCTCGCCAGCACGTCGTACCGCGATCTCAAGGTCACCGACATCACGCGCGCCGCGGGCACCTCGCCGGCGACGTTCTATCAGTACTTCGTCGACCTCGAGAGCGTGCTGCTGGCCGTCGCCGAGCAGGCGGTCGAGGAGGGCCAGCAGCTCGTCGAGCTGATCAACGGCCGGCAGTGGGGCGGTGCCGCGGGTGTCACCAGCGCGGAGGCACTCGTCGACGGCTTCCTCGACTTCTACCGAACCCACCGGCCGACGCTTCGCGTCGTCGACCTGCTGTCCACCGAGGGCGACCGCCGGTTCCGCCACCTGCGCACGCTCATCCTCAACGGCATGACCAAGGCGCTCGCCGCCGAGATGGAGAAGGTGCAAGGCAAAGGCGCCGAGGTCGACCCGATGGCGATGGCCGGCGCACTGATCGGCCTGCTGCCGCAGATGGCCGGCCACCAGGGCGGCTTCGAGGCCTGGGACATCCCGTTCGTCCACGTCCGCGAGGCGATGATCCGGTTGATCTACTGGGGCGTGACCGGCCCGAAAATCCCCAAGCGCTGAGGAGTCTGTGAAGGGAATCCGGCGTCCTGACACCGGCAACCCTGCACAAACCGGCAGGGCGTTGCTGTTACGCCAGGCGGGTGGAGAGGTCGTCGAGGACGCTCGGCACGTTGCGCCGCAGCCAGTCGATCGTCAGGTCGTGCGGGAGCGTCGTGGGCGAGGCGTGAGCGAGGTAGTCCTCGACCGCCTTGCGGACGAGGAGTGCCTCGTCAGAGATGTCGAGCGTGACCGCAGCTTCCGGCTCGACCCGCACCTTGTGGTAGGTCACGTCGGTGCCGTCAGCCTGGGGCACCTGCACGGCCCATTCATGATTCGGCAGCGCCATGATCTCGATCGTCACGTCTGGGTCCCCTCCTCGCGCGCCCTGCGCTCAGCGCCTGTCTCCTCCTCGTACCCCGCATCCTCACCCGCCACACGTCCCACGAACTCCTCATCCGGCTCACGACTGGGAGCCTGGTCGCGGTTGAAGCGGATCTCGTCCTCGTCACCTCGCGGCGTCATGCCCGATCACTGCCCCTGGGACACGGCGTGAATGCCTGAGCTCAGGCAGCCGCGAGCGGCTGGTCGCTCATCGCGGCGAGCGCGACCAGCGGCGTGACGATGGCGCCGAGTACGACGGCGCACAGCACCTGCACGATCACGAAATGCAACGGACCCGTGCCATGCCGGCCGACGAGCAGGACGACCGCGATGTCGAACGGCGCCAGCGCCGCGAAGGTGACAAGACCGAAGCGAGCCCCACGCTTCCAGGCCGACGGAACGCAGATCCACGACCAAAGGCTCATCGAGAACGGCGGATCAATGGCGCACAGCGTCCCGGAGAGCCGCTCCTTCGCGACCGCCGAGTTCACCCCTAGCGTCGTGAGCAGCGGCAGGAAGAAGAGTGTGCCGAGGGTGTTGTACAGCAGGTTGGTCTTGAACGGGTTGCTCGTCCACCAGGCGACGTGATGGCCACGAGCACCAGCGGCGGCGAGGCAGCCACTGAGCACGATGTTGATGAACGCCGTGATGAGCACGGAGTTCAGCAGGATCCACTGCCGATGCGGCGCGGGAACTCGCGCGATCACCCTGCCCTCGCTCATCCGAGCATTCTGTGCCGCGCGCGTGATCCGGGTCGAGGGACGTTCGCACCCGGAACCCGAAACTGAGTCGCCAGGGCTCTCGCCGGGTGGTGCACTCGGTGCCATGCGCGTGGCCTTCTACCGAGACGACGAGGCGCGCGTAACAGGCTGGAACGCGCTCCGGGGCAAGCGGACCAGGATCCCTGGGACCGTCATGGCATTGGGCCGCGGCGACATCAGCCACGACCTCGTGCAGTACGTCGTCGAGGCGGCAACCGGCTACGAAACCGGCTTCTGGGGCCTGCTGAGCCGGGGCGCGACGTTCAAGAGCACCGGTCGCAAGCGCACCCAACCAGGCCGCGCGCTGATCGTCGAGCACCGCGCCGACCTCGACCGCGCCGAGCAGATCGCCGGTCTGCACATCGCTGCCTGGCGGTCCGGCGACCGCACTCCCGTCTCGATCGCGCTCGAGCGAGCCGCTGAGCAGTTCTCCGGCCTCGCGCCCGGCGAAGAGGTGGTCTTCGACTGGCCGTCGGCTGCCGGTGAGGTCAGCCGAAGAGGCTTGCTCGGCGAGCGACCAGCCGGCGCTGCTCATGGCTGTCGCCGAGCAGCAGGCGGAGCGCGGTCGCCCGCTTGAAGTAGAGGTGCGCGTCGTGCTCCCAGGTGAAGCCGATGCCGCCGTGCATCTGGATGGTCTCGCCCGCGATCCGGTACGCCGCGTCGCAACAGGCCGACTTCGCGAGCGGCGCGACGACAGGCAGCTCGTCAGGCGCACCGTCGACGGCCCACGCTGCGTAGTACGCCGTCGATGCCGCCGCCGACAGCTCGACGGCGAGCTCCGACGCGCGGTGAGCCAGCGCCTGGAAGGACCCGATCGGCCGGCCGAACTGCTCGCGGGTCTTGAGGTAGTCGACCGTCGCGTCAAGGCAGCGTGACGCGAGGCCGACCGCCTCGACGGCAAGCGCGACTCTCAGGATGTCGACCGCACGGGCCGCACCGATCCCATCTGCGATCCGCTGACCTTGCGCGTCCGACAGACGGACCCTGCTCAGCGGCCGCAGCAAGTCCATGCCGACGCGGCTTTCGACCGTCGCGTACGCCGACTCGACCAGCCACAGCCCATCGGTACCCGCCACGAGCAGGCGGTCGGCGCCGGCCGCGCCGATGACATGGTCGACCTCGCCGGTGAGCCCCGTCGTACTGACCCTCACCTCGTCGGCCGCAAGGATCGCCGCCCTGTGTTCACCGCCGACCAGCTCGGCGAGCGACTCCCCCGCCGTCTGCGTCTTGGCAACCGCGCTGACCGCAGCAAGTGCGGCGACGATCGGCACCGGCCACAGCCCGCGGCCCGCCTCCTCGAGCACGACGGCCGAGTCGACGAACGAGCCCCCGTGGCCGCCGGCATCCTCGGCTGCGGCGACGCCCATCAGGCCGAGGTCCGCGGTGAGCAGCCGCCACAGATCCGGATCCTCGGCGGAAGGGGTCGACATGACCTCTCGCAACCGCGCCGACGAGCAGTGATCCGCCGTCACCTCACGGAGCATCCGTTGCAGCTCGACCTGCTCAGCGGTCAGGGAGAAGTCCATTGCGAGCGATCGTAGGTGACCGTTGCCACGGGAGCCGCGGCGGGGATTGAGGGCCCCCCGCGGCGTTGCGGAGCGCCGGCCGAGCAACGTCGTAGGGAGTTTCTGACGGGTCGTCAGATTTGCCACTAGAGTGGCCTGGTGGACTTCGACTTCACTCCCGAGCAACAGGACTTCCTCTCCGACGTCGAGGCCTTCCTCGACGCCAACGAGGACCCCGAGGTCTTCGACCCGACTCGGGAGAACATGGCTCAGATCGTCGACACCCCGCAGCGTCGAGCGTTCATGAAGAAGGTCGCCGAGCGCGGCTGGATGGGCATCACCTGGCCCAAGGAGCACGGCGGCCAGGAGGGTGACGGCGTCTACGAGTACCTGCTCAACGAGGCACTGGCCCGTCGCGGTGGACCTCAGATCGGCAAGGGCGTCGGCATCGTCGGCAAGACGATCCTGCGCCATGGCAGCGAGAAGCTGAAGGCCGAGTTCCTTCCCAAGATCCTCAACGCGGAAGTCGAGTTCGCCGTCGGTTACAGCGAGCCAGGCGCCGGAAGCGACGCCGCCTCCATGCAGCTGCAGGCAGTCCGCGACGGCGACGAGTGGATCCTCAACGGCCAGAAGATCTGGACCACGTCAGCGCACTTCGCCGACTGGTACTGGGTGGGCGCCCGCACGAACCCCGACGCCCCGAAGCACAGCGGCATCACGCTGTTCCTGATCCCGATGGACCACCCCGGCCTGACGATCCAGGAGATCTGGACGATGGGCGACGAGCGGACCAACTCCGTCTTCTTCGACGACGTCCGGGTGCACAACGACTACATCGTCGGCGAGGAGGGGCGCGGCTTCCAGTACATCTCCGAGGCGCTCGACCTCGAGCGCTTCACCATGTTCACCTTCTCCCCCATCAAGGCGCGCCTTGAGCTGCTGGTCAACCACGTCCGTGCCGCGAAGCGGGACGGCGAGCCGCTCAAGGACGACCCGATGACGCGTCAGCGCATCGGCGCGCTCGCCACCCAGGCCGAGATCGCGCGCGTCCTCGGCCTGCGCTTCCTCGCCAAGTCGCTCGCCGGCGGAGCGGCACCCACCTCGGAGGCCAGTGAGTACAAGCTGTTCGCGACCGAGTTCTCGAAGGTCCTCGCCGACGCCTCGATGGATGTCGCCGGCCCGGGCGCCCAGCTGCGGGTCGGGACCGAGGAGGCACCGATGAAGGGCCGCGCCGAGTCGACCTACCGCTACACCGTGCTCGACACCATCGGCGGCGGCACCTCAGAGGTGCAGAAGAACATCATCGCGCGCCGCAAGCTCGGCCTGCCCAAGAACTTCTAGGACTTCCGACCTTGTCCGGGCTGCTCGACGGGATCACCGTGCTGGACCTCGCCAGCGTCGGTCCCGCCGTGCGCGCGTCGGGTTGGCTCGCCGACTACGGCGCGGCTGTGATCAAGGTAGGTCCGGTGCCGCGGGACGCGGGCGCGCAGATCATCCCCAAGCCGCACTACTACAGCGGCGGTCGCGGCACGCGGACGATCCAGGTCGACCTCAAGTCGGTGGCGGGCCGCGAGACGTTCCTGCGGCTCGCGGAGTCAGCAGATGTCGTCATCGAGAGCTTCCGGCCCGGCGTCGTCGGCCGACTCGGGATCGGGTACGACGACGTGAAGAGCCGCAACCCGCGCATCGTCTACTGCTCGACGAGCGGCTACGGGCAGTCAGGTCCGCGCGCGCAGTGGGCCGGTCACGACCTCAACTACCTCGCGGTCAGCGGCTTCCTCGCAACCGGTGAGCGCGGCGCCGGCGACAAGCCGATGGTGCCGGGCGCGACGATCGCCGACAGCGCCGGCGGTGGCCTGCAGGCCGTCGCGGCGATCCTCGCGGCGCTGGTCGCGCGCGGCCGCACGGGTGAAGGCGCCTACCTCGACGTCGCTGTCGCCGACGGGATGCTCGCCCTGATGTCGCTGCAGGTCGATGACGTCCTTGCCACCGGCGCCGAGCAACGGCCGAAGAGCGCTCCGCTGTCCGGCAGCTTTGCCTGTTACGACACGTACGAGTGCGCCGACGGTGGCTGGGTTGCCGTCGCCGCGATCGAGGCGAAGTTCTGGGCCAACCTCTGCAATGCCCTCGGCATCCCGGACTGGGTCGACCGACAGATGGACGCCGCCGCGCAGGACGAGCTGCGCACCGCGCTCGCCGGCGCCTTCGCGACGAAGGCGCGTGACGAGTGGGTGGCGCAGCTGGCGCCGGCCGACACGTGTGTGTCGCCCGTTCTCACGGCCAACGAGGTAGCGGCCGATCCCGCCGTCAAGGCCCGCGAGGCGATCGCGATCGCCTGCCCCCCGAAGGGCGACGACTTCACGCAGCTCGCTCCGCTGCTCGCGGGCGCGGAGCGAGCCGCGACGTACGAGCTGCCCGACCGGAGCACGACCGACACCGATGCCGTGCTCGCCGAGCGCGGCTTCAGCACCGAGGAGATCACCACATTGCGCGAGCAGGGAGCCGTGGCGTGAGCACCGTTCCAGCCGAGATCGAGGCGTTGATCGACGTCCCGCAGTACGACGAGGTCGGCGAGTTCCCGGTCGAGCGCGGCTACATCTGGAGCTCGTGCGCATCGGTCGAGAACGGCAACCCGCTGTTCTGGGACGACGCGGTCGCCGAAGAGCTGACCGGCGGCGTCATCGCGATGCCGTCGATGATCTCCAACTGGTTCCGCCCGCATTACTGGTCGCCTGGTCGTGACGTGCAGCCGATGCCGCTCCAGGTCCATTTCGACCTGAAGGAGAAGCTCGGGCTCCCGGAAGCGGTGATGAGCGACAACACCGTCACCTACTACGAGCCGGTGCGCGTCGGCGACGTGCTGCGCACCTGCCAGAAGCTTCGGTCGGTCAGCGCCGAGAAGCAGACGAAGCTCGGCACCGGCCGGTTCTGGGTGATCGACGTCGAGTACCGCAACCAGCGCGACGAGCTGGTCGGCATCGAGTCGTGGACCGGGTTCGGCTACCGCAGAGGCGAAGCGGCATGACCACTGCCACCACTCACGTCGTGAGGACTTTCGACCAGGTCACGGTCGGTGACACGCTTCCGCCGCTGTCGTACGACGTCACCGCAACCACCGTCGTACTCGGTGCATTGGCCAGTCGCGACTGGCGGCCGCAGCATCACGACTACGCGTTCGCGACGCAGCGAAACGGCGTGCAGGACATCTTCCTGAACTCGCCCAACCAGGCGGCCTGGCTCGAGCGCTACGTCACCGACTGGACCGGCCCGCGCGGCCGCATGGGCAAGCTCGGCTTCCGGATGCTCGACTCGATCTTTCCCGGCGACACGATGGTGTTCGACGGCACAGTCGCGTCTGTCGACACCGACGACGCCGGCTGCGGCTGGGTGGGCATCGAGATCAAGGTCAGCGTCGGCGAACGTGTGTGCACCACAGCCACCGCGAAGGTCGCGCTGCCCATGACGCCTCAAGACAATCCGTGGTCCCGCAAGGGCGAGAACTGGAAGCCGTAGGAGACGACTGGCAATGGACCTCGACTTCACCCCCGAGCAGGACCTGCTGCGCGACACCGTGAGGCGCACGTGTGAGCGCCACGCTGGGCTCGACGTCGTCCGCAAGCTGGAGAACGACCCGATCGGTCACTCCCCCGCGTTGTGGGACCAGCTCGCCGAGCAGGGCCTCTGCGGCCTCGTGATCGACGAGGAGTACGGCGGGAGCGGAATGTCGATGATCGACGCCGCCGTCGTCTACGAGGAGTTCGGGCGCGCGCTCGTGTCGAGCCCGCACTTCGTCAGCGCCGTTCTCGCGGCAGGTCTGATCAGCCGCTCGGGCAACGAGTCGCTGAAGTCGGAGCTGCTGCCGAGGATCGCGTCCGGCGAAGCAATCGTCACGGTCGCAAGCCTCGAGCCCGACAGCAGCTACGCACCGTCCGGCGTACAGCTCACGGCAACGCGCGACGGCGACTCGTGGCGGCTGTCCGGCACGAAGCGGCACGTCCCGTTCGCGCAGGCTGCGGGGTCGATGATCGTGCTCGCGCGCACCGACGACTCGCGCGGCGCAGACGGCATCATCGCCGTGCTCATCGACACAAACGCGCCCGGCGTGACGCTGACGCATCAGCTGACTGTGGCATCGGACGCGCAGTTCCGGATCGACTTCGACGACGTCGCGGCCGCCGCCATCGTCCACGACGCCGGCACCGCGTGGCAGGCATGGCACGACACCATGCTCGACGGTGCGACCTTGCTCGCTGCGCAGGCCGCCGGCGGAGCGCGCGCGGCACTCGAGCTCGCACGCGACTACGCGAACACCCGCGAGCAGTTCGACAAGCCGCTCGCGGCATTCCAAGCGATCTCGCACTACCTCGCCGACGCGGTGACGACGGTCGACGGTGCGCAGACGCTCGCGTGGGAGGCAGCGTGGGCACGGGCGAGCGGTCGATCGATCGAGACACTCGCGCCGATGGCGAAGAGCTATGCCTGTCAGACCTATCGCAAGGTCACCGCGACCGCCGTGCAGATCTTCGGTGGCAACGGCTTCACCGTCGAGTTCGACATCCAGCTGTACTTCCGTCGCGCGAAGTCGATGCAGATCAACAACTGGGACGAGCGCCACTGCAACGAGCTGGTAGCCGCGCAGCTTCTCGACGCCTAGACAACCGCTCGCCACGGCACCGCGCCGACAATGTCGCCGTCGGCGTTGAGGGCTTCGATGGTCCATCCCGGACGATTCGCTCGCGGACTGGGCAAACCAGTTGCGCGGTTGCGAACCGGAACTGGTTGTCCGATCACGACGCCGTTATGAAGTAGGCGAAGCTCTGCGACGTCGCTTCGGGCGATCACGATGTTGCTGCACGCCGCAAGATAGGCGTGGCGTGGGCCAGGAACCTGAGCAAGCTGAGCGGAACAGCTCGCCGCGAAGTGGGTGCTGGGGTGCGGCGTCGACACCACCATCAACGCTCCAACCGGCGGTGGTGTCGGATCCTCGATGCCGGCCGAGCCAACCGGGTCGTTCGGACCCACGCCGTACCGGGCCAAGTGCTCTTGCGTCGATGGCGGCAGCACCCCTGCCGGCTGCGTGAACACCACGACGAGCCTCGTCTTGAGCGTGTCTGGATTCCACAGCTCCGCGACCACGAACCGTCCGCCGGGGCGGCTGGCGGGCATGTCCCCGTAGGCAAGGACGCGCGCGTCGCGATCGAACGTGGCGATGTCGGACATGACCTGGCTCGGGTGGTCGAACACGTCGCGGAAGTACGCGTCGACGGGCCCTGGGGCACACGCCCAGTCGATGTAGTGCACCGGCGTGACGGCCGGGGTGGCACAGGGCACGCCGTTGCTGTCCGCCACCGACACGTCGTGGGCAGCTGACCCCGCGAGCCGGATCGAGACCACGACGGATGCGGCGACGACGGCCGCCGCGACGAGCGCGGCTACCAGGGGCCGACCGAGCCGACGTCGCGAGAGTCGCACCTCGAGGTCAGCAAGCAATGACATCGCATCGGCGTCGACGTCTGCGGCACGCTCGTGGAGCACCTCGCGGAGGTCCTCGGTCAACATAGATGGCTCCTTTCGGGGAGTGCGGCGCGAAGCTTGTCGAGCGCGCGCGAAGTCTGGCTCTTGACGTTGCCGACCGAGCACTCCAAGACCGCTGCGGTGTCGACCTCGGAGAGGTCCTCGTAGAACCGCAGGACCAGGACGGCTCGCATCCGCGGCGGTAGCTCCGACAGGGCGGCCCAGATCGCGTGGCGGGCCGGGAGATCCTCGAGCGCCGGATCAAACACGGCGATGTCCGGCACCGCAGACACCGGAACGGAGCGGACCCGGCGCTTCCGCCATCGTGACGTCCGAAGATTCACCATCGTCCGGCGCAGGTAGGCATCAACGGTTGTCTCGTGGCTGATCCGGCGCCACGATCCGGCGAGACGCAGCAGCGCTTCCTGCAGGAGGTCCTCGGCCTCCTGGCGATTCCCCGTCAGCAGATAGGCCGTCCGCAGCATCGCCGGAGAGCGCGCTACGACGTAGTCCCGGAAACCAGGGTCCATGTCAACCAACACGCCAAACCGTACGCGGCAGGTTGCAGCGCGTCGGCGCGACATATCGTGTCCGCTGCTCGCAACATGGCTTCCCGCCTAGTCAGAGGGGTGACAGGTGCAGTTCGACGCGATCGTCGTCGGTGCCGGCGTGATCGGATCATCTGTCGCGTTCGAGCTGGCCAAGTCAGGACGCTCCGTGCTCTGCGTCGACGCCGGCAACGGACCGGGACAGGGGTCGACCAGCGCCTCCAGCGCGAACATTCGCTTCCACTACTCGACGCTGCCCGGAGTCGCGGCGTCCTGGGAGGCGAAGTTCTGCTGGGAGCGCTGGGCCGACCACCTCGGGCTCCAGGATTCCGCCGGCCTCGCACGCTTCATTCGCAGCGGCACGCTGGTTCTCAACAACCCGCTGGTCAGGCACGAACGCATCTTGAAGCTGTACGACGAGGTGGGCATCCCCTACGAGGTGTGGGATCCCGAGACACTCGCGCAGAAGGTTCCCGGCATCGATACCGGCTTCTTCTCCCCGCCTCGGCGGTTGGACGACCCCGCATTCTGGGAGCCGGCAGCCGAGCAGGTCGGCGGCTTCTTCTGCCCGGATGGCGGGTTCGTGGACGACCCGTTGCTCGCAGCGGTGAACCTGGCGGACGCGGCCAAGCGACACGGCACGGTGTTCAGGTTCAAGACGAGAGTCACGGGCGTAGTACGCGACGACAGCCACGTCCTCGGCGTGGTGCTCGACGACGACGTCCGCGCATCCGCGCCGATCGTCGTCAACGTCGCGGGACCATGGTCGTCACAGCTCAACGAGCTCGCGATGGTGCTCGGCGACTTCACCGTGTCGACGCGACCGATGCGCCAAGAGGTTCACCATCTCCCCGCCCCGGAGGGCTACAACTCACCCCACCTGCCTGGCCCCGCGATCAACGACGTCGGTCTCGGTACTTACGCGCGAGGGACCCCTGGCGACGGCTACCTCGTCGGCGGCACCGAGCCCGAGTGCGATGAGCTCCAGTGGCTGGACCGGCCCGAGGACGCCAATCCGAACCCGACGCGGGAGCTCTGGGAAGCGCAGACCACCCGCGCCGCAAAGCGCTTCCCCACTCTCACGGTTCCCCATGCGATCTCCGGGATCGTCGGCGTCTACGACGTCACGGAGGACTGGACGCCGATCTACGACAAGACATCGCTGCACGGCTACTACGTCGCGATCGGCACCAGCGGCAACCAGTTCAAGAACGCACCAGTTGCAGGTCGGTTCATTCGCGCCATCGTGGAGGCGGAGACGTCGGGCCGCGACCACGACGTGGATCCCGTGCAGTACGTCGGCGAGCACACCGGCGTGAGCATCGACCTGGCTGCCTTCTCGCGCAAGCGGCCGCGCAACACGGCCTCCTCGAACACCGTGATGGGTTGACCTACCTCGACCCGGGCCGTGCCGTTCAGGACCCAGCCGGCTTGCCCATCACCTGATGCAGGACCCGCAAGACGTTCGTTCCAAGCACCTGACGAATCTCTGCCTCCGGTAGCTCGCGGGCCACCATCGCCTGCGTGATCTTGGGCAGATCGGCGGGCCTGGACACCTCCGCCTTCTCCATCGTCTTGGCGAGGTCAGCGGGCAGCATCCAGCCGCCGTACACCTGCTGGTAGTAGTCGTCGACGAAGTCCGGCCCAAGCCCCACGTGGTCGATCCCGGCCACCTCTCGAATCCGCTGGATGTGGTCGGCCACCCGGCTCGCGTCGGGCTGCCGCGGATCTATGAAGATCGGGATCGCAGCGGCGACACCGACGACGCCACCGAGCTCGGCGATCCGCTTGAGCTGATCGTCGCCGAGGTTGCGGTGCACATCGGTGATCCCGAGGCACGCTGAATGCGTCGCGAGCAATGGGCGGGTCGCGATCTCCAGGACGTGCTCGACGCCTCCGATGCCAAGGTGGCTGATGTCGAAGACGATGCCGAGCCGCTCCATCTCCTGGAACACCTCGATGCCCTGCGGCGTCAAGCGGCTGCGCGAGGTGGTGTCGAGTCCACTGCCGTCGGCGAGGAAGGTGCGGTTCAAGTGCGCGATCGACACCACCCGTACGCCGACCCGGAACATGGTGTCGATGAGCGCCGGGTCCTGCCCGATCGCGTGCGCGCCCTCGAGCGCGATGACGAACGCGATCTTGCCTGCGGCGTTGGCCGCGTCGATGTCCTCGCCGGTGAGGCAGAGCGCCACCTCGTCGGAGTGCTGCGCGACCAGCTGGTGGATGCGCTCGACCAGAAGCAACGTACGCCGCAGTCCGCCTTCGCTCTGGAACTGCTCCTCGAGACAGATCGGCAAGACTTGGACGTCGACACCCCCCGCCCTCAGCTCCGGCAGCCAGAACTCCTCGAAGTGCTCGGGTTTGCCGCGCTTGTCGTAGTGGTCGACCAGCAGGATCAGATCGTTGTGGCAGTCGACGACGGTCGACTTGGCGTGCAGGTCCAGCGCATCCGTCATCGGTAGAGACAACCCTTCATCACCATGAAGTCCGGCTTGGCGAAGCTGGACATGTCGTAGGGGTCTTTCAGGTAGACGTTGAAGTTGGCGATCTCGCCCTCCGCAAGACCCGACCCGACACCCAGCCACTCGCGCGCCCGCCAGGACGCCGCGCCGAGCGCGTCCTTCGCGGACATGCCCATCCGGTACAGCGCCCGGATCTCGTCCGTCACGCGGCCGTGGGCGATCACGGCCCCGGCGTCGGTGCCCGCGAAGAGCGGCACCCCAGCTTCGTAGGCGCTGCGAATGCGGTCGTTGACGCCGCGATGCAACGCGCGCATGTGATCGGCGTAGACCGGGAACTTGGCGGCGCTGTCCGCGATGTCCGGGAAGCGCTCGATGTTGATCAAGGTCGGGACGAGCGCGACCTGGCGCTCCGCCATCATCGCGATGACCTCGTCGGTCAGGCCGGTGCCGTGCTCGAGACAGTCGATCCCCGCCGCGACCAGGTCGTACGGCGCCTCCTCGCTGAAGGTGTGCGCCGTGACCCGAGCACCGAGCTCGTGCGCGCGCTTGATCGCCGCTTCCAGGGCGTCGCGCGGCCACAGCGGCGCGAGGTCGCCCTTCTCTCTGTCGATCCAGTCGCCGACGAGCTTGATCCAGCCGTCGCCTCGTGCAGCCTCGATCTCGACAGTGGCGACCAGCTGGTCGGGCTCGATCTCCCACCCGATGTCACGCGTGTGGCGCTTCGGCCGCGCGATGTGGCGCCCGGCCCGGACGATCTGCGGCAGGTCGTCTTCGCCGTCGATCCAGCGCGTGTCAGCGGGCACGCCGCAGTCGCGAATCGTGTGGGTGCCACCGTCACGGTCCTGGGTGGCCTGACGACGTTGCCGCGCCTCATCGACCGCACCGTCGTCCTCGAGCCCGACGTGGCAGTGCGCGTCGACGAAACCTGGCAGGATCCAGACGTTGTCCGCGACGAGCGTCGAGTCTGCAGCCTTGCCGAGAGTGACGCGACCGTCGGTGACGCCGACGGTGGCAGTGACCCCCTCCGGAAGAAGGAGTCCGCGGAACTGGAAGGACGCGTCGCTCACAGGCGGCAAGTTATCCGACGAAACGGCCGCCGCTGAAGAAGAGCGGACCCGTCCCGATGCCGATCTGGCCGATGCCGCTGATTCCCCAGACGCTCGCGACCGGGTTGGCATCCGGGGGCCCGAAGGCCGAGTTCAACCGGACCAAGCCGGCCCGAAGCCGGCGACCGACCGCACGCGCCTGGTCCCGGTCGGCGCCGAACACGTACGCGCTCAAACCGTAGGCGTGGTCGTTGGCGATCGCCACCGCCTCGTCGACGTCGCCGTAGGTCCGGACCAGCAGGACCGGGCCGAACACCTCTTCTTGCAGATCGGCGGCCTTGTCCGCCAGCACGACCGTCGGGGCCGCGAAGTGCCCCTGCGAAGCGGGAAGCTGTCCGTACCGACGCACCTCGCAGCCGCGTGCCTCGAAGTCCGCGACCTGCTGGGCGATTCGCTGCAGGTGCGGCTCGTGCGAGATCGGGCCAAGCGCGGTACCGGCGTCCGTCGACGCCCCGATCGGCACCGCGTCGAGCATCGCCGCGATCGCGCCGACGTACTCCTCGACACGACCGTCGGGAACGATCAGCCGTCGCGGTCCCACGCAGTACTGACCGTTGAGCATCAGCATCGCCGTGACGACGTGGGCCGCGACCTCCGCCGGGTCGGCGTCCGGCAGTACGACGACCGGGTTGTTGCCCGACAGCTCGAGGTCCACCGGCTTCAGCTGGCGAGCGCATGCCTCGGCGACGCCCTTCCCCCCGGGCACACCCCCGGTGAAGGAGACCGCGGCGATCCGCGGATCCTCGACGATGCTCTGGCTGACCTCGCGGCCGCCGTGAAGGATCTGCACCAGGCCTGGCGGCAGCGCCGCGTTGATCGCTTCGGCCAGCAGACCCGATGAATGAGGTGCCCACTCCGAGGGCTTGAGGACGACCGGGCAGCCGGCGACGAGGGCGTCGGAGAGCCGGACGATCGCCATGTGGGCGGAGGCGTTCCACGGCAGCAGCACGGCGGCCGGTCCCCACGGAAGCCGCCACTGGTCACACGGGCCCGACGAGGACTCCTGCACCGTGTGACCGAAGCCCGACTCGATCTGCGCGGCACCCACTTCCATGAGCGCGCATACTGCCGGGATCAGTGCCGAGGTCGTCGTGAGCGGCACACCGCTGTCGAGACTGTCGGCGGCCGCCATGTCAGCGGCCCGCGCGGTCAGCTCGGCACCGAGCTTCCGCATCAGTGCGGCCCGCTCGCTGTCGGGCAGGCCGGTCCACACCTCGTTGTCGTGAACCGCGGCAGCCGCGGCGAGCGCCGACTCCACCGACTCCGGCCCGCTGGCCGGCTGCCCGTGCAGCGCCTCGCCCGAGTCGGAGTCGGTCAGGATGCCGGGGAGCTCCTGGCTCGGGACGCCTACGGTCCCGTTGACCAGCTCGCGGATGGTGCAGGACTCGTGCGCTGTCATCACTAGCTCCCGGAACGCATGGCGGCGGCGACCTTCTCGCCGGCGAGGATGGAGGTGAGGTTGGTGTTCGCCCGCGTGACCCACGGGAAGAGGCTCGCGTCGGCAACCCGCAGGCCCTCGATCCCGAGCACCCGACCTGACGGGTCGGTGACGACGTCGGGATCGTCCGGCGTACCCATCCGAGCGGTGCCGCAGGCGTGAACGGTGTCGCAGACGGTGGCGCGTGCAGCCGCGGCGAACTCGCTGTCCGTGAGCTCCACGTCAGGCGAACCGCCACCGGTGATGGCGAACATCATCGACGCAGTGATCTTCTGCATCTCGGGCTGCGCCGCATACGTGCGCAGCTCCTCGAAGATCGCGCGATAGCGCTTGAGGTCGTCATCGGTTGACAGCAGGTTGAAGTCGACCCGCGGATGGACGCTGGGGTCCGTCGACGCGAGCTGCACTGCACCGGTCGACGTGACGCGGTTGACCCACCCCACCAACCCCGCGACCGGGACGCCGATACCCAGTGCGCCGGTCACCGCGATCATCGCGTCGTTGACCTCGTCGCCGACGCCGGTCGTGAACCGGATGCAGAGCTTGCCCCGCGGCGGGCTGTCGCCGTAGTCCAGCGGCTCGTTGAGAACGAGCCCGACGGGCAGGCTTGCGTGCTCCTGGAGGTTCAAGCCGACCGGCAGGTTCGCGACGACGTCGATGCCGAGCTCGGCCAGATGTGAGGCGGGCCCCACGCCGGAGCGAAGCAGGATCGCGGGCGTGTGGATCGCACCACCCGAGACGACGACCTCGGAGCCCGCGAAGTCGGTGACCTCCCCGCCGATGATCGCTCTGACGCCGACGGCCCGGCTTCCCTCGATCAGCACGCGGTCGACCAGCGCCTCGCCGATGACGGTCAGGGTCCCTCGGTCGCGAACCGGCTCGAGGTAGGCGTCGTTGGTCGACACCCGCTCGGTCCCGAAGCTGTTGAACGCGTACGGCGAGACCCCGGTCGAGCCGGGCGCGTTGTGGTCCGGGCACCACGGGTGCCCGAGCCGCTCGGTCAGCTCGTCGACCGCCCGCTCGGCAGCGGTGAACTCCTCCCGCTTCGGCCGGATGATCGGCGTCGGCCCATCGGTCCCGTGATAGTCCTCGCCGCCGAAGTCGAGGTCGTTCTCCATCGCGTTGAGGAGGGGAAGGATCTCGTCGTACCCCCAGCCGGTGCATCCGGCCTTCGCCCAGCCGTCGAAGTCCTCGACCGTCGCGCGGATCGCGAACATGCCGTTGACCGACGAGCTGCCGCCGGCGCCACGACCGCGGAAGTAGACCTGCGGTTCTTGGCCCGGAGCCCGGGTCGCCATCAAGTCGGGGTAGGTGTGCGTCGCGGCGAGCGCAACCGTCAGCTGGTTTGCCCCGGGGGCGACGCTGCGGATCTCGGGCGGGGTGTCCGCCGACCGGTAGTCGGGGCCCGCTTCGAGCAGCAGGACCCGGCGCCCGTCGTCCTCGGCCAGCCGCCCGGCCAGAGCCGCTCCCGCAGACCCCGCCCCGACGACGATGACGTCATACCCCTGGGTTGCCACCATGCCGGGACTCTAGGGATCCACCCGCAGGACCGTCAATGATCTATGGCGGATATTGCCATAGTCGACTGAGACGCGACGTCAGCCGACCGCCTGGTTTCCTTTGCTTTCGCGCAGCTCGTCGACGATCTCGGACACCATCCGCCGCGAGGCCGCATCGAGCACGTTGCCGAAGTCGATCACCTTCACCCGTTCCCGGATCTCCTCGCCCAGGTGAGGGTGCTCGCTCGGTACGACGACGACGTCGCAGTCCTCCACCGCCGGGTCGTCGGGACCCTGCAGCACGTGCACGTTGTCGAGCCCGGTGTCGGTGAGCGACTGCCGGATCGCCTCGGCCTGGTCCTCGGTGGAGTAGAGGATGCCGATCCTCCGGTCCTTCGGGATCCGGCTCAACCGAGAGAGCGTCTTGATGTGGGGTGCTGCCACGATCGCCAGCAGCTCGGGCGGCTCATCGAGGTCGAGCGCCTGCACCTGGCGGCGCAGGTCCGCGTGATGGAAGAAGGTCGTCACGAGCAGATCGGAGTCGGCGATGTCGTTGGTGCTCATCTTGCCGAGAACCAGCGGCGTGATCGGAGTGTTCGCCGTCTCCGAAAGGTCTGTCGCGAAGGCCTTGGCTCGCTCTTCGTTGCACTCGACGAACGCGACTCGAACCGTGCTCTTCATCGCGTGCAGGCTCTGGTGGTAGGCGATCTGCGCGATCTCGTCGGCCGACAACCCCATCTCGAGGCACCGAAGCACCGCGTCGGCGAGCTCTGCCTGCGCCGCCTCGTGGCGGGCCAGGTTCCCCCTCGCCTCGTCCGAGCGACGGACCACCATTCCGGCGCGGCCCTGCGAAGTGAGGTAGCCGAGCCGGTTCAGCTCGGCGTACGCCCGCGCCGTCGTGTTGCGATTGACGTCGAGGTTTGCCGCCAGCAGCCGGCTGCTGGGCAGGTGGTCGCCGTCGAGCAGCTGGCCGGCCTCGATCATGAAGACGATCTGGTCGATGACCTGGCGGAAGACAGGGACACCTGACGTCCGGTTCAGGTGGATCCGCTGCACAGGCGAATCCTAGGTCCTACTCCGTTAGGACACGTCAAGGCGCCGTAGGTCAGTCCGATACCGCTTGGCGTTCTCGCGGTAGACGTCCACCGCGGCCTTGATCAGCTCCGGCGGGAGCGCCCCGTCGCGGATCCGGGCCGGAACCCCCATCGCCGTCGTCCCGCTGGGCACCTCCATACCGGAGGCCACCAGTGCCTTGGCGGCCACCGTCGCATTCGACCGCACTGTCGTGCCGTTGAGCACCGCGGACATCGAGCCGATGAGACAGCCGTCCTCCACGACGCAGTCGTGCAGGTGGACGCTGTGGCCGATGATGCAGTCAGCCCCGATGGTGGACGCCTGGTCGGCGTGGACCACGGTCCCGTCCTGGATGCTCGTCCGCGCGCCGACGACCACGGTGCCGTAGTCGGCACGGAGTACGGCGCCCGGCCAGACGTTGGCCTCCTCGCCGAGGATCACCGACCCGATCACCACCGCGTCGGGATGGACGAAGGCGGACGGGTGGATCTCGGGGACTCGCTCCCCCAAGGCGTAGATGGGCATCCCGCGACCGTAGGGTAGACATTTTACGATTGATGTTCGTATAATCCTCCGATGGCCGGCCGCGGACGCCCTCGCCAGTTCTCGATCGACGAGGTGCTGGACGGCGCACTTGCACTGATCGAGGCCGAGGGCGTCGGGGCCCTGTCGATGCAGGCGCTGGCCGAGCGACTCGGAACCGGGCCGGCAACGCTCTACAACTACGTCCGGTCACGCGACGAGCTGATCGACCTGATGCTCGGGCGGGCGCTCGCGCAGCAGCCGCCGGTGCCGCGCCCGGGCAGCCGCGAGGACTGGGCCGAGCAGGTCACGGACTACCTCCTCGCGCTCTTCCGCGACGGCGTACGGCGACCGGCACTGCTGCAGCTGTGGCACCAGCGCCCGCAGCTCCACCTCGGCACCGCACTTCGCGGTGAGGAGGAGCTGCGAAGCCTGGAGCAAGTCGGCTTCTCGCCCACCAGGGCCGCCGAGGTCTACCGGATCCTCTCCTCTCAGCTGCTCGGCCACATCGCCAGCGCCGCAGTGGTGGCGCAGCGGCCGGACACGCTGGTGATCGAGGCGGACTCGACGCTCGGCGGCGCGCAGCGCCACCTCGATCAGATCGGCGAGGAACAGATTTACGAGTTGGCGTTAAGAGCGTTGATCCGCGGGTTCGCGGCAGAGCTCGAGGACATCCGCGAGGAGCGCAAGCGATGAAGATCACGTGGGACGAATGGGCCGTGCCGACCGTCGTCGGCGACGACGATCTCGACGCCGTCTACGGCATGGGATACGCGCAGGCCGTCGCGGTCGGCGGCGACGTCCTCGAGCTGTACGGCATGGCACGAGGCAAGGCCGCGTCGTACTGGGGTGGCGGCTTCCTCAAGGAGGACCTCTTCACCGCCTCGCTCGGCCTCGACGCCAAGACCGACGAATGGTTCGCCCACCAGACGGCCGAGACGCGCGAGCGCATCGCGGCCTTCTGCAACGGGTTCAACGCGGCCTGCGAGGAGGACGAGAGCCGAGCCGCAGCGCGGCGAGAGGCTCTGCCGATCACCCCGCGCGACGTCATCGCACATGTCCTTCGTGTGTTCGTGCGCTTCAACCAGATCGACGGCCAGCGGCTCGCGTTCGACCCCGTCGACTTCTACGGCCACACTCTCGCCGGGTCCAACTCGTGGGCCATCGCCGCCGAGAAGTCGACCACCGGCAATGCGCTGGTCATGATCAACCCCCACCTGTCGTGGAGCATCAAGTACCACCGCTTCATCGAGATGCGCTCGATCTCACCGACCCGAACGTTCGACGGCGTGACCCTCATCGGCGTGCCCTGGCAGTCGATGGGCCACAGCAACCACGTCGCGTGGGCACACACGGTCAACCCGATCCGCAACCTCGTCGTGTTCGAGCTCAAGAACGTCGCCGACAACCAGTACGACTTCGACGGGCAGCGTCTCGCGTTCGAGACGATCGAGCACACGATCAACGTCCGCGACGGCGAGCCGGTGACAGTCGTCGAGCGGCGCAGCGTGCACGGCCCCGTGCTGACTGCACCTGACGGCGCCGACGTCGCTGTCCGCATCGCCGGCGTTCTCAACCACCCGGCGTACAACGCGCTCGACTCCTGGTGGGAGATGTCGCTCGCGAAGGATCTCGAGGAGATGTTCGCGACGCACGACCGGAAGTGGCTCCCGATGTTCAACATCACCGCCGGTGACTCGAGCGGCTCGGTCGGGGCGCTGTACTGCGGCACACCACCGGTCCGCGCGAGCTGGGCCGACACGGTGCGTCGCCTTCCCGGCGATGACCCGGCGCTCCTCGCCGACGAGGTGTACCCGGCGAGCGCGATGCCCCGCGTCATCGACCCCGAATGCGGCTGGGTGACCAACTGCAACGACACGCCGTTCCTGTGGTGCGACCCACCGTTGAACGAAGCCGACTACCCGCCTGCCATTGCGCCAGGCGTCCGCGAGGTCGACGACATCCGCCCGCTCGTCTCGCGAGACTGGCTGAAGCGCCACGAGACCGTGAGCCCCGAACAGCTGCTGGAGCTGAAGTTCCACAAGCGCGCAGTGCTCGCCGACATCGTCCTCGACGAGCTGCTGACCGCGGCGAAGGTTCATGCCGACCTCGAAGAAGCAATCGACGTGCTCGCGGCGTGGGACCGGCAGATGAACTCCGACAGCGCCGGCTATCCGCTGTTCTTGATGTGGCTGCTCGCCAGTGCGCCGGCGATGCTCGCGAAGGAGCTCGTGATCGAGGGCGACGAGCCGGGGGCGCTGCCGACCGGGCTTCAGGACGCCACCGCCGCCGCCGCGACACTGCAAGCCGCAGTTCTCGGGTTCAGCCTGCTCGGCCTGCCGCTCAACGCCTCGATCGGCGATCTGATGACGCTCGGCGAGGGTGGCGACGCGGTGCCGGCCGACGGCGGCAGCGGCCTGGTCGGCTCGCTGAAGTCGTTCGAGATCCTGCCCGGACCAGCCGGCGGGTTCGTCGTCGGAGTCGCCGACACGTATGTGTCCCGCGTGGAGCTGAGAGACGATCAGGCCCCGATCACCGAGAGCCTCCTCGTCTACGGCAACACGACCGAGCCGGGCGCCCCGCCCTCGCCGTCGCAGTTCAAGGTGTGGGCGGCCGACCAGCTACGAGCCAAGTGAAGCCGCGCCAGGCCGCAGCCGCGTGCGGCCTCGCCCTCGCCGCCCTTGCCGGCTGCGGCACCACCGTCGATCTCCCGCCGGGCAGCAGCGCCCAGGCCGTTCCTGACAGCGGCTTGGGCGGGCCGACCGGACTCCCTTCGCCGCACGGCGGCACGTCAGGCACGTCCGGCGGGCAGGGCGTGGCAACCGATGGCACTGGCTCCCCGGGTGGCCCGTCAGCGCCCGTTGGCACCTCGCCAGCCGGCATCACGGCACCGGGTCCGCATCCCGCGCGCCCCGCGCCGTCCACTCCGTCGGGGGTCCGCCCGTCGACGGCGCAGTCCGGCAACGGCTTCACCGCGACCACCATCACGTTGGGCTTCCCCTACGCCGACGTGAGCAGCTTTGCATCCGCCCTCGGCCTGAAGGGCCTCGACTCCGGCGACCCGCTCGCCGAGGCCACGGCGGTGGTGAACGACATCAACAAGCACGGCGGGATCCTTGGCCGCCAGGTGAAGCTGGTCACCTTCAAGGGCAGCGCGGTTCAGGCGCTCACCTCACCAAGCAGCGAAGACCAGGCCGCGTGTGCGCACTTCACTCAGGACAACCACGTCTTCGCGGTCATGTATCCGGACGCGGCCATCTACGGCGAACAGCTGCTCGGGTGCCTCGCGCAGGCCAGCACCCCGCTCGTCGTCGCTGGTGGCATCGACGCCGAACCGTTCGGCCGGTCGGTCTTCGAGAAGTTCCCGACGTTCTTCGACATCGGTGACATGACGTACGAGCTGTATGACCAGATCGCGTACTCCCGCCTTGCCGCGCGGGGCTTCTTCACCGGCTGGAACACGACGCTGGGCGGACCCGGCAAGGCTCCCGTGAAGGTCGGCCTGCTCGGGATCGACGACACGTGGGGCACGGCCAGGATCAAGGACCAGGAGCGACAGCTCGCGGCACACGGCATCACAACCACTGCTGTCGTGCAGTGCCCGAGCAACGTCACAGAGACCATCAACTGTCAGCAGAGCGCGGAGCTCAAGTTCCGGAGCCTCGGCGTGACCCACGTGTTCGGTGCGGGCGTCCCGTTCATCTCGACGGCCAACAACCAGCACTACTACCCACGCTACTTCGTCACCGTCGAGCCTGCCCTGTTCGCGCAGAACGCGCCGCCCAAGACCCTCGTCGGCGCGATGAGCGAGTCGTTCATCCCGGCGATGGATGTCGACGCCGCGCAGTCGCCCGGCCCGCCGACCGGCGCCACCACCCGGTGCGTGAAGACGATGCGCGCCGCGAACCTGCAGACGACGTACGGCACCGAGCTGTGGGCCGAGGAGGCGACCTGCGACGCCTTCTACTTCACGGCTGCGGCACTCGACAAGAGTCAGGACCTGTCCCCGAACGGGCTGCGCGCAGGCTTCGAGGCGCTTGGCTCGACCCAGCCTTCCGCGCTGACCTGGACCACCCGACTGGATGCCACACACCACACGAGCGCCGCCGCACTTCGCGATCTGTCGTTCCAGGTGAAGTGCGACTGCTTCGCATATACGAGCCGCACGAACTACCGCTAGCCGATCGCCTGCCGGCGACGGCTACCGACGGCGCGTCCGCTTGCGTGGAAGCTGTGCCCGGGCGCCGTCGATGGCCATGTCGAGCGTGAGCGCGAAGATCTCGTCCGGGTGGACCGGGCCGAGGTCGCTGAGGAGCGGGACCAGCTCATCAGCGACAGCCGTGGCGTCGAACAGCAGCTCGTCGCGACCCTCCGCCCACCCGATCGACTGCGCCATCTCGAGCGTGATCGTCAACACGCTCAACGCCTGCGGCGCCGTGAAGCCGGCGTCGCGCAAGACCTTCACCCCGACCGCCGTGATCGTCAGGAGCGGCGCGGAGATCGCCCGGTAGCTGCTCGCCTCGTAGAGGTCGGGATGCGCCCGCCACAGCTCTCGCTCCTTCTGTGCCGCCGCGCGCAACCATTCGTCCCACGGCAGGTCCGCGTCCGGCGGCGTCAGCCGTTCCCGGGCGTCGTTGGCGAGCGCATCGAGCAGCGCCGCCCGGTCCTCGAAGTACCGGTACAACGCCGGACTGGTGACGCCGAGACGGGCGCCGATCGCGGCAAGAGTGACCTCGTCCGGAGCCAGCTCGCGAGCGGCGTCGAGCACCGCCTCACGGCTGATCTTCGGCACCGGGCCCCGCCGCCGCCGTCCCACTGGCGCAGCGCGTTGCGACTCGGGCACAGGCAGACAGTAGGGCCATTGACGATGAATAGCAAAGACCTTTACTGTTTCGGCACCTATCCAGGGGAGCCCAACGGCATGGCACGTCCAACCCGGTATCCGATGTCGGCGTTCTTCGCCAACCCGAAGCGCTCCGGCGCGACGATCTCGCCGGACGGGAAGCAGCTCGGGTTCCTCGCGGAGGAGCACGGCCGGCTCAACGTCTGGGTACTGCCGTTCGACAGCGCGCCGAACCTCGACGACGCCGTCTGCGTCACGCACGACCACAACCGCAACATCACGCGGTACCGGTGGACGGCAGACCCGCGGTGGCTGCTCTACGAGCAGGACACCGACGGCGACGAGAACTGGCACCTGTTTCGGGTCGACCTCGACGACCCCGCAGCAGCCGCCGTCGATCTGACGCCGTACCCGGATGTTCGGGTCGAGTACACGATGCTCGCGTCCGACCCGCACGCCGCGCTGATCGCGATGAATCGGCGGCGAGCGGACGTGTCCGACGTGTTCCGGCTCGACATCGTGACCGGCGAGATGGAGCTCGTCGCGGAGAACCCGGGTGACGTCATCGGCTGGGTGCTCAGCGCGAGCGGCACGATCGTCGCGCGGGTGAACACGGGCACCGCGGAGACGCTCTACCGCTGGCGGCCGGACGACCGTGACGAGATCACATCGTACGACGCAGCGGAGAACCCACTAGGTGCCGTCCCGATGGTGATCACGCCCGACGGCACCGGACTGTGGCTCGGCAGCAACCGCGACCGCGAGCACACCCGCCTCGTGCACATCGACTTCGAGACCCGTGCCGAGACCGTGGTCGCGAGCCGTGACGACGTCGGCGTCGATGAGACCTCGAACCTCCAGCCGGTTGCTCCACCGCTGATCTGCGACGCTGCGACCGGGAAGCCGCTCGCCGTGCGCTTTCTGGGCGAGCGACAGCAGATCGAGGTCATCGACCCGGATTTCCAGCCGGTTCTCGACGCGATCATGGCGGTCTCCGACGGCACCCTCACGCAGTGCACCGGCGACCTCACCGGTCGGTGGTGGCTCGTGTCGTTCGCGACGGACGTTGATCCCGGGGCGACATACCTCTACGACCACGAGACCGGAAGTCATCGGCTGCTCTTCCGGCCGTACCCGCAGCTGAGCTCCACCGAGCTCGCCGCGATGCAGTCGATTCGCATCACCTCGCGCGACGGACTCGAGCTTCCCGGCTTGCTCACCCTCCCCCAGGGCGTCGAGCCGACCGGCCTGCCACTGGTCCTCCTCGTGCATGGCGGCCCATGGTCAAGAGATCGCTGGGGCTACCACGCGGGTACCCAGGCACTGGCCAATCGCGGGTACGCCGTTCTCCGCGTCAACTTCCGCGGCTCGACCGGGTTCGGCAAGAGCCTCACCACTGCCGGGCTGAACGAGTTCGCGGGCAAGATGCACCACGACCTGATCGATGCCGCCGAGTGGGCCGTCAAGCAGGGCATTGCGGATCCGACTCGCATCGCGATCTTCGGAGGGTCGTACGGCGGCTACTCGGCACTCGTCGGAGCCACCTTCACTCCCGACTTCTTCGCGTGCGCGATCGACTTCTGCGGGATCTCGCACCTTCCGAACTTCTCACGCGCGCTTCCGGTGCATCTGCGGCACTGGCTGTCGTGGGACCTCTACATCGGCGATCCCGACATCGCCGAACAGGAAGCCGACATGCTCGCCCGGTCCCCGATCTCCCGCGTCGACGCCATCACCCGGCCGCTGCTGGTGATCCACGGCGCCAAGGACCGGCGTGTCCTGCAGGAGGAGTCGGACTCGATCGTCGAGCAGCTGAGAGCACGCGACGCCGATGTCGAGTATCTGCTCAAGCCCAACGAGGGACACGGCTTCGTCAACCCCGAGAACAACATCGCGCTCTACGAGACGATCACCGCGTTCCTTGCCCGCACGATCGGCTCGGCGTACCCGGACGCAGTCACCGCCTAGGTGCACCGACCAGCCACATTGGTGACCTGGCTGCCCGGCTAGTGATCGCATGTCACACAGGTGTCGCGATCTACGACCTGCATGTCACACAGAGGCTGCATTTCACGACACGCATGTGACATGCGATCAGGGATCAGTTCGCTATCCGCACAACCGGGCGAATCCGAGCGTCAGGCGGTCGCCCGGCCGCCGAGGTGCTTGGCGAGATGCCTCTCGGCCAACTGCCACTTGGTGATGAGGTTGGCAGGGTTCTTGAAGTCGTGTCCCTCGTCCTCTGCCACGAAGTACTCGACATCGACGCCACGCGCACGAAGGCCGTCGACGATCGCATCGGACTCCGACTTCTTGACGCGAGCGTCCTGCGCTCCCTGAACCACAAGCAATGGCGTGACGACCTTGTCGAGCATCGTGACGGGCGAGCGCGCGAGCATGTCGGCGAGGTCGTCGGGGTCGTCGGGGTCGCCACAGTGGGTGATGAAGCTGTTCTTCTGAAGCGGCTTCAGCCATTCGGGCAGGTCACCCATGAACGCGGGAATGCTCGACAGGCCGACATAGTCGATCGCAGCCGCGAAGTAGTCCGGGGTCACGGTGACACCTACCAGAGTTGCGTAACCGCCGTACGACCCGCCGTAGATCCCGATCCGGTCCGGATCCGCGACGCCCTGTTGCACCACCCAGTCGCACGCATCGATCACGTCGGTGTGCATCGCTCCCGCCCACTCCTTGATGGCGGCTTCCATGTGACGGCGGCCGTAGCCCGATGAGCCGCGGAAGTTGACCTGAAGTACGGCGTAGCCGCGGTTCGCCAACAGCTGCACCTCCGTGTCGAACATCCAGATGTTGTGAATCCACGGTCCGCCGTGCAGCTTCACGACCATCGGCAGATCCTTCGGCTCGACGCCGAGCGGCAGCGTGAGGAAGCCGTGCAGCGGCAAGCCGTCCCGTGCCGTGAGGCTGATCGCATTCGTCGGTGCGAGGTCGGCCGGATCGAGATGGACTGACGGGTCATTCAGCAGCCGGCTCGTGCGAGTTCGATGGTCATACAGGTATGACAGACCTGGGCGGCGGTCATGGATGAAGGTCGCCACCCAGACGTGTTCTGAGTCGTCGCAGCTGAGCCAGCCGAGCTCTCCGCCGTCGCCGAGCTTCATGAGCTCGTCGTGGACCTCCGCAAAGTGCCGGTCGAGCGGCACCAGCTCCGGCCGATCGCCGACGAATCGCACTGCGGTGATGGCGTAGCTCCGAGGGCTGACGACGAGTGACTGCGGCCGCCCGAAGTCCTCTTCGAACGCGCCGAGGCTGCACACGCTGTGTCCCGGCTTCGCTGCGAACACCGACTTCTCACCGGCGTGATCGATCTTGATCAGGCGCGAGTCGTTGGAGCCACCGTCGTACGACGCGAGGACCACGTAGCTGTTGTCGGGATCGACGTAGACAGGAAACTGGCCGATCGGCCAGCACGGCCCGTCCTCGGAGTGAACCAGCCGCATGTCCCCCGATCCGCGGTCATCGACCGCGTAGATCTCGCGAGCTCCATCAGGTGCCTGCGTCATGAAGAAACCGGCGTTGCCGTCGGGATCGGTGTAGCTGCTGAGCATGTCCGACGACTCGAGCACGAGCCTGGTGTCACCTGTGGCGATGTCGATCTCGAAGGTGTCCATGAACAGGTATCGCGGGTTCATCACCGCGAAGAGCTTTCCCGGCCGCTTCGGGTGCTCTCCGCCGATCGCGCGGCATCCCGGCGGCAGTGGTGTCAGATCGAACGGCTCGGCATCCGGGTTCTCGAGATCGACCCGGTAGTAGTGCCAGTCCTCGTTGCCATCTGTGTCCTGGCGGAACAGCAGCCAGCGCGGGTCCGAGGTCCAGTAGAAGTTCGGGATGCCGCGGGTGGTCGAGTGCGTCACGCACACCGCGTCCGCGTGCTCCTCGTCGATACCGCGGATCCACACGTTGAGGTGGCCATGGGCCGGTGCAAGGTAGGCCAGGCGCATGCCGTCCGGCGAGATCGCGGGCTTGGCGAACCCCGGAGCAGCGAAGAAGTCCTCGATCGGGATCAGACGCGGCAAAGTCATGGACGGAGTATGCACTTATTGTCTTTTCGATGGGGCTTGATTCTGCCCTCATCTCATAGGACATTGACGCAGAGCGGTGACGGCGTACCCGGGAGGGCAAGCAAGGTGACGGAGGCTGGTCGCTGGCTCTGGGACGTCCGTACGCCGATGCGCGACGGCGTCGCGCTGTCCACGGACCTGCACCTTCCGCCAGGCGGACCCGCGGGTGGTCCGTACCCCGCGGTGCTGATCCGGACCGCTGCCAACAACCAGGCTCCGGCGTACGTGACCCGCGCCCGGACCTTGGCCGACCAGGGATTCGCAGTCGCGATCCAGGACGTCCGCGGTCGCGAGGATGCCGACGGTGTCTTTGCGCCGTTCCGCGACGAGGGACCCGACGGGTACGACAGCGTGGAGTGGCTCGCAGAGCAGGACTGGTGCATCGGCAAGGTCGGAATGATGGGCAGCGGGTATGCGGCTTGGACCCAGTGGGCCGCCGCCCGCGAGAAGCCGCCCCACCTCGTCACCCTGGCGAGCACCTCGGTCTGGGCACCCGGACGTCAGAGCCGGTCCGGAATGCTGTCGCTGCCGATGCTCGAGTGGCTGCACGCGATGAGCGCTCGGGTGTGGCAGGAGGCCGGTCAGGTCGAGTGGGAGAAGGCGCTACGTCACCTCCCCCTGCGAGCCGCCGACGAGGCGATCGGTGCCCGGCTCCCGAACTGGCATGAGTGGCTCGACTGCAACCCGGCCGCGGCGTACTGGCAGCACCTCGATCTCACGCCGGAGGACTTCGCCGGAATCGACGTACCGGCGCTTCACGTGACCGGTTGGCAAGACGCCGACCAGGAAGCGGTCCTTCGGTACTACGCCGGGATGCGCGAGCACTCGCCTGCGGCGGCTGACCAGTCGCTTGTCATCGGCAGTGAGGAGGTCGACCGGCTGCACCGCGAGTGGTTTCAACACTGGCTCGTCGACGCCGACGCGGCAGCGGCACCACAGTCGGGCTATCGCGTCACCGGCAGCAACGCGTGGCGGGACGGAGCCTGGGCGACCTCCGCCGCCGCCACCGAGACGTTGCACCTGCACAGTCAGGGCGCGGCCAACACGTTGGACGGCAACGGAACCCTCTCCGCCGAGCCGGCGGGCGGCGAGCCAGCCGACCGCTACTCGTACGACCCGAACGACCCGGTGATCGTCAGCACCGACTTCACGTTCTTCCCGAGCCCGCCGAAGCAACCGCCTCAACCTTCGCTCGACCGGCGCTTCATCGAGCGACGGCCGGACGTCCTCGTCTACACCTCGGCCGGGCTCGCGGACGCCATGACGTTGAGCGGTTGTCCGTCACTCCAGCTGTTCGTGAGCTCTGACCGCCTCGACACCGACTGGCTCGCGCAGCTGAGCGACGTTGCTCCCGGCGGCGACTCGCTGCTGCTCGCCACGGGTGGACTGCGCGCGCGTCATCGCACCGGTCTCGATACGGAGACCTTCCTGGAGCCGGGCGACGTGCACGAGGTGACGATCGAGCTGAGCGGCGTCGCGCACGCGATGCAAGTCGGGCATCGACTGCGGCTGAGCGTCATGAGCTCCTGCTTCCCGTTGTTCGACCGCAACCTCAACACCGGAAGCCCGATCGGACACGACACCGTTCCGCTCGTCGCGGCAAACGCCATTCATCACGACACTGCACACCCGTCGCGCCTCACACTGCCTGTCGGTTCATCTGGAGACGGCGATGTCTGAGTCGCGGGTGCTGTGGAACGTCCGCATCCCGATGCGCGACGGCATCGAGCTCGCCAACAACGTGTACCTCCCGCCGACCGGGCTGGCCGGCGGACCATACCCGGTGATCTTCAGCCGCAACCCGTACAACCGGCAGCTGTGGGCCGACACGCTGCGGTGGCGGTTCTTCACCGAGCAGGGATACGCGTTCGTCACTCAGGACTGCCGCGGCCGCTTCGACTCCGACGGCGTGTTCTACCCGTTCTTCGACGACGGTCCGGACGCCTACGACTCGATCGAGTGGATCGCGGAGCAGCCGTGGTGCACCGGGAAGATCGGCATGATGAGCGGCTCGTACGGCGGCTGGGTGCAGTGGGCGGCGGCCCGCGAGAAACCGCCGCACCTGACGACGCTCGTCAGCTCGTGCGCGGCGGGCAAGTGGGGCGAGGAGCTGCCGTGGGATCGCGGCGGCGTCTCCTTCGTGATGTTCACCTGGCTCTACATGATGGTGGGCAGGAGCATGCAGCCCACCGCCCACGTCGACTGGGCGCGCGTCTTCCGCCACCTGCCACTGCGGACGCTGGACAAGGCGATGGGCAAAGAGGTGCCGGCCTGGCAGGACTGGCTCGACCACCCGGGCCTGGACAAGTACTGGACGGCAGGCCGCCTCGACGAGGACTTCGCCGACCTCGACATCCCGGCGCTGCACCTCACCGGCTGGTACGACGGCGACCAGCCCGGCGAGATGTTCTTCTGGGACGGGATGCTGCGCTCGAGAGCAGCGAAGTCACAGCACCTCCTGGTCGGGCCGTGGACGCACGGCGGCGTGTTCAAGCCGACCCAGACGCATCGCGACAGCGACTTCACGCCGAAGTCGGTCGCGGACATGAACGAGGTCCACCTGCGCTGGTTCGACTACTGGCTCAAGGGCGTCGACAACGGCCTGATGGACGACCCGCCGGTCCGGTACTTCTACACCGGCATCAACGAGTGGCGCACCGACGTCACGTGGCCACCGACAGACCGTGTCGAGACCGCCATGTATCTGCACAGCGACGGACGCGCGAACACCGCGCTCGGCGACGGCCGGTTGTCGACGGAGCTACCGACCGCCGACGAGCCGTCAGACGTCTACCGCTACGACCCCGAAGCGGTCGCGCACGTCATGGAGATCGACTTCTTCAACGGCGAAGGCAACAACTCGGTCCGCCCGGCCGACGCGCGGCCGCTCGAGATGCGCGACGACCTCCTCGTCTACACCTCCGAGCCGCTTCCGCAGGCGCTCTACGTCTCCGGACGCCCGGAGGTCGTCCTGTACGGAAGCTCCGACTGCCCCGACACCGACTGGGTGGTCGGGCTCGCCGACGTCGGCCCGGACGGTCGCTCGGTCCCCCTCTCTCGCGACGAGGACCACCAGTGGCTCGTCACCCAGGGCGGACGGATCCGCGCCCGGTTCCGCGAAGGTCTCGACAAAGAGGTCTTCATGACCCCGGGCGAGGTCTACGAGTTCCGGATCCAGCTGCGCGACGTCGCGCACGTCTTCAAGCCGGGCCACCGGATCCGGCTGACCGTCATGAGCTGGGACTTCCCGGCGATGGCTCGCAACCTCAACACCGACGAGTCGATCGCCGACGGCACCACGATCCGGGTCGCCACAAACCGCGTGCACCACTCGCCGGCCGCGGCGTCGTACGTCGTGCTGCCGGTCGAGACGGTGGCTAACTAGAAGGCGCCTCCGGGCTCATCCATCTGTCGAACCAGTCGCTGATCCTTGCCGCCGAGTCGATCGTCGCTGACAGGTCCTTCGTACCGTGACCCTCGTGCGGGTAGGTCACGCACTCAGTCGCCACGCCCTGTGCGAGCAGCGCGCGATGCATCGTCAGCGCCTGCCCACCCGGGGTCGCCCGGTCCAGGCCGCCGGCGATGAACAACGTCGGCGTGCGGACCTGGGACACATAGGTCATCGGGCTGCGGTCGCGGTACTGACCGTCGGTCGCGTAGGGGCGCCCGTCAAGGAAGATCTCGTCCCAGTACGGGATGCTGCTGATGCCGTGCTGCTGGGTCCAGTCCGTGATCGGGAACATCGGCACCGCCGCGGCGAACAGGCCGCACTGCGTGATCAGCCAGGCCGACATGTAGCCGCCGTACGAACCGCCCATCAGGCCGATCCGCTGCGGATCCGCCACACCGGACGCGATCAGGTGCTCGACCCCGGAACGGATGTCACCGGCGTCGGCCCCACCCATGTCGCCGCGCACGGCGGAGGTGAAGTCCGCGCCCCGACCGCTCGAGCCGCGAGGGTTCGGATGCCACACCGCGTAGCCGCGCGACAGGAGGTACGGGAACGTCGGCGCACCGCCAGGCCAGGTGCTGCGATGACTCGCGACCGGTCCGCCGTGCACCCACACGATCAGCGGGTGCGGCCCTGCGCCATCGGGGCGGTGCAGCCAGCTCTCGAGCTCCAGCCCGTCCGAGGCGGTCCACCGAACGACCTCGCTCCTCGCGCCCGACTCCGTGACCACGGCGGAGCCCGGGTGCGCCAACGACACGAGGGTCGACAGGTCGGCACCGCGCAGCAGGCAGACCTCGGGCGGGGTGGCGTAACCAGCGCGAACGAACGCGGTGCGTCCCGGCCGGAAGCTGGCGTACGGCGAGGCGCCGAGCGCGGTCTCGCGTTCGGACTCCCACAGCACCTGCACGTCTCCGCCCACCGTCGCCGTGCCGATCACAGTCGTGAGACCGCGGACCCCGGCGAAGCCGAACGACTCCTCGTCGATGAACTCGACGCAGGTCACGTCGCACGGCAGGCTCACCGGGCGGCTCGTGCCAGACGCGAGCTCCAGCAGCTGGAGCGGTCCCGCCGACAGGTCGCGGTCGCTGAGATCCGACGTGACGTAGGCGGCAAAGGTCCCGGCGGGCGATGCCGCGACGACTCCGAACTGCACGTCGGGCTTGACGACAACCTCGTCGTCGCCGGAGCCGACCTCCAGTCGTCGCAGGTCAGCGGCGTACCAGGCCGACTCGGTGGGCGAGCCGTCCGAACAGACCGCCAGGATCCAGGCAGTGCCGCACCACGTGGCATCCCAGATGTTGAGGTCTGGCCGGCTGACGACCGTCGCGCGAAGCGTCGTGAGATCCACGACGACCAGGCGCCGCCACGCGGCGTGCTGTGTGCTGCTGCTCACGTTCGGCAGCCAGCCGTCCGCCTCGAGCGCCGGCGGGTGGATCCCGGAGCCGTCGAGGTTCGACATCTCCGAGCGCGGCTCCGCGACAACGACGAGGAGCCGGGTGCTGTCGGGACTCCACGCGAAGCGCTCCGGCTGGCCGTCGAGCGCGACACACGCCTCGTCGACCTGCACCCCGCGGTCGACGAGGTGAGCCAGCCGCGACCCGTCGGGGGACCAGCTCGGGCGGTGACCAGGACGCAGCAGCTCCGCGTTGCCGTCGGAGAACACCGCGACGCGAGCCGTGGCCCGCCCGCTCAGCGACTCGCGCACCTCCGTTGTCGCCGCGACGAGGTCCTCGCTCGGGTGCAGGCTTGCGTGCGCGGCCACGAGCGGCTTGCCGAGCCCGGGGCCGAGCATCCGCTCGGTGAACTCGTACAGCCGGTCCCAGCCGGCAGCCTTGCCATCGGGCCGAGTGAGGTCAGACACGGACGGTTGCGAGGAACGCTCCGAGGTCGGCGCGCATCTGCACGAGTGACGGCTCATGGAGATACATCATGTGGCCGGCCTCGTAGCGCTTCATCGTGATGTTCGCCCTGCGCTCCGGGTCGAGGTGCAGGTGGTCGAAGGTCAGCTCAGCCGGGAAGTACGGCGTACCGAGGTCGTAGATGCCGCTTTGCAGCATGACCTTCATCTGGGGGGCTCGGTTCATCGCGGAGCGAAGCTGCGTAGCGGTCTCGAGCTGCGGGGTCCAGATGCCGGCCGTCATCGACTCGCGGGGCTTCCACTTCGGGAACGGGATCATGCTGCGGTAGGAGAGCTCCTTGCCGCCGTCCCAGCCGAGGTCCTCGCGCACGTACTTGTTGAACGCCCGCGTCGCGGGTCCCCAGATGCGCGACATGCTCGGGTCGTCCTCGAAGGTCTCGCCGGCGATGTCGACATCGATCCCGACCCACCGCGTATCGAGCCGCCCGACGGTACGACGACGATCGCGCAACAGGGCCTTGATGTAGCGCCACAGCTGGACGCGCAGGTCGCTGTGCTGGATCAGGTCCAGCGGCAGGCCGGTGAGCTTGGCCATCTTCTTGGCGACCCGCAGCCGCTCGCTGTCGGTCAGCCGCGACCCCTTGAGAAGCGCGACCGAGTACTCGTTGATCGCGAAGTCCTCTGCCTCCTCCAGCAGCGAGGGCAGGTCGCCGTTGATGACGCCGTGGTAGAGGGCGGTGGCGGCGTAGCTCGGGATCATCCCGACCGCGCCGAGCGTGGTGCCGACGCCGAAGGTCGCACCTGCGACGTCCATGAGCGACGAGACCAGCACGACACCGTCGACGAAGAAGCCCGGCAGGCCCTGCAGGTAGTCCGCGACGGCGGGTGCGCGCAAGGTGCCGTAGCTCTCGCCGAACAGCACGACCGGGCTGTCGCCCCGCCGCTCTCGGTTCACGAACTCGACGACGAAGTCACCGACTGCCGCCGCGTCCGGCTCGACGCCGTAGAACTTCTCGGGGTCGATCCCCGGGCCCACCCGGCTGAACCCGGTGCTCGGCGGGTCGACGAACACGAGGTCGGCGACGTCGAGCAGCGAGTGCTCGTTGTCCTTCAGCTCCCACCGCGACGTGTCGAACAGCGGGTCGCCCTCGAACACCACGCGACGCGGACCGAGGCTGAACATGTGGATCCAGATCGCCGAGGAGCCCGGGCCACCGTTCCACATGAAGATCAGCGGGCGGTCGCGGCGCGACTCGATGCCGTCGCGAACGTAGGCCGTGTAGAACAGCGCCACCTGCGGCTTGGACACCTCCGCGTTGTCGAACAGGACCATGCGCCCGGTCTTGGCGGTGTAGTCGATCCGCTGCCCGCCGATCGTCGCGGTGTGCTTGGTGACGAACTCCTGGTCCTCGAGCGGCTTCTCCTCGGCCTTGTCCTTCTCCTTGGCCTCGGCGTCGTTCGCCTCGTCGGCCTTGTCCTTGCTGGCGTTCTCGCTCATTCGGCGCGCTCCGTGCTGGTCGGGGTTGACGGTCGTGACCGCTCGAGCAGCGCCAGGTAGGAGCCGCCGGTGATCAGGTCGAGATCGGCCTGCGACAGGCCGCGCTCCGCGAGGCCCGCGATGACCTTGCCGAGCTTTCCGATGTCCTCGAAGCCCTCGGGGCCGGTCGCGTAGAGGGCGCCGCTGCCCTGCAGGCCGAGGCTGCCGTCGGGGTCGATGCCACTCATCGTCGTGTCGAGGATCTCCATCGGGCCCTCCCAGAAGTCGTTGCCGAGGGCGACGTGCTCCGGCCCGACCAGCTCCACCATGTGCATCGCGTGGTCGAGCAGGTCCGACAGCGTCGCCTTGTAGGGATCGGCGGCGACGTAGCCGCGGTAGCTGTTGACGCCGATCACGCCGTTGCGCTCGGCGACCGCCTTGATCTGGTCGTCGGTGATGTTGCGCGGATGCGGGCACACGGCGTCGGCGTTGGAGTGCGAGACGAGGATGTCGCCGCTGTAGATGTCCAGGGCATCCCAGAACGCGGCGCGGGAGGTGTGGACCAGATCCACGATGAGTGGCACGTGCTCGAGAACCTCGAGAGTCGCCTTGCCGAGGTGGGTGAACCCTCCGTCGCCGATCCGGTCCCCCGCGCCGGTGCACAGCAGGTTCTGGGCGTTGTGCGAGAACGTGTACGCCGTCGCGCCGAGCTCGGCGAGCAGATGGATGGCGTCGAAGTCGCCGGCGAAGGACTGGTAGCCCTCGACGGAGAAGAACAGACCGAACGACCCCTCGGGCCGGGTCTCGTAGTCGGCTCGGCTGCGACACAGCGTGATCTCGCCCTCTGAGCGATGCGCTTCCGACACGAGCATCCCGAGCGTGGCCCAGTCGCTGATCTGCATGACAGCGCCGGTGAGCCCGCCCCTGCGCCAGCGCGGCAGGTGGTGCTCGCGCAGGACCTGGGCATCGTGGCCCTGAAGCCCGTGCAGGTTGATCACGTTGCCGATCGCGGGACCGACGTAGATGTTGATCATTCGGTTTCCTTCATGCTGTCGCGGACTCTACGAAGACAGACGAATGAGCGTCAACCGGCTAGGCCGTGGTTTGCCATAGGAGGTCGTGGCATTACTCCGTACGGCGGATCCGGTCCAAGCCGGCGCGCAGCACCTGCGGGTCCAGGGCGTGCGCGGTGACGCCGTCGCGTCCGATCGTCGTCCGGGCCTGCAGCATCGCGTTGAGGATGGCCTCCTCGGTCGCGTCGGAGACCGCGTCGAACAGCGGGCTGAGGGACTGGTGCGGCACGTAGCGCAGCGACCACGAACCGTCGGTCACCACGACGTACTCCGGCGGCACACTGCCCGCCGCCCCCGTCGAGAACGCAATCGCGATGTCGCCGCTGCTGTCGCTGCAACCACCGCCCGCACGGGACAATCCGACGAAGCCGCGCCAGGCGAGCCGGCGGCACTGCTCAGGAAGCAGTGGGGCGTTCGTCGCGACGACGATGATGATCGAGCCGCTGCCCGCAGGCATCATCTGCGGTAGAGCCGGGACCGGCACCACATCCGGCCCGAGCACGCGGCCGACCGGGGTGCCGTCGACGCGAAGGTCGGCGCGCACACCGTGGTTGGCCTGCACGAGCACGCCGACGACGTACTCATCGCCCGACAGGCCGATCATCCGCGAGGAGGTGCCGATCCCGCCCTTGAAGCCGTGGCAGATCATCCCGGTTCCGCCGCCGACGCAGCCCTCCGGCACCGGGCCGTCGCTCGCAGCCGCGAGTGCCTGATGGACATGGTCGGCCGTCACATGGTGGCCGTTGATGTCGTTGAGGATTCCGTCGTAGGTCTCACCGACGACTGGCATCGACCAGTAGAGGCCGTCGGCCTGCCGTGCGTCGTCGGCCACGAGCGCGTCCCGGACGACGCCGACCGAATGGGTGTTCGTGATGGCGATCGGCGTCGTCAGCAGGCCGCTCTCACGCACCCACTCGAGACCGGTCAGCTCGCCGTTGCCGTTGAGCGTGGCCGTGCCGGCCGTCAACGGCGTGGCACGGGTGTGGCCCGGAACCGGCTTGACCACCGTGACGCCGGTCCGGACCGGGCCCTTGCCGACGACGAGCGGGCCATCGCCGTCGATGAGAGTGGTGTGCCCGACCTGCACCCCCGGCACGTCCGTGATGGCGTTGTGCGCGCCCGGCGTGCCGACGCCGACGGCTAGGCCCAGCTCACGCAGTCGCGGCATTCGTTCCGACCTCAGCGCGCATGCGCGTCGCCGACGGCGAGCGCCTCGTCGAGTCCGGCGAGGGCCTCTTTGACCTCGTTCTCACTGATGGTGCACGGCGGTACGACGTGGATGCGGTTGCCGTTGACGAGCACCAGCAGGCCGCTCTCGCGGCACGCGGCGCCGACCGCGCCCATCCCCGCGCTTGGCCGGCCGTACGGCGCGAGCGGCTCGCGGGTCGCCTTGTCCGCGACGAGCTCCAGCGCCCAGAACACTCCCCGGCCACGTACCTCGCCGACGCAGCCGTGCCGGTCGACCAGCTCGGCGAGGCCGGGGCCGAGCACCTCGGCGCCGATCCGGCGAGCGTGCTCGACGACGGACTCCTCGTGCATCGCGGTGATCGTCGCCACCGCGGCGGCGCAGGCGAGCGGATGGCCGGAGTACGTGAGACCGCCCGGGTACTGCCGCTCGGCGAACGTCTCGACGATCGGGGCGCTGATCACGATTCCGCCGAGCGGCACGTAGCCGGAGTTCACGCCTTTGGCGAAGGTGATGAGATCGGGTGCCACGGCGTCGTGGTCGAACGCGAACCAGTCGCCGGTCCGGCCGAAGCCACACATCACTTCATCGGCGATCCAGACGATGCCGTACTTGTCGCACAGGGCGCGGACGCCGGCGAGGTAGCCCGGCGGCGGCGGAATGATCCCGGCCGAGCCCACGACGGTCTCCAGGATCAGCGCCGCGATCGTGGCCGGGCCCTCGAACACGATGACGTCCTCGAGGTGGCGCAGCGCTCGCTCGCACTCCTCTTCCTCGGTGGTTGCGTGAAAAGCCGAGCGGTAGAGGAACGGCCCGAAGAAATGAACGACGCCTTGGTTCGCCGCGTCGTTCGCCCAGCGCCGGGGTTCGCCGGTGAGGTTGATCGCGGTCTGCGTGCCACCGTGGTAGGAGCGGTAGGCCGCGAGCACCTTGGGCCGGCCGGTGTGTAGTCGCGCCATGCGAACCGCGTGCTCGTTGGCGTCGGCGCCACCGTTGGTGAAGAACACCTTGCGCATCCCGGGCGGCGCCAGCTCGGCGATCAGCCGCGCCGCCTCGCCGCGAGCGAGGTTCGCGTGCTGCGGTGCGATGGTGCACAGCGTCGCGGCTTGCTGCTGGATGGCGGCGACGACCTTCGGATGCTGGTGCCCGATGTTGGTGAACACGAGCTGGCAGGACAGGTCGAGATAGCGCTTGCCGGTGTCGTCCCACACCCAGGCACCCTCGGCACGGTCGATGACCATCGGCGTCAAGGCGGCCTGCGCCGACCAGGAGTGGAAGATGTGAGCGCGGTCGAGCTCGTAGGCGCGTGACATTCCTCAGCCTCTCGGGAACGCGAGGTCGACCCCGGGGGCCGGCTCGGGCCATCTGCTCGTGACCACCTTGCCGCGGGTGAAGAAGCGGATGCCGTCGGCGCCGTACGCATGCAGGTCGCCGAACAAGGAGTCCTTCCATCCGCCGAACGAGAAGTGCGCTGCGGGCACCGGGATCGGGATGTTGATGCCGACCATGCCGGCTTCCACGTCGAGCTCGAAGCGGCGCGCGGCGGTGCCGTTGCGGGTAAACAGCGCCGCCCCGTTCCCGTAGGGGTTGCGGTTCACCAGTGCGAGTGCGTCGTCGAAGGTGCCTGCCCGTACGACGCACAGCACCGGCCCGAAGACCTCTTCGGTGTAGACGTCCATGTCGGTCGTCACGTGGTCCAGCACGGTCGCGCCGACCCAGTAGCCGTCGGGGTCACCGTCGGGTGTCACGGCTCTTCCGTCGGTGACGACCTTCGCGCCTGCCCGCTCAGCGCGATTGATGTGGTCGACGACCCGCTGCTGCTGCGCAGCCGTGATGACCGGCCCGAGATCCGGTGTGCGAGTTCCCGCGCCGACCTTCAGGGCGCGGGTGCGCTCCGCGATGCGCGCCAGCAGGTCGTCTGCGACGGGCTCGACCGCGACGACGACGGAGATGGCCATGCAGCGCTGGCCGGCAGATCCGAAGGCGGCGGAGATCGCCGCATCCGCCGCGGCGTCGAGGTCCGCATCGGGCAGGACGACCATGTGGTTCTTGGCTCCACCCAATGCCTGCACTCGCTTGCCGTTGGCCGAGGCTCGCGTGTAGACGTGCTTCGCCACCGGAGTGGAGCCGACGAAGCTGACTGCCGCGACGTCGGGATGGTCGAGCAGCGCATTGACCGCGTCGGCGCTCCCCTGCACGACGCTGAACACCCCGTCGGGCAGTCCGGCCTGCTGCCACAGCTCGGCGACGCGAACCGACGGCGACGGGTCCTTCTCGCTGGGCTTGAGCACGACTGCGTTGCCGCACGCGATCGCGACCGGTACGAACCACATCGGGACCATGAACGGGAAGTTGAACGGCGAGATGACCGCGACCACTCCGAGCGGCCGGCGGATCGATCGCACGTCAACCCCACGGGACACCGACTCGCTGGCGTTGCCGGCGAGTGCGGTCGGGATCCCGCAGGCGTACTCGACGACCTCGAGCCCTCGCTGGACCTCGCCGGCCGCGTCGTCAAGCGCCTTCCCGTGCTCGGCGGTGATCATCGCCGCCAGCTCGGCCCGATGCGCGCTGACCAGCTCGCGGAAGGCGAACAGCACCTGGCTGCGTTGAGCGAGTGTGCTGTCACGCCACTCGATGGCCGCAGTCGATGCGGCAGCCACCGCGTTGTCGACGATCAGATCGTCGGCGAGCCGGAGTACGGCGATCGGCCGGCCGGTCGCGGGATCGATGACCTCGAGCCGGTCCTCACCGATGCCTTGGGGTGACCCGCCGATCCAATGGGGAATCAGCGGCAGCGTCTCGGACGTCATGCCGTCGAGTCTGTCGATCGCGCGCCGGGTGCCGCCAGCCAGGCCTCCATGCCGTCCGACGTCGTCGGCAGGGCACTGGAGATGACGTCGTTGCCGTCCTCGGTCACGACGACGTCGTCCTCGATGCGTACGCCGATGCCTCGCAGGTGTTCGGGCGCGTACTCGTCGTACGGCGAGAAGTAGAGGCCGGGCTCGATGGTGAGGACGTTGCCGACCTCGAGCTTCGCTTCGTAGTACTCCTCAGCGACGACGGCGCAGTCGTGGACGTCGATGCCGAGCATGTGACCGACAGCGTGAAGACTCCAGCGCCGCTGGAGGTCGGCCTCGTCGAGACGCTCGAGCGCAGGATGCGGCAGGACGCCGAGCGAGCGCAGGCCGTCGCGGAGCACGGCCGCGGCCGCAAGCCCGGGCTCGCCGTAGGCAACCCCCGGCCGGACCAGATCGACCGCAGCTCGATGCGCGGCGGAGACGACGTCGTGGACGTCTCGCTGCGCAGGCGAGTACCGCCCCGACACCGGGATGGTTCGCGTCACGTCTGAGGAGTAGAGCTCGCGCCCTTCGACGCCGGCATCGAGCAGAAGCAGGCCATCCGGCGGGACCGGCCCGTCGTTGCGGAACCAGTGCAGGACGGTGGCATCGGCACCCCCGCCGCAGACCGGGTTGTACGAGACGCCGCGGCCGCGGGTGCGGGCGACCGAGGTGAACAGTCCCTCGACGAACGGTTGGCCGTGCTTGATCGCCTCGGGCAGCACGCGGGCGACGGCCTCGAAGCCCTCGATCGACGCATCCGCCGCATCACGCAGCTCCGCGATCTCGTACGGCTCCTTCACAAGCCGCCGTCGCGCCAGCTGCTTCTCGAGCTCCTGGCCGTCATCGGGCACGATCGCGTCGACGACCGGGTCGAACCCACGGACGGCTCGGGAGCGCGGAGCCGCCCGCAACGCCGGCTCGAGATCCGCGATCGGCCGGACGTCGAGACCGAGCTGAGCGCCGACCGCCGCGAGCGGGGTCGACGGCCCGTCCCACACCGCACCGCGCACCTGGTCCATCAGCGCCCGCGGGTCGCCGTACGGCGGCCGCTCGTCGACATGCAGCACCGCGTGACCGTCCGGCCCGATCACCAGCACCGACCCCTGGTCGGCCTCGCCGACGAGCCACATGAAGTCCGTCGCCGGCCGGAACGAGTAGTACAGGTCGTTGGTACGACGGGGTGCCCGGCCAACCGGTACGACGAGCTGCTCACCCGGGAAGTCCGCCGCGATGCCGGCCCGCCGCGCCTGACGCGGAGCGGCACCCAGCCACTCCTTCGGCTCCGCTGCCGGCTGCGACCAGCCTTCGGTCATGGCACGCAAGAACTCGACCGACACCCGGCGACGCACATCGACCGAGGAGATGAGCTCCTGCAGCTGTTCGTCGGACCAGGCGACTGCCATCACTCCCCCATGGTTGTCGGGATCTCGTCGAGCTTGAACTCCTTCGGTGGAACCTCGCCCATGAGGTGCTCCACGAAGTAGTCGTAGCGCCGGCGCATGAAGTACGCCCGGTTGACCATCATGAAGTGGTCGGCGTTCGGCATGACCATCAAGTCGAAGTCCTTGTTGGCTTCGATGAGCGCCTTCGCGAGCCGGATCGTGTGGTGGTAGAGCGCGTTGTCGTCGAGCTCCCCGTGCATCAGCAGCAGCTTGCCCTTGAGCCGGTCGGCGACCGACACGTTGGCATGCTTCTCGTAGTCGAAGTCCTCGACGAGACCGAAGAACTTCTCGCCCCACCACGCGTGGTTGATCCGGTCGTCGTGGTTGCCCTCGCCGGACACGCAGACCTTGTAGAAGTCGTTGGCCTCGAGGATCAGCCGGGTCGAGGCGTAGCCGCCCGCCGAGATGCCGTAGGTGCCGACCTTGTCGAGGTCCATCCACGGACGGGTCTCGGCCAGCTGCTTGATCGCGGTGACGTGGTCGTCGACGAACACGGTGCCGCCGTTGACGCGGGTCGCGTCCTGGAACGACTTGCTGCGCATCGCAGCGCCACGCTGGTCGATCGCGACGACGACGAAGCCGAGTGCGGCGAACGACCACGGCTCGCTGAACGCCATGTGGACCGCGACGTTGACGCCGCCTGCCAACGGGAAGCGCAACGCGGACGTCGAGATCTGCGGACCCGGATAGATCGTGTCGAGCACCGGGTAGGTCTTGGTCGGGTCGAAGTCGTGCGG
The DNA here is from genome assembly GCA_035547035.1 of Mycobacteriales bacterium. Classification (GTDB taxonomy): domain Bacteria; phylum Actinomycetota; class Actinomycetes; order JAFAQI01; family JAFAQI01; genus DASZTV01. The sequence goes on along the minus strand of DASZVL010000033.1, from coordinate 58,172 downwards.
CTTGTACACGCCGCAGTAGATGTCGGTGACGCCGTCGGCGGCCTTCACCACTGCACGCTCGGGCGGCGTCCAGCCTGCGGCGTACAGCGCCGTCGGGTCGCACGTCTCGAGCTCCATCACTACGGCACCGGTGCGGTCACGGACGACGGCGACGTTCGGCACGTCCCAGCGCGACATGTTGTCGACGAAGTAGCGACCGGAGTCCGACGCATTCGGCCCTGACGGGAATTTCAGGACGTGGTGGTCGAGACCGTCGTTCGTGATCGTCGTGATCTCACCGCCGTCCAGCGAGACGGAGTAGAGCTCCTGCAGGTACGGGTCCGAGCCGGGCTCGCGACCGGCGCCCGTGAACACGACTCGTCGCGCCTCCTCGTCGACGAGCACCACGCTGCGGACGTACCAGTCGCCTGACGTCAGCGGCGTGACGCTGCCGTCGGTGCCGTAGAGGTAGAGGTGCGCCCAGTCGGTGCGCTGCGACCACCAGATGACCTCGCCGGTCGACAGCGTCTTGATGTTGCAGTCCTGCTGCTGCGGCCCGAAGAGGATCTGCGAGTCGCTGGACTCCTCCAGCGCGACCGCGACCTCACCGGTCGCCGCGTCGAAGGTGTTGAGCCTCGCCGTGCGGTCGCCACGCGTGGTCGAGATCCAGTAGAGCTTCGACTGGTCGCTGCTCCACCACACCCAGCCGTACCCGATCGCGTTGACGAAGGGCGTCCAGATCGGGCGACACTTCGCCTGTACGACGTCGCCAGTCTCCGCGTTGAACACGAAGATCGCCGACGTGGCCTGGTGCTCCTCGCCCGGCATGCTGTAGCGGAACTCCATGAGCTCCGGCCGGCCGCCGTCGAACGGCGCTGACCGCACGAGCCAGGTCTTGGCGACCTCCCGCTCGTCGATCCGGTGCGTGTAGAAGCGCGTCGAGTCCGCTGCCCAGATCACCGACGGCGACAGCTCGAAGTCGTTGTTGGCCTGCATCGTGTGGATGCCGGTGTTGCCGGTCATGCCGCCGTACTCGTACGCCTCCTCGCCGTCGAAGGTGAGCTGGCGCTCCTCGCTCGTGGTCGTGTCGAACACCCACAGGTTGTAGTCGCGGAAGAAGAGCGCCCACCGGCCGTTCGGCGACACCGTCGAGAACTTCGGGATCTCCGGAAGCGTCGTCACCTCGTAGGTGTCGAGGTCGACCTGGAAGCGAGCCTCTTCGCCGAGGGAGACGTGGTACTTGCCGTCGCTCAGCTCGAACGGAAGCGCCGCGAACACCTCGGCCGGCAGCTCGGCGCCGATCGCCTCGCTGATCGCCTTCGCGATGAGCGCCAGATCGAATGCCGTCCGCTTCGTCTGGCTCTCGGCGTCGACGAGGATGACCTCGGTTCCGCGCTTGTACCAGAACGTCTCGGTGCCAGGGATCCAGTGCGCCCCGACGTACGGCGTCGGGACGATGTTCTTCAGCTTGTGCGAAAGCATCGCTTCCGCCTTCTCGTACCGAGCCAGCATGTCGGTCATCGTTCGGGCTGCCTCCCACTCAGGTGGGCTTAAAGGTACGACATCTAGACCATTATCGCCAAGGCACCACGGACACCGACGCCTGCGGTTAACTGACGGCATGACGACGGCACGAGAGCTGGCAGAGACCTCGCTTCGACTGACGAAGGAGCGCGACCGCTCGGGGTGGCTTGCCCTGTTTGCCGACGAGGCGTTCGTCGAGGACCCTGTCGGCGGCGGTCGGCATGAAGGGATCGAGGCCGTCACCGCGTTCTACGACTCGACGATCGCCACCGTGGAGTCATTCGAGTACGAGATCGAACGGTCGTACCTCTGCGGGAGCGAGGTCGCGGTCGTCATTCGCTTCGCGATCGTTGCGGCCGGCTTCGCGCTCGACATGGACGTGGTGAACATCTATGCCGCAACGCCTGACGGCGAGAAGCTGCTGTCGCTGCGTTCGTGGTGGGACGGCAGCCGCCAAGGCGGCTGACAGCGCCACGCGAGCCGGTACCTAGAAGACGGTCGACGGCAGGTGCTCGCCGTAGACATCGCGTAGCACGCCGCAGATCTCACCGACCGTCGCGCGGGCGCGGACCGCCTGCTCAACGGCAGGCATCAGGTTCGTCTGCAGGTGCGGCGCAACGGCCGCGACGCCCTTGAGTGCTTCCGCGACCCCCGCCTCGTGACGGTCGCGCTTCACCTGGTTGAGCCGCGCGACCTGACGCTCGTGCACCCCGGGGTCGTTCTTGAACAGCTCGATGCCGCCGACCGAGTAGTCGTCGTCGACGAAGTCGTTGACACCGACGATCGTGCGTTCGTTGGACTCGACCTTGACCTGCTGCTCCCACGACGCGTCGGCGATCATCTGGTTGGCCCAGCCCGAGGTGATCGCCTCGACCATGCCGCCCATCGCATCGATGCGTTCGATGAGGTCGACCGCCTCCGCCTCGAGCGCGCTGGTGAGGCTCTCGACGTAGTAGGACCCGGCGAGCGGATCCACGACGTCCGCGACACCCGTCTCGTGCAGCAGGATCTGCTGGGTGCGCACGGCGACCTTGATGGCCTCCTCCGACGGGATCGCAAACGCCTCGTCGAAGGAGTCCGTGTGCAGCGACTGCGTGCCGCCGAGCACAGCGGCGAGTGCGTGCACCGCCGTACGGGCGATGTTGTTCAGCGGCTGCTGCGCCGTCATCGCCGCCCCCGAGTTCTGGCTGTGCGACCGCAGCAGCCATGAGCGCGGATCCTTGCAGCCGAGCCGATCGCGGGTGAGGCGCGCCCACATCCGCCGTGCCGCGCGGAACTTGGCGATCTCCTCGAAGAAGTCGTTCTGCACGTTCCAGAAGAACGAGACCCGGGGCGCGAGCTTGTCGGGGTCGATGCCGCGCGCCATCGCGCGTTCGAGGTAGCACATCGCGCCGGCGAGGGTCAGCGCGATCTCCTGCGGCGCGGTGCAGCCGGCGTCGCGCGGGTGGTAGCCGCTCATGCTCACCGGGTTGAACCGTGGCATGACGTCGGCGCAGTACTCCATCGTGTCGACGACGAGCTCGACGGAGGGCTCCGGCGGGAAGATGAACTCGTTCTGCGCCGTGTACTCCTTGAGGATGTCGTTCTGCGCAGTGCCGGTGAGCAGGTGACCGGGGACGCCACGCTCATCGGCCACGACGCGGTACATCGCGATGAGGATGACGGCCGGCGCATTGATCGTCAGCGACGTCGATACCGACTCGAGCGGGATGCCGTCGAACAGCGCGTGCATGTCGACGACGGTGTCGATCGCGACGCCGATCTTGCCGACCTCGCGGCCGTAGACCGGGTGGTCGGAGTCGAACCCGAGCAGGGTGGGGAGGTCGAAGTCCGTCGAGAGCCCGTCCTCGCCGTGGGCGAGGAGGTACTTGTAGCGGCCGTTGGTGTCCTCGGCCTGGCCGAAGCCGGCGACCTGGCGGATCGTCCACGGCCGGCCGCGGTGCATGCTCGCGTGCGGACCGCGGGTGTAGGGGTACTCGCCCGGGAGCCCGAGGTCACGACGCTCGTCGATGCCTTCGAGGTCCGCGCTCGTGTAGACGTCCTTGATCGGCAGCCCGGACTGCGTCGTGAACGCACTTGCGCGTGGCGGGACCCGCTCGTAGTCGCGGGCGAGCCGCTCGTCCTGCCAGCTCTTGACGTCCTCGGCGGTGAAGCGGCCAGTCTCCTCGCTCATGCAAAGACGCTAGGAAGGCCGCGCTGTGCACGTCCAGCACGGATTCCCTGTCCTGCTGTTCGGCGGCTCCGTACAGTCAGGGGCGTGCCCCTCAACCCGTGGCGGCTGCGCCTGCTCTGCCAGCTCGAGACGCTGGGGACTGTCCGCGCCGTGGCCGAGGCGGTTCACCAGAGCGCGTCGAGCGTCTCCCAGCAGCTGGCCGTCCTCGAGAGCGAGGTCGGCACTCCCCTGCTCGAGCGCACCGGACGAAGCGTGCGGCTGACCCCGAACGGCCACCTCCTCGCCAGCCGGGCCCGCGTGATCCTCGACGCGATGACAGAGGCGAAGGCCGAGCTCATGGCTCTGGACAACGAGCCGGCCGGCATCGTGCGAGTCGCCGCCTTTCAGAGCGCCATCCACTCGCTGGTGGTTCCCGCGGTCGCGGCGCTCCGAGTGGAGCATCCGGCAGTGGAGGTGCACGTCGTGGAGGTCGAGCCCGACGAGAGCTCGCAGACCTTGCTGCGTGGCGACGCGGACGTCATCATCACGGCCACCGACAACGTCGACGGAGCACTCAGGGCGGACTTCGACGTCATGCCGCTGCTCAACGACTCGATCGTCGTCGTACTCCCCCAAGGACATTGGGCGGCGCGGGAGGAGCGGATCGATCTGGCGACGCTCTCCGAGGAGCTGTGGACCTTCGAGCCCGAGGGGCGGTCCATGTCGGACATGGGTCATCAGCTCTGCCAGGCCGCCGGCTTCGTGCCGCGGGTGATCTGCCGGTTCAACAGCTACGCCATCGCGCTGCAGCACGTCGCGGCCGGCGGCTCGATCACGTTGCTGCCCGAGCTCGCCGTCGACCGCAAGTACGACGTGGTGACCCGCCCGCTCTCACCACCGCACCAGCGGCGAGTCGTCGCCGCCGTACGCGGAACCTCACGATCTCGCGCCGCGGTCCGGGTTGTCCTCGACCGCCTCCGCGAAGTAGCCGCCAACGCCACCTTCACCTAGCTCCACCGAGCCCAACCTTTAGGGCGTCTCAATCGCCTTCAGACGTCATTTCCGTTGGGCTCGACGCGTTATAGGTCGCGTGCCATGCAGAGCCGGGGCCAGGCGTCGAGGCCGAGTTCCGCCTCGTGTGCGCGCAAGCCCGCTAGGCCAGGCGTCACCTCGTGGTCAGCCAATCGCCGGTAGCCGCGCTGCTCGTAGTACGGACGGTTCCAAGGCACCTCGTCGAACGTGCACAGGGTGATGCGACCGAGCCCGCGCTCGGCTGCCCACTGCTCCGCTCGTTTCAACAACGCACTGCCCAGGCCTTGCCGGCCGTACTCGGGGTCAACGGACAGCTGTTCGACGTGTGCGTTGCCGTCAACGAGATCAATCAGCACGTAACCGGCTACAGCGGACTCTCCGGCAGTCGCCACGAACGCGCGGCCGTCGTCGACGTAGGTCTGGAGCTCTTCGGCGGAAGCAGGCTCGTCGTCGGCGACGAGATCCATGTCAAGCTCGCGAAACAACGAGCCCGAGAGTCGCTCGATATCGCGAAGACGTTCTACGTCACGCGCTTGAGCCGCGCGAAGCGTCCGAGCATCCACGGCTCCAATGGTGCAGCCTCCGGGCGTTGCGGCAGTCCCCGACGCGTGGTTCAAAGATGCGACACGATGCAGCGGATGGGTCATCGACGAGCGGAGGCGCGGTGCGAAATCGGCAGCTAGCGCTCTGCGGAGCATTGCTTGGGATAGCCGGCTGCGGTCAGCCCGCGCAGCTCACACCGCGGGCGAGTTATCACGTGTCGGCCCCATCGGCGCGGGCCGGTGCCGGGATGGCCTACGACCCCGCGTCGAAACGCCTCGTCCTCTACGGCGGAGAAGTCGGCGGTTCGGTCTGCCCTCACGGACCCTCCCGTGCCGCCGCAAAGGAATGGACCGCCACCTGGCTCTACGACGGCAGACACTGGAATCAGTCGGACATCCCGACAGCGACGTACCCGCCGCCGGTCAACCCAACGATGGTCTACGACCCAGCAGCGCACGGGCTTGTGATGATCGGCTTCGGCAGGCGCAAGGACCACACCTGGCTGCTTCGCGCCGGCCGCTGGCATCGACTCGCCGCGACAACACCGGACGCACTCCTGTCCGACGCCACCACCTACGACCCTGTGACGAAGAAGGTCGTTCTCCTCGACCTGGACGGTAAGACCTGGGCCTTCAACGGAACGAAGTGGAAGGGCATGCCAGGTCGAGTCGTCGTCGGTAGAGACAACGGCTTCCTGCCCGCGACCATCGGCTTCGATCCGGTGTCGCGGAAGCTGATCACGATCACCGAGCATTTTGAAGGCAACGATCCCCAGCACCTCACCGCCGTCTTCAACACCCTCCGGTACCAAGATCGATCGTGGGTCATGCTCCCAACCAAATCCACGCCGCCCGCACTGTCCGGGCAACAACCCGAGGAGCGATTGGTGCTTGCCCCAGGCGGGCGCCAGCTGATGCTCGTCGTGGTGACACCGCCACCGGCCGATGGGCCGATCGATCCGACGACCCTCCATATCCAGACCTGGAAGTTCAACGGCCACCGCTGGACCAAGACGACCGACGCCGGCCCACCGCCGCGAACGAGTTATTCGCTCGCGTACGACCGAGCAACGAAGCGCGTCGTTCTCTTCGGCGGCCACGACATCGGCCAGCAGCATGACCACGTCCGAGACGACATCTGGGCATTCAACGGGATCCGCTGGTCAAGACAGCAGCCCGACCTGCCCGAGCCCCCGAACTCAGTCAGGTGCCGCCAAACGTCGAGCTAGCTGCTTCCGTCCGGGTTGGATGCGCCCGCCCGGTACCCCTTCCAGCCCAACCAGCCGATCGTCGTACCGAGCGCGATCGATACGACGCTCAGGATCAGGTGTACGACGAAGAACGCGTGCGGCTTGTTACCCGTGAACGACCGCGGATCGTCGGCGATTTTCTTCATGAACGTCACCCAGATCACCCACGAGAACACACCGAACGACAGCAGGAAGACCGACCACCGCCTGGAGAGGACCACGCAACAAGGATCGCATTGTCGAACTTGCACAAATCAACGGTTTGGATGCCGAAAAGCGTTGGAAAGTGCAAGTTCGGCGGGCGCGGCTAGCGGAGGTCTTTGGCTACTCGCCCGCTCTGCACTACTACTGCTGCGTTGTCTGGTTCCATCCAGAGCTTTGGCGACTCGAGCGGGTTGCCGTTCCAGGCGACTAGGTCGGCGACTTTGCCTACCTCGAGGGTGCCCACCTGGTCGCTGATCCGAAGGATCTGGCTGTTGACCTTGGTCGCCGAAACGAGCGTCTCCATCGGCGTCGTCAGCTCCGAGCGCAAGAACAGCTCCTCGCCGCGGTGGTGCTGGTCCGGGCCGAGCAGGTCACTTCCGAGACCCATCCGCACGCCGACCTTGCGTGACACCAGGACACCGTTGATCTGACCCTGCTGAACCACCAGCGCGCGGTCACGGATCTCAGGTTCGACTCCGGTCGCCACGGCGTCCTCGACCAGGCGCTTCACCGTGAGAAGCGTGGGGACGTGGCTCACGTCGTTCGCCAGCATCAGCTGCGCGGTCTCCTCATCGAGAGCGCACGCATGCTCGATGCACTTCACCCCACCGGCGACTGCGTTGCGGATTCCGTCGTTGTTGTGGGAGTGCACGGTGACGTATGTGCCGCGCGCGCTCGCCTCCTGCACCGCGACCGCGATCTCCTCGACCGTGAACTGGGTGTCGGAGATCTTGTCGTGGCTGCTGATCACGCCACCCGACACGCACATCTTGATGAAGTCGGCACCGCCACGGAACGTCTCGCGAATGTTGCGACGCATCGTCTCCGGACCGTCGGAGATTCGCGCCATCCCACACAGCCCAGGGATGTGGTGCGTCTCCCACAGCGACGTGGCTTCCCACTCGTTCGCGAAGTGACCGTGGCCGCCGGTCTGGCACTGGATCGGTCCGCACTGGATGACGCGCGGCCCCGGCGTCGTGCCCTTGTTGATCGCCGCCGGCACGCCGCCATCGATGCCACCGCAGTCGCGCACGGTGGTGAAGCCGGCCTGCACCATCTGCCGCGCAGTGTTGAAGATGTCCGCGGCAATCTCGGCAGCACTGATCTGGTGCGACAGCATCGCGCGGATCGGGCTCGACAGTCCGAGGTGGACATGGCCGTCGATCAGGCCGGGCGTGACCGTGAGACCGGACAGGTCGACGGTGTCGGCACCGGAGGGCGCTTTGCCGAGCGCGGCGACCTTGCCGTCCACCACATGGACGTCCGTCTCGACCGGATCGGCGCCGGTGCCGTCGACAACAGTCGCTCCGACGTACCAGGTGTCAGACATTCATCGCTCCCTTATGCCGTCGCGGCGGTGCGCCCGCCGAGGTGCTCGCCGAAGTGCTTTTCCATCAGGCGGTACATCGTGAAAAGGTTCTCCGGGTTCGCGAACCCGTGGCCTTCGTCCTCGGCGACGAGGTACTCCACCGGAATGCCGCGCGCCTGCATCGCCGCAACGATGTTGTCCGCTTCCGCGCGTACGACGCGAACATCCATCGCGCCCTGTACGACGAGCAGCGGCGTGACGATCTTGTCGACCATCGTGATCGGCGAACGCGCCTCGAGCTCCGGCACGTCGTCGGGGTTCGACGGGTCGCCGACGTAGAGGAAGAAGCTGTTCTGGTGATACGGCTTGGTGAACTCCGGAAGCGTCGCCATGAACTTCATCAGGCTCGAGATCCCGACGTAGTCCACCGCGGCCGCGAAGTAGTCCGGGGTGACCGTGACCGCGACGAGGGCTGCATAGCCGCCGTATGACCCGCCGAAGATGCCGATGCGCGTCGGGTCGGCATACCCCTGCTTCACCGCCCAGTCGGCGGCGTCGATCAGGTCGTCGTGCATCTTCCCGGCCCACTCGCCGATGCCGGCCGTGAGGTGCTTCTTGCCATAGCCGGTGGAGGAGCGGAAGTTCACCTGCAGCACGGCATACCCGCGGTTGGCGAGGAACTGCACATCGCGGTCGAAGGTCCACGTGTCGTGCGACCACGGACCGCCGTGCACCTTGAGCACGAGCGGCAGGCCACTCGGCTCGATCCCGACCGGCAGGGTGAGGAATGCGTGCAACGGCAGACCGTCGCGGGCCGGCATGCTGACCGGGAGCATCGGCGCCATCACGTCCGGGTCGAGCCGCGGGTACGGCCGGAACAGCAACCGGCTCTGCCGGGTCTCGTGGTCGTAGAGGTAGGTCAGCTGCGGCTCGCGATCGTGGATGAAGGTCGCCACCCAGCGGCGGCCTTCCTTGTCCGAGGACAGCCAGCCGAGTACGCCGTCGGAGAGCTTCGACAGCTCGCTGTAGACGTCGGCGAACACCGGATCGGTCGGCAGGACGATCGGACGGTCACCGACGAACCGAACGCCGATCACCTCGCCCGTAGCGCGGCTCGTGAACAGAATCGGCGCCCATCGGGCCCCATGCGCACCCATCTGGCACACGTCGTGTCCCGGCAGTGCGGCGAAGACCGTCTCCTCTCCGGTCTCGCGGTCGATTCGCGCGACGACGAGGTTGTCCTCGCCCTCGGGGAACCGTCCGACGAGCAAGCCTCGACCGTCCGGTGTCGGCTGCATCGGGTAACACCCGAGCGGATGCTCCGGCCCGCCCAGGCTCACCAGCAGCCGGCGCCCGCCGTCCTCGTCGAGGGCGTAGAACTCGTGGCTCCCGTCATCGGCCAGGGTGGTCTCGAAGTCCGACCGTCCGTCGAGCCCGAACCGCGTCGTACGAAGCGCAGGCTGCTCCACCACACAGGTGGTCTCGCCCGTGGCGACCTCGACGCGGAAGGTGTCGAAGTGCATCGGTCGCTTGTTCATCGACACGAGTACGGTGCCCGGCACCGACGGCGAGGGCTCGACCCCGCCGACCCGCGACCCGACGTCCATCGGTGTCAGGTCGACGGCAGGCGCCTGCGGGTTGTCGAGGTCGACCCGGAACAGGTGCCAGTCCTCGTCGCCGTCGGTGTCCTGCAGATACAGCAGCCAGCGCGGGTCGTCGGTCCAGAAGTAAGACTTGATGCCGCGCCGCTCGTCGTGGGTGACGCAGACCGCGTCGTCGTGCTCTTCGTCGATGCCGCGCACCCACACCTGCGTTCGGCCGTACGCCGGTGCCAGGTACGCCAGCCGCGAGCCGTCCGCCGAGATGGACGCCGCGGAGAAGGCTGGGTCGGCGTACAGGTCTTCGATGTCGATGAGATCGGGCAGCGCCATGTCAGGCGCTCGGGCGGGCGCGGTCGAGCATGCGCAGGTAGGACTCGCCCGTGATCAGGTTGATGTCCTGTTGGTTCAGGCCACGCTCGGCGAGACCGGCGGCGAGCTTGCCCATCTCGCTCGGGAACTCCAGCCCCTCGGGACCGAACTCGTAGAGCTCGCGGCCACGGCCCTTGATGCCGTGCGCACCCTCGGGGTCGACCCAGTCGAGCACCGGGATCAGCATCTCGACCGGCGACTCGCAGTAGTCCAGACCGAGACACATGTGCTCCGGTCCGACGAGGTCGTAGATGTACATCGCGTGGTCGAGAACGTCGGACAGCGTCGCCTTCATCGGGTCGTTGTGGACGTAGCCCTTGAAGCTGTTGAGTCCGACCACACCGTTGCGTTCGGCGACTGCCTTGATCTGGTCGTCGGTCAGGTTGCGCGGATGCTGGCACAGCGCGTCCGCGTTGCTGTGCGAGACGAACAGCGGACCGTCGTAGTAACGCAGCGCGTCCCAGAACGATGCACGCGACATGTGCACGAGGTCGACCATGAGCTTGGTCTCCTCGAGCTCCTTCAGCGTCTGCTTGCCGAGGTAGCTGAAGCCACCTTCGAGCGGTTCGTTGCTGCCGGTGCACAGCAGGTTCTGCCGATTGTGCGAGAACGTGAAGGTGGTTGCGCCGAGCTGGTCGAGGACGTAAAGCGCCTCGAAGTCCCCGGCGAACGGACCATGTCCCTCGACCGAGATGAACAGGCCGAAGGAGCCTGCGGGCCGGTTCTCGTAGTCGGCGCGCGTCGAGCAGTACGCGATCCTGCCCGCGCCGCGGTTGAACTCCGAGAAGTAGTTGCCGAACTGCATCCAGTTGGCGGCCTGGATGACGGCACCGGTCAGCCCGCCCTGGCTCCACTTCGGGACGTAGATGTCCGCCAGCACGTTGGGCTTGCTGCCCGGCATGCCGTGTTGGGCGATGACGTCGTACCCAACTCCACCGACGTAGCTGTTGATCACGGCTCTTCTCCCCTGCTGGTCATGGATAGTTCTCGCGGAGCTTGCGTTCGGCCTCGTCCCACCCACTCAGCACATGCAGCGGGCGCAGGTCGGCGAGGCCACTGGTGAAGTCCGAGGACTGCACGTCCCGGCTGGTGCGTACGTCGAGCAGCGCGGGTGCGCGCTCGATCGCCTCGGCCAGAGCCGGGGCCAGGCGGTCGATGTCGGTGACCCGCTCGGCGTGCAGCCCGAGCGACTGCGCGAGCAGGTCGTAGCGGCAGTCCGGCAACGAGGTGTTGTAGCCCGGGTTGTCTGCGTAGTTCTGCACGTGGTCGTGACGCTCGATGTTCCAGGCCTCGTTGTTCGACACGACGATGACCGGCTTCGCCCCGGCTCGCCGCGCGCTGTCGAGCTCCATCGCGTTGAAGCCGAGGGCGCCATCGCCGACGAGCGCGACCACCACGGAGTCCGGGTGCACGATGCTTGCCGCGACCGCGAACGGGACGCCAACACCGAGGCAGCCGAACGTCCCGGTGTCGAGCCGTGCCGGCGGGTCGAGTCCGACCCGGGCGAAGGACAGGATGTCGCCGCCGTCGGCGATCGTGAGGCACCCCCGGCCGATCAGGGCGTCGTTGATCGCCGCGATCAGGGCGTTGGGGTGGATGCCGCCGTCCGGACCGTACGGCGTCGCCTCGGCGCGCTTCCGCCACGTCTCTCGCCGTTCGCGGTCACCGCTCGTGATGCTGCTTCGCCAGTCGACATCGAGGTCCGACGGCATCGCACCCGCAGCGACGAGCGCATCCAGCACAAACGCCGGATCGCCCTTCACCTCACAGCTGCCCGGACGGTTCTCCCCGGTCTCCTCGAACGTCGTACCGATGCGGACGAAGTCCGTCGCCTGCCCGAATGCGACCTGCGACCCGTAGGCGAGCGAGAAGTCCAGGCGACGACCGACGGTGATGACGGTGTCGGCCTCAGCCATGACTCGAGACCGCATGGCGGGCACGCAGGCGTGGTGGTCCACCGGGACGAGGCCGCGGCTCTCCGTCGTGTCCAGGTAGAGCGCGCCGGTGGCTTCGAGGAAGCGCTGCAGTGCCGGACCGGCACCGGCTGCTCCTCGACCGGAGATGACGACCGGGCGGCGTGCTCGGGCGATCGCCTCCCGAGCGGCCCGCAGTGATGATTCGTTCGCCGCGACCGGAAGCGGGACCCTCGGCGCGCCGTCCAGCGTCGCGGATCCCGACCAGGTGTCCTCGCGACGCAACAGGTCCGTTGGGAGGTCGAGGTACACCGGTCCTGGGAGGCCGTCGTCTCCGACCGCGGCGGAGAAGGCCGCCGCCAAGAACGGCAGGACCTGACGCGCCGAGGTGATCGTGCGCGCCAGCCGAGTGATCGGGGCGACGAGCGCCCGCTGGTCGAGCTCCTCGAGCGCACCCAGCCCGAGCTGGTCCTGCGGCGGAAGCGCCGAGACGACCAGGACCGGGGCCCGACCCTGATGCGCTGCAGCGATGCCGGTGACGGCGTTGGTCAGACCGGGACCGGTCGTCACGGTCGCCACCGCGAGCTCGCCGGTGAGGTCGGCGTCGGCGTGCGCCATGTGCACCGCCGCTGCTTCGTGACGGACGTCGATGACCCGGATCCCGGCGTGTGCCATCTCCTCCCACAGGGGCTTGATGTGGCTGCCGGTCAGCCCGTAGACCCGCCGTACGCCGGACCCGGCAAGGAACGCGGCGATGGAGTGCGCCACCGTCCTGGGTCGCGCGAGGAATGCCGCCGGCAGGGTGCTCACGTCAGGGCACCGCCACGAAGTCGCCGATCTCGGCGTCCCACGTCGTCTTGCCGAGACCGCGCTCGCGCAGCTCGAGCTTGGAGATCTTCTCGGTCGGCGTGCGCGGCAGTGGCTCCGTCCCGATCTCGAGGTAGCGCGGGACCATGAACCTCGGCAGGACCTCCTGGCAGTGGCCGAGCAAGGCGGAAGGAGTGAGCGTCGAGGACTCGGCAACGACGGCGAACACCATGACGTCGTCCTCGGTCAGCTCGGAGCTCACACCCACGGCGGCGCACTCCTCGACATCTGGGTGCTCCCCGATGACTGACTCGAGCTCGAACGCGGAGATGTTCGAGCCGCGCCGCCGGATCACGTCCTTGATGCGGTCGGAGAAGTAGAGCCAGCCGTCGTCGTCGAGGTAGCCGGCGTCACCGCTGTGGAACCACAGGTTGCGCCACGTGCGGTGGGTCTCGCCCGGCATGCCGTGATATCCGAGCGAGATGGACCACGGTTGGAGCGGCCGTACGACGATCTCGCCGATGCTGCCGTTGGCGAGCGGCTCGTCCTGTTCGTCGACGATGCGCACCTCGAAGTGCTCGCCGGCGACCTTGCCGCACGAGTTCGGTCGCGACTCGTTCGGTGTGTCGTAGGAGACCCAGTTGGTCTCGGTCTGTCCGTAGCCCGTGACGAGCCGCAGGTCGAAGCGCTGCTCGAACTGCGCCTTCATCCCGACCATCGGCAGGGCCTGTGCGACCCGTAGTGGGTTGTCGGCATCGTTCGGCCGCTCAGGTTGTCTCCACAGGATGTGCGCCATCGCGCCGAGCAGGTTCGTCGCCGTCGCGCCGCTCGCTCTCACCTGGTCCCAGTAGCGGCTGGCGCTGAACCGGTCGACGAAAGTGCCCTTCGTTCCGTAGACCAGCGGGAAGTACGCGCCCCAGAGCTGTCCGTCAGCGTGGAACAGCGGCAGCGGCGTGAAGTACGTGTCGTCGGAGGTCAGCTCGAGGCTGCGCGCGTAAAGGTCGACCCACACGTAGTACTGGCTGTGCGGCATGACCGCGCCCTTGGCCAGGCCCGTCGTACCCGATGTGTAGAGGATCGCCATCGGATCGGCGTAGCTCACGGCGACATCGAGCGACGTGTCGGCGCCGTCGAGCAGCTCGGCGAACGACAGGAGGGTGTCGACCCGCACCCCCGCGTCGCGCGCATCATCCGGAGTGCCGGCGACGACCACGACGACGCGCAACCCGGTCAGGTCGCTCGCGACGGGCGCGAGGGCGTCGAGCTGGTCGCGATGGCAGACCAGGACCTCGGCGCCGGAGTTCTCGAGCACGTGGCCGAGAAACCCGCCGCGCAGCTCGACGTTGACCGGGACCTCGACGGCGCCCAGCTTCGAGGCCGCGAACCAGGTCGTCACGATCTCGCGACAGTTCGGCAGCAGCATCGCTACCCGATCGCCGGCCCCCACACCCAGCCGCTTCAGGCTGTTGGCGACCCGCGTGCTGTCACGGTCGATCGCGCCGAACGTGGCGGCGGGAGCGGTGCCGAACTGCAGGTACTCCGCGTCGGGACGGTCCTCGACCTGACGTCGCAGGATGGCGGGAAGAGCTCGATGCTCGGGCGAGAGGGTCACGCGCACAGTGGGACCGACGCTAAGAGCGGTCCAACCGAGCGTCTAGGTTCTGTTGTTTCATTCACTGTTAAGCAGATCCGGACAGGAGGTGGGAGGCGCGCATGGCACCGGAGGCGTTCCTGCCGGACCGGGTCGAGCTGGAGCTCGCCGGAGCCAACAAGACGGCCAGCCAGGTGAGCGAGTACCTGCGCAAGGTGGTGCACCGCGGTGAGCTCGGCCCTGGCGACCGGCTCCCTGCGGAGCGGCAGCTCGCGCTGACTCTCGGCGTCAGCCGTGACACCTTGCGCGAGGCACTCCTGCACCTGGAGCGAGCCGGTTACCTGATGCGACGCCGCGGCGTCACCGGCGGCGCCTTCATCACCGATCTCGACGCTCCCTTCACGGCCTGGCGAGCCGATGCCTTGCAGGACCGCGCGAGGTTCCACGACATGTGGGACCTCCGGGAGGCAGTCGAGATCCAGATCGCCCGGCTCGCGGCGAGCCGCCGTACGGCGGCAGATCTCGCGGCACTGAAGGAGACCGACGCGGCACTTCGCGATACGACGTCACGCGCCGAGTTCCGCCGTACCGACCTGCTCTTTCACGGCAGGCTGGCCGAAGCCGCCCGCAGTCCTCGGCTCGCTGCCCTCATGTACGCCGCCCGCGGCGAGCTGTTCTCACCCGTCGAGGCCAAGGTCATCGCCGCGCGCGCTCAGCGTGCGGCGGATGGGCACCAGGCGGTGGTTGCCGCGATCGGGGACCGCAAGCCGGACGCCGCCGAGGCCCACATGAGGGAGCACCTGCACGCCGCACGCGGCGAGATGAAGAAGGCCCTCGGGATGCGCTGATCCCGGCCGGTTGAACGGCGGGAATGGTATGGATACCATGCCTTACATGTTCGAAGGCGTGCACGTGGCGGTCACGACCCCATTCGACGACGACGGGTCGTTGCTGCTGGACCGGTTCGAGGAGCACTGCGCGTTCCTGGTCGACGCCGGTTGCCAGGGCGTCGTCGTCTGCGGCTCGATGGGTGAGTACGCAACCTTGACCCCGCAGGAGCGGCAGGACCTGGTCGCCGCCGCGGTTCGCAGCGTCGGCGACCGTGCACTGGTCACGGTCGGGACCGGCGCCTACAACGGCGTACAGGCCCGGGCCCACGCCGAAGCGGCCGGCGCAGCGGGCGCGCACGCGGTCATGTCGCTCCCGCCGACCGGCTATCGCGCTGCCACGCCGGAGGAGCTGCTCGCGCACTTCCGCCTCATCGCCAAGGCCGGGCTGCCGATGGTCGTGTACAACAACCCGGCCGATACCGGCATCGACATGCCGCCCGCCTTCCTGGCCCAGCTCGCCGAGGAGCTGCCCGAGGTCCGCGCGGTCAAGGACTTCTCGGGTGATGTGCCGCGGGTCTACGAGCTTCGCCGCACCGCGCCACGCCTGCAGCTCATGGTCGGCGCCGACACTGTCGCTCTGGAGTCCTTCCTGGCCGGCGCCGTGGGATGGATCGCGGGCTTCGCGAACGCGCTGCCGGAGTCGTCGGTCGCGCTGCTGCGCGCAGGCTGCAGCGGAGATGTCGCGACCGGCGTACAGCTGAACGCCGCCCTGCTCCCGCTGTTCGGCTGGGACGTGAGACCGGTGTTCGTACAGGCCGTGAAGGCGGCGATGGACGAGTGCGGAAGGTACGGCGGGCCGACGCGGCTTCCCCGGCTGCCGCTCCCCGAGGAACGCTTGCTCGAGCTCAAGCGTGACGTCGCGCTCGCGCGCGGCGTGTAGGTCGGTGGCAGAGTCAACACCGTGACGCCGCTGCGATTCGTCGACACCCACACGGAAGGGATGCCGACCCGCGTCGTCCTCGGCGGCATGCCCGAGCTGGCGGGCAACACCGTCGCCGAGCAGATGGCGAGCTTCGTTCGCGACCACGAGTCGCTGCGCCGACTGCTCGTGTGGGAGCCACGCGGCGCACCCGTCTCGTACGCCGCGGCACTCGTGGCGCCGGACCACCCCGACGCGGACGTCGGCGTCTTCTTCGCCGAGCGAAACGGAGTGCTTCCCGGTTGCGGCCACGGCACGATCGGCGTCGTGCGCGCGTTGCTCGACGCCGGCACGGTCACCGCGCACGACGGCGTGGCCGAGGTGACCGTGCAAACCCCGTCAGGCCTCGTGCATGCGGTCGCCCGCGAAGACGGCGGGAGCTGGTCCGTCGAGCTGCGCAACGTCGCGTCGTTCCTGCACCGCCGCGACCTGAAGGTCGAGGTTCCCGGTTTCGGTCCGGTCGCCGTCGATGTGGCGTTCGGTGGGAACTTCTACGCGATCGTTCCGGCCGGTGACCTAGGTCTCACGCTCGAGGCGGACAACGCGAAGGACCTCGCGGCTGCGGGCCTCGCCGTCATGCACGCCGTCGACTCAGCCGACCTTCCGGTGCATCCCGCTGAGTCCGCGATCCGCGGGTGCCTGCACACCCTGTTCACCGCGCCCGGCGCTGAGGGTGTCACCAGCGCCGGCACGGTCGTCATCTACACCGGGGTCATCGACCGTAGCCCGTGTGGCACCGGCACGTCGGCGCGCATGGCGCAGCTGCACGCCCGAGGCGAGCTCGCGCTCAACGAGGACTTCGTGCACAGCAGCTTGATCGGCAGCCGGTTCGTCGGGCGCCTCGTCGAAGAGACGACGGTCGCGGGTCAGGCTGCCGTCGTACCGACGATCCGTGGCCGCGCCTGGGTCACCGGACGCGGCGAGATCGTGCTCGAGGACTCCGATCCGTTCCCGGCAGGATTCGTGGTGGCAGACCGGTGATCACGAGCAGCAACCCGCTTGACCCGTCCGACGTTCTTGCGGAGATCAGCGAGGACAGCGCCGCCGACGTCGCGCGCAAGGCCGCTCTGGCTCGCAAGGCACAGCCGGAGTGGGCGCGCAACGCGGCTGCGCGCAGCGCCGCGCTGACCCGCGCGGCCGCCGACATCGAGCAGCACGCCACAGAGCTTGCCGACCTGGTCGTGCGCGAAGTGGGCAAGCCGATCGTCGAAGCCGAAGGAGAGGTTGCGCGGACCGCAGCCGTGCTTCGCTACCACGCACAGGCGGCGCTGGCGGCGACCGGCGACGTCTATCCGCCGGCCGACGGCATCGGCATGCTGCTCAGCCGCCGGAGCCCCCGCGGCACAGTCGGGTTGATCACGCCGTTCAACTTCCCGCTCGCAATACCCGCATGGAAAGCCGGCCCTGCGCTGGCGCTCGGCAACGCGGTCCTGCTCAAGCCGAGCCCGCTCGCGCTCGCCTGCGCGATCCGGCTCGTCGAGCTGATCGCCGCGCGGTTGCCGGACGACGTGCTGCAGCTGTGCCCTGGCGACGGCGAGACGGGGCAGGCTCTGCTGTCCGAAGTGGATGCGCTGTCGTTCACCGGATCGACCACCGCCGGGCGCGCCGTCGCGGCGGCAGCCGCACGGGCGTCGTTGCCGGTGCAGACCGAGAACGGCGGCCACAACAGCGCGATCGTCCTTCCCGACGTCGATGTCGATGCGGTGGCAGCGGTGGTGGCCCGCGACGTCGTCGGGTACGCCGGCCAGAAGTGCACGAGCACCCGGCGGGTTGTTGTCTGCGGGGATGCCGGACAGTTCAGCGAGGCTCTCGCCGACGCGCTGGCGAGCCTCACCGTCGGTGATCCCAGCCGGCGCAACGTCGTTGCCGGACCGGTCATCACGGCCGCGGCCGCCGCGTCGTTGAACGCGAACGTCGAGGCGTGCCGCGCGCCCGGCGTGGCAGTCCGTCGAGCCGCTGCACCGGACG
Source organism: Mycobacteriales bacterium (assembly GCA_035547035.1). Lineage (GTDB taxonomy): Bacteria > Actinomycetota > Actinomycetes > JAFAQI01 > JAFAQI01 > DASZTV01. The sequence goes on along the minus strand of DASZVL010000033.1, from coordinate 40,122 downwards.
GGCCGGCGTTCGTCGCGCCGACGGTCGTCGCGGATGACGACGGCGTCTCGCTGCCTGCCCGCGAGGAGATGTTCGGTCCGATCGTCGTCGTGCAGTCGGTGCCCGACGTCGATCGAGCGGTAGCCGTCGCCAACGCGGGCTCGGCGCGACTGGTCGCGGCAGTCCACACGCGTGACCTCGACCGCGCTCTGGCGATCGCCGACCAGCTCCGTTCCGGGATGGTGCGCGTCAACGCGCCGACGACCGGCGTCGACCTGCATGCGCCGTTCGGCGGCGAGGGTGACAGCGGCTACGGCCCGCGCGAGCAGGGTCGCGCGGCGGACGCGTTGTTCTCGGTGGAGCGAACGGTGACTGTGCGACCGGCGTCGTGACGACCGTCGTCCTCGGCGGCGGCCTGATCGGGCTGGCCAGTGCGCACGAGCTGCTGCGCGACGGCCACGAGGTCGTCATCGTCGACCGTGGCGCGCTCGGCGGCGGTGCGACACCGGGCAACGCCGGCTGGGTGTGCCCGAGCCAGGTGACTCCGCTCGCAGCACCCGGCATGGTTCGGCACTCGGCCGGACTCTTGTTGCGCCCGACCAGCCCACTGTGGATCCAGCCGACGGCCAACCCGGTGATGCTGCGCTTCCTGCTCGCTTTCGCCCGCCGATGCAACCGCCGTGCCTTCGCCGAAGCGACGGCTGCTCTCGCGCAGCTCGCCGAGACCGTTGAGGCCGACTACGCGCGGCTCGAGGACGAGCTCGGCGGCACGTTCACGCGCGAGCACGCGGGCATCCTGTCCTGCTTCACCGACGTGGAGCACGCCCGCACCGCGCATCAGGGCTGGTACGACGTCGCGCGAGTCTCAGGCACCGGACCGGGAGACCTCCTCGACGCCGATGCGATGACCGCCGAGGAGCCGGCGTTGAGCCGAGAAGTCGTTGCGGGGTTCGTCCTCCCGCAGGACGGCCATCTCGATCCGACGGCGTTGGCGGCGGCATTGCGCAGCGCGGTGGAAAGCGCCGGCGCGAAGGTCGTCGAACACGCCGGCGCCTGCTTCCCGTTGCGCGACGGAAACCGGGTGGTCGGAGTGCACACCGCCGCCGCGGGACGGATCGACGGCGACGATGTGGTCATAGCCGCCGGCGCCGGCTCGGCGGGATACCTGCGCTCGCTCGGCATCCGAGTCCCGATGGTTGCCGGCACCGGTTACAGCTTCACCGTCGAGCCGCCCGTCGTACCCCGCCGCCCGCTGCACCTCGAGGAAGCACACGTCGCCTGCACGCCGCTCGGCGGCACGCTGCGCGTCGCCGGAACCATGGAGATCTCACGACGCGAGTCGGGCATCAATCACCGTCGCGTCAACGCGATCGCGAAGGCGGCGAGCCGCTACGTCCGCGACGTCAGCTGGGACGACCGCTCGGCGGTCTGGGGTGGGCCGCGACCGGTGACCTCCGACGGCGTGCCGCTCCTCGGGCGCCCCGAGGGCATCGACGGTTGCGTCGTCGCGACCGGCCATGGCATGTACGGCGTCACCCTCGCGCCTACCACCGGCCGCCTCGTCGCCCAGCTTGTCGGCGGGACGCCAACCCAACCCGCGCTCTCTCCGTCCCGATGAAGCAGAAGGTCAGGTGGAACCAACCGTGAGCGAGATCGACGGCCTGGCCGATGAGTACCTCGACCTCCGCAGCCGGACCGCTCCACTGTGGGCCACCTTCCTCGGCGTCTCCGGATACGACGATCTGCTGCCTGACGCCAGCGCCGCGGGCGAGGCTGCGGCAGCCGAACGACTCCGCGACATCGCCTCTCGCGCCGAGGCCCTGAGCACTGATCAGCTCAGCCCGACCGATCGGGTCAGCCGAGCCGTCCTCGTGCAAGAAGCGATCGGCCAAGCCGAGCAGCTCGAGGACGCCCACACCGAGCTGTCGATCTTCGGCCCGTTCGCCCCGCTCTCGCAGGTCTTCCTCGGGATCTCGCTGACGCCGGCTTCGGGAACCGCCGACGTGCTCGCGCGGCTGAGGTCGCTGCCGACCTACCTCGGCCAGGTGGGCGAGCGCTTCCGCGCCGGCGCGGAACGCGGGCGCGGTCCGCACGCCACAGGGCTTCGCCTCACGGTCGATCAGGTCTCGTCGTACCTCGCGCTCGACCTCGACAGCGATCCGCTGTTCCAGCCGGCGAGCGGCACGCCGTACGCCGACGAGACACGGGAGGCGCTGCGCGATGAGGTCCGGTCCGCGATGCAGGGCCTGCTCGACGTGCTGAGCGGCCCGGTCGCCGCGAAGGTCCGCGACGACGAGCGGCCAGGACTCGCGCACATCCCCGACGGCGATGCGATCTACCGGCGCGCCCTCGCCTTTCACACGACGACGACTCGTACGCCGGAGGAGGTCCACCAAGCCGGCCTCGATCTGTGCGCCGAGCTTCGGGAGGAGTACGCGCGGCTCGGCGAGAGCGTCTTCGGCAGCAAGGACGTCGTCGACGTGCTCCACCGGCTGCGCAACGACCTCGGCCTGCGCTACACGAACAAGGAAGAGATGGTGGCCGAGGCGCGCGCGGCGATCGTGCGGGTCGAGGAGGTCCTGCCGCAGTGGTTCGGCACCTTCCACCGCGCACCGTGCGAGGTGCAGGAGATGGGTGAGCTCGAGGCGCCCGGCGGGGTGCTCGGTCGCTACCTTCCACCGGCGACCGACGGTTCGCGGCCCGGCTACCACCTGATCAACACGCACAAGCCGCACACGCGCACCCGCTATGAATACGAAACCCTCGCCTATCACGAGAGCGTTCCCGGGCATCACCTGCAGCTGACCGTCAGCCAGGAGCTGGGCGCCGAGACTCCGGGCTTCCGCCGGTACGGCTACATCGCCGCCTTCTCCGAGGGCTGGGGTCTGTACACCGAGCGGCTGTGCGAGGAGATGGGTCTCTACTCCGCTGACCTCACCCGGTTCGGCATGGTGTCGTTCGACTCATGGCGCGCCTGCCGGTTGGTGGTCGACACCGGCATGCACCACCTCGGCTGGAGTCGGCAGCGGGCGATCGACTTCATGTGGGAGAACTCCGCGCTCACGATGGAGAACATCGTCAACGAGGTCGACCGCTACATCGCGTGGCCGGGCCAGGCCTGCGCCTACATGGCGGGACGCTTCGAGATCTCAGAGCTGCGCACCCGCGCCCAGCAGAAGCTCGGATCGAGCTTCGACATCCGGGCCTTCCACGACGCGGTGCTTCTCAACGGCAGCATCCCGTTGCCGGTGTTGCGCGACGAGGTCGAGCGGAAGCTGTCGCTGTCGTCAGGCTGACTTCGTCATCACTAGTGGTTGTCGGCAGACCACTAGGACTGCGCGGCGACGGTGCGGAAGTACCAGCTCAGCACCATCGGGAAGAGCTGCGCGGCGTCGACGACACCGGTGCGACTGGAGTTGAGGACGGCGAAACCGACGCCTGACTCCGGCTGAGCACCGAGTCCTGCGTTGTAGAACAGCGTGGTGCCGCCGTGGTACCAGTTGAACCGCTGCGGATCGGCGGTTCGGAACGCCATCCACGCCAGCCCGCAGTCGAACGGCATCGCATGGTCGGTGCCCTCGAGCTTGTAGCCGTCCGGCGCCTTCCAGTGCACCTCCCGCGCCCGCCGCAATGCCGCCGCGAGCTCGCTGTCGTCGTCCGGCTCTCGGCTGGCTTTGATGTTCGCCTCCGCGAACGTCAAGAGGTCGGCGACCGTCCCGCGAAGTCCGCCCTGCGGCAGCATCACGTCGTGGTACCAGTTCGGGCACGGCTGGCCGAGCTTGTCGTAGGCGAAGACCATGCGCTCCAGCTGCTCGGGGTTCAGGTCATAGGCAATGTCGGTGAGACCGAGCGGTTTGCAGATGTTCTCGTCGAGCAGCTGCAGGTACGGCGTACCTGTCGCGAGCTCGAGGATGTGACCGAGCGTTCCCATGCCGAGCACCGAGTAGAGGTACCCCTCGTCCGGCGGGTAGACGAACTCCGCCGTCTCGAGGTCGGAGTAGAGGTGCTCCTTCTTGTAACGCAGGTAGTGGGTGTAGAAGCCCCACGGTGGCTCGGTGCCGCGCCCTTCGCTGTCCTGGATCTCCTGATGCCTCTTGCCGGTGTTCACGAAGCCGGCCGTGTGCGTCATGAGCTGCCGCAGCGTGACAGCGGCGACCTCGGGCGAGATGTTGAGGTGGGACGGCAGGTGCTTGCCGATCGGGTCTTCGAGGGCGAGGACGCCCCTCGCCTCGAGCACCGCGAACAGGCTGGTGGTGAAGATCTTCGAGACCGAGCCGATCTCGTAGATCGACGACGCATCCGGCATCGCGACCTGCTCGGCATCGGCTGACCGGAGGTAGCGAACGGTGCGCTCGCCCTCGACCGACAACCCGAAGCTGATCGTCGACTCCGGGTGCTCGGCAAGGTAGGCCTGCGCCTCCTTCTCGTACTCGCTGATCAGCTCCTGCACGTTCATGCAACGGCTCCGGGTCCGTAGACGGGTGTAAATGGTATGCATACCATGCCTATATGAGGATCGACCCGGGCCGTGACCTCACCGAGCACTCCGTGACGATCAAGGGCCGTCGGGTGCGGACGGTGCAAGCCGGTACCGGCGAGCCGCTCGTCGTCTTCGAGTCCGGCCTTGGCGCGCCGGCCGAGCTGTGGGTCGAGGTGCAGCGCCAGGTCTCGGCGACGACCGCAACGCTCGCTTACGACCGCGCGGGAGTGGGTGGCAGCAAGCGGGTCAAAGGACCTCGGCTGTTCGCCGACATCAATGCCGATCTCGAGGCAGTGCTCACCGAGATCCGGTACGACGGGCCGCTGATCCTGGTCGGTCAGAGCTGGGGCGGACCGATCGTGCGTGCCTTCGCTCAGCAGACCCGGCGCCCGGTGGCCGGGGTCGTGCTCGTCGACGGTACGAACTCTCACGCGATGACCACTGATCTCGGCGAGGCGCTGTCGGCGTTCTTCTCGCTGCTCAGCCTCGCGTCACGAATCGGGTTGCACCGCAGATGGCGCGGCAAGATGCTGAAGGGCACGACTGCGGGCCTGGCTCCCGAAGACCAGCTGCGGGTGAAGACCGGCATGCTGCGCAGCAGCGCGCAGCGCGGCGGAGCCGACGAGGCCAAGGGTCTCGTCTCCGAGCTCGACAATCTCGCGGGCATCGAGGATCGCGGCTTCCCGGCAGGGACGCCCGTGACGTTCATGTCGGCGACGGTGGCCGAGCCCGGCACCGAGGAGACCCGCGAGCGCTTCGTCGCCCGGCAGAAGGCCGAGGCCGAGAGCGGCGGTCACCGCCATGTCGTCGTCGACACCAGTCGCCACGACATCCACATGCAGGAGCCCGCGCTCGTCGCCGATGAGATCCTCATGCTCGTCGAGCGCCACCGCACGGTCACCCCGGCGGGATGAACCCGACGCAGTACTCCGGCGGGGTCTCCCCCATCAGGTGCTTGACGAAGTAGTCCCATCGACGGCGGATGAAGTACGCGCGGTTCAGCGTCAACGAATGCTCGGCGTTGGGCATGATCAGCAGGTCGAAGTCCTTGTTCGCCTCGATCAGGGCCTTGACCATCCGCATCGTGCCGTGCGGCGTCGCGTTGTCGTCCATCTCGCCGTGGATGAGCAACAGCTTGCCTTCGAGGTTGGCGGCATGTGTCGGGTTGGCGTGCTCGACGTAGTCGAAGTCCCCCTCCAGGCCGAAGAACTTCTCTCCCCACCACGCGTGGTTGATCCGGTCGTCGTGATCGCCGGACGACGACACCGCCACCTTGAAGAAGTCGGGCCGCTTCAGCATCGCGCGCGTCGACATGTAGGCGCCACCGGAGTGACCGAAGATGCCGACCTTGTCCAGGTCCATCCATGGTCGGACCTGCGCGAGCTGCTTGATGGCGGCGACGTGGTCATCGATGTTGTCGCCGTCACGAACCGCGCGAGCGTGGTCCTGGAAGGACTTCTCGCGCAGTGCCGTGCCTCGCGAGTCAATCGCAACGCCGACGAAGCCGAGTGCGGCGAACATGGCGAGATGCTTGTCGGCGACCAGCAGCGGACCGTCTGACAGCGGGAAGCGAAGCAAGGTGGTCGAGATCTGCGGCCCCGGGTAGACCTCGTTCACCACGGGGTAGCACGCCGTGGGGTCGAAGTCGTACGGCTTGTAGATCGAGCAGTACAGGTCCGTCTCGCCGTCCGCCGCCTTGACGACGACCCGCTCCGGTGCGGACCAGCCGTGGGCGTAGAGAGCCGACGCGTCAGCTTGCTCCAGCTCCATGACGAGCGCGCCGGAGCTGTCACGCAGCACCGAGATCGCCGGGGTGTCCCAGCGCGAGGCGACGTCGACGAAGTAGCGGTCCGTTGGAGACGCCATCGGGTCGTGGTCGAGCCCGTCCTCGGTGATCGTCGTGACGTCACCGCCGTCGAGCGAGACCGAGCAAAGCTCTTGGAGGTAGAGGTCGCTGCCTGGAAGCCGGCCGGCGGCGGTGAAGACGACGCGGCGCGCCGCCTCGTCGACAGTCACGACGTGGCGCGTCGACCAGCTGCCAGACGTCAGCTGACGGACCGTGCCGTCGGGCGCATAGAGATAGAGGTGCGCCCAGTCGTTGCGCTGCGACCACCACAGCACCTCGCCGGTCGACAGGGTGCGGCACTCACGGAGCTGGTGCTGCGGGCCGAGCGTGATGTGCGACTTGCTGCTCTCCTCGAGAACGAGGCGGCAGTCGCCGGACTCGGCGTCCATCTCGTCGAGCCAGTACGTGTGGTCGCCGCGGTCGCTCGAGACGATGAAGACCTTCGCGCTGTCCTCGCTCCACCACACGTGGTTGTACGCGATCGGCGAGACGAACGGCGTGAGGAACGGCTCGTGCCTGGCCTCGGTGACCTTGCCGGTCGCGGCCTCGAACACGAAGTACTGCGAGGTCGCGAGCGTCTCGTCCGGGTCGCCGACCAGGGCGTAGTGATAGGTCAAGACCTTGGGGCGACCGCCGTCCAGCGGCGCGGACCGGACGAGGTGCATCAGCAGGACGTCGCGCTGGTCGAGCCGGTAGGTCACGAAGCGGGTGGAGTCCGGCGACCACAGCACGAACGCAGGCATCTGGAAGCCGAGGTTCTCCCGGCTCACGATTGCGCTGACCTGGTCGGCGAAGCCGGCGTAATCGCAGCCTTCGACGCCGTCCGTCGTCAAGTCGCGAACCTCGTCGGTTTCGAGGTTGCGAACGTAGAGGTTGTGGTCCTTCACGCCCGCCGCCCACTTGCCGTCCGGCGAGCGGGTCTCGTACTCGTACGACGGACCGAGAACCTTCGCGTCGTAGGTGTCGAGTGAGACCTCGACCCGCTGCAGGAGACAGTCGACTCGCACGGCTCCATCGACGAAGTCGATGGATGAGATCGCCATCGCGCCGGGCTCCACCGGCAGCTCGAGCACGCCGCTCAGCGCCTTCGCCATCCGGTCGTGGTCGAACGCGGGCTGCTTGATCTTCCCCGCCGCGTCGACGTACACGTACTCGACGCCCGCCGACGTGCGGTTGGCGTACCAGAACGTGTCGGTGTCGCGGATCCAGTTCGGCGTCACCTTGGGTGAGTCGACGAGTGCCTTGAGCTTGTGCGGGAGAAGACCCTCGGCTGTCGCGTAGCGCGCGGCGAGGTCGGTCACGAGGCGCTCCGACCACCGAGGTACTTGGCGAAGTGCTGCTCGACCGCGCGGTACATCCGCATGTTGTTCTCCGGGTTCTGGAACCCGTGGCCCTCGTCCTCGGCGAGGATGTACTCGACGTCCACGTCGCGCGCCCGCAGTGCCGCGACGATGTTGTCGGCCTCCTCCTGGACCACGCGTGAGTCCTTCGCGCCCTGTACGACGAGCAACGGGGTCACGATCTTGTCGACCATCGTGATCGGCGAGCGGCGCAGCATGTCGGCGAGCTGCTCCGGGTCATCCGGATCGCCGGCCCAGTGCAGCCAGTTGTTGCGGATCACCGGCCGCGCCAGCGCGGGCAGCGTCTTGAGGAAGTTCGGCAGGCTCGAGATACCGACATAGTCGACGGCCGCCGCGAAGTAGTCCGGCGTGACGGTGACGCCGACCAGCGCGGAGTAGCCGCCGTAGGACCCGCCGTAGATGCCGATGCGGGACGGGTCGGCGTACCCCTGCTTGACCGCCCAGTCGCAAGCGTCGATCAGGTCGTCGTGCATCTTCCCGGCGAGCTCCTTCACGGAGCAGACCAGGTGGTTCTTGCCGTAGCCGGACGAGCCACGGAAGTTGACCTGCAGCACCGCGTAGCCGCGGTTGGCGAAGAACTGCGCGATCCGGTTGAACTGCCAGGAGTCGTGGAACCACGGGCCACCGTGCACGTAGAGGACGAGCGGCAGTCCGCTCGGCTCGACGCCCAGCGGCAGGGTAAGGAAGCCGTGCAGCGGCAGGCCGTCCCGGGCGTCGAACCGCACTGCCTGCATCGGCGCCAGGTCGGCCGGATCGAGGTTCGGGAACGGGTCGAACAGCAGCCGGCTCTCGCCGGTCCGGCTGTCGTAGAGGTAGGTCTTGTCGGACTCACGGTCGTGGGTGAAGCTCGCGACCCACAGGTTCTCGTCCTCGTCTGACGTCAGATGCGCCAAGACGCCGTCCGAGAGCGCGGAAAGCGCCTCATATGCCCGCTTGAAGCCTTCGTCGACGACCTCGATGTGGGGCTTGTCGCCGGTGAAGCGGACCGCGAGGAGGTCACCGGTGTGCTCGCTGACGAAGATCGAGGAGGGCAGCAGCGGGGAGACGATCGACGCCGTGCAGATGTTGCGGCCGGGCAGGTGCAGGAGAACCGACTGCTCTGCCGTTTCCGCGTCCAGCCGAAGCAGACCAAGATCGTCGCCGATGTAGGCGCCCAGGATCAGCGCCTTTCCGTCGGCTGCGACCATGCCGGGCGCCTGACCGACGGGGTACGTCGTCCCCTCGAAGCTGGCCAGCAGCCGACGTCCCGCTGTCTCGCGGTCGACGGCGTACCACTCCCACGCTCCGTCATCCGGGTTGAGCTCCATCTGGAACAGCTCGCCGTTGCGGCCGACGATGTAGGCGCCGCCCTTGGTGGGGTTCTCCAGATAGACCTTGGACTCACCGGTCTCGAGGTCGATCTCGTAGAGGTCCGTGTACTCGATCCGCGGGTTCATCGTGACGAGCACCTTGCCAGGCAGCGACTCGAGCTCCTGGACGCCGAGGACCCGCGCGAGGGGCGGGAGCTCGGGAGTGAGCGGGACCGCAGCCGCTTCCGGCGCTTCGAGGTCGACGCGGTAGAGGCGCCAGTCCTCGTTGCCGTCGGTGTCCTGCAGGTACAGCAGGTAGCGGGGGTTCTTGGTCCAGATGTAGCCCTTCACGCCACGACGGGCGTCGTGAGTGACGCAGATCGCGTCCTCGTGCTCCTGGTCGATGCCGCGAACCCAGACCTGGGTCCGGCCGTACTTCGGCGACAGGTAGGCCAGCCGGGTGCCGTCGGGCGAGATGCCCGCCCCGCTGAAGATCGGGTCGGCGAAGAGCTCCTCGACGTCGATAAGCCTGGGCAGCGCCATCCGGACTCCCGAAATAGTTATTGGCTAAACAGTTTTGTCCGAGGTAAAGGTAAGGCTCTTCACTATTGTGGTCAACGGGGATGGTCGGGAGAAGTGCCTCAGGCCGATACGCCGGCGTCGGCGCGCACGTTCTCCTCGATGAACTTCACGATGTCGCCCGTCGGGGTACCCGGTCCGAACACGCCCGCGACGCCGACCCTGCGAAGCTCCTCGGCGTCTTCGTCCGGAATCGTTCCGCCCACGAGGAACAGCACGTCGTCGGCGCCGTTCTCGCGCAGCAGGTCGGCGATCTCCACGGCGTACTCGAGGTGCGCGCCCGACAGGCTCGACAGTCCGAGTACGTCAGCGTCCTCCTGGATCACCGAGCGAATGATCGACTCCGGGCTCTGGAAGATCCCGGTGTAGACCACCTCCATGCCGGAGTCCCGCAGCGCGCGCGCCACGACCTTTGCGCCGCGATCATGGCCGTCCAGGCCGGGTTTGGCCACGACCACCTTGATCCGAGAGCGTCTGTCCACCACTAACTCCTATTCGGTTCTTCAGAAGACGGTCGAGGGCGCATGCTCGCCCCACTGGCCACGTAGGACGTCGCAGATCTCTCCGACGGTCGCGCGGGCCCGCACGGCAGTCTCGATCAACGGCATCAGATTGGTCTTGAGGTTCGGTGCCGCCGCCTCGATCGCCACCAGCGACTCCTTGACGGCCGTCTCGTGGCGCTCCCGCTTGACCTCGGCGAGGCGCTTGAGCTGCCGGTCGAGCACTCCCGGGTCGGGCTTGAACAGCTCGATCCCGCCCACCGAGTAGTCGTCGTCGACGAAGTCGTTCACTCCGACGATCGTGCGCGTGCCGCTTTCGATCTTGACCTGCTGCTCCCACGCCGAGTCGGCGATCAGCTGGTTCGCGTAGCCCGTCGTGACCGCCTGAACCATCCCGCCCATCTCGTCGATGCGGGTGATCAGGTCCATGGCCTCTGCCTCGAGGTCATTGGTGAGCGACTCGATGTAGTAGGAGCCGCCGAGCGGATCGACCACGTTGGCGACGCCGGACTCCTCGAGGATGATCTGCTGCGTCCGCACCGCCACCTTGATCGCCTCCTCCGACGGGATCGCGAACGCCTCGTCGAAGGAGTTGGTGTGCAGTGACTGCGTCCCGCCGAGCACCGCGGCGAGCGCCTGGACGGCGGTGCGCGCGATGTTGTTGAGCGGCTGCTGTGCCGTGAGGGAGACACCCGCCGTCTGGCAGTGCGCGCGCATCAGCCAGGACCGCTGGTCCTTGCACCTGAGCCGATCGCGCATCAGCCGCGCCCACAGACGGCGGCACGCCCGCAGCTTCGCGACCTCCTCGAGGAAGTCGTTGTGCACGTCCCAGAAGAAGGACACCCGAGGCGCGATCTTGTCCGGGTCGATGCCCCGCTCCACCGCGAGCTCGAGGTAACAGAGCGCCCCGGCAATCGTGAGCCCGATCTCCTGCGCGGCCGTCGCGCCCGCCTCGCGCACGTGGTAGCCGCTCATGCTCACGGGGTTGAACCGAGGCATCGTGTCGGCGGCGTACTCGAGCGTGTCCACCACGAGCTCGACCGAAGCCTCGGGCGGGAAGATGAACTCGTTCTGGCTCGTGTACTCCTTGAGGATGTCGTTCTGGGTCGTGCCGGTCAGGCGGTCGCCCGCGATGCCACGCTCGTCACCGACGACGCGGTACATCGCCATCAGTACGCCGGCCGGCGCGTTGATGGTCAGTGACGTCGAGACCTGCTCGAGCGGGATCCCGTCGAACAGCGCGTGGGCGTCGACGACGGTGTCGACGGCGACGCCGATCTTGCCGACCTCGCGGCCGTAGATCGGGTGGTCGGAGTCGTATCCCAGCAGGGTGGGCAGGTCGAAGTCGGTCGACAGCCCCGTCTCACCGTGCTCGAGCAGGTACTTGTACCTACCGTTCGTGTCCTCGGCTTGGCCGAACCCGGCAACCTGGCGGATGGTCCACGGCCGGCCGCGGTGCATGCTCGCGTGCGGTCCCCGCGTGTATGGGAACTCCCCCGGTAGACCGAGCTCGTCGCGCTCGTTGAGGCCGGCCACATCTGCCGCGGTGTACAGATCCTTGATCGGATTCCCCGACAGCGTCGTGAACTCCTTCGCGCGCGGCGCGATCCGGTCGTAGTCCTTGGCGAGGCGCTGGTTGCGCCAGGCCTCGACCTCCTCAGCGGAGTAAGCGCCGGCCGTCGTACGTGCTTCGTCGTCAGACACTCGTCACACCGTCCACCGGTCAGCTGCTGCTTCAAGGACTCGCTTGACGGACTTGCCGAGACCGTCCGAGGGATCGAGCTCCACACCGCTCAGGCACGAGCCGATCCAGGCCTCGGCGACGAGCCCTGCCTCCGTCACGAACTTGGTCGCCCGCAGCTCGGCGAGATCGTTCGCCTCGTTCAGCTTCGCCCACCGGCCGTCGAGCTCGTCCCGCAGCTCGTCCAGGCCCGTGCCGTCGATGGCAACGGTTTGCATGACGCCGACCTTGCGGCTCAGGTTCATGCGCAGATGCCGCATCGTCTCCGGCGCGTCCGGACGATCCGCCTTGTTGACGACCACGAAGTCGGCCACCTCGAGGAAGCCCGCCTTGATCGCCTGCACGGCGTCACCAAGTCCTGGAACCGTCACGAGCATGACCGTGTCGGCGAGCCCGGCGATCGCCACCTCGCTCTGCCCTGCGCCGACGGTCTCGATGATGATCACGTCGAAGGCATCGCTCAGCTCGAGCAGCCGCGCGACGTTGCGCGTCGCCGGCGCGATCGCGCCGTGGGCGCCCCGGCTCGCGAGGCTTCGGACGTAGACGTCGGTACGGCCGAGCAGGCTCTTCTCCATCCGTACGCGGTCGCCGAGCACGGCGCCACCGGTGATCGGACTGGAGGGATCGATCGCCAGGACACCCACGCGCCGGCCGGAGTCGGCGAACGCGGTGATGAGGGCGGCGGTAAGCGTGCTCTTGCCGGCACCGGGCGGGCCGGTGATGCCGATGACGTGCGTCGGCCGGTCGGGCGCAGGTAGCTCGAGGTCCCAGGCCGCGGTGTTCTCGACTCGAGTCACGGCGCGCGCCAGCGCGAGCCACTCGCCCCTGCTGCAGGCCGCGCGAAGCGCGTCGAGATCAGCCGGCGCGAACAAGATCGATCTCCCCCTTCACGATCTGGTCCCGCAGCAGCTGCTTCGCGACCTTTCCGATGCCGGTGCTCGGGAGCACGTCGACGATCGCGGCGCCCGAGGGTCGCTTGAAACCTTTCAGCGACTGGCGGCAGTGGGCGAGCAGGTCGGCGGCGCTGACGGTGGCGCCATCACGTGCGACGCCGACGACGATCGGGGTCTCGCCCCACCGCTCGTCGGGAATGCCGACGACCGCGGCCACGCCGATGGACGGGTGATGACAAGCGACGGCTTCGATCTCTGAGGGAGCGACGTTGAGACCGCCCGTGATGATGAGGTCCTTGAGCCGGCTCGTGAGATGGAGCCGGCCCAGCTCGTCGAACTCCCCGACGTCCCCCGTGCGGATCGCCCCTTCGGGTGTCAACGCGGCCCTCGTGGCGGCTGCGTTGTTGAAGTAGCCGCTCATCTGGGCCGGGCTGCGCGTGAACAGCTCGCCGCTCTCGGGGTCACGGGTGACCCGGGTCGTCGGGAACGGCACGCCGACCGTGGTCCGGTCGGTCAGCAGGATCCGGTGCGACGCCACTGTCGCGGGGACGAGCTCGGTCATCCCGTAGAACTGGTGCGTCTCGACGCCGGGCAGCTCCTCATGCCAACGCGCGAGCAGTGCCGGCGGCATCGGCTCGGAGGCGAAGTACACCCAGTTGAGCTGCCGCAAGGACTCCAGCGGCGCTTCGTTGATCAGCCGGGACATGATTGTCGGCACGGCGTCGAAGCAGGTCGCTCGCGCGCAGGCCGCCGCGATCCGCTCGACGTCGAAGCGCGCGATCACCTCGACCGCGCCGCCCGCGCACAACGTCGGCAGCACCTGCTCCGGAATCGCGGCGAAGAACGGCAAGAACGACACGTTGCGGTCGCTTGGGCCGAGCGGCAGGGCACCGCCGATCTGCAACGCGCAGTGCAGGAGGCCGCTCTGCGTGTGGAGCGCGCCCTTGGGCAGCCCGGTGCTTCCGCTCGTGGGGATGATGCACGCCGGGCTGGCCGGTCGCGGCAACGGCAGCTTGCCGAAGTGAGCCTCGCTGTCGGCGAGCAACCGGGGCAGCTCGACGATCGGAAGGACGCCGCACAAGCCCTCGCGGACGTCGTCGTCGACTTCGCCGAGGATCAAGATCGACGCGTCGAGCGCCTCGAGCTGCGCGCGCAGCGACCGGGTGTCCAGCATCGGGTTGAGTGGGACGGCAACGAGCCCGCCGCGCAGGATGCCGAGGAACGCCTCGATGTACGCCGCCTGGTTCGTCCCGATGATCGCGATGCGGGCGCCGAGCTCGGCATCCAGATCGGTGCGGAGATAGTTCGCCACGCCGCCGGCGGTCGCCCACATCTCGTCGTACGTCACGTTCACGCCGTCGTCGGCGAGCGCGACCCGGCGGCCGTGCGCTGCGACGACCGAGTCGAGCCACGCCACCAGCGACAGCGGCGGCGCGACCGTCATCCGAAGCGCTCCGCGATGGTCTTTCCCACCACGATCGTGACTGTTGCGCGAGCGGCGAGGACCGGTCCGTCTTGCTTGACCAGAACGCCGTCGTCGTCGACGGACAGGACCTTGTAGAGCTCGACGGTGCACTTGCGGCTGCTCCGACCACGCGCGACGACGCGGCCCGTCGCCTCCACGAAGTCCCCCACCCGCAGCGGGGCGAGGAACTCGACCGACTCGTACCCGGCACACAGTCCCTCATCGCCGCCCTCGAGCAACGACAGCTCGGTCTCCAGGTCGGCGAAGATCGCCATCGCGGTCGAGCCGGCGGCGAGCCCTCCGGCGTAGCGCGCGTCCGTCGGCGAGAGGCGAAGCCGGATCGACGCGGTAGCGCCGTCGGCTACCGGCTCGGTCGTGCCCACGCGGTGCCCCCCGGTTTCGACCCGATTGATCCGGACATTTTTCTACCTAACTGGTTAGGGCAATATAGCGGCCGCGCTTCAGTCATCGCAACACCCCCCGCTCGAGGTACAGCTCACGGAGCAGCGGCGTTCCGCCCACCGCGAGATAGCTGGAACGGGTGCTCGCCCACGCACTGCTGCGGACCAACCACTGCGAGCTCTCGACCGCCAGCGGGATGATCGGCATCTGCTGGCAGAGACGCTCCGCAACCGCCTTGAGCACGCTGTCGCGCGCTGCGCCCGGCGACGCCGGCTGGACGCCGAGCGAGTACGTGGTGTCGAACCGCAGGTCTGAGTAGTGCGCCCAGTTGGCCAACGTCGTGGAGTTCTGCGAGAACAAGCTGTAGAGGAACCCACCCGGATCGAGGCTGGTCGGACTCGGCGAGATCGCCCCGGCTTGCCAGGCGATGCGGAACGGTGTCAGGAAGCCGCTGCCCACCGTCGCCTGTTGCAGGTACGTCGACCATGGCTCGGCGGCGATCTTCACCCGCACGCCTAGCGCCTGCCGCCATTCGTCGGCCACCGTTGCCGCCTCGGCGAGGCTGCGCGGGTCGCTTTCGACGGTCAGGGTCAACGGCTTCTTGCGCAAGTCGCTCAGCTCGGCCGGGGTGAGCGACGCGCGCGCCTGGGCGGCATTGCCGGTGATAGGTGCGAACGCGCCACAGGAGGTGCCGGCGCTCGAGGCACCGAAGCCTGCCGGCAGGTAGCCCGTTGCCGGCAACGCTCCGCCACCCCACACCTTCGCGGCGACCGCCTCGCGATCGAGCGACTCCGACAGCGCGTGTCGCACCGCGACCGACGACAGCGTCGCGTCAGCGCCGTTGGGTAGCCCGATGAACTCCTCGGTGGTCGCCGCCCGGCTGGCGAGTGCGCTGCCCGCGGGCACCGGCCGGCCGCGATCCGCCGGCGGCAGGCTGAGCAGGTCGAGCTTGCCGTGGCGGTACGCCTGGTAACCGGCGCGCTGCGAGCCGAACACCTCGAAGGTGACACGCGCGGCATAGCCGCGACCACCGCCGGTGTACGACGGGTTCTGGGCGTAGTAGCCGGGCACCCGGGTGAGGGCGATGGTCTTCGCGCCTGGCCGGTAAGGCGCACGCAACCGGTACGGCCCGACACAGACCGGGTCGTCGACGAAGGACTTCGGATGCGCGCGCTCGGCATTGGCCGACACCGGCGCTGTCGCCGGCATCGCGAGGTCGTAGAGGAACGCCGTGTCCTTCGCGGACAGCGTCACCTGGACGGTGTGGTCGTTGACCACCTGCACGCCCGCAAGGCCATCGGTCGGCTTCGCGAACAAGTTGGACTGCAGCCCCGAGTAGCCGAGCACACCATTGAGCAGTCCGGCCGCCGGACTCGCGAAGCTCGGGTTGGCCAGGCGGCCGAGGGAGAATGCGACGTCACTCGCAGTCAGGCTGGAGCCGTCGGAGAAGTGCACGCCGTGACGAAGCTGAAGCGTCAGCGTGCTGCCGGAGAACGTCCAGCCGGAGACCAGTCCCGGGGCGGGCTCGCCGGACTGCGGGTCGACGGTGAGGAGGGTGTCGCACAGCAGGCCGTCGACGAGCTGCGCGGAGGGGTTCGTCGCCGCGATGGGATCCACGCCCGAAGGCGCCGCGATGCCGATCCGGAGCGTCCCGCCGACGTGCGCGGCAGCCGGCGAGCCAGGCGGCTTCACCGTCGCATGACCCGGCACCGCGCAGGCGGCCGCGCACGCCAGCAGCGCGGACAGGCTTGCGGTCCGCGCGACGGGGCGAAGTCGGGTCACCCAACCGCCTTGGGCTCAGTGTTGATCGTGTCGGTCTCGTCGAACGTGGCGGCACCGAGTCCGGGAAGTGCGGAGCTGGACTGGTAGTCGTCGCCCACGACGAGGCCGCCGGCGAGGGTGGAGAAGCGCAGCGTCTCGGTGAAGTTGACCAAGGGCGCGCTCGGCGAGCTGACGAGGCCCTGAGTCAGCTTGACCCCCCATGCGCCAACCGGGGTGCCGCACGCATTGACCTTGGTGGTCGACAGAACGGTCGAGGTGAAGGTGATGACGTGCTCGCCGTCGCTGCCGACGGAGGTGAAGGTGGCGCCCGGTGTGATCGGGAACTGCACAAGCGCTACTGGCGTTGCCGGCAGGAAGGCGGCAACACCCGTCTGCTTGACGCCGGCGAGGTAGATGCCGGGCATGAGCGGAGCCGCGATCGCGGGCAGCGGTGTCGGCAGCAGACCCTGCGGGTTGCCTCCGATGTTGGAGGGCGGGATCTGCTCGCCCCCCGCGCTCAGCGCCTTAGGCAGGACCAGGTAGGTCGTGGTCTTGGTCTCCTTGAGCTTCGGGATCCGGGTGATGACGTTGAAGGTGTAGCTGCCCAGAGCACCGGGCTTCGACGGCTTGGAGACCCGCCAGTGCGACGGCCCGGTGTACGTCGCCGGCTTGCCACTCGTCTTCGACGTGATCTTGGTTCGATAGACGTACTGCGCGACCTTGGGCGCACGCCGAGGGACGGTGGGCATGGCGGCGATCGGCTGCAGCGGATCGAACGCGGGACACGGGCCCTGCTTCACCGGCACCGGCGGTGCCGTCGGCGTGGTCGGCTTCGGGCTGGGGAACACGTTCTGGCCGACCGGCGCGACCGGGATCGTCACCGGTGCGAGCGGCGCCTCCACCACGGCGGCATGACCGAGGACGAGGTCGACCGGGACCGCCTGGGTCTGCGCATCCAGCGCCTGATGAGGTCCGGAG
Source organism: Mycobacteriales bacterium (assembly GCA_035547035.1). Classification (GTDB taxonomy): domain Bacteria; phylum Actinomycetota; class Actinomycetes; order JAFAQI01; family JAFAQI01; genus DASZTV01. The sequence goes on along the minus strand of DASZVL010000033.1, from coordinate 22,848 downwards.
CAGGCGGTCGCGAACACCGCGCAGCCAACAGTGACTTTTGCGGCCAGCGAGAAGGTTCTTGTCATTGCCATCCCCGTCGCGGATCGGTGGTGGGGCCGGGTGCTACTGCAGCGATTCCGGGTTGACCCTCCTGGACGGCGAGGGTCTGGGTGAAGAAGCTCTCGGGGTTGTTGAAGTCGGGACCGGCGCCGAGCAGCTCGTAAGTCCGGCCCGAGGGCATGAAGTGTGCGAACAGCTGCACCTGGTTGATCGTCACCTCGTAGATCGAGACGCCGTTGACGATGTGCAACGTCGGCGTCCCGCCGAGTGAGGTGATCACTGCCTTGCGAACCGTCGAGTTCTGCCATTTCAAGCCCGGCTTGAGGGACGCGGTCTGCAACGTGCCGACCGTGACGCCCTTCGACCGGATGCCGTACAAGGCCAGCGAGGAGATCAAGGCCTTCGCGCGGTACTGGTTGAACACGTCCTGCGCCGACGGCTTGAGCTGCAGCTGGTAGGCCCCGACCGTGGCGGGCACGGACGGCAGCGGAGCCGCCTGTGCCGGCGCGCGGGTCGCGGCGCCGCAGCCCGAGAGCATGCCGACCATCAGAAGCACGACGATCAGCGGCGCGCTGCCGACACTGACCTTCGCGAGCCGCCGTCGCAGGTCACGAGGCCGGCGGACCCCACGGCGTAGTGCGGTAATCGCCGCACGGAGCCGGCTCATCAGCCGGAGCCGGTGGCGCAGCCAGAGGTTCGGGATCTCGTCGCAGTACGGCGCCCGCAGCGACTCCCGAGAGGCGAACGCCGCGACGCGCAACAGCGCCGGCTGGCCCGCGCTGAGCCGCCGCGTCAGCGACGCCGCGAGGTCCTCCGCCGCCTCCGCGTCCTCGTCGCGCTGGTCACGTCGCAGGTCACCCCACAGCGCGCGGGTGACGAGCCACGCCAGCTGCTTGTGCTCGTCGTCGGGCAGCGTGACGTCGAGGAACTCCAGCGGCGTCAGTGTCGGGTGGCCGATGTTGAAGTCGATCGCGCGGTCGCGGAACTCCGAGTACGCCGTCGCGATCCGCGACCCGGGGCCGATCCGCCCGGCCCAGACTCTGCGTCGAAGTCTCCGCGCCATCTTCACCAGACCCGGCAGCAGGAGCCAGAGGAACAGCACGATGCCGGCGATGGGAAGCGCCCCGTGCAGCAGCCAGTACTGCACGAGCGTGTAGAGCATCCGCAACGACGTCTGCTCGAGGGGCACGTAGATCTGCGCGATCAGCTGACCGTTGGGAAGGATCTGCGGGTTCGTGTGGTTCGGGTGGTTCAGGCTCGACGTGGCCTGCTTCGGGTGGCCGATGATCGGCACCCAGCCACTCCCGGCGAAGTACGCCTCGAGCCACATCGCGCCGTCAGACGGATGCACCTGGTACGTGCCGTTCTTGATGGCGCCCTGGTAGTAGTACCCGTAGCCGATGCGCGCCGGCACCCCCGCCCAGCGCGCGAGCAGCGCCTCGCCGGCGACGATCTCGTACGGCGACGCCGGCTTGCCCTGCAGGATCTGTGCGACCCGTGTGGGTGTGACGTCGACCGGGTTGCCCGGGCCGCTGCCGACGGCATGCTTGTAGTAGTAGTTGCGCACGTACTGCAGCCGGTCATAGCGGTCGAGGCCCTGCGGAACTTTGCTGAGCAGATCGGTGACGGCGATCGGCGGCGGCGGGACCGCGAGGAACGGGGCCAGCGCCGGACCCGGCGCTGGAGCCTTCTTGAGCACCGTCGAGTCCGCGGGCGCGGCGGCCACCACCGTGTAGGTCAGGCCGTGCCCGGGCCGGCCGGGCGTCTGAAGCGTCTGTGCTCTCGGGTCGTACTGCAACCCGCTCGGCGGCGTCTTGACGGAGACGGCGTCGGCGAGGTCGGGGATCTGGCGTGCCTCGCCGAGGTCGTCGATGGTCACGGTGACCTGCGTCGTCTTCTTCGGCGTGGGCCCCGGCGTGGGCACCGTGACCCGGCCCGCGGCGAAGGCCGGGAGGTTCGCAGCGGTGACGTCGACGAGCCGTCCGGTGTCGTACGGCGGTGTCAGCCACGCGTCGGCGTCGTACACGTCGAGCTCACCCGTGCGCAACGGCTGTGACGTCGGCGCCTTGACGGTGAACAGCAGCTGGTTGGGATTGACCGCCGGTGGCGTCTGCGGCCGCTTCGGCGGGATGACCACCGCGACCTTCTGCGGCGGGTAGAGGAAGCTCAGGTGCGACATCCCCACGACGAGGGCGAGGATGCCGACCAGCAGTCCGACAGCCTTGAGCAGCCGCCTGGCCTCGAACGCCCCGCCGGTGTGGGAGTCGGCAGCGAGCTCGGACCCGTAGGCGACCGCGAACGAGCCGATCGCCAGCAGGACCGAGACGGTGATCGACACCAGCTCGTGGTTGTTCGGCTGCAGCAGCGTCCCCGCCGCCATGACCGGTGCCGGAATGATCGCCGCGAGCCGCGCCCGACGGAACTGCACCGCCGTCGCCGCTGCGGTGACCGCGATCGTGCAGGTCAGTACGACGAGCAGGAACCGCCAGCCGGGATCGAAGGGCACCGGCGGCTGGGTCAGGCCTCCGGCGCGGATCGCCTGGCTGACCAGGCGGAACGGGTTGGTGCCTCCGGCCGATGACGTGGCGAGCCCGATCCCGGCGAGCACGGCGACGGGAAGGGCGAGCAGCTGTGACAGGCCGCCCCATCGCCAGCGCTCGGCGAGCGCGACGACGCCGGTGCCGATGAGGGCGCCGCCCACTCCGACCAGTCGGCCGGTCGTCCCCGTGAAGATCCCGCCGAGCATCCAGCCGACGCCGGCGGTGGACAGGAAGGCGACCGCGACCGCGGTCATCGGGTTGAACGGCCGCTCGTCGTCGGTGCCCGCGTTCTCCTGGTCGGGCGCTGCCGGCTGTTCGGGGATTCCGGGACCCAGGCGGCCGGCTTCGCCGAGCCTGACGATCGGCTCGTCGTCGACGGCCGCGTCGCGGAGGTCGGTGGTCGTCATCGGCGCCCCCCGCTGCTCACGGCGGAGAAGACCGAGCCGAGGGCGGCGCCCGGCGCCACCTCGACGACGGTGCAGCCCAAACCCGCTGCGCGGTGCAGCGTCATGGGGTCGGTGTCGTCGGTGACGATGACGACAAGGAGCACGGCCACGCCCCGCTGGACGAGCAGCCGAAGCCGGCGCGCCATCTCGCTGGTGAGCTTTGGCGTCACGACGATGTTGTGCGTCGTGCGCGACGGCTCGACGAGCAGGCGGTCGAGCGCCTGCTCGAACGGGACCCGCTCGCGCTTCACGGCCGCCAGCGCGTCGAGCATCGGAACCCGCTTGCCGGCGCCTCGATAGTTGCGCAGGAGCAGCGAGTCGTTGCGGTTGATGCTCACCGAGAAGCCGTCGGCAAGGTGCTTGACCCCGAGCGAGGCGACGACCGACACCGCCGACTCGAAGGTCGCACTCGGGTCGCCGGAGCTGTGGTCCGCGCTGTTCGAGTTGAAGTAGATGTTCACCCGGTCGGTGATGCCTTGCTCGGCCACACGGACGAGGAACTTGTCGTACTGAGCGACGGCACGCCAGACGATCTGGCGCGGGTCGTCACCCGGCGCGTAGTCGCGCATGCCGTAGAACTCGAAACCGGTCGGCCAGGCCCGCGATACCGGCGGCCGGACCGGCGGGTCCTCCCACTCACGGCTCGTGATCCGGTCCACGACCGGCTCGATCGCCGGATGCACGATGATCTTCGCCGGTTCTGCGATCTGCTGGCGGCGGCGCGTGAATCCGAACGGGTCGGAGAACTCCGCAATCAGCGGGCCGACCGGGTAGATGCCTCGCAGCGTGGGTGTGAACGAGTAGTCGTGCACGCTGTCGCGCCCGCTGGGCAGCACAGCCAACGCGATGCGTACCGGCTGGCCGAGATGCCGGTCGAGCGACTCCTCGATGACGATCGTGCTGACCCGTCGCCTGGACGTCAGCGTGATCTCAGCCTCGACGGTGCGCCCCGCAGGAACCCGGCTCGGCAGCTCGGACCTCGTCGCCTGGACCGGAAGGTTTCGCCGCCCCAGCAGCCAGCAGACCACGAGGACCAGAGCGAGCGCGTAACCGAGCATCGTCATCGCGTGGCTGGTCATCAGCCGGCCGACGACGATCACGACGACGATCGCGACGAACATGCCCAGGCCCACGTTGGTCAGGCCGACGAGTCGCTGCAGCCCGGGGAACCAGTCGGCCTTGCCCGACCGCCTGGCCGCCGACATCGGTCGGGCCACGACGACGTCACCGACATCGACGATGTCGGTGATCGGCTCGGCGAGCTCGGTCAAGGCGAGGACTTCTGCCGGTGGGTCAGTCGGCGACCGACGCGGCCACGGCGCCGGTCATCAGTGCCGTGGACTCCTTCGACGACCCGTTGACGGAGTGGCTGCCGCGGCGGGCGGAGGCGCCCATCGGCACCTTCACCCGGTGGACCAGCCGATCGATCACCTCGGTGACCGACTCGTCACGCAGCTGGGCATCTGGTGTCAGCACCAGGCGGTGGGCGAAGACCGCGCCGACCAGCTGCTTGACGTCGTCCGGCAGCACGTCGTCTCGACCCTGAGACGCCGCCATGACCCGAGCCGCGCGGATCAGCGACTGCGTCGCGCGGCTCGAGGCGCCCATCTGCAGCAGCGGGTCCGTGCGGGTGCCCTGGACGAGATCGATCACGTAGTACAGGACCTCGTCGCTGACCGTGACCTCCTTGGCCCACTCGATCATCTCCACCAGGTCGCCCAGCGAGCAGGCGGAGGTGAGCCGGGTAACCGCCTCCTCGCGGAAGTTCGCACGGACCAGGTCCGCCTCGGCGTCGCGCCCGGCGTACCCGAGCGAGAGCTTGAAGAGGAACCGGTCGAGCTGCGCTTCGGGCAGCGGGAAGGTTCCCGCGAGCTCGATCGGGTTCATCGTCGCGAGGACGAAGAACGGCTTCGGCAGGTCATGGGTGACGCCGTCATAGGAGACGCGTCGCTCGGCCATCGCCTCGAGCAGCGACGACTGCGTCTTGGGTGTCGCACGGTTGATCTCGTCAGCGAGGAACACGTTGGCGAACACCGGGCCTCGCCGGAAGTTGAAGTCGCCGGTCTTGCGGTCCAGGACGCTCGACCCGGTGATGTCGGCAGGCAGCAGGTCGGGGGTGCACTGCACGCGGGAGGACTCCGCGTCGATGGTCTGCGCGATCGACCGGGCCAGCATCGTCTTGCCGGTGCCGGGCATGTCCTCGAACAGGACGTGGCCCTCTGCCAGCATCCCGACGAGGCAGAGCCGGATGATGTCGTCCTTGCCTTTGATGACCTTGCCGACGTTGCCGACGATGTGGTCGAACCGCTCGGCGAACACGGCGCTGGTCAGCGCCTTGCCGCCCGACGAAGCGCGACTGCGGGTCGAGCTCGTGCCGGTCCGGGCTGCCCGGGGGGCGACCGTACGACGGGACGGGGCGGTTCGTGACATCAGATCTCCTCGGGCGCGGATACAGCAGAAAGCACGGAGCCGACTCGGGAGCCGGACCGTTCGATCACGTCATGGGAAGCCGCGAGGTAGCTGGCGAGCACTCGCGGGTCGTGCGTGACATCGTCGGGGCTGCCGATGGCGATCACCTGGCCGAGCTCCATCGCGATCAGCCGGTTTGCGATGGAGGTGATCAGCGGCAGGTCGTGCTCGATGACGACCATCGCGCAGCCCGTGTCCTTCACGATTCGGGCGAGGGTCGGCCCGAGCGCTTCGGTCTCTGCCTGCGCGAGGCCGCTTGACGGCTCGTCGAGCAGCAGGACGTTGGGATTCGCGGCCATCTGGCAGCCCACCTCCACCGCACGGCGGGTGCCGGTGGACAGCTCGCGCACGAACTTGTCGGCGTACGGCGCGAGCCCCAGCAGCTCGATGTAGCCGTCCACGAGCTCGCGGAGGCGCCGCTCGTTGCGGCGCACCGGCGGCGCCCAGACCGCGGCAAGAAGGGTGCTCTTCGCGGCCTTCTTCTCCAGCGCGACCGCGAGGTTCTCCCGGACGGTGAGCGGCGGGAACAGCCGCGCGTTCTGGAACGCACGGCCGAGGCCGACGCGAGCGCGCGCGTCCGGGCTGAGCCGCGTCACCTCGCGGCCGCGAAGCAGCACGTCGCCGCTGTCCGGCTTGACGTAGCCGGAGAGGACGTCGAAGAGCGTCGTCTTGCCGGCGCCATTGGGGCCGATCACCCCGACGATCTCGCCAGGGGCGACCCCGAACGTCACGTCTGTCAGGACGTTGAGGCCGCCGAAGCTGACGGTGACCTCCCGCGCTTCGAGCTCGGTCTGCGGCGCATCGGTGTTCGCCGGAGCGCGGCGCTTGGAGCCGGCAGAGCTGCCGCCGCCGCCGAGGAAAACCGCGCGCACGAGGTCCGGACGCGCGAGAAGGTCCTCGGTCGGGCCGTCGAACTGCACCTGGCCGCGGTCCATGAAGACAGCGCGGTTCGCGATCGTCAGCGCGACGTTGAGCGACTGCTCGACCAGCAGGACCGTCACGCCCTCGGCCTGCAGCTCCCGGATGACGTTGAGCAGCAGCTCGATGACTGACGGCGCCAAGCCGAGTGAGAGCTCGTCGATCATCAGCAGCGACGGCTTCATCAGCAGCGCCTGCCCGAGCGCGACCATCTGCTGCTGGCCGCCCGACAGCTTGCCCGCCTGCGTGTTGAGCCGGTCGCGAAGCGTGGGGAACAGCTCGAGGGCGCGCTCGATCGACGCGCCAGGCTCGTCGCGGAGCGCGCTTTCGAGGTTCTGCCGAACGGTCAGGGCCGGGAACACCCCCTGGCCGCCTGGCATGTAGATCAGCCCGCGCCTGGCGCTCTCGTACGTCGGGGTGGCGGTGACGTCGCGGCCGTCGAAGAAGATCGCGCCGTTCGCGGCCTGCTGCAACCCGCAGATTGCTCGTAGCAAGGTCGACTTGCCGGCGCCGTTGGTGCCGACGAGCGCGACGACCTCCCCGCGGTGCACGTCGAGATCGACGTTGAAGAGCACCTGAACCCCGTCGTAGGCGACATCAACGTCGCGGACGACGAGGATCTTCTCCTCCTTGCGGCCTGCCGCCCGCTCGACTTCGTCCTGCGCCGCCGATGCGGCACGCGCCGCGCGGATGTCGGGCCCGAACGTCGCCGCGGTGGACGCCAGCAGGATGCTGCCGAGGACGAAGAACGGGGTGAACATCAGGAAGATCGCCTGCGGCGAGTGACCGTTTCCGAGGCTTGCCACGACCGGCGAAAGGATCGAGCCGACCAGTGCAAACGGGGTGTTCACCTGCCCCCCGACGCCACGGATTCGAGCCGGCACCGCAAGCGAGACCATCGCGGCGATCGCCGGGATGGTCGAGAAGACGAGAGCCTGGCTCAGCACCTGGGGCACGACGAACAGCCACATGTTGGGCGCGACCGCCTCGAGGATCGTGCAGCCCGCGTTGATCAGCATCACCGTCGAGATGCCGATGGCGATGCTCTTCGGCCGGCGGACGAGAGCGCGATCGACGAGCGCGGACCCGACGAACATCACCGGGATCGACAACGCCGCCGCGGCGAACGCCACCGCCGACCGTTGCTCGGGCGAGAGCAGGAACTTGTTCGCGAGGATCAGCTGCACGACCGAGCCCAGCGGCGCGATGCCGACCGCGGTGACCATCCCTGCGATCGCGAGCAGCCGGACCGTCCGCACGGCGAACGCGGCGCGGATCGCCTCGAAGAAGCTCGGCGCGGGCGGCTCCTTCGCCGCCTCCTCGACCTCCATCCCGAACTCGAGCCGGTCGATCCCGCCCCGAACCGGCTCGCGCAGGAAGAACGTCAGCACCGCGACGCCCAGCCCGGCGAAACCGATGATCGCCATCGCGGTCTGCCAGCCGGCGCGCTGGATCAGAACGCCGGACAGTCCGGTCGCGATGAGGAAGCCGACCTGCCCGCCGATCGTCAGCATCCCGACGACCCGACCCCGGGCGCGCGAGCCGTAGTAGTCGGTAAGCAAAGGGACCGTTGCCGGTCCGCCCGTGGAGATCAGACCCGAGGCGCCGCTGAGGTTGGTGAGCGCGGTTCCGCCGTACATGGACTTGATGCCGGAGGCGCGGGAGAGGGTCAGAAAGCCGATCGCGTCGCTCACGGTGTAGAACCGCACCAGCCAGACACGCTTGACGTGGTCGACGAGGTAGCCGACCGGCAGCCCCACCAGCGTGCTCATGATCTGCATGACCGACATGAGGGTGATGACGCCGACGACCGAGAACCCGAACGTCGCCTGGATCTCGGGGAGGGCCAGCTGATAGGTCTGCGCGAACCATCCGGAGATCAGGCCCGACAACGCGAAGACCATCAGCGGGAACTTCGGCCCCGGAACCGTCCGCGGGTTGAGCATCGAAAGGAAGGCTCGAGCCTTCTGTCGCCGCGTGGGCGGCTCCGCGAGCTCCGGAGCACCCGCCTCCCATTCCGCGACCTGCGGCCGGTCCCCCACGCGACCGGACGACTCGGCCTGCCGGGCGGTCGGGACCGGACGCCGCAGCACTCCCTGCGCGTTGAGGTCGTCGAACGATGCGGTCAGCGTGCCCTCGGAGCGCCCGCCGGCGACCGCGCCGGTGCGCAGGTCCTCGACCAGCGCCTCGTTGGTCAGGACGTCAGACACCGACCCGCTCCTCGGTGTCGATCTCGCCGAGCCGGTCGAGCGCCCACTGGCCGGGAAGCGCGTAGCGCCACGGCGGCGTGTCCCCGGGCTGCCGCCGAGTCCCACGCGGCTCGTCGAGGTTGGCTCGACCGGCCTGCTGCGCCGTCAACGCGTCGCCCATCAGCGAGGGCACGGCGAGGCGCATCCGGAAGGCCACGCGACGCAGCATCGCGTCACGCGCGGCGTACACGCCCTGCGCGATTCCGCCCGGGATCGCATAAAGAAGGAGCAGGGCTCCGATCCCGGTCGCGAAGTACTGGATCAGCGCGTACTGCGGCAGGATCGCGAGAACCCAGCCGAACCCGAAGCCCATGAGCACGCCCGGCAAGCCGCCGAGCCCGCCGATGGCGGCGTAGATGAAGTACTGCAGGCTCAGGTCGGCACTGAACGACTGCGGGTCGACAGTGCCGAGTGAGTAGGCCAGCAGCGCGCCGGCGACGGCGGAGAAGAACCCGGCAACAGCAAACGCCGACAGCCGCGCGCGGTTGGGGCTGATGCCGAACGCCTGCGCCGTCGCCTCGTTGGAGCGCAGCGCGATGAGGGTGCGACCCAGTCGGGTACGACGCAGTCCGACCGTCGCCATGCACGCCAGGAAGAGCACGCACAAACAGAAGTAGTAGTACGCCGTCGCGTTGGACAGCGACAGTCCGAACAGCGACGGCGTCGACAGCTGCTGCGGAAGCATCGAGCCGAGGTACCGCGGGTCGATGAACAGCGCGTAAGCGCTGACCGCGAAGGCGAGCGAGCTGACGGCAACCGACAGCCCCCGCAACCGAAGCGCCGGGATCCCGACGAGCACGGCGGCGACCGCGCCCGTGACGCCGCCGAGCAGGAGCGCGAGCAGGAACGGCGCGCCCGATGTCGCTGCCGCCCACGCGCCGATCGCGCCGAACCCGAACTGTCCCAGCGCCGGCTGACCGGCCCAGCCGGACATGATGAGGATGGCCGCGCCGACGAGCGCGTAGATGACGTAGTCGGTGAGAACGCTGACCTGTCCGACGGACAGGGCCCACGGAATCCCCCCGACGAAGGCCACGAGCAGGACCCGGCCGAAGCTCGTCCACCGGCGTACCGAGTCCAGGTCGCGCAGCTCGTGCGGGATCGGCCGCAGCTCGCGGATCAGGTCGCTGCCGGAGAAGTCGTCGCCGCCGACCCGGGCACCGGCCGAGCGGTCCCGCTGCAGGAGCAGCAGTGCCGCGACGATCAGCATGAGCGAGGCATCGAGTGGTGCCTGCGACTGGTACCCGAGCTGCACCGCAACCTGCACGATGCCGAACACGACGCCGGCAGCGGCCGTCAGCCAGAGGTTCGTGAACCGCGCGATGACGACGAGCACGAGGATGATCACGAACCCCTCGACCGGGATCGTCGGCGAGGTGGGTGGCGCGCTCGACCCGTTCAGCATTCCGAGCACGCCGCCGACGCCCGCGAGGAGGCCGGACAACAGCCACATGCGAACGCTCGCGGCTGCCTCGGAGATGCCGAGCGTCTCCGCGCGACCCGGGTTCTCGGCGGCGGCCCGGATCTCGACCCCGGCGCCGCGGTGCAGGTACCACGAGATGCCGAAGAGCGCGGCAGCGGCGGCGCCGATCAGGAGCAGATCGGCGAGTTGGAGCGGGAATCCGGCGATCTTCCAGGTCACGTCGAACGGCGACGTGAGCGTGTTCGGCAGCAGTCCTCGCTGCACCAGAGACTGTGGGACGAGCTTTCCGCGCATCGGTCCCTGGACCCCGCTAAGGGCCTCGGCAAGGTAGATCGTTACCAGGCTGAGCATGAGCTGGCCGGCTCGCCGGAATCGCCGGATGACGATGACGTAGATCAAGGTGTTGATCAGCACGGCTGCGAGAATCGCCAACCCGGCGGCTACGAAGAAGTTCGTGTCGAGGATCCCGCGCCCCGGATACAAGCCGACGCACCCACAGCTGGCGCGCAGCGCTCGCCAGAGGGGCCGGCCGCGGTAGAGGCCGTCGAACAGCATCCCCGCCCACACGCCCACCGCGAGCTGCGAGAAGTTGATGAAGCGGTTGGCGCGATAGACCAGTACGACGCCGATCCCGGCGAGGACGAGCGGTGCGCCGCCGGCAACTCCGGACACGACGACGAGTCCGGCGCCCGCGTGGGCGTAGAGCGGAACTGTGAGGAGGGCGAGAACGAGAACCGCGATCTCGTTGAAGAACGGCAGCCGCTGGGTGCCCTCGAACAGGCTTCTCAGCCCGCGACCGCGCATGCCAGCTATCCCGCAAGGCGCGCGTGCGCACGCTGGGCCTGCTGCATCGCGGCATGCTGTCAAGCCACTCTCACTATGTCAATAACCTCCTAAGCGGCTAGGACATTGACAGGCCCAAGGTGATCTGCCACGCTGCGCGGCACCATGGCCGTGGTCCCACCCGCCGCCCACTCGGCCGCTCCCGCAGGCTCGCCAAAGCGACAGTCGCGTGGCCTCGTCATCGGGGTCAACGGGGTCGTCTCGGCGGTCATCGTCATCCTCGTGATGGCGGTTGCCCTCGTCTTCAACCCGCCGGCTCCCCCCAGCATCGCGGAGTTCGCTCCGCAAGCTCAGAAGCCGATCACGAAGGCCCCGCCGAACCTCAACTCGAGTGTCGGCAACTCGGGTGCCTGCGCACCCGGTACGACCAGCTGCGCGCACAAGCCACCGCCGAAGAAGAAGAGCCACGCGCTGCTTCCGACCCCCACCCCCAAGCCGATCGGCGTACCGAGCGCGCTGCAGTGCTACAAGTGGCCGGACGGCTCGGTCACCCAGGACTTCGACCCGCAGTCACCACCCTGCGTGGCGACCTGGCCGGGCCAGAAGCAAGGCAACGGCGGCGCGACCGCCAACGGTGTGACCGCGACCGAAGTGCGCATCGGCGTACCGAAGGACGGCAGCATCTACTCGACGCTCACCACCCTTCAGCCGATGGTCGACTTCATCAACTCCCACTTCGAGCTGTACGGCCGTCAGATCACGATCGTGCCGTTCAAGTCGCAGCAGGCCACCGACGCCGTGCCGTGCAACCAGTGCACGCAGCCGACAGCGCAGGCGGCGGATGCCCGAAGCGCGGGCAGCTATCACCTGTTCGCATCGATGGACTACGTGGACACCACCGGAGACGTTCGTACGCTGCCGGAGTACATCGACGGGCTGACCCGGCAGAAGATCATCTCGATCTCCGGCGGCAACAGCTCCGACGACGTCGATGCGAACGTGATCACCTCAGAGCCGGACTACGCGTTCACCTACCTGCCGCCCATCTCTGACGTGTGGACATCGATGGGCTCTCTGGTGTGTCGCCAGCTTGCCGGACACAACGCGGTTCACTCGCCGCAGTTCGCGAACAAGCCTCGCAAGTTTGCCGTGATGATCCCGGTCCCTACGCAGTTCGGCGGGCCGACGTACGGAATGTCCGGGCTGTTCCAGCAGCTGAGCGCGTGCGGAGTGCCGAAGCCACGCGTCGTGGAGTACAACGGTGCGCCGCTCAAGGACGCACCGCAGTTCGTCCAGCTCCGCAACGAGGGCGTGACGTCGATCATCTTCTACTCGACCTGGGGCGGCGCCAGCTCGACCAGCTCGCCGCCGAACGTCGCCTCCCACGTGGGCTACCGCCCGGAGTGGCTCAACGTCGGGTGGAAGGCCTACAACTCGGTCGGACTGTCCGCGACGGAAGAGGCCAAGGAGGTCTTCGGCGTCGCGCCGTTCAACCGCCAGCTCCCGTATCAGCAGGAGTTCTGGGCTCAGACGGCCGCGCAAGGCGGCACTCCGGCGGCCAACCTCGGGGCGATGAGCAACGGCGACGACTTCTACCACGAGCTCCTGCTGATCGCATCCGGCGTACAGATGGCCGGGCCGCATCTGACCCCGCAGACGTTCGCGGCGGCGCTGCACAAGACGCGGTTCCCCAACCCGGGTGCGGGCGCATCGCCGTACTGGCAGGCCACCGTCGGCTTTCCGGGCACCGAGCAGTCGATGGTGCGCGACCTGACCGGGTTCTGGTTCGACCCCGCGCACTCCAGCACCGCGGAGGTGGAAGAGACGGGTGACGCCAGCGACGACTGGCAAGGCTTCTGCTACGTCAACCGCGGCGCGCGGTACGGAATCACCGCTTGGCCGAGGACTGACAGCTTCTACAAGGGGTGTCGATGAGCGACTGGCGCTACGAGCTCGCCCCGCTCCCCGACGGCCGGGACATGGAGGTGCTGCTGCACGGGGACGCGGAGCGGGTCCTCGTCCTGTTCACCGGAACCCCCGGTGGCGCGGTCCCCGATGACGAGGTCGCCGCGACCGTCGCCGCACACGGGCTCCGGCTCGTGCAGCCGTTGCGCCCCGGATACGGCCGGAGCAGCCCACGGCCCGGGCGCCGCATCGTCGACTTCGCCGAGGACGTCGAAGCCGTGCTCGACCATCTCGGCATCGATGCCGCCGTCTGCATGGGCGGCTCCGGCGGCGGTCCGCACTCGCTCGCAATGGCTGCACGGCTGCCGCAGTGCCGAGCGGCGGCTGCTCTCGTCAGCCCGGCTCCGCGCGACGCGGCGGACCTCGACTACTACGAGGGCATGGGACTTTCCAACCAGGAGGAATGGCTGCTCGCCGACCAGGGCGAGGACGCCGTACGACCGTGGATCGAGAAGGCGGTTGCCGACCTGCACCTCGAGGACGGCGGCGTGAGCTTCATCGAGCAGTTCGCCGACTCCTTCTCCGCGGAGGACCGGGAGGCGTTCGCCAGCGGCAGCGGTCCGCTGATGATGGCCAGCCTCGCCAAGGCGACCGAGCGCGGCATCGAGGGCTGGGTCGAGGACGACATCGCGCTGACCACACCGTGGGGCTTCGACCTCTCCGCGATCACGACCCCCGTCACGCTCTGGACCGGCAAGCAGGACCAGTTCGTCTCCTACTGGCACTGCGCCTGGCTCGCCCGGGCAATCCCGGGTGCGGACCTGCACGTCTTCGCCAACGAAGGTCACATGAGCCTTCGGCGCCACCATCTGCCAGACATGCTCGACGACCTTTTGGCCAAAGCCGGATGGAGCCACTCGTGATTACCAACAACGCCAAAGAGCTGCTGGACCTGGACGCCACCGCGCAGGCCGACCTCGTGCGCCGCGGCGAGGTGCTCGCCACGGAGCTCGTGCAGGCATCCATCGACGCGGTCGAGCGGATCGACGGTCAGCTGGACACGATCCTGCACAAGGCGTTCGACCAGGCACTCGAGGCTGCCGAGCGACCGGTGGACAAGGACGCGCCCTTCTGCGGCGTACCGATGGTGTTCAAGGACCAGGAGCAAGCGGTCGCGGGCATCCCGTTCTCCTTCGCCGCCTTCCCGTTCCTGAAGGACGATCCCTGGATCGGCGACCACGACGGCAACTTCGCGGCGGACATGCGCCGCGCCGGGGCGATCTTCCTCGGGCGCGCGAACTGCTCGCTCGGCGCGTTCCTGCCCACGCACGACATCGAGGCGCACGTGATGCCGCGCAACCCTTGGAACCCCGACTTCTCCACCGGAGGCTCGAGCAGCGGGTCGGCGGCGGCAGTCGCAGCGCGCATCGTGGCGATCGGTCACGGCGGCGACGGCGGCGGCTCGATCCGCATGCCGGCGAGCATCTGCGGGGTCGTCGGCATGAAGCCCACCCGCGGTCGCGTGTCGGTCGGACCGGACCGCTCGGAGGTCTTCCACTTCGGCTCGGCATGGAGTCACGAGTTCGCGATGACCCGCACCGTGCGGGACACGGCAGCGATCCTGGCTGCGGCGCAAGGCTGGCGACCGGGCGACTCGATGCCGATGACCAACCTGCCGCCGATCCCATCGCGAGCGGAGATGGCGACCGGGCCCCTGCGGATCGGGCTGACAAACACCCCGTTCCCGGTCGGGGCGGACCAGGTCGACCGCGAGTGCGCCACCGCGGCCGAGGCGACGCTCGCGGCTCTCGAGGAACTGGGCCATCACGTCGAGGTCGTCGACACCTACCGGTACGACCTGACCGTCGAGGAGTGGACGTACGGCCCGCCGTTGGGCGCGCACTTCACGCAGATGGCTCGACTGATGGACCGCGCCGCAAAGCTCACCGGCCGCACGATCACCGAGGCCGACGTCGGTCCGCAGATGTGGGCCTGTGCCGAGATCGGACGCAACACCCAGCTCATCCAGCAGCTGGAGTTCTCAGAGGTCCTGCAGCGCCACACCTTGGGCTTCGACGAGTGGTGGGCTCGCTCCGGTCTCGACGTGCTGGTCACCCCCACGATCCCGATGGTGCCGCCGCCGATCAGGGACTACCTGCCGCCGCCGCACGGCACGTTCGAGATCCCGGCGGACAACCCGCTGGCCGGGATCGGCGTCAACGGTCTGCTGATCCCGTTCACCCAGCTCTTCAACTGGACCGGTCAGCCCGCGATCAGCCTGCCGCTCGCCGAGTCCAACGGTGGGCTTCCGATCGGCGTACAGCTGGTCGCGGCTCGGATGCAGGACGAGGTGCTGCTGCGACTCGGCTACGAGCTAGAGGAAGCCATGCCGTGGAGCCAGCGCCGTCCGGCCGTGTGCGCGTCACGCTGAGAGCTGCGCCTCGGTGATCGCTAGTCAGTGCACCTGGCTGCTAGTCCGGCGATCTTCGCTGACCTCGTGAACGACGCGACGATGTCGACGTCGAGCCCAGCCGTGATGTAGCTGAACGACAGGCCGGTGTCGGGATCGGCCCAGGCGATCTGGCCGCCGACACCGAGACACCCGAATGCGCGAGCCGAGGTGTGCGCGCCGAAGCCGCGCACCGCTGCGCGGTCGTCATCGCCGGCGACGACCAGGCCCAGGGTGCGGTTCGCGGCGCAGTTGAACAGCGGATCGGTCATCGTGTTGCGGACATTGCTCGTCGCGTCGGCAAGCAACGCGGCATCCCACAGTCCACCCGGGTTGTGCAGCAACGCCTGGTAGAAGGTCGCGACGTCGGCCGCCGTGCCGACCCCACCGGCACCCGGTACGCCGCTCGCAAGCACCTCGGGCTCGTTGAACCGCAGCAGGAAGCTCTCGCCGGTCTCCTTGACCCGGTCGCCGAGCGTCTCGGTGCCCTCACCCACGACGCCGACGCTCTCGATCTGCACGACGTCACCCGTCGCGCCGAGCGTCAGGCCGGGTATCCCGAGCGGCCCGGCCACTCGCTCGGCAAACAGCCGACGGAAGTCCGAGCCGGTGAGCTCGTCGATCACCTCGACGAGCGCCCAGTACGCCGACGTCGGGTGGTACTCGGTCTGCGTCCCGGGCTCCCAGTCCAGTCGCCACGACGAGAGGCGCTTGCGCCGCTGCTCGCGGTCGGCGCCCTCCTCGGGACGCATCGGCGCACGCGGGAAGCCCGCAGTGTGTGTCAGCAGCTGCTCGACGGTGACGGCCTGCTTGCCGTTCGCCGCGAACTCCGGCACGACGTCGGCAACCCGCGTCGAGTCGCTGAGCAGTCCGTCAGACATCAGCGACCACGTGAGGCCGCCGAGGAACGCCTTCGTGACGCTGAACGTCACGAAGCGCGAGCCGGCCGGCGCGCCGTACGTCTCGAACGCGAGGATCTCGCCCTCGAACCCCACGGCGATCTGTACGGCGGGCAGGATGCCCTCGTCGACGTCGCGCTTCGCGCGCGCCCGCAAGGCGTCCAGCCGCGCCGCGTCGACCGAGCTCATTCGGCGACCCTGCTCACCCGTTGACCATGCCGGCGAGCGCCTTGAGGTGGTCGGGGTTGCGCACGCCGCCGATGAGCATCGTCGAGACCGGGCTGTTGCGCCACATCTCGAGTCGCTCCTTGATCCGGTCGAGCGGACCGCACAGCGCGATGCCGTCCGCGAGCTCGTCCGGCACCGCCCGCATCGCGGCCTCGCGGTCGCCGGCAAGGAAGTGCTGCTGAACGACCTTGGCCTCGTCGGCGAAGCCGAAGCGACCGATGACGTTGAGGTGGAAGTTCTGGCTCTCGGCGCCCATCCCGCCGATGTAGAACGCCAGCGTCCACTTCACGAACTCGATCGCAGCCGACACGTCGTCGTTGACGACGACGGTGACCGGGCACGCGACCTCGAAGCCCTCGGGCGCACCGGCGAGTGACTCCTTGTAGAGCTCCTCGCCACGCTCGACGTGATAGAAGATCGGCAGCCAGCCGTCGGCGATCTCGGTCGCCATCGCCACGTTCTTCGGACCCTCCGCACCGAGCAGGATCGGGATGTCGTCGCGGACCGGGTGCATCAGCAGCTTGATCGGCTTGCCCAGCCCGGTGCCGCCCGGATACGGCAGCGGGTAGTGCTCGCTGTCGCTGGTGATGACTTCGCGCTTCCAGACCCGTCGCACGATGTCGACGTAGTCACGGGTCCGCGCGAGCGGCTTCGGGAACGGCTGGCCGTACCAGCCCTCGACCACCTGCGGCCCGGAGACGCCGAGGCCGAGTATCAGCCGGCCGCCGGACAAGCCGTCGAGCGTCGCCGCACTCATCGCGGTCGCCGCCGGCGTCCTCGCCGAGATCTGCACCAGACCGGTGCCGAGCTTGATCCGCGACGTGCGCGCGGCGTACCAGGACAAGGTCGTGAACGCGTCGGAGCCGTACGCCTCCGCCGTCCAGACCGAGTGGAAGCCGGCGTCCTCGGCGGCGAGGACCGCCTCGGTCTGGTCGTCCGGCCCCTTTGTCCAGTACCCGAGCATCAGGCCGAGCTTGAGATCAGCGGTCATGGCAACGCGCTCCTTAGCGGCGGACGGGCTAGCGAGGCAGGCCGAGAATGCGTTCGCCGATGACGTTGTGCAGCACCTCGCTGGTGCCGCCGGCGATCGTGAGCGAGCGCGTCGACAGCATCCGGCGCATCGCCTCGACGCTCGTCTGGTCAGGCAGGGAGGCGACCTTCGGTCCGATGATCTCCAGCGCGAGCTCCGCCGCGTCCTGGCGAAGGTGCATGCCGACGAGCTTGCGCACGCTCGACGCCGCACCGGGATCCGTGCCGGACACCCGTGCCAGTGTCGCCCGGGCGCCGAGCATCGCGTCGGCCTGCGCCCGGCACACCAGGTCGCCGACGCGCTCCATCGCGAGCGGGTCGTCGCTGTCGCCGCTCGTCTCCACGATCGCGAGCAGCTCCTCGATGCCGGAGGAGAAGGCCGAGCCGCTGCTCATCGCGACGCGCTCGTTGGCGAGCGTCGTGCGCGCAAGCTTCCACCCGCCGTCGACGTCACCGACGACACACTCGTCAGGGACGAACACGTCGGTCAGGAAGATCTCGTTGAACAGGGCGTCACCGGTGATCTCGCGCAGCGGCCGCACGTCGAGACCCGGCGTCGTCATGTCGACCAGGAAGTACGTGATGCCGTCGTGTCGGCGCGCGCCGGTCGAGGTGCGCGCGAGGCAGATCGCCCAGTCGGCGGTCCGCGCCGCGGACGTCCACACCTTCTGGCCCGACAGCGACCACCCGCCGTCGACGCGGGTCGCCTTCGTGGACAGCGAGGCGAGGTCGGAGCCCGCGCCGGGCTCGCTGAACATCTGGCACCAGCTGATCCGGCCGTGCAGCGTCGGCGGCACGAAGCGCGCGCGCTGCGCATCCGTCCCGTGCTGCAGGATCGTCGGCAGCGCCCAGTTGCCGATGATGAGGTCGGGCCGCGCGACGCCGGCCTTCCCGAACTCCTCGTCGATGACGAGCTGCTCGACCGGACCGGCGCCCCGGCCGTACGGCGCGGGCCAGTGCGGGACGAGATAGCCGGCATCGGCGATCGCGACCCGCCGCTCCGCGTCACCGAGACCGTCGAGCGTTGCGAGGAACTTCCGCACCTCGCTGCGGGCGGGCTCAGCGGACGCGCCGAGGTCGAGGGTGCGCGAGCGTCGTACGCCGGCCCGCGCCAGGCTCGCGGCCGCCATGTGCCAGCGCGCCTGGCGGCCGAGCAGCTGGCGGATCGACATCGCGCGCTTGAGATAGAGGTGTGCGTCGTGCTCCCACGTGAAGCCGATGCCGCCGAGGACCTGGATCAGGCTCTTCGCGACCTCGACAGCCGCGGTCGGCGTCAGCGCGCCGACGACCGCGACGGCGATCGACCGCGAGGGGTCTCCGGCCGGCACCTCGTCGAAGGCGTGCGCCGCGTCCCAGGCGGCGGCGCCGGCGAGCTCCAGAGTGGCGAGCATGTCGGCACAGCGGTGCTTCACGGCTTGGAAGGCGCCGATCGGCTGGCCGAACTGCTCGCGGACCTTTGCGTACTCGACCGCGATGTCGAGGCAGGCGGCGGCGACGCCGGTCGCCTCGGCAGCCAGCAGAACAGCTGCGCTCGCGATGGCTTCGTTGTCGATCAGGCCGACCAGCAGTCGCTCCGGATCCGGGACGAGGCCGTCGACATGGACGATGCGTCGAGTCGGGTCGGTGCCTGGCGTCGAGCTGACGTGACGGCCCGCGGTGTCGAGGACGTACCAGCGGCCGTCGAGCGGTACGACGACGGCGCTCACGCCCGCTCCGCCGATGAGGTTGCCGTTGACGCTGACCGCGGCGGAGAAGGTGCCGTCGCGCAGACCGGTGGCGACGTGCTCCTTCAGCTCGTCGGAGCCGTACTGGCGCACCAGCAGCCCGGCGAGCAACGTCGGCACGATCGCCCCGGGCGCGAGCGCGCGACCGAGCTCCTCGACGACGACACACAGGTCGCTGACCTGCGCGTCGAACGGAAGCGACAGCAGCTCCTGCGCGACGAGCGCCGACCAGGCTTGCGGCAACGCGCTGTCGTCACCCCCGTCGGCGAGGCCGCGGGCAGCCTGCGTGAGCCGTGCCTGCTCGGCGAAGCCACGAACCGATTCGGCGAGGGCCATTTGCTCATCGGAGACGGCGAGCGCAGCAGGACGCACCCACGAATACTAGAACAGGTTCCACTTCCGCGACAGCGCTCTGTCTTGAGGCCCGATTGCAGGACCAAATACCTGCGCGACATGGGCCATCCGGTCCGCAGTACGACGAAGATCACCGGGTAGGTTCGCTCCCGATGGCAACCATCTCGCCGGCGGTCACCTCGGTACTCGGCCGGTTCGCGAAGGCCGCAGCTCCCTGCGACCTGGCGCCCGGTGTGCCGCTCGAGCTCCCGGGCCGCGGGCGCACCTGCGTCATCGACATGGCGGGCCCACCCGGCGCGCCGACCGTCATCCTCGTGCACGCGCTGGCGACTACTGCCGCGCTGTCGTGGTACCCGTCGATGCATGCCCTCGCCGAGCGCTACCGGGTCATCGCGTTCGACCAACGCTGGCATGGCCGCGGGATCCGATCCGAGTCGTTCAGCCTCGAGGACTGTGCCGACGATGTTGCCGCGGTCGCCGATGCGCTCGGCGTCGAGAAGTTCATGGTCGTGGGCTATTCGATGGGTGGCGCGATCGCACAGCTGGTATGGCGCCGGCACCGCCACCGCGTCAGCGGCCTGGTGCTCGCGGCGACGGCGCGCAACTTCCGCGGCACCGCGCAGGAACGGTTGTGGTTCGGCATCACCGGCATGACGATGAACCGGTTCTCCGCCCGCGCCCGCCTCGGCATGGAGCGCAGGTCGTCGCGGCTCGCGGACAGCCCGGCCCCCCTGACGGCGGACGCCTCGAAAGTCGGACCGTGGGCACTTGCGGAGTTCCGCAGCACCAGCGGCTGGGCGCTGTTCGCCGCCATGGATGCGATTGGCCGGTTCGACTCGTCAGCGTGGATCAAGCGGGTCGACGTACCGGCGAGCGTGATCGTCGCGGACCGCGACCGGGCGATCCCGACCCGGCGCCAGCACAGCCTCGCGGCCGCGATCCCGGGAGCGATCAGCTACGAGTTCTCCAGCGGCCACGCCGGGCTGGTGCTCGGCGCGGGAGAGTTCGTCCCGGTCCTGCTCGAGGCGGTCGACTCGGTCAGCCGGCGGACTCGGCGGCCTGCTTAGCCTTCACCGACCGAGACCTACTGGCCTCCCAACCGGCAGCGCCGTCCTAGCGGCGATGCATCTCCGTCTCTGACAATGACGTCCGGCCCGCCTGTCCGCGATCCGGTCCGGGCGGAGGCGACCCAATCCGGCTCCGGACGCGCAAATACAGGATGATGTTGATGATCAGCCCCGCCGATCCAAGACACAGGTTGACGACCGATTCCGTGCCAGTCGGGGCCACGACACCGGCGACGACCAAAGCTGCACCGGTAACTAACCCGATTGCCGGTTACAGACGGGGATCACTTCGTGGAGCCATGAGAGCTACCTTCGCTCCGCAGTCAGTCTAGGTGGAACGGAACAAGGAAGTACGCCGCGATTTGAGCATCGCTCGGCCCGGCGATAGACGCGTACGCAAATCACGTCGTCGCACCAAACTCACGTCAAGCGATCGAGCCGATCCCGCCGCTTTCGATCCCATCGGTACCTCCACCACAACCCGAGATACCCGCCAAGCACCGGCCCCGGTACCACCTGCCATGGCACGAAGAGCAGGGCCACTACCGCTATCACGCCGATCTCGATGGCGTGACGCCGCGCCTTCTCCGGCGTGTAGGGAGGTTGGCGCTGCATCCAATCCGATAGTCCCACTGCCATCACGTGTCCTTTTCCTGTTGTCGCGTACCTGCCGCCGATTCGGACGCGTCGGACTTTGTTCTGTGTCGCCCGTATCAGACACCAGTCGAAGTCGAGCGTCCGGCTATTGGAGTGAGCCCGAGATGGCCTGCCGGCGGGCCCCACGAACTTCGCAACCCACACCTCCGCATCATCAAGAAGGCAGTTGACACCGATCGCCAGTCTTAGTCATCCCACAAGGACTCAATCAGTTTGGCGAGAACCTCGTGCAGGCCGGCCTTACCGGCTTCGCGATCTCGTTCGGCGTTACTCGCATTGGTATGAGTCGAGTTGTAGAGGACAGCTGCGATCCCAATTCCGACCGCGACACACGCTGGACTACCACTCACGCCAACGCACGCAGCTGCACCGGCAACTGCCAGAGCCGTTATACCAATGTCCTTCGCGTTATGGACGAGAAAGTGTCCGACCTTCTGCACGACGTCTCTATTTGCTGCATCTATGACGTCGTGCTTGATCGTTATCGAAGCATGATGTAGCGCCGCGCCCACCGCACGCCCGCTCGCATGCGCGACCTTGCTGATCGCGTGAAGGACTCTGTGACAGATCGAGCACCTACCATTCAGATCAAACCCGTTCACGGGATCTTGAAACGAATAGTCGTAATCGTTGGCGCTGCCGCCAGGCACAGGATCGACCGAAAGGAACCGGCCGCTGTACGGGTCGTACATGCGGATGCCCATGAGGACCAGGCCGCCGAGGTCGCCGGAGTCGCGGCGTTTGCCGCCGAGCCAGCCGTAGTGGGCGGGTTTGGCGGTGTTGCTGGCTCGGGGGACGCCGAACTCCGTGGATTCGAAGTAGTGGGACATCGTTGCAGCGCCGGTGCTGGGGTCGCTGAGGGTGGCGACGACGTCGCCGTGCGGGTTGACGATCTGCAAGGCGGCGTAGCCGGCGGTCACGCGGGACTGGACGGCGGCGAGGTTGCCGGCGATGTCGGTGACGTTGCGCGTCCACGCGCCGGTGGACACCGAGAACCGGGCCGGGGAGTCTGACCCGTCGCTGTAGATGGCAGTTGTCGTGTTTCCGGTGTTGCTGTTGAGCGCTGAGAACTCTCGGCCCGCCGGGTCGAGCGCGTAGCTGGTGGTGGTGGCTCCGATGTGCTGGCTGTGCACCATGTCGTTGGCGTAGTAGGTAAGGGTCAACCCGGCACTGCCGGGGCTTGAGGTGTCGGTGCCGGGCACGGTGAGCGTGCGGCCCATCGGGTCGTAGCTGTAGCCGGTGTTGGTGGTGCGGTCTGCCGCGTCGTGGGTCCAGCTGGCCGTGGTCGGCGTGGTCGTGGTGGAGCAGGCGCCGCTGCCGTCGGCGGGGTAGCTCGACAGGCCGGTGCGGTTGGTGTCGGCGTCGACGGTGTAGGCGCGGGTCTGGCAGGTGCCGTCGGCGATGTCGGCGACTTGGGCGAGCCGGGCATCGGCGTCGTAGCTGAGTGTCTGGCTGGACTCGGGGCTGGCCTGGGTGCGGATCTCGCCGAAGGCGTTGGTGGCCTGGCTGAACTGGGCGAGTGGGCCGCTGAACCGCCCCGGTGATTCTGGAGGCTTCGTTTCGTGAGTCAGCCGGTCTCGGCGAGCCGGTTTCGCGCAGCGTAGTGGGCTTGTTCGGCTTGTAGCGGGGTCAGATCGTCGATGGCCTCGTGGGGGCGCTGGGTGTTGAA
>DASZVL010000032.1:0-2790 GCA_035547035.1 Mycobacteriales bacterium | reverse complement strand
CCGTCATGGCTAGAGCGGGATGTTCCCGTGCTTCTTGGGCGGCAGCGACTCGCGCTTGGTGCGCAGCAGCCGCAGTGCCTTGATCAGCTCGGCCCGGGTCGCCGACGGTTTGATGACTGCGTCGACGTAGCCGCGCTCCGCCGCGATGTAGGGGTTGGCGAAGTGGTCCTCGTAATCGGTGACGAGCTCCTTGCGCGCCGCCTCCGGATCCGCGGCGTCGGCGAGCGTGCGTCGGTGCAGGATGTTGACCGCGCCGTTCGCTCCCATGACCGCGATCTCCGCCGTCGGCCAAGCGAGGTTCACGTCGGCGCGCAGGTGCTTCGACCCCATGACGTCGTACGCCCCGCCGTAGGCCTTGCGCGTGATGACGGTGACCTTGGGCACGGTCCAAGGTCACAGATATTGCGCTCGGGGTAGCCAATAACGTAAGTGAGCAGGCCAGCGACTTCATCGAGTTAATTCCCGAATACGGAGACACCGCGCAAGAAATCTTCGACCGCACGCAGGCGCTGGTGATCCAGACCCGGGTCGAGGTATCGCAGGCGCGCGAGCTGGTCGATGTTCATGACACAGTCGTAGCGCTTGGGCTTCTCGCGTTTGGTATCGCGAGGCTCATGTCGACCGTGTCTGCGCTGTACTTCATGAGTCAGGCCCTGTATACGCTGTCAATGAACGGCTTATGACCTCAACTCCACCAGCCAATCGACCGGTCTTCGACCCTGCGGAATGGGCGATCCTGTGTGCGGCAACGCGGGCCGTTTACGCCGGTGACACGACGCGCTTCGGCGAGGCACTTGCGGGCCTCGGTCGAGTCACCCGGTACGCCGACCGAAGTGTGGCGTATGTGCGGTTCGCGCTGCGGTATCAATCGGCTAAGAAGCTGAACAAGCGGCCGACGCAGCAAGAACTTCGAGTATTCGCCGCGGAGTCCGATGATCGGTACACAAGGTATGTGCGACCGGAAGGCGCGACGTTCATCGACATTCTCGAAACCGTTTGGGGCTTCCGTTCCGGCCAGCCGGCCGCTAGAGGCAACGATCTGGTAGTCCTGGGTTGTATCGCGCTCGCCGCACTTCTCGAAGATCCCGTCGCAGACATTGACGCTATCGAGCGTGCCATGCGCGCCTGGGTGGACGAGGAGTACGACGACCTAGCCGCTGTCTTCGAGGATCTTGACGCGGACAAATAGGAAGCGGTCTCCCTAGGCAGGTCGGCTCGGCTAAGACATGAGTTCCTCGCCGCACGATGACCTGACCGTCGGCCGGGTTGAGTGGGCGGTCGTTAGGCGAGGTGTTCCGGGTCTCCGTGATCGAGGAGATGCGCGATCCACCTTTGGAACGCGTTGAGGTGTATCGCTTCCACCGGCGTTGGTGTCTCATACCCGGCCGTGCGGGCACAGTCGGCGCAGAAGACCATGAAGAGGTCCGAGGTGCTTTCTCCGAAGGACGTGAGCATCGTCAGCGGCGTTCCTACGACGTCACGCTGGCGATAGCGGATGACCTCGCCTGGCGCGCCACAAACGACGCGTGGCTTCCGCCGTACCGTCGGGACGCCCGACGGGTACAGCTGCCACGCGTAGTAGTCGTAGTTGTGCCTGGGTCGGTTGTTCGGGGCATCTCACGCCTTCGTTCGGGTGCCTTTGACACAAGTCCACTTTGCCACCCAGGCAACAGCGGAGGTCGTAGCGGCCGCGGCTCAGAACACGCCGAGGGAAACGCGTTTTCCCAGGCCAGCGAAGAGGGCGATCTGGCAGGACAGAAGCAACCCTCTGTTGGTCCGAGGAGAATCTCGCCCGCGTGCAGCGGGGCCGCGCACCGATCGGCGACGACGGCTATCCGATGGAACTCCATCACGTCGAGCCGTTGTCGCAGGGTGGTACGAATGACTTTGACAATCTCGAGCCGATGACGAGAACTGATCATCGGCTGGGGGAGAACTACTGCATCAATCATCCGTGGGAGTGCCAGTAGGCGAGGGAAGATGGCATACGACGAACTCGCGAGGCTGGTGGCGTCCTCGGAGGATGCGGAGCACGGCAAAGGAAGTTCGCCCGAGCACATCAAAGCGGCCGAGGAGACACTCGGCGTGAGGTTTCCGTCCGAGTACGTGCATTTTCTTGGCGATTTCGGATGGCTTGCGATCGGCGCCGCCGAGATCTTCGGATTGGGCGAAGATGCTCCCCCGTATCTCGACGTTGTAGGCATGACGCTTGCCGAGCGTCGAGATCAGCAACCGTCGCTTCCTAACAATCTTGTGCCCGTCATGAACGACGGTGGCGGCAACTTGTACTGCCTAGATTGCGCATCGCCTGGTGGCTCGATCGTCCTGTGGGGTCATGTTGGAGAGATGCGAGAGGTTTGCGTGAGCTTCAGTCGATGGTTGATGGGCGTTGTCGAAGTCGATTCCATCGCGGGGTGACGTGAAGGTTCGAGGGCAAGAGCGTTCGTGGATCACGCGTCGCCTGACTAGGCCTTGGTCCGCGTGCCTTTGACGAGGCCGCTTGCTACCCATGGCGGCAGCGGACGTCGTAGTGGCTGTGGTTTTGGCGCGGCACCCGCGGGTCGCGCGGACAGCACGGCGACGAGCGCGGCGAGCTCCTCGTCGCTGGGCTCACCGCCCGCGATCACGCGGAGCATGGGCTTCTTGGCGTCGTCCGTCATGGCTAGAGCGGGATGTTCCCGTGCTTCTTGGGCGGCAGCGACTCGCGCTTGGTGCGCAGCAGCCGCAGTGCCTTGATCAGCTCGGCCCGGGTCGCCGACGGTTTGATGACTGCGTCGACGTAGCCGCGCT
>DASZVL010000031.1:0-51336 GCA_035547035.1 Mycobacteriales bacterium | reverse complement strand
CAGGTCACGTCCATGACCCAGAAGGCTTCGGCGTACGAACCTTCTGGCAGGCCCGCTGCCTGCGCATTGCCGCCATTCCAGAAGTGAAGAATGTTGTGCAGGCTCTCGGCGCTCTCGATCTGGCTCTCGTGTCGCATCAGGGCCTGCTTCTTGCGCTCGAACTGCTTGGTGATGTCGACGTAGTGGTTGGCCTTGCCGGCTGAGGAGATCCACACCTCGTTGACTGTCCATGCCTCGAGGTCGCCGATCGTGTCCACGAACGTGAACGGGTTGCGCGAGTCCGGGTACACCGCGCACATCGTCGCCTCGCCGGCGGCCAGATGATCAGGATGGCTTCCGTAGATGCGCTCCCAGTTGCGCTCGGGGGACTGGCACACGACGCGTTGCGGCCGCACCTGGCGAATCACGCGCGAGATGTCGCGCCGCAGCCCGAGGCTCACCTCGAGCTGACCGTCCGGGTAGCCGAGGAACCGCAGATCGGTGACGCCGACCTCCTTGGCGGCGGCGGTCTGCTCGCGCTCGCGGATCCCGGCGATCGCCTCGCGCGGGACGCTGGGGTCGAAGCCGCCCGCGTCGCCGCTCGTGATCATGCAGTAGCTGACCTCGATGCCGGTATCGGTCCAGCTCGCGACGGTGCCCGCCAGGCCGAAGTCGACGTCATCCGGGTGCGCCATGACGCAAAGAACCCGCTCAACCGCACTGTCATCGAGCACAAGCCGAGGCTAGTCCGGCAGCCGCGCCGAACCCCGCCCCGGCACCTTCCACGAAGTAGCACACAGTGACGTGGCTGCCGAACCCGACATCGGAGCGCATATGCAGCGCGCCGGACCGGGATCGACGCTACTTCGGGGGATGGGGGCGGGGCGGACATACGCTCGACGCGCCAATGACTCCTTTTGGTCCCAACCCTCCCGCGCCGGACTATGACGCCTCCGACCCTGACCGGCCGCCGGAGCGCGCGGAGCGGCGGGCGTTCGACCCCGACACGTTCCTCGAGGGCCTCAACGCGGAGCAGCGCAAGGCCGTCGTCCACGAAGGCACACCGCTGCTGATCGTCGCCGGTGCCGGCTCGGGCAAGACGAGAGTGCTCACCCACCGGATCGCCTGGCTGCTCGGCGAGCGCAACGTCCAACCGGGCCAGGTCCTTGCGATCACCTTCACCAACAAGGCCGCCGGGGAGATGAAGGACCGCGTCGCGCACCTCGTCGGTCCCCGGGCCCGGGCGATGTGGGTCTCGACGTTTCACTCGGCATGCGTGCGCATCCTCCGCGCCGAGGCCAAGCGGCTGGGATTCACGAGCACCTTCTCGATCTACGACGCGGACGACTCGCGGCGGTTGATGACGACCGTCGTACGCGACCTCGATCTGGACCCCAAGCGGTTCCCCGCGCGAACCATCGCCAACCAGGTCAGCAACCTCAAGAACGAGCTCGTCGACTACGAGGATGCGAAGGCGCGCGCCACCAACCACTTGGAGCGGACCACCGCCGAGGCCTACGAGCGTTACCAGGAACGGCTGCGCCGTGCCAATGCGATGGACTTCGACGACCTGATCATGACGACGGTCTCGCTGCTGCAGCTGTTCCCGGACGTCGCGGACCATTACCGGCGCAGGTTCCGCCACATCCTCGTCGACGAATACCAGGACACGAACCACGCGCAGTACGTCCTCGTGCACGAGCTGTCCGGCGCGGGCCCCGGTCAGGAAGCGGCGGAGCTGTGTGTCGTCGGCGACGCGGACCAGTCGGTGTATGCCTTCCGCGGTGCGACGATTCGCAACATCCTGCAGTTCGAGGAGGACTACCCCAACGCGACCACGATCCTGCTCGAGCAGAACTACCGCTCCACGCAGACGATCCTGTCCGCGGCCAACGCCGTCATCTCACGAAACCCCGACCGCAAGCCGAAGCGGCTGTGGTCGGACCAGGGACCTGGCGAGAAGATCACCGGGTACGTCGCGGACAACGAGCATGACGAGGCGGCCTTCGTCGCTCGTGAGATCGATCGGCTGCACGACGAGCACGGCACGCGGGCATCTGACGTCGCGGTCTTCTACCGCACCAATGCACAGAGCCGCGTGTTCGAAGAGGTCTTCATCCGGGTCGGCCTCCCGTACAAGGTCGTCGGCGGCGTCCGCTTCTACGAACGTCGCGAGGTCAGGGACGCACTCGCCTACCTGCGAGCCATCGTGAACCCTGATGACACCGTGTCGTTGCGTCGCATCATCAACGTCCCGAAACGCGGCATCGGCGACCGCGCCGAGGGTGCGATCGCATCGTTCGCGGAGCGCGAGCGGATTGGCTTCGCCGAGGCCATGCACCGGGTGGATGAGATACCCGATCTGGTGTCCAGGTCGGTGAATGCGATCAAGTCGTTCGTCGAGCTGTACGACGAGCTGGCGGCCATGAGCGAGGACAGCGCCGACGGCGCCAAGGGCGCTGCAGGCGACATCCTCGAGGCCGTACTCGACAGGAGTGGTTACCTCGCAGAGCTGCGGGCCAGCGCCGACCCGCAGGACGAGGGCCGGATCGAGAACCTCGAGGAGCTCGTGTCCGTCGCGCGCGAGTTCGACCAGACGCGGCCTGACGGGACCCTCGTCGACTTCCTCGAGCAGGTCGCGCTAGTGGCTGACGCGGACCAGGTTCCGACCGACGACGGCTCGGACGGCGTCGTCACGTTGATGACACTGCACACCGCGAAGGGCCTTGAGTTCCCGGTCGTGTTCCTCACCGGGCTGGAGGACGGCGTCTTCCCGCACATGCGCTCGCTCGGAGATCCCAAGGAGCTCGAAGAGGAACGCCGGCTTGCCTACGTCGGCGTCACCCGTGCCGAGAAGCGGCTCTACCTGAGCCGTGCCAATGTGCGTTCGGCGTGGGGGTCGCCGGAGTACTACCCGCCGTCCCGCTTCCTCGACGACGTACCGAGCGAGCTCGTCGACTGGCAAGGGGCGACGCAGGTCAAGCCGACCCAGCACGTCGTGGCGCGGGCCAACCGCCTCGGCCGAAGTGCCGGAACGGGCCTGCGCCCTGTCCCGTCGCTGTCACCGGGAGACCGGGTCACCCACGATGCGTTCGGCCTGGGCACGGTGGTCGCGGTGCGAGGCGCGGACTCCTCGGCCGAGGCGGAGGTCGACTTCGGTGACGAGGCCGGGCGCAAGCGGCTGCTGCTGCGCTACGCGCCGCTCACGAAGCTGTAGTGCGCACGGTCGTGAACTGAACGCGCTCTCAGGTAGCCGCCGTACTGCCGGTTAGCCTTGAGTCCACGCTCTGTGATCGAAAGGGTTGTTGTGGGACGCGAGACCAACAGGCAGCGCCGCGAGAAGCAGGCCGCGACCGCGCGCGAGAAGGCGGCTGCAGCCCGTGCCGCGCAGGCACGGGTCGACCAGCGGCGTCGCGCCAAGGCGATCCTCAGCTCGGTGGTTGCCGCAGCCGTGGTGATCGCGGTGATCGCCGTGGTCGCGATCAACCACAAGTCGAAGAACTCGACGCTACGGCCCACAGCGCAGGCCGCGATCGTCGACGCGGTGACCGGCGTGACGCCCGCGACGTACAACCAGGTCGGCATGGGCCGGGTGAGCCTGAGCGCGGTCAAGGCGATCAGCGACCCAGCGCTGACGCAGAACGGGAAGCCCGAGCTGCTGTTCGTCGGTGCGGAGTTCTGCCCGTTCTGCGCCGCCGAACGGTGGGCGCTCGTGTCGGCGCTCTCGAGGTTCGGGACGTTCTCCGATCTCAAGCAGATCCGCTCGGCGGTCGACGACGGCAACCTCGCGACCTTCAGCTTCTACAAGTCGTCCTACACGAGCAAGTACCTCGCCTTCAACCCGATCGAGTACGAGGACCGCAACAGCAACAAGCTCGAGTCGATCAGCAAGTCGGACCAGGCGTTGTGGTTCAAGTACACGGGCCAGGGCAGTTTCCCGTTCCTCTATTACGGCGGGAAGTACGTGCAGACGCAGGTGGGCTACTCCGACAGCGACCTGTCCGGGCTGACCTGGACGCAGATCGCCGACGACCTCAAGGACCCGACCAGCAAGATCGCGCAGGACGTGATCGGCGAGGCCAACGCGATCACGGCGATGGTCTGCAAGATGACGAACGGCCAGCCCGGGACGGTGTGCAGCGCTTCAGGCGTGTCGAAGGTCACGCTGCCGCAAGCCAGTGCCTGACCAGCAGCCGGCGGTGAATGCCCGCTGGGCCTGGCGGTGGAGCCTTCCGCTCGCCCTGCTCGGCCTCGCGGACTCGGTGTACCTCACCTACACGCACTTCCATCCGGGCGCGCTGGTGTGTAGTGCCACTGGCCACATCAACTGCGCGAAGGTCACGACCAGCTCGGAGTCGGAGATCTTCGGGCACATCCCGGTAGCGATCGTCGGTCTTGTCTACTTCGCGGTCATGACGCTGCTGATGACGCCGTGGGCGTGGCAGATGACGAACCAGTGGGTGCATCGGTTCCGGCTCGCGGCCGTGGGCGGTGCCATGGGCATGGTCATCTACCTGGTGACCGTCGAGATCCACCTCAAGGCGATCTGCGAGTACTGCACGGGCGTGCACATCATCAACTTCCTGCTGTTCTTCGTGGTGCTGGCAGCGTTTCTGTTCCGTCCGATCGAGGGGGCGGCAGCACCCGCACCCCCAGCGCGTAAATCAGGTAGCCGGCGCAGGTGAGCGCGAGTCCGCTCAGCAGATCCGTGGTGTAGTGGTTGCCGGTCGCGAGCACGGTCACGGCAGTCGCGACCGGGTGCAGCGCCGCGAGCACGCGCACGTACCAGCGACTCGTGATCGACCAGATCGCGATGGCGACCCACAGCGCCCACGCCATGTGCAGTGAGGGCACGGCGGCGTAGAGGTTCGCACTCGCCGTCTCCACGCGGTAGGCGAACGGCAGCGTCGCAGCAACGGTGTCGTGGAAGCCGGCGCCGATCAGTCGCGGTGGTGCGGTCGGGTAGATCCAGTAGACGCCGAGCCCGACCAGGCTCAGCAGGATCAGCACGTTGCGGTGGTAGCGGTAACGCGGCCCGTTGAGCCAGAGGACCAGCAGCGTCAGTGCCGTCATGCCCAGGTGCATCACGACGTAGTAGCCGCTCAATATGTCGGCCATCCAGTCGTGGTGGGTGAGCCAGTGGTTCATCGGCTCCGACCAGTTCACGTGGAGGGTCTTGTCGAGGTGCAGTACGGCGCGGCCATGGTGCAGGCCGGCCGCGACGACGTTGCCGTGCAATGAGCGGACCTCGTCGTAAGCCCAGGCGAACCCGACGATGATGACGACCTGGACCCACCAGGTCGGGCGCTTGAAGACGGGCGCGACCGGGCCGGTGCGTGCCCTCTCTTCTGAAGCGCGCGGAGCGTTGACTTGCCCGGCGCGCGGAGCGCTGACTTGCCCGGCGCGCGGAGCGCGACGCTCAGTGATCGTCATCAGTCAACCGATCCCCTCGGCTGCCGACGTTAATGCAGGCGGTGAGCCCTATGCGGTACTGGCATTGCGTCGTGCGGGACGCAGCTTGGCGCGGAGCTTCGGGGGTGTCGGCTGTGCCGCGATTCGCGTGACACCGGCCGTGACGGTCGCGCCGTCGGAGTCGAGATGCGCGAGCGTCGAGACGATCTCGTGGACGATGCGGCGGTGGATCGGCAGCGAGAGGTGGCCGACGCCGCGGACCAGGATGTTGCGGGCGGTCAGGTCAGGGTGATCCAGTCGCGCTGACTCCTTCGGCGAGATCAGCGCATCGATGTCGCTCCAGAAGCAGACGAAGCGGGTCTGGCAGGTCGGCGCGGGCGCCTCGAGCTCCTCGAGCACCTCGCTGCCGGGGATGAGCTGACGGCAGACTCCGGCGGGAAGGAGCCGCGCGGCGTGTGTGCCGCGGTGCGGCGTACCGAGCGTCACGATCGTGTGCACTCGCGCGTCGCCGCCGAGCCGCTGCACGTAGTACCGCGCGATCAGCCCGCCCATCGAGTGGCCGACGACGTGGATGCGTTCATAGCCGGTCTGCTCGCAGATCGTCTCGATCGTCTCGCCGAGATGCTTCGCGGCGCTGCGGACGTCGGAAGTCCAGATCTGGTAGTTCATCGACGCGACCCGGCCGAAGCCACGGCGCCGAAGCTGGCGTCGCAGCAACGCGAAGATCGAGCGGTTGTCGACCATGCCGTGCAGCAGGAGGATCGGCGTACCGGCGGCCTCGACGTCGTGGATCAGCAAGCCGCGTTGGATCGGCTTCAGCCCGTCGAGGGTGAACGGATCCTCGGTGTCGCGGGTCTTCTCCTGCACGACCCCGAACGGGTAGCTCGCAACATGTGCAGCGAGCCACGCGACCTCAACGAGGGTCCCCGTGACGCTGCCGACGGTCAGCAGGGTGCGTGCACCGCGGCTGATGCCCAACTCGTCATCCTCCGTGCGTCCTGGGGAAGGATCGTGGCGGGAAGCCTCGCGGCGGCCGTGCCGACGTTACCTGTTCCCATCGTCGTTCTGGTTGCGACCTTGAACGTGTCGTGGTCTTTTTCACATCACGATTGCGTGTGAGTTTTCGTTGCAAACAGGGCACTTGGTCCGATGTTGCTAGGGACGTTCGGCAAGTGGCGAGGACCACCGGGTACGCCGCCGGGCCAGCCGCTGCTCCGTTCGGACCGCTCGTAGTGCGTCGATCGCAGTAGCGAGCCAGGCGGCTTCGGTGTCGCTCGCCACAACTGCATCCGCTACCCCATCCGCGACCAGCTCGGCGGGCGTGAGGCGCATCAGGCGGGCCGCGTCCTCTGGTGTCGAGCGCAGGGCCGCGGCGGCACCGTCCGGGCCGAGCGCGCCGAACCAGCCGTGCGGGCCGACGCCGACGACGTCAGTGGTCGCGGCCGCGAGTGCGCCGCCCGAGCCGCCCTCGCCGTGAAGCAGTGCGACGGTGGGCGCGGGGGTGATGAGCACCTCCGTCATACCGTTCGCGATTGCTGCCGACAGGCCGTCAGCCTCGGTGTGCGGGTCGGCGCCGGGGGTGTCGACGAGGGTGACAAGCGCGGCGTCGAGAGCTCCCGCGAGCCGTGCCGCCCGACCGAGCAGACCGAAGCCCGCAGGCGCGGGCATGCCGCCCCGGCATGTGGCAAGTGCGACCGCGACGACGCGGCGTCCGCGCAGCCGGCCGATGGCGGCTGTTGTTGCGTCGTCGCTGCTTCGCAGCTCGACCCGGCCGTCCAGGAGCGCCTCGATCAGCTCACTGCCGCTCGGTCGATCGACCGAGCGGCTGGCGAGGAACTGTTGCGCGCCGTCAGCGTCCGGCGGGATCGCGTGGCCTGGCGCCTCGACCGCTTCGGGTGCATCGCCGGCCAGGGCCTTCAAGCCGGCTTCCAGCCAGCGCCCGGCGTCATCGTGGTTGCCGATCGCGTCGACCAACCCGGCGTCGTACGCCGCCTCGGCGGTGTTGGCACCGGCCGCGAGCTCGCGTCCGGTCATCACCGGCACGACGCGCGGGCCGGAGAATCCGACCGTCGCGCCGCGGACCGCGAAGCGCAGGTCGGCCTGGGTGCCGATCGCGACCCAGACGCCGCCGGTAGTCGGGTTGTCGGCGACCGAGAGGTGGGGCAGTCCTGCGGCTCGCAGGTCGGCGAGGGCGAGCGTCGCGCGAGGGATGCCGACGAGCGCGCGCATGCCCTCGGGTAGTCGCGTTCCACCGGAACGCGTGATGGTGACGAGGGGGAGCCGACGGTCGAGCGCCGCACGGACCGCGGCTTCGAAGACGGCTGCCTCGCGCACCCCGAACGTCCCGCCGTGGCGGCCGAAGTCCCACCGGAGGAACACGGCTCGACGCCCGTCGATCTCCGCAACGGAGCTGTGCAGCGCGTCCGAGCTGTCGAGCTCCTCGGTAGGGGGCGCGAGGGTCTCGCTCCAGCTCGGCAGCCGTGGCTCGTCGGCGCTCATGGTCCCGGTAGTCTTGCAAACGGCGCCGGCGTAGCCCGGCTGCCTCGTTTCGTGGCAGGCGGGGAGGAGGACGTATGCCGATCCGCGTTGTTGTCGCGAAGCCTGGTCTTGACGGCCATGACCGCGGCGCGAAGGTCGTCGCCCGCGCGCTGCGTGACGCCGGCATGGAAGTCATCTACACCGGGCTGCACCAGACGCCTGAGCAGATCGTGGCGACCGCCGTGCAGGAGGACGCGCAGGCCATCGGTCTGTCGGTCCTGTCGGGGGCGCACATGACGCTGTTCCGCAAGGTCCTCGAGCTGCTCGGCCAGCAGGATGCGCGCGACATCGTCGTCTTCGGCGGCGGCATCATCCCCGACGCCGACATCGCGCCGCTCAAGGAGATCGGTGTCGCCGAGGTGTTCACACCCGGTACGCCGACCGGGACGATCGTGGACTGGGTCCGCGACCACGTTCCGGCTACTACCGGCGCGTAGTGAAGTCTCGCTCAGTCGCTCACGACGGGTAGTCGAAGAACGCCAGGTTTCGCACGGCCTGTCTTGATCGTCACGGGCTGGACCACGTTGGAGTTGCGGTAGGCCGAGTCGGTCGCTGCAATCACGAGCTCGAAGCGGTGGCCGGCCTCGAACCGATGCACGATGCCCGGTAGCTGGACCTGCACCGGCTTGTCGGGATCGAGCACTCGTACCGGCGAGACGAGACGATGGACCAACGTGATGCTGCCGTCGGGGGCTACGTCGTACAGCTTCACGAACATCTCCAGCTCCGTGCCGGGAATCAGGCTCGCGGCGGTCGGGTCTGCGATGTGCAGGGTTGCGGTGGGGATGCCGGCGACGTCGACCGCATGCGTCAGCGGCGCGCTGCTCCAATGCGCGTAGCTGCCCGGGGCGTCGGTCGGCGGGATGTCGCTGAACGGCCGCTGATGCTGGACATCGGAGACCTCGGAGTACGACAGGGGAGTGGGTCCGAGCAGGTTCGCGTACGTCGTGTGACCACTCCTCACCTCGCTTCGCTCGTTGACCAGGGATGCCGATCCTGACGTGTAGAGGGTCAGCCGGTGACCGACCGGAAAGTGGCTGGCGGCTGCGTACTGGACGGTGTCAGGTCCGTGACCATCGAATGAGACCCAGTCGCGGTAGTAGCTGAAGCGCGGGCCGGTCGGGACGTCCTCGCCTTTGAGGTAGTGGTTGAACCAGGCGTAGACACGCTGGCCCTCATACGTCTTCAGCATCCCGTGGCCTTGCACCCACTCGCCGCGGACCGGGACCTCGAGGTTGTGGCCCCAGGATTGCCAGACCATCTTGACCGGTGTGCCCTCCCGCCGCAGGGCGCAGTAGGTCGCGACCGCCTCCTGCAGGTCGAACAGCGTGTCGTTCTCGCCTTGCATGAGCAGCACCGGGATGCGGATGTCGCTGATGTGGTTCGCGACCGAGCGTTGCGCGGCGAACGTGTAGAGGTTGTTCGCGAAGTACTCGTTGAGCATCAGCTCTGTCACGGCTGGACAGACGATCTCGATGAAGCCGCCGCAAGCCGCGATCCGGGACGGGTCCGTGCCGCCGTGCTGCGCGACCGATGCGACGCCTGCGGCGAACAGCTCTGGCAGCCAGACTTGTTTGGCGATGCCAGGAGCCGCGTGCGAGTAGGTCACGCCGTGAATGAGGTTCGTGTTGTTGGGCGCGATCGAGTACGCCATGTTGTTCCACGTGATCATCGGGACGATCGCGTCGACCCGATGATCGATGCCGGCGATCGCGTACTGGATCCCCCCGCCGTAGGAGTTGCCGATCATCCCGACGCGCGGGTCATCTGGTCCGTCGTGCTTGATCCAAGGCAGATGGCCGAGATAGCTCACGAGCTGGCTGCCTGCGCGGCCATCGTGGGCGCGGTCGTCGAGGGTGATCTTGCAACCGGAGCCGCCGAAGCCGAGGCCGGAGTAGGAGAGGACGCCGTACCCGTGGCTGGCGAGCACCTCGGCCATCGCGGTCTGGTCGTCCTTGCTGCCGGTGAACCCGTTGGTCGTCAGGACGGCGGGAACGGGGTGCGTGCTTGTGGCCTCGGCCGGACGGTAGAGGTCGCCGATGATCGAGCACTGCTGTGTCCCGGTGCCGCCCACTGCTTCGTTCGGCACGGTGACGTGGAACGTCAGGGTGGTCTTGGTGAAGGCCGGCGTCGGATTCGCCGACGCCGCGACCGGTGCCATCGCCCCGCTCAGTGCGAGGCCGGCGGCGGCTGTCGCGATCGCCCGCTTGCCCATTCCTTGACGTTCCCTGCAGGGCCCCGAAGTCCTGCCGGTAACGTTCCACGCTGAGACGTATCTCGTAACTGAGGAGCGAGGCCCAGTGGACCTGTTCGAGTGGCAGGCAAAAGAGCTGTTCGGCAAGTACGGCGTACCTGTGACGAAGCAGCAGGTGGTGTCGACGCCGGAGGCGGCGCGCGCCGCCGCCGAGGAGCTGGGCCTGCCGGTGATGGTCAAGGCGCAGGTCAAGGCCGGCGGCCGCGGCAAGGCCGGCGGCGTGAAGTTCGCGCCCACCGCGGATGACGCCGAGTCTCATGCCAAGAACATCCTCGGGATGGACATCAAGGGCCACACCGTTCGGACGGTGCTGATCGCGGAGGCCGCCGACATCGGAGAGGAGTACTACTTCTCCTTCCTGCTCGACCGCGCCAACCGCTCCTACCTCGCGATGTGCTCCGCCGAAGGCGGCATGGAGATCGAGCAGCTCGCGGTGGAGAAGCCGCAGGCGCTGGCCCGCGTCGCGGTCGATCCGGTAGCCGGCGTCGACGATGCCAAGGCGCTCGAGATCGCGACGGCCGGCAACATCCCTGAAGCGGTTCGGGACAAGGCCGCGAAGGTGATCCGCCAGCTGTGGGACGTGTTCATCGGCGAGGAAGCGACGCTGGTCGAGGTCAACCCGCTGGTCCGTACGCCGGACGACCAGGTGCTCGCCCTCGACGGCAAGGTGACGCTCGACGAGAACGCGTCCTTCCGCCACGCCGAGGTGCACGACGCCTACCGCGACGTTGCGGCGACGGATCCGCTCGAAGTCCGTGCGAAGGAGCTGCACCTCAACTACGTGAAGCTCGACGGCGAAGTGGGCATCATCGGCAACGGCGCGGGTCTCGTCATGTCGACGTTGGACGTCGTCGCTTACGCCGGTGAGGAGTTCGGCAACGTGCGACCGGCGAACTTCCTCGACATCGGCGGCGGCGCGTCGGCGGAGGTCATGGCCAACGGCCTTGACGTGATCCTGTCCGACCCGTCGGTGCGGTCGGTGTTCGTGAACGTCTTCGGCGGCATCACCGCTTGTGACGCGGTCGCGAACGGCATCGTCCAGGCGCTGGAGCTCTTGACCAGTCGTGGCGAGGAGGTCAGCAAGCCGCTCGTCGTACGTCTCGACGGAAACAACGCCGAGGAGGGCCGCCGGATCCTGACCCAAGCGGCGCACCCGCTCGTCGAGCAGGTTGACACGATGGACGGCGCGGCGCGACGAGCTGCCGAGCTCGCCGGAAAGGCGGCCTAGGCATGGCGATCTGGCTGACCAAGGACAGCAAGGTGATCGTCCAGGGCATCACCGGCTCGGAGGGCACCAAGCACACGCGACGGATGGTCGCGTCGGGCACCAACGTCGTGGGCGGTGTCAACGCGCGCAAGGCCGGCACTGACGTCGACGGCATCCCGGTCTTCGCGACCGTCGCTGAGGCGATGGCCGCGACCGGCGCCGACGTGTCGGTCGGTTTCGTGCCGCCGGCATTCACGCGGGATGCGGCGATCGAAGCCGTGGACGCGGAGATCCCGTTGCTCGTCGTCATCACCGAGGGTGTCCCGGTGCAGGACACGGCGTACTTCTTCTCCTACGCGCAGCAGCGCGGGAAGACGCGGATCATCGGACCGAACTGCCCGGGTCTGATCTCGCCGGGACAGTCGAACGCCGGCATCATCCCCGCGGACATCTCGGGTTCGGGACGGATCGGCCTGGTGTCGAAGTCGGGCACGCTGACCTACCAGATGATGTACGAGCTGCGCGACATCGGTTTCACGACCGCGGTCGGCATCGGTGGGGACCCGGTCATCGGTACGACGCACATCGACTGCCTCGCGGCGTTCCAGGAGGACCCGGACACCGAGGCGATCATCATGATCGGCGAGATCGGGGGTGACGCCGAGGAGCGCGCAGCGGACTTCATCAAGGCCAACGTGACCAAGCCGGTCGTCGGGTACGTCGCGGGCTTCACGGCCCCGGAGGGCAAGACGATGGGCCACGCCGGCGCGATCGTCTCGGGCTCGTCGGGGACGGCGGCGGCGAAGGCCGAGGCGTTGGAGGCCGCCGGCGTACGAGTCGGCAAGACGCCGAGCGAAGCCGCGCGAATCTTGGCAGACCTCATCTAGCGCGGATGGCACCTACACCCCCTCTTAGGGGGGCGTAGGGCACCTACGCACTAGTGCGCAGGATCTTGATGCCGGGCGGCAAGCCCTTGCCGCGATCGCGCAGATAGCAGGTTTCAACCTGCGCGACGATCCGGTCGCCTTCCTTGCGGAGCTGGTACGGCGAACTGTGCAGCACCGTCAGTCCGGCGGCGGTCATCGCGCCATGGCGCTCCTGCATGCTGTCGAACAGGTCGGTCGCCGCATGCGCCGATCGGCCATTCGTCTCGTGGACGAGGGCCGCGTCAGCAAACAGGGCATCAGGACTGACACATCTGCCGTCAGGAAGCTCGACCAGCGAGTTGACCAGCGGCGTCGGCAAGATGCGGGATCTTGCCACCAAGGCAAGGAAGTCCGCCTCGGGAGCCGAGTGCGCCCCGGTGGAGAGTCGTTGGCCCAGACGGCCGGCAAGTCCGCAGCCTCGACCCGTGACGTGTGACAGCTCGGCAACTACGTCATCGACGCTGACGAGCCGTCGTTGGATTGCATCGGCGATCGCCGCGAGGGCGAGACGCTCGTCGCCCACGCGCGCCGCGAAGTCAGCAAGCGCCCTGGCCAGTGGGCTGTAGGGCAGTCCGTCGCGGACCTGCGGCGTGGGCAGTCGGGTAGTGCGGCGGACCACGACGCCGTCACGGCTGACGCGGCGCACCGCGTGCGGAATCAACAAGCGGATGGTCGAGTCCGCGGGCAGGTAGCGCACGCCGTACGCCGCCAGTGCGGTCTGGTCTGACAGTTGCG
Source organism: Mycobacteriales bacterium (assembly GCA_035547035.1). Classification (GTDB taxonomy): domain Bacteria; phylum Actinomycetota; class Actinomycetes; order JAFAQI01; family JAFAQI01; genus DASZTV01. The sequence continues at coordinate 38,285 of DASZVL010000031.1, read as the reverse complement.
CTCCGGGCCCGGCGTAGAGAAGCCCTGCGCGCAGCAGCTGTCGTTGCGTCGGAGTGCCGGTTGCGGCCAGATATACGCCGGGAAGCAGGATGCGCCAGTGGCGCTGCAGCCGGTGTTGCAGGGAGCCGTCTGAGAGGTGTTCCAAGGCCTGCAGCCTCGTGATCACCTGATCTTGGGCGTCGAGGACCTGCTGAAGGTTCACGTGGCAAGCGATATGCGATCGCGGCTCGCGGCACACCGACTGAGTGCAGGCTGTGGACGTCGACTGCAGGGAAGACCGCTGTGGCTATAGAGGGGCGTAGGGCACCTTCGCGCTAGCGCGCTCGGCGTGTAACACCAGGCACTTGGGGTGACGGCTGTCACGATCGGGCGGTGACCCAGGTCCTCGACCGCCCGCGCGCCACGGCGCCGCGCAAGCCGGCAACGGCGGATCGGCCGTCACCGCTGTGGCTGCGCAGCATCACAGCAGCGGTCTGGGCGGCATCCGTCGGCGTCGCCGTACTGCTCGTGGTCACGCTGATCGTCTGGTCGGCCGACTCGCGCACGACGACCAGCGCCGGATCGGCGATGCGGTTCGCCATCGCGCTGTGGCTCGACGGCCATCGCGTGCCGCTCGGCGTTCCCGGCGGACACATCGCGCTCGCGCCGCTCGGTCTCACGTTGCTGCTCGGTGCGCTGCTCGTCAGGTCTTCCGCAGTGCTCGCGCGAGGCGCAGCAAGCCAGGAGCCGGGCGCGGTCGCCGCGATGGTGCTTGCCGTCACGATCCCGTACGCCGGGATCGCGGCAGGTCTCGCGGCGCTTGCCCGCACCTCGACGATCCGCCCGTCCCCGGGCGCCGCGTTCGTCACCGCGGCGATCCTCAGCGCCGCCGCGACGACGGTCGGCGGTCTTCGGGGAGCGGGCCAGTGGGCTGCGACGTGGGAGCGGCTCCCGCACACGGCGCGGGATGCGGTACGCGCCGCCGGCGTGGCGGCTGCCGTGCTCGTCGGTACGTCGACCGTCCTGACGATCGCGGCGCTGTTCCACCACGCCAACCTCGTCGGCAACAGCATCGACGGCTACAGCAACGGCTCCGGGCGATTCGCGATCGCCGCGATCAGCCTCTTCTTCATCCCGAACGCCATGTTGTTCACCGGTGCTTACCTCGCCGGGCCCGGCTTCGCCGTGGGCACCGGTACGTCGGTCAGCCTCGCCGCCGTCCATACCGGCGCCACCCCCGCCCTTCCGATCCTCGCCGCGTTGCCGCAAGGTGCAGCGCCATGGCCGGTGCTCGCTTTGGCGGTCGTGTCCGCGCTCGGCGCCGGCCTGGTCGCCGGATGGCGGATCCGTCAGCACTCCGCCGACGACCTAGGCGCGCAGTGTCGCGCGGTGCTCGCGATGGGCTTCGTGATCGGCGGCGGTGCCGCCCTGCTCGCTGCACTCGCCGGCGGCCCGTTCGGCCCGGGTCGGCTCGCCGCGGTCGGTCCGTCACCGTGGCAGGTGGGGCTCACGGTTGGCGGCGAGGTCACGGGCGTCGCGCTGCTGTTCGTCGCGATCGAAGGCTGGTGGCGGCTCTGGCGCTCGCTCCCCGGCGTAACACGCCGCTAGGAGCAGGGCGTCGCCCGCCGCTAGGAGCAGGGCGTAACACGCCGCTAGGAGCAGGGCGTCGCACGCCGCTAGGAGCAGGGCGTCGCACGCCGCAAACGGCTACCGCGTTCGCACCGCGATCGTCTTCGCCGCGTAGTCATACCAGCCTCGGTTGCGGTGGGTGGAGTCGAAGAACGGCGACAGGTAGACGATCAGCTGCAAGAGGCCGAAGATCACGCCGGCGACGCCGGGGATGATCCAGCGGATCACTGCTTGGCCGAAGCTCGGTGTCCGCCCGTCCTCGATGTTGGCGACCCGGACCCCGCAAGCCATCTTTCCGAGCGTGGCGCCCTTCGTCGCGATCATTCCGACCTCGTATCCGCCGGTGATGACCAGTCCGATCAGCAACGCTTTGAAGTAGCTCGCGCCGTACAGCGAGAAGCTCGCGGAGTCCGTGCCGTTCACCGACGACGTGTTGAAGATGTGGATGCCGCTCGCGGTGATCGCGATGATGACGACGATGAACACGAGTACCCCATCGATCAGACGGGCAAGCAGCCGCATGCCCATCGGCGCCGGGTCGTTGACGCGTTGCCCGGGTGGTGGGCCGTATCCGCCGTATCCGGCGCCGCTGTACGGCGGGGGCTGCGGCGCACCGTAGGGAGGAGGCGGCGGGGCACCGTACTGAGGTGGTGGGGGCGGCGCACCGTAGGGCGGAGGCTGCGGCGCACCGTAGGGAGGAGGCTGCGGGGCACCGTACTGAGGTGGTGGGGGCGGCGCACCGTAGGGCGGGGGCTGCGGAAGGCCGTACGGCGGAGGTTGTGTCGGGTCCTGCGGCTGCGTCATCGGTCGGCCTCCTCGCTCTGCGGTCAGCATTGCAGAGCCGCGAGACGGCGGCCGGTATCCTGGTGGTCTTCCCTCCGACTTTCGGGGAGACCCTTCTTTGGTAGCGCGGCTCGTCGTGCTGGTGTCCGGCTCGGGCACCAACCTCGACGCACTTCTGGACGCTTGCTCGGATCCGTCGTACGGCGCGGCCGTCGTCGCGGTCGGTGCCGACCGTGACGACATCGAGGCGACCGCGCGGGCGAAGCGGCTGGGCATCCCCACGTTCGTGCGGCGCGTCGCCGACTACGCGACTCGCGAGGAGTGGGATGCGGAGCTGACCAAGGCGACGGCCGATCACGAGCCCGACCTGGTCGTCTCGGCCGGCTTCATGAAGATCCTCGGCGCAGAGTTCATCGCCGCGTTTCCGCACACCATCAACACGCACCCGTCACTGCTGCCGGCGTTCCCCGGCGCCCACGCCGTGCGCGACGCGCTCGAGGCCGGCGTGCGAGAGACCGGCGCGACGGTGCACTACGTCGACAGCGGCGTTGACACGGGGCCGGTCATCGAGCAGGTGACCGTGGCCGTCGAGGACGGCGACGACGAGTCGACACTGCATGAGCGGATCAAGGTCGCCGAGCGCCAGATGCTCGTCGGCGCGGTGCGTCGCCTCGCGGCGGAATCCAACAACGGAAGGGTACGACGGTGAGTGACGGCAAGCGGCCGATCAAGCGGGCGCTGGTCAGCGTCTATGACAAGACCGGCCTCGATGAGCTCGGCAAGGCGCTGGCTGCCGCCGGCGTCGAGGTGGTGTCGACCGGCTCGACCGCAGCGAAGCTGCGCGACGTAGGCGTCCCGGTCACCCCGGTCGAGGAGCTCACCGGCTTCCCTGAGTGCCTCGAGGGACGGGTGAAGACGTTGCACCCGAAGGTGCATGCCGGCATCCTCGCCGACCTTCGCAAGGAGGACCACGCCAAGCAGCTCGACGACCTCGGCGTCTCGCCGTTCGAGCTCGTCGTCGTCAACCTCTACCCGTTCGCCGCGACCGTCGCGTCCGGAGCGACGCCGGACGAGTGCGTCGAGCAGATCGACATCGGCGGCCCGTCGATGGTGCGGGCTGCCGCGAAGAACCACCCGTCGGTCGCGGTCGTCGTCGACCCGGCGGCGTACGGCGACGCCATCGACGCCCTCAACGACGGCGGCTTCACTCTCGCCCAGCGCCAGCGACTCGCCGGCAAGGCCTTTGAGCACACTGCGGCGTACGACGTCGCTGTCGCGTCGTGGATGGGCAGCGTGCTTGCGCCGAGCGGCGACGGCACCAGCTTCCCGGCGTGGGTCGGTGCGACCTGGGAGCGCTCGGCGGTTCTCCGTTACGGCGAGAACCCGCACCAGCGCGCCGCGCTCTACGTCAACGGCTCCGGAGCCGGCCTCGCCAACGCCGAGCAGCTGCACGGTCCGGAGCTCTCGTACAACAACTACGTCGACACTGACGCAGCTCGTCGCGCGGCCTACGACTTCGCCGGCCCCTGTGTCGCGATCATCAAGCATGCGAATCCGTGCGGCATCGCCGTCGGCAAGGACATCGCGGAGGCGCACCGACTGGCCCACGCCTGCGACCCGGTCTCGGCGTACGGGGGCGTCATCGCTGCCAACCGTCGCGTGACGAAGGAGCTTGCCGACCAGCTGTCGGGTGTCCTGACCGAGGTCATCTGCGCGCCGGGGTACGACGAGGACGCGCTCGAGGTGTTCCGCGGCAAGGCGAAGCTGCGGGTGCTCAGCTGCCCGGACGACGCAGCGCCGGCTGCGGTCGAGACCCGCGCCGTGAGCGGCGGCCTGCTGATGCAGACCGTGGACCACGTCGACGCCGAGGGTGACGACCCGTCGACCTGGACGCTGCAGGCCGGTGAGCCGGCCGACGCACAGACCCTCGCCGACCTCGCGTTCGCCTGGCGGGCCTGCCGATCCGTCAAGTCCAACGCGATCCTGCTGGCCAGTGGCGGCGCGTCTGTCGGCGTCGGGATGGGTCAGGTCAACCGCGTCGACTCCGCGCGGCTCGCCGTGTCGCGGGCAGGTGACCGAGCCAAGGGCTCGGTGGCCGCGAGCGACGCGTTCTTCCCGTTCCCGGACGGGCTCGAGATCCTCGTCGAGGCAGGCGTGAAGGCGGTCGTCGAACCCGGCGGCTCGGTGCGCGACGAGGAGGTCGTCGCGGCCGCGAAGGCCGCCGGCGTGACGCTCTACTTCTCCGGAACCCGGCACTTCTACCACTAGCGGACCTGTCAGGCTCTCAGCGCGCCCTGGCGCGCCCAGAGCCTGACAAGTTGAGGAGACTCGACGAGATGACGGCTCGGATGCTGCCCGGCGCGCCCGTGGCGGAGGCGGTCTTCGCCGACCTTGCTCCGCGGATCAAGGCGTTGCTGGATGCGGGCAAGACGCCCGGCCTCGGCACGATCCTCGTCGGCGACGAGGGAGCGAGCGCCGGCTACATCCGCATGAAGCAGGAGAAGGCGGCCGAGCTCGGCATGGTCTCGCCGCACATCCACCTGCCGCAGGACGCGACGCAGGCGGACGTGATCGCGGCGATCCGGGACTTCAACGATGCGCCCGAGGTCACCGCGATGCTGATGCAGCACCCCACGCCCCCGCAGATCGACTTCGACGCGGCGTTGCTCGAGATGGACCCCGACAAGGACGTCGACGGGCTGCACCCGGTCAACATGGGCCGGCTCGCGCTCGGCATGCCGGGCCCGGTGCCTTGCACGCCCGCCGGCATCGAGGCGCTGCTCGCCCACTACGAGATTCCCGTGTCGGGCCACCACGTCTGCATCCTCGGTCGCGGTACGACGCTCGGCCGCCCGCTCGCGCTGCTGCTCAGTCAGAAGCGGCCGACAGCCAACGCGGCTGTGACGGTCGTGCACACCGGAGTTCCGGACTGGGCTGACTACACCCGGCAGGCCGAGATCGTGATCGCGGCTGCCGGCGTACCGGGCATTTTGCAGCCCGAGCACATCTCGCGCGGCGCGACCGTGATCGGCGGTGGGGTGCGATACGAGGGCCGCAAGCTGTTGCCTGACGTCGACGAGTCGTGCGAGGAGGTCGCCGGCGCGATCACGCCGCGCATCGGGGGAGTCGGGCCGACGACTATCGCGATGCTCTTCGCGAACTGCGTCGCCGCCGCGGAGAAGCGATGAGCGCACCCGAACCGCCTCGGCGCAGGCTCGATCCGCTGATCGTCGTCGTGGCCGTCGTGGTGGCCGGTCTGGTCGTGGCGACGTTCCATCACCCCCAGATCGGGATGTGGATCGTCTGCGCCGCGCTCGCGGCGGGTGCCGTCATGCGGCTCGTGCTGCGCGAGCGTGACGCCGGCTCGCTCGTCGTACGGTTCCGGCGCCTCGATGTCGTCGTCATGGCCGGGCTCGCCGTCGCGCTCGGTGTCCTCGCCGCCGTCACGCCGTTCCCGACCGGCAAGGGCTGACCGTCAGCGCGCTAGGCGACTGCACTAACCTCGTTGCCGGGCCGGACAACCCGGCCGACGATCGCAGGAGCGGTAGATGACCACCCACGAGGTGACCCTGATTCCCGGTGACGGGACCGGTCCCGAGCTCACTGAGGCCACCCGGCGGGTGCTGGAGGCCGCGGCCGCCACGGTCGGCTCGTCGTTCACCTGGGACACCCAGGAGGCCGGCGTCGACATTATGGAAACGGCTGGTACGCCGCTCCCGGACGCCACGCTCGAGTCCGTCCGCCGGACCGGGCTTGCCATCAAGGGCCCCATCACGACGCCGATCGGCACTGGCTTCCGGTCGGTCAACGTCGCGCTGCGTTACGAGCTCGACCTCTACGCCTGTGTCCGCCCTTGCAAGAGCTACGAGGGGATGCGCACCCGCTTCGACCACGTCGACGTGGTGATCGTCCGTGAGAACACCGAGGACCTCTACGCCGGCATCGAGTACGAAGCCGGCACTTCCGAGGCAGAGAAGGTCATCGACTTCCTCAACCCGTTGCAGGACAAGAAGATCCGCGCCGGCTCCGGCCTGTCGATCAAGCCGATGAGCGAGTTCGGCTCGGAGCGGATCATCCGCTACGCCTTCGACTACGCGCGCAGCAACGGCCGCAAGCGGGTCCACTGCGTGACGAAGTCCAACATCATGAAGTACACCGACGGGCTGTTCCTGTCGGTCTTCCGTGAGGTCGCCAAGGACTACCCGGACATCGAGCCGTGGGAGAACCTCGTCGACGCGACCTGCATGGGTCTGATCCAGCGCCCTGAGGAATGGGACGTGCTGGTCCTGCCGAACCTGTACGGCGACATCCTGTCCGACCTCACGGCCGGCATGGTCGGCGGTCTCGGCGTCGCGCCGGGTGCGAACATCGGCGCCAACGCCGCAGTCTTCGAGGCCACGCATGGCTCGGCGCCGAAGTACAAGGGCCAGAACAAGGTCAACCCGACCGCGATGATCCTGTCCGGCCAGATGATGCTGCGCCACATCGGCGAGACCACCGCTGCCGACAACCTCGAGCGTGCCGTCTCCGAGGTCATCGCCGAGGGCAAGAGCGTCACCTACGACCTCAAGCCGCACCGCGACGACCCGACTGCCGTCGGCACGTCGCAGTACGCCGACGCCATCATCGAACGCCTCGAAGGGATGAAGTCCTGAGCATGGGCAAGACAGTCACCGTCGTAGGGGCCGGTTTCTACGGGTCGACGACCGCGCAGCGGCTCGCCGAGTACAACGTCTTCGACACCGTCTACCTGACGGACATCATCGAAGGCCGGCCGGAAGGCCTCGCGCTCGACCTGAACCAGTCGCGGCCGATCGAAGGCTTCGAGACCAAGGTCGTCGGCGTGACGACCGGCGCGGATGGCTCGGGTTACGACAAGACAGCCGGCTCCGACATCGTCGTCATCACCGCGGGCCTGCCGCGCAAGCCCGGCATGAGCCGGATGGACCTGATCGAGACCAACGCCAAGATCGTCCGCCAGGTCGCCGAGCAGGTGGCGAGACATTCGCCCGAGGCCGTCATCATCGTCGTCTCCAACCCGCTCGACGAGATGACCGCTCTTGCTGCGAACGTGACCGGCTTCCCGAAGGCGCGGGTGATCGGCCAGGCCGGGATGCTCGACACGGCCCGGTTCACGAACTTCGTCGCAGAGGCGGCCGGTGTCGACGTCGCGTCGGTGACGACGCTGACCCTCGGCTCGCACGGCGACACGATGGTGCCTGTGCCGAGCGCGTGCACCGTGGACGGCAAGCCGCTGTCGGACGTGCTCGACCAGGCGAAGATCGACGAGCTGGTCGACAAGACCCGCAACGGCGGCGCCGAGGTGGTGGCCTTGCTCAAGACGGGGTCTGCGTTCTACGCGCCGTCGGCCGCCGCGGCGCGCATGGCCAAGGCCGTTGCCGAGGACAGCGGGGCTGTGATGCCGGTCTGCACGTGGGTCGACGGTGAGTACGGCATCTCGGGGGTGTACCTGGGTGTCGAGGCCGAGCTCGGTGCGGCCGGCGTACGTCGCGTCGTCGAGCGCGACCTCTCCGACACCGAGAAGGCCGGGCTCGCCGAGGCTGCCGAGGCGGTTCGCGCCAAGCAGGCTGACGTCGCCAACCTCTGAACGGTCGCCCGACTTGGTCGCGATGCACTTGGATGTGAAGTCGTGACACCGACGGGGTCGCCGTGAGCTGGTGGCTCAGCGTAATCGTGGTGCTCGTCCTGATCCTGATCGAGGCGGCCTTTGTCGCCAGCGAGATGGCGCTCGTGACTCTTCGCGAGGGTCAGGTCAACAGCTTGGCTGGCCAGGGCCGCCGCGGTGAGCGACTTGCCTCGCTCGTCTCCGACCCCAACCGCTTCCTGTCGGCGGTGCAGATCGGTGTCACGACGACCGCGCTGCTGTCGAGCGCGTTCGGCGCTATCACGTTGTCGCACTCGCTGTCCGGCCGGCTGCGCGACGCCGGAATGGCCAACGGGCTTGCCGACGTCATCGGATTCCTCGCGGTGACCTTGGTGATCGCCTACGTGACGCTGGTCGTCGGCGAGCTCGCGCCCAAGCGGATCGCCCTGCAGCGCGCTGTCGGCACGGCAAGCGCCGTCGCGCCGACCCTCGACCGGTTCGCGGCCGCGATGCGCCCTGTCATCTGGCTGCTGTCGAGGTCCACGGACGTCGTGGTGCGCCTGCTCGGTGGTGACCCGTCGGTCAACCGCGAGGAGATCACCGAAGGCGAGCTGCGCGATCTCGTCGTCGGACACGAGGCGTTGTCACGCGAAGAGCGCCGCCTGATCGACGAGGTCTTCGAGGCCGGTGACCGGCAGCTCCGCGAGATCATGATTCCGCGCACCGAGGTCGAGTTCTTCGATGCCGGCTGGTCGTTGACGAAGGCGGCCCGGACTGCGCACGACTCGCCGCACAGCCGCTTCCCCGTGGTTCGCGGGTCGCAGGACGACGTTGTGGGGTTCATCCACGTCCGCGATCTGTTCCGCCCGCCGACCGGGCAGCGGCGCGGCGTCAAGGTCGGCGACTTGGTCCGGGAGGTGCCGATGGTGCCGTCGACCAAGCGGGTCCTTGCCGCGATGTCGGAGATGCGTCGATCCGGCGACCATCTCGCCGTGGTCGTCGACGAGTACGGCGGCACCGCCGGCATCGTCACCCTCGAGGATCTGATCGAGGAGCTGGTCGGCGACATCAAGGACGAGTACGACGCCGACGACGACGAGGCGCGTCAGCTCCGCGGCGGTGACATCGAGGTCGACGGGCTGATGAACCTCGACGATTTCGCCGACGCGGTCGGCGTGACGTTGACCGACGGACCGTACGAGACTGTCGCGGGAGCCCTGGTTGCGACGCTCGGCAGGCTGCCCAAGGTCGGCGATGCAGTGGAGCTCGACGGCGTCCGCTTGAAGGCGACAAAGCTCGACGGACGCCGTGTGGCGAAAATCCGCGTGACCGTTCACGAGAAAATGGAGTCATGAGCTCGCGACCGCGTGTGCTGTCCGGCATCCAGCCGACCTCGGACTCCTTCCACCTGGGCAACTACCTGGGTGCCGTTCGCAACTGGGTGCCGCTGCAGGACAGCCACGAGGCGTTCTACTGCGTGGTCGACCTGCACGCGATCACGAACCCGCACGACCCCGCGACGCTGCGGCGTCGTACCCGGGTAGCCGCGGCTCAGCTGCTGGCGGCCGGCCTCGACCCGGATCGATGCGCGTTGTTCGTGCAGAGCCACGTGCCACAGCACGCTGAGCTCGCATGGGTGCTGGAGTGCCTCACCGGGTTCGGTGAGGCGAGCCGGATGACGCAGTTCAAGGACCGGACGGCCCGCTACGGCAGCGACAAGGTCGGGGTGGGCGTCTTCACATATCCGATCCTGATGGCGGCAGACGTGTTGCTCTACCAGGCGGCAGCGGTGCCCGTCGGCGAGGACCAGCGCCAGCACCTGGAGCTGACCCGCGACCTCGCGCAGCGCTTCAACAGCCGGTTCGGTGACACGTTCGTGGTTCCTGACGTGATGATCGTCAAGGAGACCGCGAAGATCGTCGATCTCGCCGACCCGACCGCGAAGATGAGCAAGTCGAGTGAGTCGCAGGCCGGTGTGATCGACATCCTCGACGAGCCGGCGTCACTGACGAAGAAGATCAAACGCGCGGTGACCGACACCGGATCCGAGGTCCGCTACGACCCGCAGAACCAGCCCGGAGTGAGCAACCTGCTCACGATCCAGTCGACGCTGTCGGGCGTTCCGGTGGCCGACCTCGTCACGACGTACGCGGGCAAAGGGTACGGCGCCCTCAAGGGCGAGGTCGCCGCGGTAGTCGTCGACTACCTCACGCCGATCCGCGAGCAGACGCAGAAGTGGCTTGCCGACGAAGCCGCCCTCGATGAGGTTCTCGCGACCGGCGCTGCCCGCGCCCGCGAAGTCGCGGCGGCCACGTTGGCCGCTGCGTACGACGCAGTGGGATTCCTGCCGGCGCGATGACCGACGTCGGCGAGACCCGCAAGATCGGCGTCGCGGTCGGGATACCCGAGCCGTACGGCACCGAGCTGCAGGGGTGGCGGGAGCGGCTGGGTGACCCGAACGCGTTGCGCATCGTGCCGCACGTGACGTTGCTGCCGCCGACGGTTGTGGGCAGCGGGGCGCTCCCCGAGATCGAGGAGCATCTGCGCCGGGTTGCTGCGCGGTTCCGCCCGTTCGACATCAGGCTGCGCGGCTCGGCGACGTTTCTCCCCATCTCCTCGGTGGTTTTCGTGCCGCTCGTGCAGGGGATCGCAGAGTGTGAGCAAGTCGAGGCTCAGGTGCGGTCGGGTCCGTTGACGCGCGCGCTCGACTACTCCTACCACCCGCATGTCACGGTGGCCCACGATCTTCCGGACGAGTCGCTCTACCGCGCGTTGCACGAGCTGTCGGGGTACGACGCGCAGTTCCAGGTCTGGGGCTTCTCGCTCTTCGAGCAGGGTCCGGACCTGCACTGGCGCCCGCAACGCGACTTCGCCTTCTCGTCGGGCGGCCTGCCCGGCCCACCGGAAGAGCGGTACGCGCGCACCGACGAAGGATGGTAGGCAAACCGGACCTCGGAGCGCTGCGAGACCGGATCGACGCCTATCAGCAGCAACATCGCTGGTCCGCGTTCCCCGTCGCGGTGGTCCTGAAGTTCCTCGACGACTCCTCCGGCAACCTGGCGGTCGTCATCACCTACTACGCGTTCTTCTCGATCTTCCCGCTGTTGCTTGCGCTCGCGTCCGGGTCGGCCTTCGTGTTGGCCGGGCACCCGTCTTGGCAGACGAGCATCAACCGGTCAGCGCTCAGAACGCTCCCGTTGCTCGGCGAGAAGACGCCGTTGCCCTACCACGGCAGCGTCATCGCCGTGGTGCTGGGAATCGTGCTCGCGCTGTACAGCGGCCTCGGTGTGGCGAGAGCCGCCGAGACGGCTTGGAACACGGTCTACTGCGTTCAGCGGGACGACCGGCCGAACTGGCTGCAGACGAACCTGCGAGCACTGCGCACGGTTCTGGTCGGCGGCCTCGGGCTGATCGTGACGACGGCCGTCGCCGGAACGGTCACGAGTGGTCACGCGCTGGGGATCCCGGTCGGTTGGGGCGTGACCGTCCTCGGGGTGCTGTTGACCGCGCTGCTCAACACGCTGCTGTTCGCGGTCGTCTTCCGGTGGCTGACGGTTCGCCGGCTGACGGTTCGGGATGTGATCGCGGGCGCCGCGTTCGCTGCCGTCGTACTTGCGTTGTTGCAGGCAGTCTCCTCGGCGCTGATCACGCACAAGCTTCGACACGCCTCATCGACGTACGGCACGTTCGGCACCGTCATCGTGTTGCTGTCGTGGATCTACCTGCAGGCGCAGGTGGTGCTCCTTGCGGTGCAGGTGAACGTCGTGAAGCAGGACCGGCTCTGGCCCCGGTCGTTGACTACGCGCTAGCGGCGCGAACCTTGTCGGCCTGCGGGCCCTTCTGGCCCTGCGTCACCTCGAACTCCACGCGCTGGCCCTCTTCGAGGGTCTTGTAGCCATCCATCTCGATGGCGCTGTAGTGAACGAAGACGTCACTGCCGCCATCCACGGCGATGAAGCCGTAACCCTTCTCGCCGTTGAACCACTTGACCGTGCCTTGCGCCACAACTACCCCAGGTTGCTCGTTCCCGCTCCGGGTGGATCAGGTTGGCGAGGACGATACAACGTCCACCACCCGACCACCACAGGCTCAGATGCGGGGCAGCTTCAACCGTGACGAGCCGCGTCGCGGCCACATCCGGCGGACTGCCGTCATGCCGGCGACGAACGCGGTGACCATGACCGCGAGGGTCTCGACCAGCGGGCCGATCCGGCGCTTGTGCGGCGTACCCGCATCGGCAACGCTTGTCTGCGCAACCGTCGATGCCTTCGGTGTCACCGGCTGCTTCGGCGGGAGCGGCTGGACCAGCTGGCCGACCGGTGTGACCTTGCCGTTTGCCTGGAAGCCCCAGTTGAGCAGCGCGCGCGCCATCGGCGCCCAGTCGGGGTAGCCGTGCATGAGCGAGACCAGGATCGTCTGGCCGTGCCGACGGGCGGCGCCGACGTACGTCGCCTGTGCGGCAACCGTGTAGCCGTTCTTGCCGCCGATGTCGCCGCGGTAGGTGGTCAGCAGGTCGTTGTGGCTCTGGATCTGGAAGTGCCTGTGGTGCGCCGCCGGGATCACGCTGCTCGCCTGGGTGATGTAGTGACGGAACGCGGGGATCTTGAAGGCCGCCTGCGCGATCAGCGCGAGGTCGTAGGCGGAGGTCGTCTCGCCCGGGCCGTCCAGCCCACTGGGAGTGTCGGCGTGAGTGTCGTTCGCCTGCAGGTACCACGCTTCGATGTTCATCGCGCGAAGCGTGTTCTTCACGCTGCCATACGCCTGCGCGAGCGCCTCGGCGGCGTCGTTCGCGCTCATCTCGAGCATGCACTGGAACAGCGTCGAGATCTGGTAGCGCTTGCCTTCGGACAGACCCGCTCTCGTCCCGTCGACCACAGCGGCTCGGTAGGAGATCGGGAACATCGCGTGGGGGTCCAGCCGAGGGATCAGCGTGACCGCAGTGAGCATCTTCAGCGTGCTCGCGGGAAGGAACTTCGCGTGCGGCGCCTTGGCCGCCAGCACCTCGCCGGTGGTGAGGTTGGCGACCAGCCAGGAGGCGGCGGGAAGCTGCGACGGCGCAGGCAACGGCGGCGCACCGGCAGAGGGTTGCACGACCACCCCGCTCGATCCGAGCAAGGGACCGCCGATCGGCGTCGCGTGCTCTGCGCGCACGTGCGACGGCGCCCCCAGTGCAGCGCTCGGCGGGGCTGACAGGGCGAGCAGGAAGACCGCGGCAATGCCCGCGGCGAGGCGAGAGGCCATCGCCGACTACGGTATCGGACCTGAGTCGCTCAGGGACTCGCCAGGCCGTCCGCGCCGAGGGTGGGTCGGTCACCGATCCGCACCACCGTCAGCAGCGCCGTCGCGCACAGGCGGTCCCCGTTGCCGGCATCGGTCAGGTGGACCTCGACGACGGCGTCTCGCTTGCCGACACGAACCGGCACGCCTCTCGCCACGGCCGGCCCCACCCGTACCGGCGAGGTGAACGCGACAGTCATCGACTGCGTGGCGACCATCCCGTCGAGCGCCCTGGCGGCCGCTGTCGCTCCCGCGGTGTCGATGAGGGTCGCGACGAGCCCGCCCTCCATCGAGCCCGCCGGCCCCTTGAAGTCCGCGCGCACGTCGCCCTGGACCGTGGCGGAGCCGTCAGCGGGTGGGTTGTCGAGGTCGTCGAGGTAGAAGATCCCGAGGAGTCGCTGCAGCGGCGTGTGCCCGGTGCGATCAGTTTCCACTCAATGATCTTCGCCGACGGTGCGGCACGGCCTGCCGCGCAGGTCGGCGACGTAGTCGGCGGGCGCTCCGGCACGCTCGGCGGCGTCTGCCATGACGCCGAGGTAGCGCGCTGACGGCCGCCCACCCTCGTAGCCGGCCAGGACGTACAGCCAGGCGAGCTGGACCCCGTCGAGGGTGGCGACGCGGAGCCGGATCTTGCGATACAGCCCTGTCGTCGCGAACTCGATCTCGTCGAGCGTCGTCTCGTCGTAGGTCTCGATGTCGTAGAGCATCACGAAGACGCAAGAGGCCGGGTCCTCGACGACGGTCGCGAGGGCACCCTCCCAGCCGAGGTCCTCGCCGCCGAACGTCAGCCGCCAGCCCTCCAGCCAACCGGAACCGCGGCACGGCGAGTGCGGGCAGCGCTCGTGCATCTGGGCGGGGTCGAGGTTCGACCCGTACGCCGCGTACACCGCCACGACAGTGACGGTAGACGGCGACAGGAACAATGGACGGGTGACGCGCATCGCGATTCTTGGTGGGGGGCCCGGCGGTTACGAGGCCGCGCTGGTGGCCGCCCAGCTCGGGGCGGAGGTCGTCATCGTCGAGCGCGACGGGCTGGGGGGTGCGTGTGTCCTGGCCGACTGCGTCCCCTCGAAGACGCTGATCGCGACCAGCGAGTCGATCGCGGCGCTGGAGGGCAGCGAGGCGCTCGGCGTGCGCCCGCGCGCGGGCGGTACGGCGACCGACCACCTCGCCGTCGATGCGACCACCGTCTACGAGCGGGTCAAGGCGCTCGCCGCGGCGCAGTCCGCGGACATCGTGCGACGAGTGGCCGGCGAGGGCGTCCAGATCGTCCAGGGCGCCGCCCGCTTCGCGGGGTTCGGTCGCATCGAGGTCGAGAAGCCCGACGGCATCGAGATGCTCGCGGCCGACGTCGTGCTCATCGCGACGGGCGCGTCGCCGCGGGTGCTCCCGGGGGCGGAGCCCGATGGCGAGCGGATCCTCAACTGGCAGCAGGTCTACGACCTGCCGTCGCTGCCGGACCACCTTGTCGTCGTGGGCTCCGGGGTGACCGGCGCCGAGTTCGCGAGCGCCTATCTCGCGTTGGGCAGCCGAGTGACATTGGTGTCGAGTCGTGATCGCGTCATGCCGAGTGAGGACGCCGATGCGGCATTGCTGATCGAGGAGGTGTTCACCCGTCGCGGCATGCACATCATGAAGCAGGCGCGCGCGGCGACGGTGCGCCGTGTCGGCGACGGCGTCGAGGTCGAGCTTCGCGACGGCCGCACGGTGAGCGGGTCGCACTGCCTCGTCACCGTCGGGTCGGTGCCGAACACCGCCGAGCTCGGGCTGGACCGCGTCGGCGTCGCGACCGACGAGGCCGGTTACGTGAAGGTCGACCGCGTCTCGCGGACCAACGTGCAGGGCATCTACGCGGCCGGTGACTGCACCGGTCTGTTGCTTCTCGCGTCGGTCGCTGCGATGCAGGGCCGCACGGCGATGTGGCACGCGCTCGGCGACGCCGTGCTGCCGCTTCGGCTTGCGACAGTTGCCGCCAACGTCTTCACCGACCCGGAGATCGCGACCGTCGGGTTGCCGGCCGCGGAGGCTGCCGCCGAGAGGGGCGGCGTGCGCGAGGTGAAGCTCCCGCTTGCGACGAACGCGCGCGCGAAGATGCAAGGCATCGAGGACGGCTTCGTGAAGCTCTACTGCCGCCCCGGGACGGGCGCGGTCCTGGGCGGCGTCGTGGTGGCGCCGCGGGCCAGCGAGCTGATCCTGCCGGTCTCGCTCGCGGTCCAGCATGGGCTGACCGTCGACCAGCTCTCACACACCTTCACCATCTACCCGTCGATCAGCGGCAGCGTCACCGAAGCAGCCCGACAGCTACACCTGTCCGTTCAGGACTGACGTCCCGGGATTCAGGCGCCACACCGTCCAGCCGTTGACGGCGGTCTGACCGGTGAGGGTGTGATCGGGCCACTTGACCACGGCTGCTCTCGGCGGCCTCGCGTCGGGTGCGATCACCACCGCGGTCTCGTCGCCGTCCAGCTGCTCGTCCGGCGCGATTCCTGCCGCCAGCACGTGGCAGTGCGCGAGGAACGCGATCTCTCCGGCTTCCGTCCCGCCGACGTAGCAGTCCGGACCGCGAACTCCGGTGTCCTTGAGGTAGCTCGCCATCAGCTCGGCGCGGTCCGCGCTGATCTGCAGGCGGTCGTCGTTGAGCCGCAGCAAGTGAAGCTGGGACACAGCCTGTCCGACACCGAGCACCAGGGCAGCCACGACGACGAGCGGGCGCCCCTTGTCCCCGGCCTGTTGCCACAACCACACGACTGCCTCCGCGGCAGGAAGCGCCAACAAGGCGTAGGTCGGCTCGAGGAAGCGTGGTGCGGCGTAGCCGATCGCCAGGACGTACTGCGCCGCGATGCTCAGCCCCACCGCGCTCACGATGAGGTACGCCGTCGCGCCCCGGTGTCGCCGTGCCGCCCAGATGCCCACGACGACGAACAGCGGGATGGCGAACCACCAGAGTCGATACGCCAGTGGTGTCGTCGCCTGGCAGGTGCCCCGGCACAGGATGGGTCCGGCCAGGACGCGCATCTGGGCGCCGAGTGACCAGTGCAGGCCGCCGATGTTCTCCGCGCTCGCCTCGTGGAACCGCTGGATCGGTCCGCCGAACCTCACGTACGCCTCGACGACCCATTCCGCGAAGCCGGCGGCCAACCCCGCGACCAGCAGACCCGACGCGAGGGAGCGGCGCCGCCGCGACAGACCGCGCCTGAAAAGGACCGCCGCGATCAACGGAGCTAGGAGGAACAAGCTGTCAGTGGGGCGCATCAGTGCGGTGAAGGCGACAGCTGCTGTGGCGTACCAGAGCCAGCGACGGCGTTCCGGGTCGCGCATCCAGACGACCAGCCAGCCGGATGCGGCGAGCGCGCCGTACGCGACGTACTGGTTGGGCATTGCCTCGAAGCTGTAGTACGTCGCGACCCACAGCCCGGAGAACATCAAGGCCGCGAGTGGCACCACGACACTGCGCCGAACCCGAAGCCAAGGCAGGAAGGCCAAGAGCATCCCGACGCCGGACAGGAACGCCATCCAGATCCGCAGCACGACGAGAGACGACGTCAGCAGCGACGCCGGCGCAGTCAGCAGTGTGAGGCCGCGGGCTCGCGGAGCGGTGAAGCGCTCGGCCACCGCGTGCGGGTCGATCTGGCTGACGTAGACCGTCTCGTCCCAACCGAGCGCGCTGTGGGCGCCGCGCAGGACAAGTGGCAGCAGCGCGTGCAGCACGCATACCGCGGCGAGGAGATAAAAGAGTGCGCGTCCGGCGCTACTCGCCGGTGACTCGCTTGACTCGCGTGACTCGGACAACCCTCTTCATCCCGACACCCAAACCCCGGCGCGGGCAATGGTGACGAATGTTCCTTAAGGCTCGATGAGCCGTTGGCATCAGCCTTCGGTGGTGATGGTGCAGATGACGGTGCCCGAGCTGACGACGTCGCCGACGTTCGCAGTGAGGCCGGTGATCGTGCCGGCCTGGTGCGCGTTGATCGGCTGCTCCATCTTCATCGCTTCCAGCACGACGACGAGGTCTCCGCTCTCGACCGAGTCGCCGTCGGCGACCGCGACCTTCACGATCGTTCCCTGCATTGGTGCGGCGAGGGAGTCGCCGCCGGCAGCGCCGGCTGACGACGTCGCCTTGTGGGCAGACGGAGGCTTGCGACCGGCAGCAGCGGCCGGCGCCGCCGCCGCGGCGAGGCCGGCCGGCAGCGACACCTCGAGGCGCCGGCCGCCGACCTCGACGGTGATGCGCTCGCGCTCTGCCGGACCTGTCGAGTCCGCGCCGCCGTCGTACGCCGGAACCGAACCTGTCCACTCGGTCTCGATCCAGCGCGTGTGCACGCGGAACGGCTCGTCGGTGAAGTCCGCATCCTCGAGGACCGCCCGGTGGAACGGGATGATCGTCGGCATCCCGCCGACCTCGAACTCCGCGAGCGCGCGCCGCGACCGCTCGATCGCCTCTTTGCGGGTGGCGCCGGTGACGATGAGCTTCGCGAGCAGCGAGTCGTAGGCGCCAGGGACGGCATCACCGCCGACATAGCCCGCGTCCACCCGGACACCCGGACCGGACGGGACCTGCCAGGCCGTGATCTTGCCGGGCGCAGGCAGGAAGTTGCGCCCGGCGTCCTCCGCATTGATCCGGAACTCCATCGCGTGACCGCGCGGGACCGGATCGTGGCGGGCGAGCTGCTGGCCATCGGCGATCGCGAACTGAGCGCGAACGAGGTCGACGCCGCTGGTCTCCTCGGTGACGGGGTGCTCGACCTGCAGTCGCGTGTTCACCTCCAGGAAGGACACCGTGCCGTCCTGCGCCACGAGGAACTCGCAGGTACCGGCACCGACGTACCCGGCGGCTCGCGCGATCGACTTGCTCGCCTCGTACAACCGCTCGAGCTGAGCCTCGGTGAGGAACGGCGCGGGGGCCTCTTCTACGACCTTCTGATGCCGGCGTTGCAGTGAGCAGTCACGAGTGCCGACGACCATCACGGTGCCGTGGGTGTCGGCGAGGATCTGCGTCTCGACGTGGCGCGGCTTGTCGAGGTAGCGCTCCACGAAGCACTCCCCGCGACCGAACGCGGCGACTGCCTCCCGCACGGCGCTGTCGAACAGCTCGGGGATCTCGTCCCGGTTCCGCGCGACCTTCAGGCCGCGGCCGCCGCCGCCGTACGCCGCCTTGATGGCGACCGGGACACCGTGCTCGTCGGCGAACGCGAGGACCTCGTCGACACCGCCGACGGGATTCGGGGTGCCGGGCGCGAGCGGCGCGCCGACATCAGCCGCGATGTGACGCGCCTTGACCTTGTCGCCGAGCGCGTCGATCGCCGCCGGGGGCGGGCCGATCCAGGTGAGCCCGGCTTCGGCAACCGCGGTCGCGAACGACGCGTTCTCGGCGAGGAAGCCGTATCCCGGGTGCACCGCGTCGGCGCCGGCGCGCTTCGCGATCTCGAGGATCTTCGCGATGTCGAGGTAGGTCTCGCCGGGCGTGGAGCCGCTGAGGGCGTACGCCTCGTCGGCGAGCTTGGCGTGGAGGGCGTCGAGATCCGGGTCGGCGTAGATCGCCACGCTGCCGAGACCCGCGTCCCGGCAGGCGCGCACAACTCGCACCGCGATCTCGCCGCGGTTGGCGATCAGCACCTTGCGCATGGCAAGACTCTATTCAGTGCGGGGTCGTAACGAATTACGTGGGAGGCTCCGAGCCGTGGGCGAGCCGTTCTCCAGCTTCCAATCCGAGATCTACCTCAATGGCGCGCTCGGCGCGCGTCCCGAGCTGCCGATCTCCGTAGCCGCGCTCGAGGCGGCAGCGCAGGAGCGGTTCTCGCCGGAAGCCTTCGGCTACGTCGCGGGAAGCGCCGGCACCGAGTCGACGGCTCGCGCCAACCGGGAGGCCTTCGAGCGTTGGCGAATCGTGCCGCGGTTCCTGCGCGACGTGTCGGTGCGTGACCAGTCCACGACGGTCCTCGGTACGCCGATGCCGGCGCCGGTCGCGCTCGGACCGGTCGGGGTGCAGGGGATCGTCCACCCGGACGGCGAGATGGCGGTGGCCCGGGCGGTGTCCGAGCTCGGTGTGCCGATGGCGCTGTCGACCGTGTCGTCGTACACGCTGGAGGACGTCGCCTCGGCGTGCGCCGGCTCGCCGCACTGGTTCCAGCTGTACTGGCCGAAGAACCGAGATGTCGGGGCGTCTCTGCTGGCGCGGGCCAAGGCCGCGGGCTACTCGGCATTGTTGCTCACCCTCGACACGTTCATCCTCGCGTGGCGCCCACGCGACCTCGTGCACGGCTACTTGCCGTTCCTGTCTCGCGCCGGCCTCGCGAACTACGAGTCGGACCCCGCGTTCCTCGCCGGTCTCGCGAAGCCCCCTGACGAGGATCCGACGGCGGTGGTCATGCACTGGCAGTCGATGTTCGGTGACCCCTCGAACACGTGGGACGACCTGGCCTGGGTGCGCGAGCACTGGGACGGTCCGATTGCGCTCAAGGGAGTTCTGCATCCGGACGACGCTCGGCGGGCGATCGACGCCGGCATGGACGGGGTGCTCGTCTCCAACCATGGCGGTCGTCAGGTCGACGGCTCGATCGGCGCACTCGACGCGCTACCGGGCGTGGTCGAGGCCGTCGACGGCAGGATCGACGTGCTCTTCGACTCCGGCGTTCGGACCGGATCGGACGTGATCAAGGCGCTGGCACTTGGCGCGAAGGCCGCGTTGATCGGACGCCCGTATGTCTACGGTCTCGGGATCGGCGGCGAAGCGGGAGTGCGCCACGTCGTACGTTGCCTGCTCGCCGAGCTCGATCTGTCGATGGCGCTTGCCGGCTGCGCGTCGCTCGCCGATATCGGGCCGGAGCTGCTCACCCAAGTACCTTGATCCAGTGGCAGACGCTCCTCTAGGCCTTGCGGGGCTTCGGTTTCGGCGGCTGCACGAGGGGACCCGGATCCGCTCCGCGGTCGGGCAGCCCATCGTCGACCGGCTCTACGACATCTGGGATCGCCGCGATGTCCTGCGGATGCTGGTCGACCGCGGGCTGCGGCACAAGTACGCGAACTCGGTGCTGGGCTATGCCTGGTCGATGCTCGAGCCGGCGATGCTGGTCGTGACGTACTTCCTGCTCCTGAAGATCTTCCATCGCAGCTACCCGATGTACCCGCTGTTCATCAGCTCGTGCATCTTGCCGTGGCAGTGGTTCGCGTCGGTGGTCACGTCCTCGACCAGCACGCTGCGACAGAACTCCCGGCTGATCACGTCGATCGCGCTTCCTCGAGAGATCTATCCGCTCGCCGAAGTCACCGTGAAGACTGTCGAGTTCGTGCTGAGCTTGCCGGTGCTCATCGTCGTCGCGTGGATCTACGGCGTGCGCCCCACCGCGTACGTCTTCGTCTGGCCGTTGGCATTCGTCCTTCAGCTGATGCTCTGCGTCGGCCTCGCGCTGCTCGTGTCGTCGCTCAACACAGTCCTGCGTGACATCGAGCAGGGCATCAGCATGGTCATCCGGATGCTGTTCTTCCTGTCGCCGGTGTTGTACCCGTTGAGCAACCTGTCACCGTCGATGCAGCGCCTCGAGGCCTACAACCCGATGGTCGGCATCCTCGCCATCAACCGAGCGGTCTGGCTCCCGGCGTACTGGACCGGATGGCAGCCCGTCTTGTTCTCCGCGGTCGGCGCGGTCGTGGTCCTCGCGCTCGGGTTCTCCGTGTTCGCGCGGGTTGAGCGCGCTGTCCTGAAAGAGCTCTGAGCGCCGGCCATGCCCCCGAAACAGAAGGACGCGATCGTCGTCAAGGACGTCGGCATCAAGTTCGCGATCAACCGGCGGCGACGGATCGGGGTCAAGAACCTGCTGATCGAGGGCCGCAACGCGACGACCGGAGTCGGTGAGTACTGGCCCTTTCGTCACGTCTCCTTCAAGGTCAAGAAGGGGGAGTCGGTCGGCATCGTCGGCCGGAACGGCTGCGGGAAGAGCACGCTGCTGCGTCTCGTCGCGGGCGTGATGCTGCCTGACGAGGGCACCATCCAGGTCAACGGCGGCGTGGGCGCGATGATCGAGCTGTCGGCGGGGTTCGTGGGTGATCTCACTGCCCGCGAGAACGTCTACCTCATCTCTTCGCTCCACGGATTCACGCGCGAGCAGACCGACGAGCGGTTCGACGAGATCATGAGCTGGGCCGGCGTCAACCGGTTCGTCGATACGCCGGTCATGCACTTCTCCAGCGGGATGAGAGCTCGGCTCGCGTTCTCGATCGTGACGCGTATGGAGGAGCCGATCCTTCTCGTCGACGAGGTGCTCGCCGTCGGCGACAAAGCGTTCCGCAAGAAGTGCGGCGTGGTGATCGACGAGATGCTCAGCGGCGGCCGCACCATGCTGCTCGTCTCGCACAACGAGAACGACCTGCGGCGGTGGTGCACGCGCGGTATCTACCTGCGGCGTGAGCAGCCGCCGGTCGAGGGTCCGATCGAAGAGATCATTGACATGTACTACGCCGACGACGACACGGTGTGATGGCCGAAAGACCAACCATTGCTGAGCTGCGCGCCGTCGCGCAGCCGGACTCGGTGGTCGGCCGGGTCAGCGGGGAGCACTGGGCGGGCCGGCTGTATCAGCGCCGGATCTCGATCTACATCACCCGGGCGCTCGTGCCGACCCGCATCACACCCAACGCCGTCACCTGGACGATGCTCGTCACCGGTCCGCTCGCCGCGCTCGCTATCGCCGTGCCGCATCTGTGGGGTCCGCTCGTCGCGGTGGCGGTGATCCAGGTGCAGGGGACGCTGGACTGCGTCGACGGCGAGCTCGCACGCTGGCGCAACCAGCGGGGAGCAAGTGGTGTCTACCTCGACCGGATCGGTCACTACGTGACCGACGGCCTGCTCGCGGTCGGTGTAGGAGTGCATGCGGCCGGCGGCCTCAGCCACACGGGTGGTTGGACCGCTCTTGGGCTCGCCACGGGCTTCCTTGTCCTCCTCACCAAGGCTGAGACCGACCTGGTCCACGTCGCCCGGGTCCAGTCCGGCTTGCCTCCGATCGCCGACACCGTCGAGGTCGCCCGGCCCCGCGCCGGGTTGTTGCGGAGATTGCGTCGCCTGGCTGCCACCCTGCCGTTCAACCGCGCACTGCTGGCGCTCGAGATGACGGTGCTCGCCGCAGTCGCGGCGGCCGTCGACGCCGGGCGCGGCTGTCTGGGTGACACGCGGGTGCTGACCGTCGTACTGATCGTGATCGCGGGCCTGGTCGTCATCGGCCATCTGCTCTCGACCCTCGCCTCGGACCGCGTGCGGTGAGCCTGTCGGTCGGTTGCGTCATCCTCAGTCAGGGCAACCGGCCGGGCGAGCTCTCGCGGGCGATCGCGACCGTGCTGGACCAACGTGACGTCGAGGTCGGCGTCGTGGTGGTCGGCAACGGATGGGAGCCGGTCGACCTGCCCGCCGAGGTGATGACAGTCGCGCTTGCCGAGAACGCCGGCGTTCCGGAAGGTCGCAACATCGGTGCGCGCGCGGTGCCGGGCGACATCCTGCTCTTTCTCGACGACGACATCGAGCTGGTCGGCTCGGACTTCCTGTCATGTGTGGTCGCGCAGTTCGTCGCCGACGATCGGCTCGCGGTCGTGCAGCCCCGCGCGCTCGACCCGGGCGGCTCCGCGACGGCTCGCCGCCACGTCCCGCGGCTGCGGGCCGGGGACCCGGAGCGCAGCGGCGACGTCGCGTGGTTCTGGGAAGGCGCGTCGCTGGTGCGTCGCTCCGCCTTCGACGCCGCGGGTGGCTGGCCGGGCAGCTTCTTCTACGGCCACGAAGGGATCGATCTGGCCTGGCGGTTCGTCGACGCCGGGCTGCGAATCCGGTACGACGCCGGCGTTGTCGTGCACAACCCGCCGGCGGCGCCGTTTCGCGGCCCGCAGCACCGCTTCATGGACGCCCGCAACCGCGTCTGGGTGGCGCGGCGCAACCTCCCCCTGCCGCTGGTCGCGGGCTACCTCGCGGTGTGGTTCAGCGCGACATTGCTTCGGTGCGTCCGCGGCGGCGGCATGAAGCCTGCGCTGCGCGGCTTCCGTGAGGGCCTGCGCACCGAGTGCGGACCTCGGCGGCCGATCCGCTGGCGCACGGCGTGGCGGCTGACCCGGCTCGGGCGGCCGCCGATCGTCTGATCGGCTCGCCTCAGCGCAGGATTCGGCGCATCGCAGGAACGCCGCGCAGCGCCTCGATCGCGATGCGGGTCGACATCTTCGACGACCCCGCGACGCGCTCCCGGAAGATGATGGGGATCTCCACGATCGTCGCGCCCGCCGCGCGCGCCCGCGTGGTCATCTCGATCTGGAAGCCGTACCCGTGGCTCTCCGTGGTCTCGGCGTGGAGCTTGCGCAGCAGCTCCGCTCGCCAGGCCTTGAATCCTCCGGTGAGGTCACGTAGTGAGCTGGCCAGCACCGCGCGGGCGTAGAGGTTGCCCGCTCGCGACAGCACTTCGCGGTGCTTGCTCCATCCGACGATGTCCCCCCCGGACATGTAGCGCGACCCGATGGCGAGGTCGGCGTGCTCCAGCGCATCGACGAGCCGGTCGATGTCCGCCGGGTCGTGGGATCCGTCTGCGTCCATCTGCACGACGACGTCGGGATCGAAGTCCGCCAGCGCCATCGCGAAGCCGGCGGCGTAGGCACGGCCGAGTCCGTCCTTGCCCTTGCGCTCGAGCAGGCTGATCCGGCCGGGGAGCTCCGCCGCCAGCTTGCTCACGATCGTGCCGGTCCCGTCGGGCGAGGCGTCGTCGACGACCAGCAGCCGAGGTCGGCATGGACGCTCGAGGATCGAGCGGGCCATCTGCTCGATGTTGTCCCGCTCGTTGTACGTCGGCATCACGACGACCACGGACTCGCCCACGTGTCAGAACGTATCGACCGAACCTGAAGAGCCCCCGAAGGTAGGCTTCGGGCCGTCATGGCAGGAAGGTCGCCCGGGCTCCGGACCGTCGGAGTCGTGCTCGCCGGTGGGGTCGGCACCAGAGTCGGGCTGCAGATCCCGAAGCAGCTCCTCAAAATCGCCGGCAAGACGGTGATCGAGCACACGCTCGCGGTCTTCGAGGCCGCCACCGAGGTCCACGAGGTCGTGGTCCTCATGACGCCGGGTTACGTCGAGGACGTCAACTCACTTGTCGCGGCGCGCGGGTTCCGCAAGGTGACGGCGGTGATCGAGGGTGGCGTGACCCGCAACGACTCGACCCGGAACGCCCTCGCCCACCTCGGCGAGGAGGAGTGCAACGTCCTCTTTCACGACGCGGTGCGACCGCTCGTGAGCCAACGGATCATCCGGGAGTGCGTGAACGCGCTGCGGAGGTACGAGGCGGTCGATGTCGGCATTCCCTCGGCGGACACGATCGTCGTGGTCGACGACGAAGAGGTCATCACCGAGATCCCCGACCGGTCACGGTTGCGCCGCGGGCAGACACCTCAAGGCTTCCGGCTGTCGACGATCCGCCGGGCCTACGAGATCGCCTGGCAGGACCCTGACTTCAAGGCAACTGACGACTGCAGCGTCGTACTGAAATATCTGCCCGACGTACCGATCCACATGGTTGAGGGCGCCGAGCAGAACATGAAGGTCACCGCGCCGGTCGACCTCTTCATCGCCGACAAGCTGTTCCAGCTCGGGTCGGCGTCGGTGGATCCGCTGCCGAGCGCCGAGGCCTACACCGAGGCGTTGCGTGGACGCGTTGCCGTCGTCTTCGGCGGCAGCTACGGCATCGGTGCCGACATCGTGGCGCTGCTCGAGTCGTACGGCGCGTCGGTCTTCCCGTTCAGCCGTTCGTCCACCGGGACGCACGTCGAGCGCGCAGACGACGTCCGAACGGCGCTGGAGCAGGCACACACTGAGGGCGGTCGCATCGACTACATCGTCGTTACGGCCGGCATCCTCACGACCGGCGACCTTGCCGACGTCGATGACGCGACGGTCGAGGAGATGATCGGCGTCAACTACGTCGCACCGGTGCAGATCGCGCGTCTGGGCGCGGGCTATCTCGAGGAGACGAAGGGCCAGCTGTTGCTGTTCACGTCGAGCAGCTACACGAGGGGACGTGCCGGCTACAGCCTGTACTCATCGACGAAGGCTGCCGTCGTCAACCTCACCCAGGCGCTTGCCGACGAGTGGCTGAACCTCGGAGTCCGGGTCAACTGCATCAACCCGGAGCGCACCGCCACGCCGATGCGCACCAAGGCCTTCGGGGTCGAGCCGCCAGGCGACCTGCTCGACGCCGGCGAGGTGGCCAGGAGCTCCGTCGATGTCCTCGTCTCGGAGATCACCGGACAGGTCATCGACGTCCGTCGTCCCGTCGGCACCGTCGAGTCGTGACCGAACCGGCCGCGATCGCCGGAGAAGCCGGCGAGGAGAGTCGTGACCACCACGACCCGCGAATGCCCTCGCGCGGACCCCGCACCATCGCCAGTGTTGCCATCGCCTGCTACGTGACGGTCGTTCTGGCCGGCGTCTTCTCGTGGGCGATCGCGGCGCTCGTTGCGCTGGTTGTCAGTCAGGCGCTCGACCTTCTGATCGTCGGCAACGAGGACGTCCGCGCCGCGCTCGCGCGCGGCCAGTTCGGAATCGCGACGCGGACGGTGATCCGCGAGCTCGGCGTCATTGCACTGGTGCTCACTGCCGCCTGGACGGGCCGGGCCGACGTGCGTGTGTCGGCGGTTCTGCTGCTGTGCGTTGCTGGCCTGCGCTACGGCTACCACCTGCTGATGGTCATGGTGCGCCGCCGCTACCTGCCGCCGGTGGAGACCCGCAACATCGACATGACCGGGCTCCGGCTGGCGCCTTCTGTTCCAGATGTGGCGAGACGCCGGCTGTCGGAGCGGTTTCACGGGCTGTCGTGTCTGGCTCTCGTCGGCGCCGGCATCGGAGTGGCGAGCCACGAGCCGGTCGTCACGTTCGCGATCGCCGGTGCGGTGGTCGCAGCCGAGCTGCTGTTCGTCGGGTGGGCCATTGCCTGGTTGTTCCGATCTCGCGGCGCCGTGGTGCGCGACCGGCTCCATGCCGCGGTCCTCAAACGGGTCACCGCGCTTCACCCCGAGGTGATGCTCTACCACTCGGGTACCGAGGACACGGCCTACCAGGTCAACATGTGGCTGTCGACGGTTGATGCGCTGAAGCGACCAGCGCTGATCGTCGTACGGGAGCGCGACTGTTTCGCGCAGCTCGGCGTGACGACGTCACCCGCGGTGTGCATCCCCGACCCGGTCGACTTCATGACCTTCACGCTGTCCGACGTGCGGGTCGCGATGTACACCGCGAACGTCGGCAAGACGATTCACATGTTGCGTGAGCCCGGGGTCCGCCACGTCTTCATCGGCCACGGCGACAGTGACAAGGCGGCGTCGTCGAACCCGTTCAGCAAGGTCTACACCGAGATCTGGGTGGCGGGGCGGGGCGGTCGCGACCGCTACAGCAAGGCCGGCGTCGGCATCCACGACGACGACATCATCGAGGTGGGGCGGCCGCAGCTCGGCGGCATCCTGCCTGCCGCGCCGGGCCGCATCGGTGACCGCCTGCTGACCGTTCTCTATGCCCCGACGTGGGAGGGCTGGACCGGCGATCCCACCCACACCTCAACCGTGCGGACCGGCCCGGCGCTCGTCGAGCGACTTGTGGGGATGCCCGACGTCCGACTGGTCTACAAGCCGCATCCGCTGGTCGGCACAGTGAGTGCCGACGCGGCGCGGGCTGACGCCGCCATCCGCGCAGTGGTGGCGCGCGCCGGTGGGCATCACGTCACCATCACCGGGCCGTCCCCGAGCCTGTTCGACTGCTTCAACGACGCTGACGTCCTGATCGCGGACATCTCGAGCGTGCTGAGCGATTTCATCAGCAGTGAGAAGCCGTACGTCGTGCCGAACCTCACCGGGTTGTCCGAGGACGAGTTCAGGGAGAAGTTCCCGAGTGCCGGGCAGGCGTACTTGCTTGATCCGGCAGGTGAGCGGATCGGTGCGGTGCTCGACCTGGTGCGCGGTGACGACCCGCTGGCGGGCGCGCGGGTGCAGCTGAAGGAGTACCTGCTGGGACCGTCGTCGCCGGATGCGTCTACGCGTTTCGAGGCCGCCGTCGACGCGGCCTACGAGACGGCCGTGCGGCTGGTCCCGACCCGGATCGCGGCCGGCGCCGAGTAGTCGTCTCAGCGGCGCGTTCCTGTGATCGCATGTCACACAGGTGTTGTGATTTGCGACTCCTATGTCACATAGGCGCTGCATTTCGCGACACCGGTGTGACATAGGAGCGCGGCAGCTCGCCATCCATGGAAGCAGCGGACGCTGAAGTGGCTGAGACTCTGACGCCGCACCCGCGGGTCGCGACGACAGCACAGCAACAAGCGCGGCAAGCTCCTCGTCGCCCGGCTCGCCGATGCGGCCACATGGCATCGGCCGTGGGGTTTCGACGGGCGTGGCTTACGGCGGGATGTTCCGGTGTTGGACGGCTGGCGGAGTGCCCGCTGGTCCGTTATTGCGGGATGGCGTTTCCGCGCTATGAGGCTGCCGTCGACGCGGCCTACGAGATGGCGATGTGGCTGGATTCGATCCGGATCGCCGTGAGAGCCGGGTAGCCGCGCTTTGGCGCAGCAAAGCGTTCCTTGATCCGAACGGCTCAGTCGATTTGCGCCTTTTGCCAGGTTTGGCCGGCACCAGGTTCGGCTGAACAGCCCCGGCTTTTGACGTTTGCATCGTCGGAACATTCACGCCAGGTTCGGATCACCTTTTGCGTCGGGGGACCCATGTCACGTCGTAGGTCAGTGCTGTCCGCGCGTCGCTGGAGCCTGGCGGTCTTCCCGACCGTGGTGGCGACCAGCGCCGGTTTGATGTTGGTGGCGCCGGCTCAGGTCGCGTCGGCGACGTCGACCACGAGCAATGGCAATGCGAATGTGCAGCTGTCCAGCGCGGTGGGGTCGATCACGGCGAAGCCTGTGCTGGGGCTGCAGCTGACGGCGAACCGGACGGATGCGATCCCGGGCGACGTCATCACCTACACGGCGAAGGTGACGAACACCGGCGTCGATCTGGAGCTGGGCGGCACGATGACGGCCCGGTCGTCGGGGTCGACGGACGCGACGGTGGCGAGCTGGTACGAGCAGGTGCAGTACCGCAACCCGGCCAACAAGTGGATTCCGGTCGCTGGCTACGCGACCTCGCGGCCGGGATACTCCCCACAGGACCCAGGGGCCGGATCGCCCGCGGCTTTGACCCTGACCGTGACGCCGAACGCGGCCTCCGGGGTGACGTACCCCACTGACCCCGGCACGGACAACGTCCTCGGGACCGACATCTCGCCGAAGGCGACCGCGAGCTGGGCGGTCAGCGGCGGGACGCTGGTCCCGCCGTCGGTCGTCGCGGCGCTCGCGAACGCGAAGAAGGCCAAGGCGATCCGGGTGGTCGTCCACCTGGAGGTAACTCCGCGTAACAGCAACGCGGCGCAGCCCGCCACGGACACCCAGTCGCCATCGAACCCGCTCCAAGGCGGCACCGCAGCGACCGTGACCAACGTGTCGGTTGCGTTTGATCTGCCGTCGGGGTCGGTGACGGTCGACAAGTCCGTGGCACCGGCACTGGGCAGCCTCGCGACAGGGGCGAGCGCGACCGCGAAGACGACGTACGAGGTGCCGGTGCCTGGGGTGCGTCCGGACAGTCAGACCGAGTCGGACTACCTCAACGGTCTGGAGGCGCTGGTCGGTCATCAGATCGTGGTGAGCGCGGACGCCGAGGGCGCGAGCGCGGGTAGTCCCGGCAGCCCGGGTGGTGACCCGGGTCACCACTACGGTGGCGGCGACGTCAACGGCGACCTGCACAGTGGGCACGGCGACAAGGGTGCGCTCCCGCCAACTCCGCCCGGAGTCGCGGCATCAGGTGAGCAGCAGGTCAGCACCCTCGAGCACCTGCCCGTGGTGACGGTGGCGAAGACCGGGCCTGCAACCGCAGACGCAGGCAGCACCGTCCACTACTCGCTCAAGGTCACGAACAACGGTGACAGCCGTGCCGCATCGATCGGCCTCGCCGACTCGCTGCCAGCGGGCCCGCTTGATGTCAGCGGCGTACCGGCCGCTGTCAACCCGGCTTCGAGTGCGACGGCAAGCGCGTCGTACACGATCCCCACCAGCTCTGAGAACGGACCGCTGACCGACACGGCCGAAGTCACCTGGACCGACAACAACGGCAACAAGTACGGGCCGATGAGCGGAATGGTCACGACCACCGTGCGGTCCGGCTTCGCCGGCGCGACTCTCACCCTCAGCCCAAGCGCGGCGGGGCCGGACGTCGTCGGCACCCACCAGGCCCTGACGGCGACGCTGCTCGCGAAGGACGGCACCCCGATCTCCGGGCAGGACATCACAGTCACCGTGACCGGCCCCAACGCCACCACCCTCAGCGGAACGACGAACGGATCGGGCGTGGCGGTCGTCGGCTACGACGGATCCAGCCCGGGGACCGACACCGCGCAGGCGAACTTCGGTGACGGCGACAACCCGATCATGAGCGCGACCTCGATGATCGGTTGGACCAAGCCGATCGAACCCGTGTCGATCGGCACAGTCAGCGGCAACTTCTACCGGGTCAGCAACGTCAGCACCTTCACCGCGACCAAGTCGAGCACGCCGGTGTTCTCCCAGCAGTTCCCCGACATCGCGTTCAACCCGCCGTCCGGTGCGGTGCCCCACAACATCACCGGCGTCGGTCCAGCCACGCAGCCGTTCACCGACGTCACACTCGACGCGGTCGGCAATGGCGCGGGCACGATCCCGGCGCAGGGCAACGGTGCACACGCCTTCTCCTCCGACATGCCCGCGTTTGACGCGGTCCTGAACTCCTCGTTCACGGTCGCGCAAGCCGGAGACGTCACGTTTCAGCTGACGTACCGCTCCGGGTTCCTGCTCGGCGTCGGCAACGGGGCGACGCGCGTCAACGGCATCTTCGAGCACATCCCGGCGAGTGGTGCCAGTCCCTTCAACGGCTACCCGCTGGTCGCCGGCAACGACGCCGCGAACAGCCTGCGCAGCGACACCTTCACGATCCACTTCCCGTCAGCAGGCACGTACCCCTTTGAGCTGGACTACTTCACGTGCTGCGCCACCAGTCCCGGTTCGAGCCTTGTGCTGTCCTCGGTGAGCTTCACAGCTGACACCAGCCCGCTGTCGATCTACCTCGGCTACGCGGACGGGCTACGTCCCGGCGGCTCCGTCTTCCCGTTTCCGTGGCAGGGGTCGCCGGGCGTGAACTTCGTCGGCGAGAGCGCGACGAACTACACCTACGACGACGGCGCGATTCGCTTCGACAACACAAGCGACAGTCCGATCACGCTCGACGATGTCAGCGTCGATATCGGCCGCACGCATCTGGACATCTGGCCGAAGTCGAAGCTGGTCGTGCCGGCAAACGGAATTATGATCCTGACCGGCACCAACGGGGACAACTTCGACACAAGTGACTACCCGACGATCACCTGCTCGAAGGACGGATTGATCCCGCAGATCCACGTGACGCAAGACGGCCAGACCACCACCTACGCCGACACCAGCCAGATCCTTAACACCGGCGGCTTCGACCTGGCGTGCTTCGGAAACGAGTCGCACCCGTGGGTGCGTTTGGGTGGGTCACCGGTCGGTGTCGCGACACCGTTGCCGCCGTCGGCAACCTTGTTGCTGTCGCCGGAGAAGGCGCGCACGGCGAACGTCGGCGACACCCTCAAGTACACGGTGTCGGCGCTCGACGCCGACGGCCAGGCGATGCCGGACGTACCCGTCGACCTCGCGATCAGCGGTGCCAGTACGCCCGGCACCGCCGCGGCCAAGCACCTCCTCGGCACGACGGATGCAACCGGCGGCGTGACCTTCAGCTACGCCGGCACGAACCCCGGCACCGACACGATCCAGGCAACGGCGTTCATCACAGGGATGCGCACGTTCTCGAACGCGGGCACGGTCACGTGGTCAATCCCACCGTTCACGCCGCCGACGTCGACGCCCACACCCACGCCAACTACCACCACTCCGACTCCGACTTCGACTCCGTCCCCGACGGCGACGGCAACTCCGACGCCGACTCCTACTGCGACCGGTACCTCGACGGCGACGGCAAGCCCGTCACCGACGGCGACCTCGAGCCCGTCGCCGACGGCGACCTCGACCTCGAGCCCGTCGCCCTCCTCGAGTGCGTCTCCGACGCCGACTCCGTCGTCAACCCCAACCATCACGCCGACACCCACACCGACTCAGTCGTCGCCGCCGGGTGCGCCACCGTCGATTGTGATCACTGCGCCGACGGACGGTTCAAAGGTCACGGCGCCGAGCGCAGTGAAGGCAACGATCACGCCGCCTACCGGCCAGACGATCACGAGCTGGCAGGTCACGCAGCGCAACCTCGCGGGCGGTATCGCGTCGACGATCGGCAGCGGCACCGGTACGCCGCCGGCGACGCTTGCAACCTTCGACCCGACCACCTTGCCGAACGGCAACTACCAGATTCAGGTGAGCGCGACCGCGTCCACCAACGGGTCGAACGCCGTCTCGGAGACGGTGATCGTGGACGGTCAGCTCAAGCCAGGCCGGTATGTGGCGGACTACCAGGACCTCACCGTGCCTGTGACCGGGTTCAACATGACCGTGGACCGGCATTACGACTCGATCGACCGCGGTTCGGGCGACTTCGGTCCGGGCTGGTCGCTGAGCCTGTCCAGCGTCCGGATCGCCGCGAACCGGGTGCTAGGTGATGGCGGCTGGGTGCAGTACGACGTGAGCTGCACGTTCGGGATCTGCACGACTGGCTTCCGAACGACCACCCCGCACACCGTGACGGTGACATATCCAGATGGTCATCAGGACCTGTTCGACTTCACTCCACGGGGCGAATCGGGCGAGGACGACTTCGCCGATGCCGCGTTCACGGCTCGTGCGGGGACGACCAGCTCTCTCGTCGCGCTCGGCGACACGCAGATGATCTACCAGGGCGACGGCGACCTGTACGACGAAGACAACGGGGAACCGTACAACCCGACGCAGTTCCAGCTGACGACCCATGACGGCCGGGTCTTCGTGCTCGACGTCAACACCGGCCTGGTCTCGGTGACCGACACCAACGGCAACAAGCTCAGCGTCACCTCAAACGGTGTGACGAGCACCAGCGGTTCTGCACTCACATTCACCCGCGACTCCTCGCACCGGATCACGAAGATCACCTCGAGCGACGGCCGTAGCGTCAGCTACGGCTACAACGGCAGCGGTGACCTGACCACCTACACCGATCCCGACGCCAACGTCTCGCACTACACATACGACGGCGCCCATCACATGCTCAGTCAGAACGGCGATGCGCCAGCACGAACGATGACCTACGGACCCGATGGCAGGCTCACCGGCATCACCGACGGGGACGGCAACACCGCCACACTCAGTATCGATCCCTCCCTGCGGAGCGAGACCTTGAGCGACCCGAGCGGCAAGCTGACAACAATCCTCTCCTTCGATGCGCTCGGAGACATCGTCCAGGAAGACGACGTCGCGGGCGGGAGTGACCGGACAACCAAACACGCCTACGACGCCCAAGGTCGGCTGCTCACGACGGTCAACGGCCTGGGCAAGACCACCGTCACCAACACCTACGACAGCAGTGGCGATCTGACGTCGGCGAAGGACGGCCTGGGGCGCATTACGAGGTATACGTACGACGCCGCCGGCCACGTGCTGACCAAGACGCTGCCGAGCGGGGCGGTGCAGCAGACCAACACCTACAACGACCAGGGTGGCCTGACGGCGATGAAGCTCGCTAACGGCGCGACCTACCACTACGGATACGACAGCGCTGGGCGACCAACATCCTTCAGCGATCCGCTGAACCGGACCGGCTCGGTCACGTACGACAGTCTCGGTCACCCGAGTTCGACCACGGACGCCGCGGGCGACACGATGCACATTCAGACAGCCGCGAACGGTGAGGTGAGCTCGACGACGGACCCGCTCGGCGGCGTGACGTCCTACAGCTACGACAGCAGGGGCGACGTCCTGAGCACCACTAACGCGCTCGGGCAGGTGTTCGGCTATACCTACGACTCGCTTGGCAACGTCCTGTCGACGACGGATCCTCTCGGCCATACAACGCATCTCGACCGCAACGGCAACGGTCTGCTGACGACGAGCACAGATCGGGACGGCGACATGGTGACGTATGGCTACGACACCGATGGGCGACTGGCTAGCGTCACACTTCCTGACGGATCAACGACGACATACGCCTACGACGGCTTCGGTGATATGACCAAGGCTGTCAACGCCACCGAGACGCTCGGATTCGACTACAACGACGCCGGTCAGGAAGTCTCGACGACCGCGGCGCCAACGAGCAACTCGGACCCGGAGCCGACGGTCACCCTGACCTACGCCTACGACGACGCGGGTGAACTCACCGGCGTCGACGGTCCTGCCGGCACAGTCGGCTACGCCTACAACGCTGATTCACTTCTGGACCAGGTCACCGACCCGTCAGGTGGCCGGTTCTCCATCACGAGCGACGCAACTGGGCGCCGCACCGCTCTCACCCGTCCCAACGGTGTCGATGACACGATCTCCTACAACGCTGCGGACGACGTAACCGCGATCGACTCGACTGATGGAGCCGGCGCGACGGCCGATTTCAACCACTACACCTATACGCCCGCAGGGCAACGAGCCTCCTTCACGAATGGTGACGGCACCGCGACCTACGGCTACGACGCGAACGGACAGCTGGTTTCGGCCGCCTATCCGACGGCAAGTGGGTTGGCCAGCGAGTCCTTCTCCTACGATGACATCGGAGACCGTCAGGACGCGTCACAGGCTTATGACGCCGCAGGGCGGCTGACCTCAGACGGTACGTACACCTACACGTATGACGACGAGGGAAACCTCACGTCCCGAACCGACACCAGCTCGCACCAGGTCAGTCATTACACCTGGAACGCGGAGCACCAGCTTGTCGGTGTTACGGCCGCGGACGGCACGCAGACTGCCTTCGGGTATGACCCATTGGGGAGGCGGGTCGACGTCACCTCATCGAGCGGCCGAGTGCATACCGTCTACGACGGTCAGAACGCGATCGCCACCTACGACGGGACGGGCGCGTTGACTGCAAGTTTCGTTCATGGTGCAACGGGCGATGAGCAGCTCGAGGAGGCCGTCGGCGGCGCGGCGTACTACTACCTCCACGATGCGCTGGGGAGTGTAACCGCGCTTACCGACTCCTCTGGCGCAGTGGTCGACCGGTATCGATACACCGCGTTCGGTGCGGTTCACGGAACCGGCAGCGTGCCCAACCCGTTCACGTACATCGACGCAACGACGGATCGGTCGACTGGGCTCGTCTACCTCAACGCGCGCTACCTCGATCCCGGCCTCGGCCGATTCATTTCGGAGGATCCGGTACCCGGTGACGCCCTCTACCCCTATGCACTGGACGACCCGACCGACCTCTCAGACCCGTCGGGCCAGACAACGCTCGCGGAGCAGGACGCGGCGGAGGACATCGAGGGGCAGCTCGATTCGTACTCCAACCAGCAATACCTCCGGCTGATCACCAAAGCTGCTCAGCTAATCTCCACGGCCTTCCTCGTATTCGAGCTTGACTACGAGACCGCGATCCACGCGCCTCAACTGGGTGACACTGCATCCGCCGCGGGCCAGTGGATCTTGTCGCACCCCGCAGCCAGCGGCATGATCCTGAGCGGCATTGCGACCACCATCGGGGGTGCCGGGTTCGCAGTATGGGCTGGTAAGAAGTTCTTTGGCACAATCTCGGACCTCACAAAGGCGGGAGAAGTCTTCGAGGCCGCCGAGTTGTGGCTGAAGGCCGGCGTCATTCTCGCGACGATCGGAGGGATCGGCGCCGGTGGGCTAGGCCTGATCTGGGGTGGTGTGTGCGATGCGATTGGCCAGGCTCACCTCCCCGACCGACTTGGGGGAAATGTGTGCCCGAGCTAGGGCTGGATTGCGTTCGCGAGACAACACGAAGTGCAGCGCGATAGGCCGACAAGCCGACCGATCCGCGGCGCCGCTCTCGGTGGCCCGGCACAGGCACGATCCGTGACCGGGCGGTGGAGGAATCGGACCGCCGATGTGGCGGATGGCCAGACAGCGCGGCTCGCGCTGATTGCGAGAGCGGTCGGCTGGTTCCTTGTCTACGGGGTCCTCATGTTGATCGGCGGCGTCGTGGCGCTCTCGCAACTGAGCGGAGCGGCCAAGTTCGTCGTGAGCGGCTACCTCTTGTGCTACGGCCTTCTCGCGGTGATAGTTGGCGTGCTCGGTCGCCGTTACTGGCGACGAAACTGCCGCCGCCAGAGGCCTACCCCTCCGCGGCGGAGCTCCCCCTCGGGTGACCTGACTGACCGACCCCCGTTGGTGCCCGATGTCGGCCGCGCACTCGCCCCGATCCGTCGAACACTCAGGGCCGTCGGGCTAGCAGAGGTGCTGCTCGGGATTGCTCTTGGCGCGGCCCTTACCGGACCTAGTCGCATCGCCGCACTTGTGCTGTTGCTGTCGAGCGGCCTACCGATCTTGTTGAGCGCGTGGCTTCTTGGGTGAGGTGCAACGGTCTGTGAACCGTCAGATACAGCCCGCTGTACCCAACAGTTCACGAACCCGTGGTGTCCCGGGTCGGTCGGGGCGCATCGTTTAGACCTTGGTCCGCCTGCCCTTGACGAGGCCGCTTGCCACCCCCACGGCAAGAGCGGACGTCGTAGTGGCTGTGGTTTTGGCGCGGCACCCGCGGGTCGCGCGGACAGCAAGGCGACCAGCGCGGCGAGCTCCCTCGTCGCTGGGCTCGCAGCCCGCGATCACGCGGAGCATGGGCTTCTTGGCGTCGTCCGTCATGGCTAGAGCGGGATGTTCCCGTGCTTCTTCGGCGGCAGCGACTCGCGCTTGGTGCGCAGCAGCCGCAGTGCCTTGATCAGCTCGGCCCGGGTCGCCGACGGTTTGATGACGGCGTCGACGTAGCCGCGTTTCCGCGGCGATGTAGGGGTTGGCGAAGTGGTCCTCGTAGTCGGTGACGAGCTCTTTGCGCGCCGCCTCCGGATCCGCGGCGTCGGCGAGGCTGACGGCCGACGCTAACTACACCTATTCCTACGACAACGAGAGTGACCTCGTAAGCCGAACAGCTACTAGTACCGGCAAGGTAACCCGTTACATCTGGAACGCCGATCATCAACTATTGGGCGTCACCGCGCCGGACGGGTCTCAGACCACCTTCGGATACGACCCGCTGGGTCGTCGCGTCGACGTCACCACCTCTTGCGGGCGGACACACACTGTCTACGACGGGCTTCGACCCATCGCTCAGTACGACGCTAACGGGAACCTCGCCGCCAGCTATGTGTACGGGCCCGGTGCGTACGAGCAACTCGAAGAAGCGGTTGGTGGCTCGTCGTACTAATACCTGCACGACGCCCTTGGGTCCGTCACGGCCCTCACCGATGCGAGCGGCTCGGTTGCAGACACATATCGATACACCGCGTTCGGTGGAGTGCACGCCACCGGGTCCGTACCGAATGCCTTTACCTACATTGGCGCGCCGAGTGACCCGTCGACCGGGCTCGTCTACCTCAATGCGCGGTACCTCGACCCCGCTACCGGCCGTCTCATCAGCGAAGACCCAGTGCCTGCCGCCGACCCGTACCCGTACGCGTCGGATGATCCGACCAACCTGACCGACCCCACAGGGCGTGACGATGAGGACCTTGACGAACTCGCCGAGGTCGAAGTCGTCGACGGCGAGGTCTCGTCGATCGAGGACCGATACACCGTGCAAGTTACGCAGCAAGAAACGCGCGCGCTCTACTACCAGCTGAACTCTGCGACTGAGGAGACGTCGGCGGGGTTCTTGCAGTCAATCGCCGAGTACGCCAATGATGTTGGCGACGTCATCGAGACCGTTTCGACGGCGAT
Source organism: Mycobacteriales bacterium (assembly GCA_035547035.1). Classification (GTDB taxonomy): domain Bacteria; phylum Actinomycetota; class Actinomycetes; order JAFAQI01; family JAFAQI01; genus DASZTV01. The sequence continues at coordinate 1,118 of DASZVL010000031.1, read as the reverse complement.
CCACAACATCCTCGACAGCGTTCCGGTCGTTCCGTCCGCTGGGACGCAGAGCATATTCGTGACGATTCTGAGCATCGCTATCGTCATGACGAAGCTCGTCCAGGTGGGGCAGATATTCCTGGACTGGCTCAGTAATCTGGGAGGCTAGAAGGGTGCCGATCTTTCGCCGCCGCGAGCGCCTGGGCCAACAGGAACTCAACGACCAAGCGATCAACGAAGCAAACTGGACCCGCCTCATGCAGAGCGTGGCTGCGGCGCATGCCGGCGACCCCATGGGCCACACTCAACCGCTCCGAGAGCGCTCGGCAGACCGTCCATTCGATTGGCGCTTTGGTGCGTGGGTGTACTACCTGCTGAGGTGGCGTGTCCGCGAACTCATCGGCACCTCTTCGCCCGACGTCCCCGCAGTCAAGCTGCTTGCGGCGAACCACTACCCGGCGTACGCCGAGTTGATCAAGGGCGATGTCTCGTCGTTCGAGAACGTCTTGCTTACGGTCCTCGACCTCGTTGAGCCCGAGCATCGCGTAAAGGGCGCGATGCTGAACGTAACCGGCACGGCCGCTCTCGGAGTCTTGCTCGATGATCCCGTTCGAGATCTGACTGAACTTCGTCCGGGCGCAGAGGCTTTTTGGCAGAACAATGAGGCCGCCGCGCGAGCCGCACAAGCGTTGCATGAGGCCTAACGGCAGTAGCCGCTTCGCGATCACCGGATGTGACGGTGCCGACTGGGAGCCCGCTTGATGGGCCCTACGTCGAGCTTGTTGAGCCAGGCGCGGAGCCGCGCGGGCGCTCAGGCCTTGGTCCGCGTGCCTTTGACGAGGCCGCTTGCCACCCCCACGGCAAGAGCGGACGTCGTAGTGGCTGTGGTTTTGGCGCGGCACCCGCGGGTCGCGCGGACAGCACGGCGACGAGCGCGGCGAGCTCCCTCGTCGCTGGGCTCACCGCCCGCGATCACGCGGAGCATGGGCTTCTTGGCCTCGTCCGTCATGGCTAGAGCGGGATGTTCCCGTGCTTCTTGGGCGGCAGCGACTCGCGCTTGGTGCGCAGCAGCCGCAGTGCCTTGATCAGCTCGGCCCGGGTCGCCGACGGTTTGATGACTGCGTCGACGTAGCCGCGCT